>NZ_JBIVOI010000023.1:0-70132 GCF_044754045.1 Neobacillus sp. NPDC093182
CATAGTAGGGCTTCCTCCTTAAGATTCTGAGTTAGAGTGGTATCTTACTCATATCTTACTGAGGGGCTTTATTTTTTTCAAACCTGATATTTAACAATCTACAGGAATGCTAAACTGCTTCATTAGTTGAATAACGTGAAAAGACGTGTAAAATCCTTTTAAGATAATGTATAATCCGAATTAATAACCAGTTGCCCCATCTGTTTAACCCAATCAATTACATCTTTTATGACAACATAGTTTTCTAAGTAATAAACAACGCCACCATTTGATGGATCGTATCTATATATCATACCTATTGTCTCTAACTTATAGGCAAAATCACCTTCGGTAGACGAAAACCATTCTTCTATGTACTCGTCATAATGCTCAAGTTTATTTCTAATTTCCCTTAACCCTTTAGGTGCTTCTGGGATACGACCCCAATATTGTTTTATCAATGCTACCCTTTCTTTTGTACGAGTAGGATTAAAAGTTCTACCCGGCTTTACTATATTAAGAATTTTAATTCCATTAGAAAGAATCCATTTAGAGTCTTCAGCCCCTCCATAAGGAATGCTGCCCCTATAGTGACACAAGAAAAAGCTCTCCCAGGAAAGCCCCTTTTGTTTAAGTGTATTCTTCTCGCAAACTAACCTTTTTCTTTCTCTTAATTTAGGAATACTTCACTATTGGAAAAAATCCCTAATGAAAATTAGAACTTAGTAATATTTTGCTGCAGTATCTATTTTAAAGAAGCCTCTATGCCCTTCTGATAATAATCAACTTTAATTTCTTTTGGAACCATACTTCCGCCAGTTGCCCATATAATATGTGTTCCCAGACTTAAATTTTCAGTAAGATTGTTCCTGTTTAAGTAAGCAGTTCCCTCATGTAGTAACTTTATAGGACCGATCATTCCTGCTAGGGCAGAAGGTTCGAGTTGAATTTCCTCAGTATCGGACAATTGTTTAAGGAGTTTATATAAATGCTCGTCATTAACAGTGTAACTGCCGCTTAAAATAGGTTCCATTACTTTCCCAACAAATTTAGATGCTCTTCCTACCGCAAGTCCGTCTGCATCAGTTTTATTATTAATTCCTATATCTTGTACTGAGATTTGATCATGAAGACCAGTCATTAAACCTAATAAAATACAAGCTGACTGAGTAGGCTCTCCAAAGAAACAATGAACATTATCTTGAAACATTAATTTTAATCCAAAGGTTACACCTCCTGGACCTCCTCCAACGCCACATGGCAAGTAAACAAATAAAGGGTGTTCTTCATCTACAGTAATACCCAATTCATTTAACTGTTTGCTTAATCGAGATGCTGCAACAGAATAACCAAGGAATAAATCCCTTGAATTTTCATCATCTACAAAATGACAAGTAGGGTCAGTACCTGCCTGCTTTCTTCCTTCCTCCACTGCCTTACTATAATCATCTTCATGTTCAACTACATTCACATTTTTACTTCTAAGTAAATCTTTCTTCCATTGTTTTGCATCTGCTGACATATGAACAGTCACCTTAAAACCCAACTTCGCACTGATTATACCTATGCTTAACCCCAGATTTCCAGTAGAACCTACAACAATAGAGTATTTAGAAAAAAAACTTCGGAATTTCTCACTATCTAAAATGGAATAATCATCGTCTATGGTTAATAACTGATGTTGGATTGCTAGTGATTCTGCGTGTTTTAGAACTTCATAAATCCCTCCTCTTGCCTTAATAGAACCAGAGATGGGTAGATCATTGTCACATTTTAAAAGAAGGTTACCTGGTATTGTCGTATGATAATTTATTTCTAGGTTCTTCTTCATTGAAGGAATTTCTACTAACGGTGATTCTATAATACCATTTGTCCCCTTAGTCTCAGGAAAAACTCTGGATATATAGGGTGAAAAACGGTTTAATCGGTCTTCTGCATCTTTAACATCCTCTTTTGTTAATGGGACTTTTTTGATTCCTAAAGGAAATTGTTCTATTTTTGGATTGGACCAGAAAACTTCTTCTAACGACATAAGTTTCTGAAGCAATGGGTAATGGACTATCAACTTATTCACATCAAGTTTTGTCATAAGATTAACCTCCTATCAATTTCGATACTTCAATTAAAATATACTTAATAAATTAATTCAAAATTAATATTAACATTGCACATTGTTTTTGTTAAGTTTAATTTAATATATTTATTTAAAATTAATTATAAGGAGCACGAATTAATGGAAGAAAATGAAATTGGAAGAAAAATTGCTGATTACCGCAAAGGAAAAGGATTAACTAGTAGAGAATTAGCAAAGCTTACTGATATAACACCATCTATGTTGAGCCAGATAGAAAAAGGAACAGTGAATCCATCTTTACAAACTCTTAAGTTATTAGCTAAAAACCTTGATATACCAATGTTTATGTTTTTCATGGAAGAAACGAACACAAAGAGTCTTGTTGTACGAAATAAAAACAGAAAAAAAATGGTAGTGGATAATTTAACATATGAACTTTTATCCCCTGATTTTAACGGTAACTTGGCGAGTGTCATTATGAATCTACCTCCTAATACCCAATCATCAGAAAAACTTTTGGGTCATAAAGGGGAAGAAATTGCTTATGTTTTAACTGGTAAAGTAAAAATTTATTTAAATGACGAGGAATATACTCTGGATACTGGTGACAGTGTAAAAATCCCAACAAACTTAAAACACAAATGGAAAAATCCATTTATTGAGGAAACAAATATATTATTTTCGGTAACTCCTCCTATTTTTTAATAAAAGTATTTATATGGATTTAAAACTTGAAAAAGGATTGACTATTAGCAAATAGTCAATCCTTTTCTTTGTAATGAATTACCACAAAATTGATTTCTTCTTGTATTAACCTGACCCGTTAGTGGAACAAGAAAAAGAGCCGCAGCTACGACTCTTTGCTAAACTCAAGCACCCGTTACTTTAAGTACAGTTCTTCACAAACAATGACTCCCCTTATTTTTGTTGGCTTCTAGAAATAGTTTTATTAGTATTTTATTGCCACACTGGAATAAAACACTAAACCGAAGAATAAAAGGAGATGGGGATTGTGCCCACTCCTTTATACTTTTTTTTTGTATACTTAATTATTATTATTTGTTTTAACCCAGAGGTTGACGAAGGACAAATCTTTTCTTTTATTAATAAGGATATGGGTATGGTGGATATGGATAGTAAGGGTATGGGTATGGTAGATAATAAAGGTATGGTGGATAATAAGGGTATGGTGGGTATGGGTAATAAGGGTAGCCAAATCCAAATACTGGGCTTCCGAATCCAAATCTCTGGTCATTAACATTAATTATATCTTGTTGACCGACTGCTGGGAGGGATGGCGTAAATTGATAATCATTAGTCAAGGTAATTCCTCCTCTATAAATATAAAAATACAATAAAGGATATGTTACTATTACCTAATGTGATTGGGTAAACACCCTTATACTATATTTTAAATAAAGAAAAAATCAAGGCTCTTTTCTCAATATCATGTATCCAAAAATTATTCTCTAGTTTAACTAACCTGCTTCGATAGTTGAAGAAGTTATATCCTTACAAAAATAAGCCCTTCTTATTTATTTGAGAGGAGCTGATTAAAACAAATAAATTACCTCATAAGTCTACTAATTCTCACAAGCATAATTATCTTTATCTCTGTCCATTTTAGATTGATATGCTGGATGATCAGCTGGTACGCCATTTGGATATACCTTTCTTAAATCAGTACAGTTGGCAAAGAACTCTGACCCTCCACTAGAAGTAGTCGAACTTGCTTCAGCCTCCGCTTGTACTTTAGCTTCAGCCTTTGCTTTAGCCTCAGCTTCTTCTTTCGCTTTGGCTTCAGCTTCTGCCTTTTCTTTAGTTTCTGCTTTTTTATCTTCAACTTTAGATTCCGAACTAGCTGTTTCTTTAGCCTCAGGCATCGTTCCTTCGTCTTGATTGCCACAACCAGCAATTATAGATAGTGTTAGTGCAGAAGTTAATATTAAAGTTTTTTTCATCATGTTACATTTCTCGTCTTATGTTTTAATTTGATTATTATTAGTGTAACTTATTTTGTGAATATAGTCCTAATGTTTTCTATATTATTCCACCTTTATGTGAAATCTCTACTTCATAATTGTTATCCTCATAAACCTCTAGGATAGTGCCTACTTGTCCTTTAGTAAACTCATTATTGGGATCATTTTTAATTATCCTTACGCCATCATATTGTTTCATATATTCACCATTTCCCAATTAACCTTGTTAAATTATCCTGCCCGTTAGCTCAATAACAAAAAGGATCGCCGCAGCAATCCTCGTTCTTCCACTATCGCACCCGTTAGCCATTCATGCAGCGCAAAATCAGCGCTGCACCACAGAGAATGAAAATGGCTAAGACCGTCTATACTGTTTTAATGCTGGCGAAGAAGGTCTTTGAACTATGGTGCCTTTGAGCCCATCCGTTAGTCTGACTCCAACGACCACGGTGTACCACCGACTGTCGCGCCCTTTATGGGTAGTACTCATGGGAGATTAATCCTTTTTCTGGTTGTTGCGCCAGCTTTAACTGATTTCATTTTAAGTAGAAAGGTTTCACAAGCGATTTATCAGCCAATCTTATATACGATCCTTCAAGAGGCTCTGCCTTTTTTAAAAACTGGTTTTTCTGGGTCTATTTTTCATGCCATTTTTCAGTTTTTATTTTCATGGGAGTTTAAGTGCATTTTTTCACAATCCTTATATATGGATTCCCCTCCTGGAAACACCACCATCCCCCAGGACCATATACATGACCCGTGTGGTGGGCTACTACATGGATAATTAAAGCTATTTTTGTCTGGTATCATTTGGTTTTAATGGCCTATTTTTCTCTTAGTTTAAAAAATAAACAGGCTATTTTATTAGGACAACATCATCCTGTGATACATATAGATAAGGTGTAAATATATATATTTAATTTAAAGGGGAGACATCATGAAATATTTAATAGGTAAAGTAATCAGGGTTGATCGAGGCGGACCAGAATCCAGAATTGGGAAGTTAATGGATGCAAGTGACGATCATATCGCCCTTCTCACGGAAGATGAAGGGGTCGTTTACTACAACACTAAACATATTAAAAGTTTAACTGATAATGTAAAGGGCGAGATGAAATCCAACATTGAAGTTCCTAACGATTCCGAATTTAAAAAGGCGGGTAATTTCCAAGACCTGTTTGAGTCATTGAAATTAAAATGGGTAAAAATTAATCGTGGCGGTCCTGAGAAGGTAGAGGGTGTAATCACTGAGGTAAATAAAGATTTTGTTGTTTTGATCAATAATCAGGAAATCGTTCACGTTTCCATGTTCCACATTAAAAATATGAGTTATGGGGTAAAAATTGAAAAGGCTGAAAAAGAAAAATCTGATAACCAAGCTAGTGACAAAGCTGGAAACCAATCAAGTAACCAATCAAAAATGGCTGAATCCGAAAAACAACAGTCACGTCAAGAAGTTGTAAAATCAAACGATGACAGTAAAAATAAAAAAAATAAGACCAAAAGCAGAACAAAGATAACTTCGCAAAAAATCGCTGCTAAAGATGCTGAAAGTGATCTATCTGATCTCTTATCCACAATGGAAAAGTTTTTACGAAATTACTCTAAAACGAACTAATATTAAGTTTTTAAGATCCTCACGCACAGCGATTCGCAGAGTGGTTGAATGAGGGGACACTGTCAAGAAAACGCTTGATAGTACCCCATCATTCATTTTTTTTTGTAAGAATATCCTAAGTTTTAAATATAGGTGGTATTCACTACCTCCATAGACTCTTCTTTCTTAAAACTAACCTGCCAGTAAGTACAACAAGAAAAAATACCGCTGCAGCGATCTCAATCTTTAACTCTTGCACCCTTTAGTTTAAGTATATTTCTTCACAATCTTTCTAGGGTTTTTACAGAGAAGTGTTTACATTAAAAATCAAGCAAAAAGAGTGTTAATCCTTTTTGGGATCAAAACTCAAGTTATTAAAGTAACATTCATCGATATTTTTATAGTTTTGCCTTCATTAATAATGAAATCTGTTGCTCATCTGTATTTGAAATCTGCTCCAGTTGATTAACAATTAGCTCTTGTCTCTGCAATGGGTGGTTTTGACTTAACTTTGCTTTCCCTTCTATTTTGTTGATCTTTATTTTGAATCCTTGAACTCCTTTGTTCATACCAGCGAGAAACTCATCATCTACATCTTGTAAACTGTATGAACTGTCTGGAGCTTCGTACTTCAATACCATATCATGTAAGGAGTCCATTAACTCATGTTCATCCTCTATTAGTTCTACTTCTCCGTAAACATGAACGGTCACATAATTCCATGTTGGTACTGCTTCATTCGTCTCATACCAAGATGGAGATATATAACAATGCGGACCATGAAAAATAGCTAAGATGGTTTGGTTTTTTATATCTTTCCACTGAGGATTGGGACGAGCAAAATGTCCATATAAGTATGAATTATCCTTGTTCAATATTAACGGTAAATGAGTCGCAAAAGGCAATCCATTATGTTGAGAAAAAAGAGTCGCAAAACTATGTTCCCTCATAATGTCGAAGGCAAGTGTTTCGTCTTTAATTTTAAAATGTGTAGGAATATACATGTTATTTTCTCCTCCCAGAATCTTTTCTTATATTCAATTTATAATTTCCCCATAAGATAACCGTTTTTCTAGTCATTAATGCTTCTTCATCTAATACAATTCTGTCATACCATTAGCTATATACCATAAGATTTATTCCTTTTCATATTTAATTATTTAGCTATGTCAATTGAACATGAAAAGTTAGTTTTTCACGGAAACAGAACCTTTTTTTGATACGGGAGCATTTTTGCCTAATATTACTGAAAAGACAACAATCACTGCTATTACAAGAGTGAAAAGGGTTATGGATTCATCTAGAAATACTGTTGCAAATAGAATCATCAAAAATGGTTGTAAGTATTGAATTTGACTAACTCTTGCTATTCCGCCCATAGACATTCCGCTATACCAAGCAACATATGCTAGAAATTGACTAACTACCGCAAGATAAATAAAACTAACCCAAGCTTGTAAAGGAGCATGGAGCATTTCAGTCGTAAGGTTTAGCCCAACTGGAATAATGAAAAATGGGGCACCGATCATAATCGCCCAAGCAATTACCTGCCAGCTACCTATTTCTTTCGCTAATTTCCCTCCTTCTGCGTAACTAAGTCCAAGTATAATCACTGCTGCTAATAAAGCTAAATCGGCAAATTGTAACTGACCGAAGCCTAGATGAAGGGCATACACAATAACAGCAAAAGAGCCGATTATACTTGAAATACAGAATTTGAGTGAAGGGACTTCACCAGCTCTAAACATTGCAAATCCTGTGGTGGCTAATGGCAACAGTGCTAATTCCACAGCTCCATGAGAAACAGGCAAGGATTCCATTGCCCAAGAAGTGAGGAGAGGGAATCCTAAAACTGCACCAACAGCAACAATAATTAAACTTATGAATTGGCGTGGAGAAGGTAGTTTTTCTTTTCGAACAATCAATACAACAGCAACTAAAATAGCGGCAACAACTGTTCTTCCTAAACCGACGACCGTAGTCCCAAAATACTCTACTGCAATACTTGTAGAAGGGAGCGTTAAGCTAAAACAAATGACACCTACTAGTCCCGACAATAATCCAAATTTCTCTCTGGTTTCTCTCTGCATTTTATCCGACCCCTATCTTTTTTACTTTGTATCATATCTGTACCATTTTCTACTTTTATTAAAAAATAGTTCTGATATAATCAAAATAATAACGGGTACACTCAATAAAAATAAACTATTTTTTTACCCTTCTGTCCTGGTTCAGTTAAAAGGAGGTTCGAGATTTGAGCTCAAAATATATTAGTATAATGGAAGAAATTAAGCTTCGGCTAGGAGATGGATCACTCCGTGCAGGTAGTAAACTCCCTTCTGTTCGTCAGCTATCTGAGCATTTTTCATGTAGCAAAAATACAGTTATTAAGGCATACGAGGAACTAGAAAAGGAGCATTTAATTTATTCTGTTCCTAAAAGTGGTTACTTTGTTGTAAATGAATTTCAAAATACAACGAATGAAAATGAGGTCATTGATTTCTTGTCTGCTGGTCCAGATAAAAACGTTATGCCTTATCTTGAATTTCAACATTGTATGAATCAAGCAATTGAACAATATAAAGAAGAGCTTTTTACATACTCTGATCAACAAGGGCTTTACTCATTACGAGTACAGTTAGTGAAATATTTGGAGAATTTACAGGTGTTCACTCAACCTGAAAGAGTAGTCGTTGTATCTGGTTCGCAGCAAGCCCTTAATTTATTAATTTCTATGCCATTTCCAAATGGCAAAAACAATATTCTTATTGAACAACCTACTTATTTCGGATTTATTGAGTCCATCAATCTGCACCAAGCTACTACTTTTGGAATTGAGTTAACGATGGAAGGGATTGATTTCGATCGTCTGGAATACATTTTTCGTAATAATGATATAAAATTTTTCTACATTATCCCGAGATTCCACAATCCTCTTGGACATTCTTACACGAATAGTGAAAAGAAAAAAATCGTTGAGTTAGCTGAAAAATACGATGTGTATATAGTGGGAGATGATTTTTTAGGAGACCTTGATCCAAATGCAAAATCAGATCCTTTATTTTCTTTTGATCCTTCTGGGAGAGTGATTTATATTAAAAGCTTTTCGAAAATTTTTCTCCCAGGGTTAAGGATTGCTACTGTCGTTCTACCTTCTTTAATGATTAACAAGTTTTTACGTTATAAATTCAGTTCTGATTTTAATAGTTCAGCTCTTTCTCAAGGTGCTCTTGAAATTTATTTGAAAAGTGGGATGTTTAATAGCCATCTAAAAAAAATAAAAGAGGTATACCGTACTAAAATGAAAATCCTTCAAGAATCATGCGAATTACTGCTGCCTGCTAATACTTATTTTTCAAAACCGACTTCAGGTTTCTATCTATCCATCAGGTTGCCCGAGAATGTGACAGCAAAACAGGTAGTTCATATGCTAAACGAGCAGCATATTCATGTTGATGATGCCTCTAGAATGTTTTTACCAGAATATAAAAAGGAAAATCTCCTTCGATTAAGTATCTCTCAAGTGAATGAGAGTCAAATTAAACTAGGGGTAGAGCGATTGGCTCACTGTATTGCTTTAATTGATAGTAGAAAAAATCATATTACTCCAAATAACTTTTTCCAGGTTTAGGTGATAGAACATATACCCATGTCATAAGAGTTTTCTTGCCCTTATGACTCTTTTCGTATTAACCTTAATTGCCAAGGTAACCAGAACCCATTCCATTACTTTTTTACTTTTATTTTCTCGGGTATAGTCGTCCAGTACATTGGGTCTTCCAAACCGAGCCGCCAAATCCCGATTCCCCGTAAGTTATATTTTTCTACAAGGTTTAGCTTAAACCGCAGACTATGGCTATTCTCAAACCAAGCCTGGTGGCTATGATGTTCTTCATCTACGTAACTGAAATGAGGTGTTTGCGAACGGGAGTCCCATAGAACTTTAGCTTTATATTTTGTTTTCCGACCCATTAACTCTTCATAGGAGCTATACATGGCTTTGCCTGCCGTTGTATCCCAGTCCCATCCATAACCAGCGATACCAAGTAAAATTTTTGATGGTGGTACTTCATGTTTCAATGCATAACGAATAGTTGCTTCTGTCCAATTGACTGATGCTGTTGACCCGGGTTTTGTTCTTGGGTTGTGTTCATCGTATGTCATAATCATTAACCCATCTGAATATAGACCAAGTTTTTCGTAATCAAACCACGGTGACCAGGGATTAGCACGGGAATCACCTGTGTTTGCCGGGACTGAAACCGTAACTACTTTTCCATCACAATGCAGAGCATCAGACAATTTTTTTATCAGCTGACTAAAGGAATCTCGGTCAGTCAAATACAAATTTTCCATGTCAATATTAATACCATCATAGTTAAACTGATTCATTTCATTGCGTAAGTTCTGAATGAAAACATTGCGGTTGTTATCGTTATCGAGTACATTACTCGCTACCAGCTTGCCCTTCTCGACGGTTTCATAGAAGAGATTATGTACAACCATATATACCTTCAGGTGTTTTTTATGAGCACTCTGAATAACCTTTCTCTTATGATCTGCTGTAACGGAATCTATAAGACTGCCTGGACGTTTATCATCAAGCTTATACCAAAAGGGTGCAATGATGCTTAAACTGTTGAAATGCGAGTTAACTGTAGGTTGAGACCCTGGATATGTTCCTTCCTTTTCTGTGTAGAAACCTAAAACTTCACGAGAAGTTTTATTATCCTTATTGTATTCCTCTTTTCTTTGTAACTGACTACAGGATGACATTAGTAATAATGCCATGCTTAAAGCAATGATGGTGAATGACCGATAACAATTTTTCGCCATAATACACCTTCTTCAAATTGTATATTTCTTAAGTTTGTATATTTCTTAGGTTGATTAGAAAAGTTGCAACTTATTCACGAATTGACTTTCCCCCGTAAAGGATCTCGGGAAAAAGACCACCACAAGTTAATTTAAGTAGTTCGGTTTTGAAGTACAAAACGCATTTAGAAGGCAAAATCGAAACAGAATTAGCAACCGAATTAACATTATAAATAACATTAAAATTGGCATAAAAAAACGCTCAGAACGAAAATCCCTGAGCGTTGTTTTTATAATATTTATTCAATTAAAGCACCTTATAGTTTAAGTACATTATTTCACAATCTTTCTTATGGAATAAAAAAAGCGACTTTCATCTTAAAAGTCACTCATCGTTAGCTGTCCATAAAAAATTGAATGTTGAAGCCAGGAACTGCCCTGTTAGCCAACCATGCTGCACTTCATAGCACCACAGATAATGAAAGACTTTCGTTATTTCATGGGAGTTGAAGAAGGGTCACCATAACAATCGTTATAGGAATTAATCTACTAAAAAAGGCTACTTAACGTAACCTTTTTTAGTACAATCATTTTCTATTTATTTTTGACTTTAAGGGCCTTAATTACTTCTTCTGTTGCCTCAGCAATAAGCTCGTCGTTATAATCAGCATCTTTTTTATCACGACTCGAAAGTACAGCAAGAACAATAGGGTCTCCTTTTGATGGCCAAATGATCGCAATGTCATTTCGCGTACCATATGATCCTGCTCCAGTCTTATCAGCCACTACCCAACCTTTCGGCACTCCAGCACGAATTAACGCATCTCCAGTAGTATTTCTCTTCATCCAATCTATTAAAAGTTCACGTTTCTCAGTTGGAAGTGTATCTCCCAATGTAAAAGCCTGAAGACTAGTAGCAAGTGCTCTTGGTGTACTCGTATCATGAGTTTCACCAGGATTAACTTCATTTAAATCTGGCTCAAATCGCTCAGGGTTGGTAACATTATCTCCAATTTCCTCCAGTGCTTTTTTAAATCCAGTCGGTCCCCCCAGTTGTTTAAGGATAAGGTTTCCAGCAGTATTGTCACTGTATCGAAGAGAAGCATCAGAAAGCTCCTTAAGAGTCATCCCCGTATCAACATGCTTTTCTGTAATCGGATTATAATTAACAAGATCCTCAGGTGTATAGGTAATTCTTTGATTAAGGTCTTCTATTGATTTCTGTTGTAAAAGTGCTCCTACAGCTAGAGCCTTATGAGTAGAGGCATAAGCAAAACGCTCATCTGGATGATAGGTTACTGTTTGGTTTGTACCAGTATCCAACGCAAAGACACCAAGTTTAGCATCAAATTTTTCTTCAAGCTTAGCAAAATCATGATTAGTGGCAGTTTCTTGTTTTTTGGGTTTAGTTAATTCAGCATGAACGTTATTGTTTGAACAACCTACAAGTGTTGCACATGAAAGAAATAGTACAGGCACAATTTTTCTGAATGTGGAAGTACTAAAAATGTTGCTCAATGATTTCATTAAAATTCAACCTCTTTCTAAAAAATATTTATTATGTATTCTCCTGGGATAGCAGCCGGATCTTTTAACTCTTGCACCCTATCTTTTGTTCATGATGTAGACCTCCTAATTATTTGATTAGACTCTTATGTACGAATTGAAAAAACAGCCTCATGCAAGGAGTTTTAACGGATTACATTTGTAGTCTTATTACATCTGTAGTATAGTATTACATATGTAATCAAGTAAAGTCAATTCTTTATTTTTTTACCATCAAGCCACTATAAATATGCTATATACCTGTTTTTTAAAATTTAAAAATCAAGAGAGTTGGTATTGAAGGACATGTTTTTAACTCATTTTATAATAGGTCTATTGGTGTCTTCATTTTCCGTTACTGTTATTCTACTTATACGAAAATGGTTTGGAAGACAATTAACAGCAAAATGGTACTATCATTTGTGGATGTTTCTTTTTATGGCTTTAGCACTTCCATTCATACCTACTGATTTATATAATTTTAGTTCTCTCTTTAGCGGTGGGGATACATATCAGACTAATGCACCCAGCTCTAATATAGAAATAACTGGAACTGATATGATGCAGGGCCTACACCTAATACAAGACTTGTCTGTATCGGTCAATCGGGCGGACCTGGCCTTACTTAATATGGGAGTGATGGGTTTATGGATGTCAGGGATGCTTTTATTTACCTTTACTATGGTTCGTGGATGGCTCACACTTAGAAGGATAAAGAATTATTCTTCTGCGTTTTCCAATCAAGAAGTTCTCGTGCTTTTCGAAGAATGCAAGAAAAGACTACAGATTAAAAAATCAATCAAGATTGTTATTTCGAAAAGAGTCCAATCTCCAATGATATTCGGACTTTTTCAAACATATATCGTCTTACCTTCTCAGCATGAAAACTGGCTTAGCTTGAAAAATTACGAGTATATCTTTCTTCATGAACTGAATCACTATAAAAACAAGGATTTGCTGACAAATTACGTGATATTGTTCTATCAAATCATTTATTGGTTTAATCCCCTTGTCTGGCTTGCTTTTAGAGAAATGAGATTGGATCGGGAAATCGCATGTGATACATCTGTTTTACAGTTACTTGATGATAATTCATTTAGTGAATATGGAAATACAATCATTAATTTTTTGGATCTTTCAAAACGGTCAAGTAAGCTACAGTTAGTGACACAATTAAACGGTTCGAAGCTTCAAATCAAAAAACGAATTGAACAAATTTCTGACTATAAGCATTCCGCAAAAAAATCAATAAGAAAAAGCGTCTTTATTTATGTGTTTGCCAGTATCATTTTGACAATCCAATTACCTTTCGTTTCCGCATTTGCGACGGAAAACGACCGATACTATTTTAATAATGACGGAGCAGTTTATGAGGATTTACATCAATTCTTTAAAGGGTTTGAAGGAAGCTTTGTTTTATATGATCATAATGCACAGCAATATCACATTTATAATGAAGAGAAAAGTACGTTGCGGGTATCACCTGATTCCACATACAAAATCTATAGTGCCTTATTTGCACTAGAATCAAATGTGATATCACCCGAAGAATCCACCCTTTCATGGGATGGGACGGAGCAACCCTATGACGCTTGGAATATGGATCAGGATGTCTCATCTGCTTTACAAAAATCTGTAAACTGGTATTTTCAAGAATTAGATCGTAGAACAGGATTTGAAACAATACAATCCAATCTACAAGAGATAAACTATGGAAATTCCGATGTATCTGGGGAATTTGGTGAATTCTGGCTCGAATCCTCATTAAAAATTTCTCCAGTCGAGCAAGTCCAACTGCTGCAAGCCTTTTATTACAATCAATTGGGATATAAGGAAATGCATATCCAAGCTGTGAAGGAAGCACTACTCTTAGAAAAGAATGAAGAAGCTCGCCTATCAGGAAAAACAGGTACAGGAGCAGTGAATGGAAAAAACATCAATGGTTGGTTTATCGGGTATGTAGAGACCAAGAACAATACTTATTTCTTTGCCACCAATATACAAAATGAAGATGATTCATCTGGAAGCAAGGCGGGAGAAATTACTTTATCAATTTTAAAAGATTTAGGAATCTATAAAGAAAATGGAGGGGAGAAATATGGAGAAAAACATTCCTAGTATATCAGAATCAGAATGGGAAATCATGAACGTGCTTTGGGATAAAGCCCCTCAAACAGCGAATGACATCATATTTTCCTTACAGGAGAGTACCGATTGGAAGCCGAAAACCATACGCACTCTTCTCGATCGATTAGTTCAAAAAGATGTAGTAGGTGTCAATAAAAATCTAAGAGTTTACACCTTTTACCCGCTCTATACACAGGAAGAGTGCCAGCGTGCCGAGACCGAATCATTTATCAACCGTATCTATGGAGGTACCCTGAAATCCATGCTTGTCCAATTCATTCAGGAAGATACCCTATCTGATGATGATATCAATGAACTACGCTTTATTTTAAATAAGAAACCTAAAAAGTAATAATATTAAAAAAGTCGATTTGGAATTTTTTCAAATCGCTTTTTTCGGTCGAAATCAAAATAGCGGGGGACAGATTTCTCATGTAATTATCGCTTTCTTCTCTGTAAATACTACGCCCGTTAGTCATAAACTAAAAAACAAGTGTAGAGCTACACACGAAAGGAGTTAAAAAGTTTATCCAGTAGTTCAAATGATCCAACCATTAAAAGCCATCCCCGAGTTTATGATGACGTGGAACAGTATAGCTGGATGGGGAAACACAGCATGTTTGATGACGATTCGCTCGGGTTTAACGACCTCGAAAAAGACGTTGGTGTTGGGATAATCAACGCCATCAGGACCGTGCATGATAAACTGCCATGTACCGCCCGGTTTCATATCAAACTTCTGAAAAGTCGTCGTAAAACCTCGAGGTCCCCACCACTTCGACAGGTGTTCCTCTTTCGTCCAAGCATCAAACACAAGATCGCGTGGAGCATCAAATACGCGGGTGATCACAATCTCGCGTTCACCTACTTGCGTTGCGATTTTTTTTGTTGCGTTGTTTTGGTTCATGTCCATCCCTCCAAAATGAATTTGACTTTGACTTGTTGAAACCTATATCACTATGATTACAAGCCCTTGAATTTAAATATGTAAATATTTATATAATAATTCACTTACAATTATTTCAAACATTCTTTCTAGGAACAACCCCTTATTCAACAATCTGGAACGATTGTTAAATAAGAGCTAATGACATTCTTCCACTAACCTGATCCGTTAGTGGAACAAGAAAAAGAGCCGCCGCAGCAACCCTTTGTTAAACATAAGCTACCCGATAGTTTAGGTACAATATTTCACAAACTTCTTGTAATTGGGAAAGGCTGTTCCAACTAAGGAACACCTTTTTTCTTTTCAAGCATATTCAATATCCGTAAATACTATTAAATCCGCGTTTTACCGTCAGGACCCCTACTGGTATAATTTTTGATTGTAGCTCTTACCAAACATTCCGATATAATCTATCAATCACTTCTGCCATTATGGCGGGCAACTGAATCGGTTTTTCAATAATTAGTAGAAAAAATTGCATGATCCCCACCAGCGATATAACAGAATACAGAATCCATTCCTTAATTGGCCTTTGCTTGTTAACAAAGTAGACAAAAAGAGCAATCGTGATTAATATGCTGAGGACAAATGGCCACATTATGTTCTTCTCCTCTTGTTTATAAAATGAACAACAATGAGCAGAGTCGGAATCACCACATTAACAAACGATACCTGCGGCAACAAATACTTTTTCATCCACTCGACATTCTCAATGATGTTCTGATGCATACTTTGGGCGAACCCTAATATCATGATTGCGAGTGGGGCAGAAATCAAACCTCGATGTTGGATGTTGAATGTCTGCGCAATACCTGTTACCGCACAATAGAAAGTAAACATAAGTTTGATAAACACAAGAATAAGCCAAAAAATCGAGAAACCCCCTTCTATGTGTTCCAGGAATTGAGTGAGCTCCAATTCCTGGGATAACGTAAATAAAGGATACGCAATGTGCGAAGCGCGAGATACCCCAAGTGTTCCAATGATAAGAAATGTGACCGCCGATAAAAATAGGACGCCGAGCAGCGCTCCTTTCAGGTAAACGAGACCGGGGTTTTCCTTTACATAAGGAAAGATCATGATGAAAGTAAATGCATCCATATATGGAAACGCAATCATAAAGCTTGATTTATAAAATACTCCTTCCCAGTCTATCTCCAGAACGGGCGCAAAGCGTGACCAGTCCCAAACGTTAATGGAGATTGAAAAGAACAGGAAAAAAATTAGTATAAGAAGCGGAGCAAAAAACTCCGTTGTGCGGGCAAGTGTCTCGATTCCTTTTACTGTGCTGTATACCGCAATAACCAAAAAGCAAGCACCGAATACCCAATCGTTCGTATTCGGTAGCAAAGTCGTCGTCATAAAATCGTCTAAATTGTTAACCACCCACGAACAAATAAGGATCATCTGGAAAACAAGTAATATACTCACAACCATACCGGCGACTCGCCCCAATACATGATTGCTAATTTGAATCAAGTTTGCTTTGGGAAATTGGTTGGCCAAATAAACCCAAAGGAACGAAATGCCAATACCCGCGAACCCTGTCCATATAGGAACAAGCCATGCATATTGTTTTGCATCGGCGATAAGAACGGGGGGGAGTAAATAAAATGCGGTGCTGATTGTCGTAAATATGACGATCGAAAGAAACTGTCTTTTGGATAATGTTGCATCTTCCATTACACTATCCTCCTTCATAGGGAGTTACTAATACTCCTGTTTTAACTATTGATGATTTAATGTCAAGAGTAACCTTCGTTCTCATCCAACTGTCAGGATTTGCTTTTAACTCAGTCCAACCCCTCCCAGTTGTATGTGAGATCCGTTCCTCAAGTCCCAATAAGTCCCATTTTTCCTTTTTGGCAAGCTTCAGTAAGTCCGTAACTTGATCCGTCATTTCTTCGTTAAACCTCTTTTCCAATCGACGCAACGTTTGGGAATCCAAACGCTTATTCTGATGAATGTTCAGCAATTTTAACTTTGGTTTGATAGTAAGATGAAGTGTCGGCTCTCCATCTATAAGGGTGAACCGTCTTTTAATCTTTGGTTTGGACAACATTTGCAGATCGGCAAATTCTTCACTGCTTAACTCGATATGTTGGTGCAGAGTTTTGCTTTTACCCAACATGAAGTAAAGTGGAACTACTTGTTCGGCCTTCAGTTCACCAATGAACTGACCTTTCCTGATAATGGATACGCCTGTATAGGTGAAGTTTCCTGTATTCCCTTCAATGGATTCATAACGTTTAGTAGTGGTAATCGGTTTTTTACTTGATAACATAATATTGGAAACGAAAGTGAGCTTTAAGCTTTCGAAGTTTTCGAGTAATGTATTAATCTTTGATTCACCAACGTCTTTTCCTGTGAAGTCAACTTGCAGTTGCTGAATGTTTCGGAGGTCTTTCCCTACATTTGATTCGAGCGGAACATAGGTATTCATAATATCCCCCACAGAATCTTTCGTGACAAAAAGGGCAGTCGCCATGCGACGACTCGGATCGCTCTCCAAAAAATTCAATAGATCACCCAATCCATTTGCAGCTAGACGTTTCGACACAATATAAGCTTGATAATGACTAACGAATATCTCTCTTGGTACGGTTTGAGTCGCCTTGCTTGTAAATTCAGCCCAGGACTTTCCCTTAAATACATATGTATAAATCGGGGAACGGCTCCCCCCGGTTTTCGTACTGGCAATACCGTTTGGATTGACGACTTGGTAGTAGCCCAAATAGTTTCCGTCCTCGTCCACATCGACGCCGACCATATCCACGATGGCCAGATCATTAATTTCCCGATAGTCTCCGCAACCTTGTAACATTAGGCTAAGGAACAAGATTGGAATTGCTGTTCGTAAAAATGGGGTCATAACATCTTACCTTCCTGGCTTTTTCATTTTGTACCAAGGTACACGGACAAGCGCATCTCTCAATCGGCCTGTCTGGTGTGGAGCGACAGGAGAGAGGTATGGCTCCCCAATTGTTTTGAGAGATGCCAAGTGCACGACCAACAGGATCGTACCGCATAATATGCCAAAAAGCGCCAAGCTTATTGCCAATATCATAAAAACAAACTGTAGAATCCTTTGCGCCATGCCAAAGCTAAACGAGGGACTGATGAAATTGGAAATCGCTGTGACTCCGACAATAATGACCATTGCTGCAGAAACCAGCCCCGCCTCGACTGCTGCTTGGCCAAGTACGACGGCTCCGACAATGGAAATTGCCGAACCGGTTGCGCTTGGCATTCGAACCCCTGCTTCCCGCAGTATTTCAAACATAAGGAGCATAATGAACGCTTCAACAAACGCAGGAAATGGAACACCTTCCCTTTGTGCTGCCAGATTGAATAGCAATGTGGTTGGAATCAACTCCGGTCTGTAATTAGTCAGGGCAATATATATACTCGGTGTGTAAATCGACAATAAGAAGCCTAAAAATCGCAACCATCTTAAAAATGTAGAATACATCGCCCTTTGATAATAATCCTCCGCGCTGGTGAAAAATTGAAAAAACGTGACCGGAACGATTAGACAATGCGGAGTGCCATCGGTAATAATTACAATTCTCCCTTCCGTCAAGTGAGAGCTAACCACGTCAGGGCGCTCCGTATTGAGCACTCTTGGAAAAGGAGTGATTTCTTTATGTTCAATCCATTCTTCAATGTTCGCACTTTCAAATATGGCGTCGGTGTGAATGTTGTTCAACCGTTCCCTAAACGTTTGTATTCTCTCCTCGGATGCCTTCCCCTTTAAATAGGCCATCAAGACCTTTGTCCTCGTCGTTTGCCCAATATCATAGGATTCGAACATAAGCAGTGGATTTTTGATCCTGCTACGTATGAGTGCCACATTGGTCATGACATCCTCCGTAAAGGCTTCTGCCGGGCCGCGGACAGTCTTCTCTGACTTAGGCTCTGTGATACCTCGATGTTGAAACTTGGAAACATCGAACACATATCCTTGCTCGTCGTTTTGCATGAGGAGAATACACTTGCCTTCCGTAAGTAGAGACGCCCATTTTCCGGGATCCGATTCTACGGAGTAAGGTACCCCTGAAAGACTGTCAAGAATCCACGGCAACTTTTTTTCCTGTGGTGTTTCTCCTATATTGAGGCGAATTTCCAAAAGTGGAATCAGAATGAACTGTTGAATCTGCTTCTTATCAATGAGTGTGTCCAGATAAGAGCAAGCAACCGGGATGTCGGGGCCGATGTAGAAATGGTGATATTTGAAATCTGGTTGTTGTTGCAATGGCTTCAGTAAATACCGATCAAATAAATCCATAAGCTACACCCTCCGGTCTGTTTTTTTTAGATACTTCCGCTTGATTTATTCTTCCCAAATTTTGTTAAGAAATCCCACCAATAAAAACTTATCATAAATGCAGTCTAATCTAGACTTTTCTTTTTTTTATATAATACAAATGTAATAACGATAAAAAACACATAAGTATTAAGAAAAAATCCCCATTTAAATCCCTCTTTTTTAAAAAATCTTGCAAAAAGCAAGAATTTTTATCAAACTTTTTTATAAATTATCATTCTTTATTTTTAATAATCTCTCCCTGCATTAAGTCTTTTGTTCCTAATTCTTCAAGAAAGAGATTTGTTTCGCTAACCTGCTTCGTTAGCTCAACAAGAAAAAGCCACCAAGAATATGGCAGCTATATCCTGAACTCTTTCACCCGCTACTTTAACAAGTACCTTACAAATGTTTATATTCTAATACTTCTATCTTAAAATCATGGTTGTATTTCTTTTTATTAATTTTAATACTGTCACATGATGGAGATATCCTTATTTTAACCAAGTCCTCTTTATAGTTATCTCCTCTGTCATTTTTGGGATTTACTCTAATCCTTACTGCAACATCATAAGAATGATTATCGTTATAATCAATACCAACAATTCTTGTCCATTGCCAATCTGTCGAATTATTATTATATTCTTTTAGAACCTTCTTATCTATGGTTGGAAATACAATATCTGAAATAATGTCCTCTGTTGTCATATATAATTCTGGTTCAAATTTTGAAACATTTTCTGCTTCAACAGTTTGTAAAGGTGTAAAAGTGAATAATAAAAATCCTAATAATATTAAGTATTGTTTAACCATTAATATTCACCCCATATTTATATTTATCCCTTAATCTTCCCAATTTGTTCTTCTTTATTAAACTAAACTGCACCTTTTGTTCAATATGAAAAGGCGATTACCTTTATTCAGCAATCGCTCCTATCGTTCAACAAGGATATATTCTTATTTAAACACTTTATCTATTTCATTCTTGTCGTAATCTAATATCCAATCATTGTATGTATAATAAACATCTAGTATAGATTCAGGTGAGGTAGCAAGTACATCACATCCTCTATCATCGTAAACGTGAAAAATAGTTTTCCTTTTGATATTTAAAAAATATATCCTATGAAAAATACTTGGTTGGATTCCTAAATCCTGATTACACACTGCTTTTAACAATGGAACGTATTTTATATCAGATGTTTTGCATTTAAGAGTAAACCTATGTGTTTTATATTTTCCGTCTTCATCATCTTCAGGGAAAATATAAGGCATTTCTATATGCTTCAATTTATATAAGATTGATTTTTCATAGACATAGGGAGAAAAAATCCTCGCTTTGTGCTTATATGTTTTTCCATCTCCAAATCATTTACATCTACCACAACAAAAATTTCCTCGTCTTGTGAATGTAAAGATTCATATAACGTGACAGCCCTTTTATAAACCCCCTGTAGATATGAACTGTTTTCGTAATTGTAGTCTCTATTCCACTCTACCCCTAATTCGAACCGTATGCCAATTTCCCAGTTATAGAACAAAGGTGGTCTAAGGTTTAAGTTAGGGAAAAACTCATTCATATATTCATTTAAAAGCATTGTCACACCACATTCCATTTCTTTAGTTTTACCATTCCTTGTTCAACTAAACTGCTTCTTTAGCTCAACAAGAAAAGCTGCCCAGGAAAGGCAGCTGGATCTTAAATTAACGCACCCGTTACTTTAAGTACAAAACTTCACAATCTCATCGTACTATGAAACAACCTCAAATTTCAGGGTGTTCCGTTTTACTATGATATATTCACCTGTTGATTTATTCATTACTTGAGAAACTTCCTTCGTATGCGTTATCTCAAACCAATCATTTTGTATATCCACCAGTAATTTTACTTCCACATCACTTTCCCCATATTTTAAACCACTATAAGATAATTTTGTCATCGTAATCATCCCTTTCTTAATGAATAATATTCGTCTGATGAGACATAAGACATATTCTTCTTATTGTATTATCCTGCATCGTTAGTACAATATCTTCAACAAAATAAATAAAAGACTTCTCCTTCTTAAAGGAAAGCCCCCATTAGTTGAAGAAGGACGATCACCATTTATGTGGAAATCGTCCTTTTTTATTTCCTGCTGAACAGTATCGTTGTACTGTGCAGCTGGAAAGTTGTTCTTCTTAAAGATAAGCGCCCTACAGACCAAAAAGAGATAGTGGGTTAATCCTTTACATCTTCCTTGCATATTTCACTAACTAGCTGCCATAACGCGTTGTTTTCTTTATTTTTCGGTCCAAGCCTATTACAATTTTCATATTGAGGCTTTGAATTCCTTTATTTTTTGCATTAAACCCTAATAAATTTTTCAGAGGTAACTAATTATTAAGTCGTTTGTTAACTTCAATTGTAATGAACTCCGGCAAATAGCTGGGAGTACATCCTTTTGCTACTATTTCATCTTTGTAAAGACCCGTTTTCTCACCAAGTTTAATACAACGTGCACGATTCTTTTCATCATAAACGCCTATCCAGCCTGCGGTGAAATTCATAGCCCATTGAACTTCCGGTTCTTCCTGCGTAATATTAGCTTCTAATGCAGATAGCAAGTATGCGGTGTTATCAGGCGGTGTTTGTCCAGTCCATCTCAAACGCCCTTGATAATACCAGAAAGCTCGCCTTTGAAGAGCAGAAGGACTATTTTCCCATGACTCCATCAATGCAATTTTCTTCTTGTCTTTGGTGAGCTGATTAGCCATTAACCAATCCATTAAGTTATTTCGCTCATCAAGAGTGTGAGTCTGCATATCCTTATCAAGCTTATTTAGCACATCTTGTGAAAGAAGTTTTTTGTCCATAATTAAGATTGCTAATAGTCTGGGCAAAAACTCTTCGGTTGACCAAAGTTCCATAGCTAGTTCGTGATCTTTTTTAATGTCCTTCGCGATTTTTCGTAAGTCGCCTAGCTTAGTTTTACTATTGATCTGAGGTAGAATGTTTTCTGCTTTTGAAAAGCGTTTTATTTCTGTACCTTTATTTTCATTCATTTTATACAACTCCTTTATTAAAGCACTGTTTCATAATATGTCCTTGACGGGATATATCAAGAACTTAATTTCGTTATAAGTCTTATTGAAGTGGTGTGCCTCCAAAGTTAATATTGTAGTATATATCGTATTAAAGCTTTCTCCACCTATAATAGAAGAGCAACCATCTTTAATATAATAATAACATTTACTTCCTTTTAATTGGATACGAAAAGAGCATTCCTTTTTAAAGAAACGCACCCTTTAGTTTAAGTGAAACTCTTCACAAATACCTATCAACTATAAGTTTAGCTAACTTTATATCTTTTATTTGTTCAATATGTCTTTGCTCGTGTAAGTACAGTAATTCAAGCCATTGTTCTAAGATAATTCACCAAATGCAGGATGTTTCGCTGCTTTTTTAGATAGGATAGACTTATCATCGATTGCACGAAGAACGTTTAATAAATTTTCCCTTGATTCCGTTAATAAATTTAACATATTTTCAACATCAAAAGGCTCTTCAGTTGGTTTGGCAATCTCTGGTGTTTCAAATTTTTTGGTTCTATCAGAAACTAAATGTATAGGTTTATGGGCGACACTCTCATAGTCTTTATCCTTTAATCCTTTTTCTATAGCCTTGGTAAATAAATTTTCAGACAAATATAAATGATGGCAAATTTGGGAGATACTCCACTTATCCTGAGCAGGTTTGGCATTTAATTGTTCATAATTCAATGCTTTAACTTGCTCTACTAACTGATTGTTTGATTCTAACAATAAATCAAAAAGATTCATTTTATCTCTCCTTAAAATTAGTAGCATTGTTTAGTATAAAAGTCATCCTCTTTGATTTTAACACTTACTATTAGTAGTTGGTACTAAAAAGTGATTGTTCTTTCACTAAACTGCCCGTTAGTACAACAATAAAAAAAGACCGCCGCAGCGATCCCCCTCTTTAACAAACGCACCCCGTTAGTCGAAATACGCCAATAAAGATGGACAATTTTGCCACTCTCTCCATAAGCACTTTAAAATGTTTATTCAAAGGTAATTAGGAGAATTCGTGATAATATGGTACACTTTGTTTACCATTTGATTTACTTGTTTACATGTGCCCTACTCATTCGTGAGTGGGGCTCCTTGTTTTTAAAAGGAGAAATAAAAAAACAGACTCTATAAAGAGCCTGCTTTAGTTTGTTCTTATTATTAAGCTTTACGCACGTTAGCCGCTTGAGCTCCACGTTGACCTTGCTCAACGTCAAAAGAAACTGTTTGACCTTCGTCTAAAGATTTGAAACCTTCGCCTTGGATAGCTGAGAAATGAACGAATACGTCTTCTCCGCCTTCACGCTCGATAAATCCGAAACCTTTTTCTGCGTTAAACCATTTTACTTTACCTTGTTCCATTTTGTTTCCTCCTGCTGTGTGCTTTCCACACAATGTGTTACTATCCTTGCACTCAGTGATCATCAAGACGAAAAGTTAATCTTATACTATCCTTTACACCGATCAAAAATAATTCTTCTAAAGTTTAACATTTTTTAAAAATATTTGCAAGAAGACATAAATGCAACCATATTTGCCACTCCTGAATTTTCACAACTAGTTTGGATTCTTATGTTGTTATTATTCAAGTAAAGCACCCGATAGTTTAAGTAAAATGTTTCACAAACTATTATTAACATGATCAAATTTATTGAAAGCCTTTTATACAGAATTGAATTTCTCTTAATTCACTTTTTTCTAATTTACTACCATAGTTCACTAATGTATTTAGTAGTAAAGCCAATACAACATCAATAACTAAAATCGTTATTATTAAACCAAATACCAACCTTTTAACACTGGTTCTAATACTACATTTCTGCCTTCTAATAAATATCAAAATTATAATTACTCTTTTTAAAACTAAAGTGTCGAAACCAGATATTTCTATATAAGTGGAACTACTTCATTTCATTTCTATAGTTTAAAGGGATCCAATATCTACAATGTAGTTTACCCTCATAATAATAAGAGTTCTCCATTACTCCACCTTTTTTTTCAATGCTCTTTTTACTAGCTATATTATCTTCATCTACAGTTAGCAATACTTTTTCAAAGTTACTATTATTATATTGTTCTAATGCAAATGTCAAAAGGTCTTTAGAAAGACCCTGACCTCTATAGCTGGGTGCAATGTTATAGCCGATATGTCCGCCGTATTGAAGTGTTGCTTCTGTTAAACTCCATCTACAATCAACATAACCAGCTATCTTACTATTAAAAAATAGAAAATAACGAGTTACTGGTACAAAACCTTCCCTCGGACTTGTTTTTCTTTTCTCAAGTTCCACTAGGTAATCCATAAAATCACTGGGAGGAGATACTAATGCTGGGTCATTCTCGTTTTCATCAGTATGGTCATTAACAAAATCTATATAGGCATCTTTATCTTCTACTTTTAATTCTCTAATCATTAATTTCTTCTCCCCTTAGCTCAATACAATAATTATAAAACTTTTTATGTGAATGAATTGATGGCGATTACTACTCATCAACAAGCCAACTTTCTCGTGTTATCATTCTAACACTCCTCTATTTAAGGATATTTTTCTCATTAATAAACAGTATTCAATATAAAGAGCTTAACTCCTGCATGGAATAAAGCTCTACAAATAAATCTTTCTTCAACTAACCTGCCACCTTAGCACAATAAGAAAAGGGCTGCCGAAGCAACCTGATCTTAAAGTAAAGCACCAGGTAGCTGAATAAGCCTATAGCTATTCATAACCTATTTTGGACCTACATATGTTTTTGCTATTAAGTCACCTAATCTCTTTTTATCGCTTCTGCTTAAGAAAACAACCAATTCAATTATAGAAATGATTAACGTAATATTTCTTAAGAGAATTTGCCAGTAGTGAAGTTCCATACCATTACTATTATAAATTTTGAGTCCAAAAATCCTTTTTCCAATACTTCTCTTTATAAAGGAATCTTTAAAAAGAGGAAGTGTAAAAACAATTGTATTAATAAAATTCCCAATTTGTTTTGTAACCCTATATTCGTCATCTCCTGCATAGTGTAGAAAAAGTAAAATTCCAAGTAAAGTTAATAATGTGATTAAAAAGTAATCAATTACAAAAGCAATTATTCTCTTTGTTGTTGTATTATCACTAGACAATAAGAAACTCCCCTTCATTTTTATATTACTATTCTAAACTAATAGCCTTTGTTTTTGGGTAAGTATTCTTATACTAACCTGCACGTTAGTGCAATTTTTTCATTTTGATCAGGGACGGATTTTCAAAGGAACTCATCAAGTGTAACAACGTAATCAATTTCGTGAAGCTCCTTGTTTAACTCCTGAATATAATGTGTTACTGCTTCAACTAATGCAGTTGTGGTAATGTATTTGAGTGTTTCAAACTCCTGCCAAATGGAATAAATTCTCCAGTAGTCTTTATCTTCATAAATAAAGTTGATTATAGCCTCATCATGGTCAATTGTGTCGTAGTCCATATTTTCTCTAAGACCACTACGAATCTTATGTAACCATTCACCCAGTTGGATTCCTAGTTCTGCAAGATTAATATATGGGTCATCAAAAAACAATTTTTCATCCACATATATGTTTAAAGCACCTTCAATAAAACCATGTTCATAAGCAGAATATTGAGGTCCGTTTGGCACATTTTTATCTAAAACAAACGAGAATCTAACATCCATAAAATCACTCTCCTGAAGGAAATATTCAACACTAGGTCAAATATTCCCTCTTCTTCAAGTAACCTGCACCGTCACTTCAATAAGAAAAAATGCGCCCCTGCTGTTTACAGAAACGCACCCCCGTTAGCTGAAGAACTAAATCCATTTATCTAATGTCCAGCCTTCAGCTAATCTCTCTTTTAGTAAAGTGTCATTCCAAGTTCCCCAAGGTGACAATTGCTTTTGTTCATCACTCTGTTCCTGTACTTGTTCTCTTTTCCAAGTCTCATAGTCAATAATGTGCCAATTGATAAATTCACCTTTTATGGTATGCTTACTTCTAAATTTTTTTGGTAACACAAAATCTAGTGGGGGATTAAAATTCCCCTTTCTGTTGACTATCCTCTGCTTTAATGCCGTACCTAAAGGAAAGTGAACAAGGTACATTTCTTTCTTTTCCACTAATTCGTTTTCTAGGATATACCCTTCCTCATATAAGCTGGGTAGGATACGGATTAATTGACCCATTGTTTCATCCTTATGAACATACTGAAATAATCCTATACCATTAGGGGTTACTATATCAAAAACATCCCCAATTTTTACTTGTACCAACCTAATCAATCCTTATTGTTTTTAACTGTATTTTAACATATGCTTGTTTAACTAACCTGCTCCGTTAGTACAACAAGAAAAAAGAGCTGCAGATCCATTTATTGATCTTCAACTCTTGCTCCCCTTTGCTTTAATAAAAAAAGTGTTCCTGCTCTTAACAAAAACGCTCTCGTTAGTGATTTTTTTCTATTTTACATATCCACTTATAATAATTTAATAAAATAATTAGTAAGATAGGGTCACAAATTACTGAATACAATAATTTCCACCATCCATAATTGAAGTACCCCCAAGGCTCAGGGAATAATGCTATTACTTCATAGATCACCATAAATATTAACCAATAAATATAATAAAGAACTCTTTTTAATAATAGAGATGTAAATGGATACCAATTTAAAAACATCATATTTATAGGTGGTACAAGTAGTGTAAGTGCAGGTAAAGATGACCAATCTACATCTTTTGAAAAGTACCAATAACCATGGTATTTTTGGTCAATATACAAATCAAAAATACCCTGAAAAACGATAGTAAATGCCCAAATATGAACAATTTGATTTTTAGTCAGCCGCTTGTTAGTTTTAAATGCAATTAAATTAAAGAGAAAAACAGCAAAAATAAGTCCAATCATACAAAATGTCCTTTTTTATCTATTTTTCTCTTATCTAAGTTCAATTATTCTGGAATTTATCCTTGTAAAGCTAACCTGCCCCGTTAGCACAATAAGAAAAAGCTGCCTTTACACAGCAGCTAGATCTTAAAGTATTGCACCCGTTACTTTAAGTACAAAACTTCACAATCTCTCTGGACAAAATTTTAAAATGTAATAAACCTTCTGTAATAATTTGTAATTTTTATGGCAAGCTAAAAGAAAACAAAGGAGTTTTGTTATTTTTTGTCGTTCACTTTTAAAATAGCTGCAACGATTACTTATTAGCTCCGAACCTATTTATTCTCTATGCACTCTTCTGTTACAGGTCCTGGTGGAGGGGGAAAGAGGTGTATTAGAAGATGTGTTTCTCACTCTAATGATACCTAAAATTATCCAAGTTAGCAACCAGCTGCAACATGAGTAAAGCTGAAATGATGCACTATATTATCGAATTAAAAGGACGATGGCAATTAATCGCCAATTTATCGGGACAAATACAGCTCCAAGCTTTAGGCATGCGCAAATCAATTGAAAATAGCTAATATCGTTTGGTGCCAAAAGAGCAACCCTTTCTCCTTTTCTTACGCCTTCTTTATATAACCAATTTGCTGTATGCTCACAAATCTGATTGAGCTCAGCAAATGTCCATTGCTTCTTTTGTTCGGCATCAATAATTCTTTCTCTATTTGGTGTTAATCTCGCTCTGTTTGCTAGCCAATCAAGCTCCCACCTCACGACAATCTCTCCCTCTTTCTTGATGAGTTGATTGTATCGGTCGGTGGTTACAATCAAGTTACCCACAAATCGCCACCGATTTCCTTTAAAAGGGCTCTAAAGGTATATGTAGAGTTTGAAATTATTGCTTTAGCCCATAAAATATTAAAAGTAAAGCAAAAAGATAAACAGGCAGGAAGAGAAATCCTTGTCGCCTGCCTTATTTTGAAGACTTATCAGACAGCCCTCTATTATCAAAACCAATCATCAAAATCCAAATACAATTGCTCCTTCATAGGACAGTTCGAACCTGCTTCATATAGAAGTAGCGGACAATGTAAAAATACACAATTTGAATTACTAAAAAGACACCCAGTACCATCGTTGATACCTTTATTAAGTCATAAGGGAAAAGATGCGACACTGCAGTTAAAGCTATCGCTCCATGAATCAATGCGACAACAATTGGCGTGAAGAAAAGAATAGCTGTTTGTTTAGTTAGAACCTTTTTCAATTCTTTTTCTGTTAAACCCATTCTTGCAATAGAACGGAACTTCTGTTTGTCCTCATCTAAATCCGTATAAAGTCGGAAATAAAGGAAGCTTCCAGCCAAAGCAAAAAAGACAATCCCAATAAACAACCCTACAAACAACATGAGTCCATATTGTTTATTTAATTTGTAAATTTGAAGTTCTTGTGAATAAAATAATCCCGAAACTTCTTCTCCTATCTTTATAGAAGCTGCTAATATCGTTTCTTCCTCATCAGCTAATTGCCATGCATGATAATCTTCTTCGCTAGACGAAGCTGGCAGTTCCTCGTAATGTTGATCAGAAATCACATAATAAGAACTCGTTACTGGTAGAACATTGGAATGAATCACTTCATCTGGCGACAAGGTAACACCTGAACTTAATTTTACCGACTGCTCAACTAATGTTTCGGCTAGTCCCCAGTTATCCGCAAGAACTTTAACTACTTTCACTTTTCCCTCTTGAACATCTATTGGATTTTCTCCCAGTAAACTAGCAAACCGATTAAAATCAGATTGACGAACGACGAGTACGAAATGTGGATTAACGTCGTCATAATAGCGAAGTATGGTTTGCTCATGAACCGCTTCCATATTCGCATCTTTAATAGTTTCATTAATCAAAGCAATATCCTGTTCTTTTTGCTCATTCGTTGTATATTCCTCGCTCGTTGTATAGGAAAAAGGATTCGGATAATGATTTTTTATCTCTTTTTCCTGTTCTATAATAAGTGTTTTAAAACCAACTAGCGTTCCAATCGCAATAAATGCTACAGTGGAAACAACCGCTACGATAAAAAAAGTACGCGCATTATCTTTCATTCGGAACGAAAGGTCGGATAAGAAAATCATATTCGTTTTATTCCAAAAGATGTGATCATTCTTTTTAAAACTTCGAATCAAATAAACACTTAACTGAGTGAATAACAGATACGTACCGATAATCAAGACAACCATTACTGGAGACATCACGTTTATGATGTCCTTTCCCTTCGCAGTCAAAGCAACTACATAGCCAATTCCAATCAGAAATACAGCTAAAATCGTCAAAAGGAGATTCGCCTTTGGTTCACCTTTTGATTGCTTACTTCCTTTAATCAGTTCAATCAGTTTTCGACTACGCAATATATAAGATATAAATAGCGAAATAAAGAAAAATAACACAATAAAAGAAACAAAGGTGATAACAACGGCTTGCATTGGAATATAAAAGTTTAGTGCGTCATCCATGATTAGCACATTTTCAGCAACCAATAAAATCCCTTTAGAAAAAATCAATCCTAATAATATTCCGCCTATTGTTGCAAAAAATCCAATCAAAATGTTTTCCATGAATACCATTAATCGAGCTTGTCTAATAGACATACCCTGCATCATCAATAACCCAAACTCTCTCTTTCGGGTATGCAAGAATGAACTCATTGAATAGAGAATGAAGAAAAAGGAAAAGACATAGATGATTCCTGCTGCAATATTCATCCCTACTTGTACGTTTGCATAGATTACACTTCCAGTTAAGGCTGGGTGAAAAGAGAAAATCGCAAAGGTAAAAAACACCATCACCGTAAACATGCTGCTTAAGAAGTAAGCTGCATACAACCTTTTGTTGCGAACGACATTATTAAACGCGAATCTGCGAAAGGTCATGGCCATCCCCTCCTAGTAAAGAAAGTGTATCGATAATCTTTTGGAAAAAGGCTTGGCGATTATCTCCACGATGAATTTCTGAATAGAACTCTCCGTCTCGGATAAAAATCACCCGATTGCAGAAACTTGCTGCCAGTGGATCATGGGTCACCAATAACATTGTTGTGCGCTCATTCTTATTAATCCATTCCAACATTTCCATAACATCTTTCGATGACTTCGAATCAAGATTCCCAGTCGGTTCATCGGCGAGTAGCATCTTGGGCACATGAATCATCGCCCTTGCCACAGCAACCCTTTGTGCCTGACCACCAGATATTTCATAGGTGCGCTTGTTCAAAATAGGGGTAATCCCTAATTTTTCTGCGATAACATGCGCCTTCTCTTTCATCTCTTTGACCTTTTTTCCATCGAGAGTCAACGGAAGAACAATATTTTCCTCCACGGTTAAGGTATGAAGCAAATTGAAGTCTTGAAAAACAAACCCGAGTTCACGTCTTCGGAATTTTGCCAAGTCATCCTTCTTTAGACGATTTGGATTTTTTCCATTAATCAATATCTCACCAGTTGTTGGTTCATCAATCGTAGCAATCATATTCAAAAGGGTCGTTTTTCCACTACCTGAAGGACCCATGATTCCAACAAATTCCCCATTTTCAATGGATAAATTAATATTGTTTAATGCCTTATAAACAATTTTACCTTCATAAATTTTACTCACCTGTTTTACTTCCAACATCACAAGATCCCCTTTCTAATTCTGATCTGTGAATAGTATAACTTGCTCATTGTTACCTGAACTATCGATTCTTCTTACACTTTCCTTACAAGGTTTGTAAGGTTTTGAGTTTCTGAGAAAATGATGAAGATGGTTGTACCTTTCCCTACCTCTGACTCCATTTCGATCCGGTGCCCGAGGATGTTTAGCGTCTCCTTTGTCAAATACAACCCCATTCCCGTGGATTCTCGAAATTTCCTGCCATTTTCTCCAGTATAAAAGGGATCAAATATCCGCCTTTTATCTACTTCAGGAATGCCAATCCCAAAGTCCTTTACTTCCAGGACGGCTTCTTTCCCTCTTTCATAAATGGAAATGATAATCTGATTACTGGTTTCGGAAGAATATTTAACTGCATTATTGATCAACTGAGATAGGATAAAAAAAAGCCACTTTTCATCAGTCGCAACCAATATTCCTTCCTTTTCCTCTTCTAGCTTAGGATAGACTTTGTTGCGAATAAACAAACGTTTATTTTCTCCGTTCACATCATCCACCAATTTCGAGAGATTCACCGCCCTAATATGAAAATCCTGCTCAATCCTTCTTAGCCGTGCCATGTAGAGAACCGTGTTCAAGCCCGTTTTCATCCGTTCGGTTTCTTCTCGGATGCTGGAGGACTCAGGTTCATCTAAATTTCGGGCAGTGAGTTCAATAACCGACAAAGGGGTTTTCATCTGATGAACCCATTGATCCATAAACTTCCGATGCTCATCCTGCTCTTTTTCGACCATTTCTAATTGACTTTGAAATAACATGTACTGGTTACGCAACACCTGGGCGAAAGCTATCGAAATCGGAGCGTCATCTGTTTTTTGAAAACTGTCATCTAGTGATTCCAGCGGCTGATTCAAGCGCTGGTACAACTTCTTACGTGATAAATAATAATAAGTTAGGTAGCAGCCAAGGAAGAAAAAGTTGAGAAAAGTTGCGTAAAAAAATAGATGGATATCTCGGTATCCATCTAACCAGAAGAGTGAAAGGATGACGAGCATTTGAACTGCCTGGACAACGATCAGTAAGGAATACTCCTTAAAAAACAATCTCATCGCTTATCTTCCTTCCATGAAATGTTTAACCGATACCCTGCCCCTCTTACTGTTTCCACTGCATCGTGTAATCCAAGTTCCTGAAACTTTTTCCGAACCCTCGTGATATTCACATTCAATGTATTTTCATCGACATAACTTTGTTCATCCCAAAGTTTCTCTAGTAAGTCTTCACGACCAGCCACCCGTGGATATCGTTCCATCAAGCTTTCAATAATATCTGCTTCCTTCTTTGATAAGGAAATGGTTTTGGTGCCGAGGGCCAACTCCATTCGATCCGGAAAGAATTTAAGACCAGCGTTTTCTAATATTCGCTCCTCTTGTCTTGTGGCATATTCCCCATAAGCACGGCGCAGCTGGCTACGGATTTTAGCCATTACTATTTCTGCACTAAACGGCTTTGTAATATAATCATCTCCGCCATTTTCCAATGCTAATACCTGATCCATCTCCCCTATCCGAGCCGAGATAAAAATTACTGGGCATACCGATTCCTTCCGAATCTGCCTGCACCAGTAATACCCATCAAAACTGGGCAAATTAATATCTAAAAGAACTAAATCTGGATTTATATCATAAAATTCTCTCATTACATGTTCAAAGTCATTCACACAGGTCACACCATAGCCATATTTTTCAATATGCATTTTCAAATGTTCTGCAATTTTAGGATCATCCTCAACAATCATTATTTTTTGCAAGTTCCATCACTCCTTGTTTCAAGTACCATTATGTCACAGAATGAAAAAATGTATAGCTAGTCGTAGAAAAAATTCCCCTCATGTAAAAGACTTTTCATACAAAAATAGAAAAGGGCTGACGCAAAAGACAGGATAATTGACTTTCGAGTGACCCTTTTTTTAATTTTATCTAAAAAATCATATAAGTAGCCTGAGGCCTAAGGTCAGTGCCTACTTTTTTAAATGTTACATCCTAATTCCGCCATCCACATGCAAGGTGATACCATTTATATACTTCGCTTCATCAGAAGCTAAAAATAAATAGACGTTAGCAATATCCTGTGGTGCCCCTAGGCGACCAAGTGGAACTAATTGTTTCATTTGGTCAATAACCTTTTCAGATACCGTGGCAGTCATTCTTGTTTGGGGTAGTACCAGCGAAGCTGTCACTACCTGCAATAAGGAAGAAAATTAGAAATGTAAAGGGTTCTCTATTTCTGATTGCCTTTCTTCGATTGTCATTTAAAACCTCTCTACACATAAAAACACCATCCTTTCCATGATATTACAGAAAGAATAGCGTTTTTTTGGTTTTGGGGGTAATGATTTTCCTTAGCTTGTTGGGCATGTGGTTCTATCCCTATAAGGCAGAATCTACTTGAGCTGATAAGTGTTTAATCGCCTTATTTAATTCTTGGATCTCTTCCATTGACATACCGGAAGTGTTTAATAGAGATTGAGGAATACACATAGCTTTTTCTCTAATAGAAGCCCCTTTTTCAGTAATGCTCACAAGTACGATTCGCTCATCTTCCTTATCACGTTTTCTTTCAATAAGTTGAGCAGTTTCCATTCGTTTTAACATGGGTGTTAGTGTTCCTGAGTCAAGTTCAAGTAGTTCACCGAGTTCTTTAATTGAGCTTTGCTGTTTCTCCCACAGTACTAACAAAACTAAATATTGGGGATACGTAAGATTCAGTTCATCCAAATAAGGACGATAAAGTCGAAGTATTGCTCGAGAGCAAGCATATAGGGAAAAGCAAAGCTGGTCTTCTAATTTAATCTCTTTGTTATTATTCAATGTTCGCACCTCATTTAATTTTTATTAAAACTTTATTTGTATTGTACCAAATTAAAATATGATTAAACAATTTAATTTTACAAAATATAATTGTTGACAACTGATTTATTTAAACGTAATATGAGATTGTGAACAATTTTATTTTACAAAATTTAATTTTGCAAAATCTATTTTGTTTAGAATTTTCTCCCCTTTTAATAGGGAAAGTAGTCGAAGGTGACTACTTAAAAATATCTTTTGGAGGTAGAAAAATGGCAAAAATTACTGTAGGAACAGAAAATCAAACACCTATAGAACTATATTATGAGGATCATGGTACAGGGAAGCCAGTTGTATTAATTCACGGTTGGCCTTTGAGTGGTCGATCTTGGGAATACCAAGTTCCTGCTCTCGTTGAGGCTGGATACAGAGTTATTACTTATGACCGTCGAGGATTCGGGAAATCTTCTCAGCCATGGAACGGTTACGATTATGATACATTTGCTACTGATTTACATCTGCTACTAGAACATTTAGATCTCCAAAATGTGACGCTGGTCGGATTTTCAATGGGAGGTGGAGAAGTAGCTCGGTATATCGGAACCTACGGAACAAATAGAGTAGAGAAGGCTGTATTTGCAGGAGCTGTACCACCATTTCTTTACAAGTCAGCAGTTCATTCTGAGGGAGTATTAGATGATGCAGCAATTCAAGAATTTGAAAATGGTGTAAAAAAAGATCGCCTAGCATTTCTTGATGAGTTTACGAGAGGATTTTTTGCTGCTGGAGATCGAACTGACTTAGTTAGTGAACCTTTCCGACTTTACAATAGGGATATTGCAGCAGGTGCATCACCTAAAGGGACACTAGATTGTATCGCTGCTTTCAGTAAAACGGATTTCAGAGGGGATTTAGCCAAATTTAATATACCTACCCTTGTTATTCATGGTGATTCAGATGCAATTGTTCCATTTGAATATAGTGGGAAGCGAACACATGAAACAATTCCTAATTCTAAGTTAGCTTTAATAAAGGGTGGTCCACATGGGTTCAATGCAACACATGCCAAAGAATTTAATGAAGCACTGCTTTCATTTTTAAAGGGCTGATTAGGTTTTAGAAGAGAATCTACTTAGTTACTCCATTAAAGGGCGCCATTGTTTAATAAAACTTTATTTTACCCCCATCCAAAACAGGACGGGGGTATGCGTTTTGGAAGCACTTAACTTTTAACAACTTATTATAACCTTGACATTTCCTTATTACGGGTGGTGTCAGCTTCGCTGGTACTCCCCCCCAATAACAAACTTCACATATATCATAACTGAAAGGCTCATCTAATGTTTTAAAACCACGACAGGGACAATTATATCTCAAAAGCCCTAACCTCCGTTCTTATTTCTTAATTGTATTTTTTGTAGTTCAATTTTAATATTATATTTTTTTATGTAGCTTGTTCAACTAAACTGCCACGTTAGTACAACAAGCAAAAAGATCGCCGCAGCGATCTCCATCTTTAACTCTTGCACCTCGATAGTTTAAGTACAATTTTTCACAATCTAACTTATGTATAAAAAGGGGACCTTCATCTTGAAGAATCACACCTGTTAGTTGAGAATTTTTCCCCTAAATAAAACGATATTTTGAAAGGAACTGACTGGAAACAAAAATAACTGTCAAGATGATAATAGCTCCCCACATTATAGATGTGGAGAATATAAAAGCTCCTAAGCTAAATATAGCAGCAATTGAACAACAGATTGAAACAGTCTGTTTAAATGTAAATCCTTTACCAAGCAAATAATAATGCAAAACAATTGGAACTCCTAAAATATATGCTGGAATATAAATCATCATAACGTTATTAAACCCAGATATGCTCAGAACAGCAATCATAAATCCTAAAAAAAAGGATGTTTTATCACCTATCAAAATTTTTGGAGAGTAAGAGCTAACTAATAGAAACCCTAATGTAGAAGCAATAAGCAATCCTCCAGTATTTGCAACAAAGGAATCCCCTGTTATATACGCCATAAGTGTCATAGTTATTAAAGCAATTGTTGATACACCTTTCGCCAAACCATCTAAGGAAGGACTCAAATTAATTCCGTTTGTAATACCAATAATCCATACAAGTGTAAGCGGGATGGTTAGATAACCAAATTCAATGTAACCGCCTTGAAGAGTATAAATAGAGCTAACTTGAACTCCACCCCACACGATAACAACAAGTGCAGCAATAGTTTGACCAATAAACTTCCACTTTACAGTTAACTGGAACCGTTCAGCTAATACACCTGTGATAGCGATAATAGTTGCTCCGATTATAATTGGGATTGTGTAAGTAAAATTGGGACTTACGATAGATATTCCAGCAATGAAACTTATAATAATAGCTAGTCCGCCAAGGCTTGGAATAACCGTTTTGTGAAATTTGTTTTCTGGTTTATCCGTTTCCTCGATAGTCATTGCACTCCTTTTTGCAATAAGAGAAAGAAGAATTGAAACAACGAAGCAAATTATTAAAGATATATACAGCATTTTGCACCTCCTTTTTAACATAGATAACACTTATATTTTACCATAATATGACTATATGGATCTTCAACTAACCTGCTTAGTTACTTCAATAAAGTTCAACAAAAAAGGGCGTTAATCCTTCCTGGACCAACACACCCGTTAGTTGAACAAATTTTTAAAAGTCATAAAATCTCCTCCCACATCTCCCTGTTATAAGTGTTTATAACTTTGCAAAAAACACTCCATTATTTACATTATATTCCACAAACTAGATGATTACAGCTAACTTTGAAAATATAATTCTTATTGAAGTAACCTGCTTCTTTAGTTGAACAAGCAATATTAAGTTCACAATATCATCGAAGTGTGACATTAAGTTACTTGCAGCAATGCATGAATTATTTATTTATGGGAATTATTTGTAGTAACTGAATTCTAATCAAATCGAGGTTGATCTTAATGCCTAACATTTTTGAAGCGATAATTGATTACATAAGAACAACATCAATTGATACTGACCCAAAGCCTCGTCCACACATAGGTGAAGCAATGGGATGTTGGCTATATTACACCGCAATAGCAGATGAAATACCCGCACTTGAAACTGCTTTAAATACAACAACTGATAACGAACTAATAAGTTTAGTAAAAGAGTCAAAAAAATTAGCTAATCATCAAAAGGGTATTCTCGAAAAATTTATGATCGATGAAGGAATCCCTTTATCACCAATATCACAATCAAAACCTAAATCTGAGCCAAATAGCGTCCCTTTAGGTGTAAAAGTAACAGATGATGAAATAGCAAACTTTATTGCTATTAAGGTTGCTTCCAATATAGTGCTATGTTCAACTAACATGACTCAATCAGTTCGAAATGATATCGGTCTTATGTGGGCAAGGTTTCATGCCGAGAAAATGATATATGGAATGGAACTTAAAACCGCGATGCGTAAAAGAGGCTGGATTAAAGTTCCACCTTATTACTATCCTCCCGGGGCACCAAGTAATTGATTTTGGTGCTCCTTGGATCGAAAGATGACTTAACTAATTAATCTTTTTTTGGTTTTGCATAATCCTTATTTCTTGAATAACTTGCGTTTGGTAATGTTCTTCTGATGCTTCTGCTATTTCATCTACCACTTGCCACGAAAGGAATACTTTATCATTTTCAGTGAAAATAACGATTCCTTGAAACTAATATAAACTGCTAAAAAGGTGAGTTTTATCATGAAGAATGGTTTTACAAATGGTAAATTGCCATGAATGAAAATGTAAAATTTTCAATTAGATATGCTGAAGAAAATTATTAAAATGTACAAAAGTTCATAAACTATTGGAAAGAGTATGAATTATTATCCTGTGGTGGGTCCTCTTATCTTTTATGTTGATTCCATGGATAATTTGGGCTAAGCTTGTTAATCGTCGTAGATTGTTAGAAATTATTCTAGTTGGTACTTTAGCTATAATTCCTACTATTTTTTTAAATGATATTGGTTCTGAACTAAAGTTTTGGACTTACCCATTTAAGTTTTTCCCAGTAGCTCCTAGTGCACTGCCATTTGATATGTCGATAGTAGCAGTTGCTTTCATGCTGCTATACCAGACTTTTGAACAGTGGAAAAATTATATGGTAGCTTTATTAATTATGCCAGTCCTAATTGCATTCATAGGTGAACCTATAAGTAAGGCTTTAAATTTGGTTTATTATATAAGATGGAAATATTATTACTCTTTCTTTTACTATATAATTCTTGGAATAACCATCAAATTTATTGTTAATAAATGTCGAGATATTTACCTAAAAGAATAATTAATTACCTTTAGAGCTAGGCTTGCCTAGCTTTTTTATATGCGAATGTGTGCCTCATGTTGAGTTACTTTCATCGAACTACGACATAGTTTATTATTTTTTATAAATCCATCGTTTAAATACTTTTCACTAAGTACATATTAGCTTTAGAGGACTGCAATGGATTTTCCAACAATACATACAAACTTTTGGGATGCTGTGATAGCAGTACCAGTAGTGATGATTCTTACCCAGATAATTAAAATCTTTATACACATTCCCAAGAAATTTATCCCAACAATTGCATTAGTATTTGGATTAATATTCTCCATTGTTATTAGTCACCGTCACAGCCTAACAGCTGGACTATTTATGGGCTGGTTTTATGGATATGCAGCTATTGGCAATTATGCTGCATTAAAAACGTCTATAATAGCTTTTAGAAAGAATAGGTAATTTTACCTAAATTAATTTCACATTGAATGACAAAGCTCATATTATATTGTGGAAATTATTAAACAACGTCTATCGCCCCATCCATTAAGACTACCTTTCCAAGGTAGTTTTTTTATTACGCAATTTGTGTCACATGTGAAATAAAGAGAATTGCTTGCACTCTTTTTCAACTAAACTGCCATTTTACTTGAAAAGGAAAAAAGCGATCTCCATTATTGAAGAATCGCTACCCGTTTGTTTAAGTACAAAATTTCACAAACTTATTCTGAATAAGCTGTCGAAACAGACTTATCTTTTTGATTTAAGCACCCGTTGTTAAAGAACTTATCCTGTCTAACATTACCAACAACTTTTTATAATTAGATAATGTTTCTTTATCTTCAACTTTATAACCAGATTTAAAAAATAAAATATCTCCTGTTCCATTGTTAATTTGATTCCTTGCTTCGAGAATTCGTTTTAAGTTTTTTGCAGTTCCAATACTACTGCGATACTGGTTGCAGTAGTACAAGCAATGACTAATGCTTTGATTCCTTGATTAGCCATAAAGTCAACTGCATTAAAAATATATTCCCTTACCTCTTCTTTTGGTTTTTCACCATATGGAATGTGTAAGGTATCTGCATAAAATATGTAATCTTCATTCGGTAAAAACCTCAATGTTTGATGAAGTACAGTCATTCCACCTATTCCAGAATCAAAAAAACCTATTCTCACTACTTTCACTCTTTTCCTAAATTAATGCTATTAATCACTTATTAAGAATACCATTTTTTTAAATTTTATTGTTAGTTACTCCTTATTTCTTATTAAACTAAACTGCACCGTTAGCTCAATATTAAATCAACAAAAAGGTGCATTAATCCTCCTGGATTAACGTATCGATTAATTTTATAACAGTTCTTCACATAGCAGTTTTCTGATTCCTCATTATCCTTAACAGTCCAGCAATAAATATTAATGTACCGATTAGCATAAATGAATGTATAAATCCATTTAATATAGGAACAAATTCACCAGTTAAGTTTTTATTATGATACACCACATTAACTGAAGTGTAAGCTAAAGGGGTGCTAAGTAATATTAAAATAGGTCCCAAAATTAAACACAACATTGGTTTCTTCACAACCTGTTCCCCTTTTCAGATAAATAATAAATATATCTCTCTATTTCTTATTTTAACACATTTTCCTAATATTCCCACTAATCACTTGTAAAAAATCTCTGTCTTTGTTAAACAAACGGTAGCTTATATATAGTATCAGCAACAAAACATTGATCTGGTGCACCACTTATCATTGTTTACATGTAACCATAGAAAAGGCGTTTAAGGACTTGACTTGGAGCCTCTGTGGGTACGATTTGTCTTGAAAGGCTGAAGATAAGGTTTCATCAGGCAAGCCAGCCTACCATACCCACTCCTCCAAGTAAAGTCCTATCGTTGCTTACGTTCAAAACTATAATTACTAACTAAATATAAATAAGTAAACAAATATAGAAAATAGGTTGTTTTTGTATCTTTATTTATTAAATACGGTCGAAAACCATACTACATATAACTGCCCGTTAGTGACAAGAAAAAAGACCGCCAAAAATGACAGCCTATCATCTTAAACAATAGCTACCCGTTAGTTCAATATGAATATAAAATGTGTTCTCTAAAGGATGGCTATATAAATATGGAAAAAGTAGGTTCATCAAAGGTCATTATATTATCTTCTGAAAAACCAAATTTCAAATAAAATAATCTCCCTGATTCATTTTTAGGATGAACCGTTAAATTCAGACGATTACAAGAAGGATTGTTATTTTTAATATGTCTGATTAATTCATTTAATGCTTTTGAGCCCAATCGGTTTCTTTGAAATCTTTTATCTATGAAAAAATGAAACAGCCAGTAATCATCTCTACTACCTGGTGTATAATGCAGATTGAAAAAGCCTACCATCTTATTTTGACTGTAAATCCCATATGGCTCTACCATTTTTCCACCTGGTCTTATATACGCTTTAGCAAGAGCAATAGCGACGGGAGGACTAACAGATGCAACAAATTTCTGTTGTTCATCGTGTACGGATAGTTCAAGTGCTTCTCTCCAATTGTCTGAACTTATTAATTTTATTGCTATATTTGACATACTATTTTACACCTCAATACCTATTTACTTACCCTGCTTCGTTAATATACCAAATTCAACAAAATGAGCGTCAATCCTTCTTAAACTAACCTGCACCGTTAGTTGAAGAAGAAAAGCTGCTGTTTTTATGTGTTCACCTACACCACTAGTGACTCCATATATAAAGTTTAAAATAAAGTAAAAAACAATCAAGCCCTAGAGTTTATCTGAAAATAATATTTCTCCTTAACCATTTTTTTTGCTCTATGAATACGAGTTTTTAAGCATTGAATACTTATATTAAGTTTTTCACTTATCTCCATATAGTTATAATGATAATAATATTTTAGTATTAAAGGGTCCTTATAATGTTTTGGTAACGAAGTATTAATCTTTTGAAGGTAAAGTTTGTCCAATTTTTCAAGGACTTCAATCTCAACTAAGTTACTCTTTTGCGTTAAGACTTCAAAATCATCTGTCAAGATAGTCGTTCTACAATATTTTGTTCGTAAATAATCCTTACACTGATTAGCAGTAATCGAATATAACCAAGATTTTATTGCTGAACTATTCATTAAAATATTTATATTTTTAAAAACTTTTAAATAGACCTCTTGCAAAATATCATTGACTAACTCCCAGTCCCGAACAAACCTAAAAGCAGAATATCTTAGATTTTCATCATAGGCAGCAATAATTTCCTCTATTGTTTTTTCAATTTGTTCTTTGGAGTGGGAAAGATAAGACGAATCACTCAGCTGTTCACTCATTGCTAGACTCCCAACTTCAAATATATCACTTTATTATTAATATACCGTAATTTGGAAAAATAGGAAATGGAAATTTAGAAAATTATGGAAAATAAAAAAACGTAATTGAGTGCTAGAAAATACATCTATTATTCATATCATTAAATATCGTTGGATTTCGTTCCTAATCAATTTATTTTCCATAAATCTTGAAATGAGAAAAAAATATTCGATTCAAGAATCATCCGTTACTTTTAACAACTAATTCAGTAGGAATATCCATAAAAAAAAACCGCGATATGAGTTACTCTGACTGAACTAAACTAAGCTTAATTTCTTCACGAATCTCTACTACTTTTTTTAATTGCCTAGCCTTTAGATATTTATTCTATTTGTTTTTTTACAATTAAAAACTTCGCGAGGATAACAGATAGTACTAGAATTACTACAGAAAAAGCAATACCTAGATATGGTGCGAGAACAGTGTACCCGAATACATTTAAAGTAATAAAATCCATAAACAACTCTTCTACTTTTATTATGTTGGTAAGGGTGTATCGCATTACATCTTTGATCCATTGCTGCGGCATATCCATTATGCTGTCTATGAGTATAGGAATTCCAAATAGAAACCCAGAAACAAAGAAGGAGATAACTGTTGAATTTGATAGGATTGAAATTATTACAATCACACCTGCAAACGCAATGGCTCCAAGCAGATGTAAAGCAATTTGAATAAGATGATATTCCATAAAAGTCAAGCTATATGGAGAAAAGTAATATTTGAACGAATACTGGATAGGAAGGTCCCAACCCTTCGTACCGTAAATGATTGTGTGCGTAATGAGATTGAATGCTTCCCCTAATAAAACGGTCACTGTCGCGAAAATGGATGAGGCAGACAGTTTTGCCATCATCGTCTTCGTTCTGCCATTCCTCGTACTAAGGATAAAATTTTCAACCCCTGAAGAATGTTCATTTGAATAGATTCCTGCCAACCCTACAAGAAGAAAAACACCTGTTAAAATAAGACCATAAACATTTACAAAATCGACTGTCTCATTTGGACCTTGAAAATAAGAAATTTTATTTATTTTAATTTCATTATACATTTCTCTCTGAATTTGGAGCATCCTTGTCAAAGATTCATCATTCTTACTCTTAGCGTCATTAATTAGTTTTTCTAACTCTTTATCTCTTTCTAAAATCGTATTTTCGATATTTTTACCATAAGCAATGTTTTCAAACAATCCTGCTTGGGCACTTTTCCATTCGTCAGGTGCTTGCTCTTTTGAAAAAAAATATTCATTTAACTCAGCATTTAGCTTTTCTGCCTTTGCAATCTTTTCCTCAGTAAGCGGCCCTTCCCATTTCTTGTATGCTTTTTGGGTAAATTCAGTTTCGAACGTATTAGAAAATTTACTGAACGTAAACAGCCCAAAGAGGATGATTGCTATTACATAAATGCTTTTTTGCTCGAATACTTTGGTTAGTTCCCACTTAAGTATGTTCACGCCCCTACCTCCTCATCAAAATAATAAAGGTATAAATCTTCAAGATTAACAGACACATTTACTGCTCTAACCGAAGGTTTTTCCTCCGAAATAATCCTCAGTTGTATTCCTTCCGTTCCTCTAGAAATATTGCCAACTTTATAGGAACCCTGGTAATAAGGGATATCTGTTTCCTCGGCCTGGACACTCCATACCTTTTTCTGGATTCGTTCCATTAAATTCTGAGGTGTATCTTTTTCGATCAACTTTCCGTCCTTCATAATGAGAATTTCCTTTGCAATAAATTCAATATCGGAAACGATATGAGTTGATAAAAGGACAATCCGATCCTTAGAAATTTCCCCAAGCAGGTTCCGAAAACGTATTCTTTCTTTTGGATCCAGTCCGGCTGTCGGCTCGTCTACAATCAGGATTTTAGGATTATTAAGCAAAGCTTGGGCAATTCCGACCCTTTGCTTCATCCCACCAGACAGTTTTCCCATTTTTACTTTGCGTTTATCAATAATGTTTACTGTTTGGAGAAGTTCTTCGACTCTCTCATTTGCTTTATTTTTATTCAATCCTTTTAAACTAGCAATATACGAAAGGAACTTCTCCACCGAAAAATGTTTATAATACCCTATATGCTGAGGAAGATAGCCTAAAATATTGCGATAACGGTCATCCATTTTCCAGATATCTTCCCCATTAAAACTAATGCTTCCCGAAGTTGGCCGTAATACCGTTGCCAACATCCGCATAAGGGTGGTTTTTCCTGAGCCGTTTGCCCCAAGGAATCCGTATACACCATTTGTCAGCTCAATATTTACACCATCTACTGCTCGTTTGTCCTTAAACACCTTTGATACATTCTCTATCTTAAGTTTCATAATAGCCTCATCAATCTTCCGACTTTTTTAATTTTAATAAAGTGTATTATCCAGAGCAGAACTCCTAGCAAAAGAGTTCCTAATGCCGGCAAAATTTCAATTTTTAGTAATGCATCCCTTATATGAGGGATTTGAAATGCTCCATAGCAGAGGGCAAACCATATAGCCAACAGAATACCACTTACCACAGTACCTCTTGTTTGCAATGCAAAAAGAAAGGCGAGACCAGACACAAAAACGTAAGGAACTGTCCAAGAAAAAAACAGTTTTATGAACACAACTTCTGGATTAACTACTATACACACCGCTGATACCAAGAAGTTGATTAATAAATTATAAAACCCGACAACAAGCAGCCGTGATGTCAATACCTGCTGGGTATTGTACTGGAAGGTCATCTCAAGCTCAATCAGCCCCTCCTCCTTGCTCTTCATTATTTCAAACAGCCCCACAATAAATGGTAGAGGAGCGAGAAAAAAAGCTGTCAAATATGGATTGGTGTCCAACCGGACTAGGCTTATGATTCCCAGCACAAGGAAAATGCTGTTTAGGTTCCAGAACATCCACCCAAAGTTTTGAAGTTCTACTATACTGTTTGAAACTAATGCTTTTGCCCGTCCTTGAACAGTTCCTACTCTGTTTTCCACTGGGCCAACTTGTGCCATTATATATTCTATGGAGGATTCCATCTCATCTGCATTAGGAAAATCGACACTATAAGAATCAAGATAGTCTTCAATTTTCCTATCCATTTGAGTTCCGCTCATCTATTTCACCCCTTTGAAAATAAGATTTGAGCTTATCAAGCCCCTGCCTCAGCCTGGATTTAACCGGCGGCACACTTGCATTTGTGATCAAGGCAATTTCGGATATTTTCATATCATTGTAATATTTGAGAAGGATCGCCTCCCGCTGGAAATCTGGAAGCCCTTCAAGAGCCATCTTAATCTCTTTCCTCTTTTCATTTTTTTCAAAAATGAACGAAACACTCTTCTCTGTTCGCATATCATTTTCAAAGAGCTCATATGTATTCTGGCTTTCTTTATGGGCCTTGCTTTTCAGATAATCCTTAGCAAGGTTGCTCGCTACCGTTAAAAGCCAGCTTTTAAAATTGGAGGATGGCTTATATTTTGAAATATTGTTCAGTATTTTGATAAAAGTCTCTTGCGTTAGATCCATTGCCATTTCCTTATCTCCCGTCAGCCGATAAAGAAAGGTGTACACTAATTTATAGTGCCGCCGTACCAATAACTCCTGGGCCGAGCGACTGTCCCTCTTAATATCAGCAATCAATTCAGTATCTGTCATAACCTCACCTCCGATAAGCTAACGAGATTTTACGGTAAAAGGATTTAAAAAAATTGAATTTATTTTTTATAAGAATTACAACCCTGTCCAACGATTACTTATTTTTAAACAAATATAAAACAGTCATTCGGCATATTAATTCTGCAACTTGCCAAAATGCTGAATATTTAATAGGAAAAGGATCTGCCAATAAGTTGCAAAAAAAATGATACCTCTATATTGAAGTATCTCAACCGAAGGTCTTTATTTATAACTACTTACTAAAAAATGCATCTACAAAGTTTGAAAGCTGGCATTTTTGGTATCTTTACTTACGTTGAATACGGGGGAAAACATACTGTAGATAAGCACCCGTTAGTGTAAGTGAATTTATTCACAAGATTAAAAGCTAAAAAAAATTTTTAATTTCCAATAAACTTTTGATAATTTTGATAATTTTCCTCATCAAAACATACAAAAACAACTTCCTTGATTCCTTCGTTGTTTTTAAGGTATTCGTTTACTAATTTTACTGCAATTTGAGCCGCTGGTATTTTCGGGTATCCAAAAATGCCAGTGCTGATGTTTGGAAAGGCGATGGTTTCAATTCCGTTTGTACGTGCCAAATCAAGCGAATTTAAATAACAACTCCTCAATAGCTCTTCTTCGTTTTTATCTCCGCCGTTCCATACGGGACCAACGGTATGAATTACATATTTTACAGGCAAGTTCCCGCCCGTTGTAATTACAGCTTCTCCTGTTTGACACCCACCTTGTTTGTTTCTTATTGCAACGCATTCATCGTATAAATCCTTTCCTGCCGCACGATGAATGGCACCATCCACGCCTCCGCCACCAAGCAGGCTTATTTGCGGCATTGACAACGGCATCAACGGTTTGTTTGGTAATATCGCCTTTAATTACTTTTATTTTTCCCATTTTCAACACCCTCGTTTTGATTATACACGATTTTTTTATCATCCTTTCATTGAGGTAATTCTAACCAAAAATAATTCATTGCTTCTGTACTCCTTCTTTAACTATACTCACCCGATTACTTGAAAAAGAAAATGCGATCCTTCGTTTATTGAAGCAGCGCACCCTTTAGTGCAAAACAGTAGTTAGTCAATTTATGCATAATATCCGCCTTTTAGAGGATAGTCATTATATTCAAGATAATATTTATATATTTTGTGGAACACCCTATACGCATTTTGCTGAGTTTGGTTATTATTTATAAGTTTTACAACTTCATTTATGGGAGTATCTTTTGGAGTCTCTCCACTTATTAACTTAGGTAAATCAAGTTCAATTACTCCATCTAATTCCCGTAAACAATTGCCAAATCTGTACTTCGCTAAAGCCCTATTACTTCTATTAGTTCAAATTCTAGACATATAGCAAAAAAATACACTTCCTCCTGTAATAAATTATCCATTTATTTTATATTGTTTTGTTTAGGCTTATTAAACAAACCTGCTCCGTTAGTACAACAAGCAAAAAGATCGCTGCAGCGATCTCCATCTTTAACTCTTGTCCCCGTTAGTTTAATAAGAAAAACGTCCCTACTTTTGTAGGAACGTACAATTAAAGTGGTTATCACCATTTACTTTTCTGCTAAGATTATTAAGAACATAGGTCTTCGGAGTTCATCTTTCATTTCAGGAATACTATTTAACATTTCTTCAGAAGGAATAGGTTCCTTGATTGCCTTTATAATAAAACCAGCATCAATTAAGTTATTTATATAGGTTGAAAAAGTACGATGATATTTAATAACGTTTTCAGTTAGGAATGTTGTTTCACGCAATCCTTCCGTTTGGTAATTGTCAACTGCCCAATGCAGACGACTCCCTTTATCATCATAATACCAATCTTGTTCGTTTCGAGATGTGAAAATCGGATGTTCAACTGAAAAAACAAATGAACCTCCAGGCTTCAGACAATCATAGACCTTTTTACCGATTGTTTTAAAGGACTTTATATAGTGAAAAGCTAATGAACTGAGGACAAGATCAAATTGAGAGCCCGAAAAATTGATGTCTTCAATTGGCATTTTAATGTATGAAATCAAAGGATCATCCGTCATTTCACGAGCTTTTTGAATCATTTTTTCGGATATATCTACACCTATGACTGAACTTGCTTGTTGCTCACGAGCGTACCGGCAATGCCAACCGAAACCGCATCCCAAATCAAGTACACTCTTATTTCGCAAATCTGGTATTAATGCTTTTAATTGGTGCCATTCTCCTGCACCTTCAAGTCCTTTTACTGAACGTGGCATTTTTTTATACGCAGAAAAAAATTTCTCATCATCATACTTGTTTTGTTTCATAATTAATTCATCTCCTAAATTAAGATAGCCTCCTAAAAAATTTAAAACAACATCATTTTTAGGAGGCAATCTCTCTCCTTCTAACCATTTCTTTCACCTCATTAAAAAATAACTTTTAATATTATAACACACCCCTTATTCAACTAACCTTCCCCTTTAGTTTAAGAACCAAAAAGAAAAAGGCTGCCGCAGCACCCAATAGTTAAATACAATTATTTCTTACAACATAAGTGATAACATTAGTTTTTAATAATACTTCTCTTTTATCACGAACAATTTTATATTCTAACGGCTTAACCAGTTGGTTTAGCACTTCCCAACCATCGTATATTTTATTTAATTTACTTATCATATTTACTGTCGTAATATTTATCTCCATCATAACATCTAAATTTCTGTTGGATTCTATATCAATTTCTTCCACTTCTGAATTAACAATAATACAGTTTATTCCCTCATTTTTTGTTCCTAATGCCATTTGCCTAATTACACTTTCAAAAATATCTTCTGATTCAACGTGTTCCAAAGTTGATACGGCAACAATGAAATCAAATTTATTATTAGTAATCTCGTAATTACCTATATCTGCTTTTTTTGTTTCGATTACTTCTTCTACTCCATACTCTTCGCTATATAGTTTCAATTTATCTAATGCTGAATCTAATAAATCTATACAAATAACTTTTCCATTTTTATTTTTTATTTCTTGTGCAATTGGAATACTATTTCTCCCTACTCCTGAACCTAAATCTAATACCCGAATATTTTCTTTATTATTAAATAAAAGAAGTAAATCCATTACTGTTTTAACTGGTTTGCATAACCAAGAACCTTCTTCAAATAATTTGTAGTTCTCATAACAAAAATCGTGATATTTCTTTTCTTCTTTACGAATTAAATCAAGTCTACTCAATTGAACTTCCCCCAAAATATTTATATATACTTTTATAGTTCTTTATTAAATGCTAATACCTTCTTCAACTATTCTGCCACTTTACTTTTATAAGAAAAGGTGATTACCATAGTTCAGTAATCACCCTTGCCATACCTATTCAATATAGTTTATTTTATTTTCCTTACACCATTCAATCGCAATTTGTTTAAAACAATCGTCACGGTATGAATACCATTGTTCTTCCATTTCAAAATCAATTAATTTGTCCTTAAACCTTCTAAAGGCACCCTTACCCCTAATTGCCCTTAATAAGGATTCCCGCTTCCGTTGATCACTGACTGCTAAGCAAAAGTTTTCCATTATTTCATAATCATTCACTTCATATTTAGTAGGTAACTCTATATAATTTTCAAAGTTTTCAACCACATCGATTGCAATGATTCTATTTTCTTGTTCCCATTCAGGTAAATGATCAAATGGTTTTTCGTCTTCCGCAGCTCTTAAGTCCTCCGATGCCACTAACACTATTTCCCCCGTTTTAATATTTAGCAATGAACATGATTCTTCAAACTGTATTTCCATTTCCTCAATTATATCTTTAAGTTTGACTTGTATATTCACTATTAGCTCACCTTTTATATTTTTTTCTAACGCACCCGTTACTTGAAGAAGGTTTCTTCTATTTAAATTGTTCTTTTATTTTTTGGATAATTGCTTTATAAAATGAAATTTGATGTGGTACGAATTTATCCCTTCCCACTTATTCTTCAATTATGGACTTATTACCATCTTTATTTATTTCAAATCTCTTGATTTCAATTGTTTCTCTTTCACCTAACCAAAGTTCTGTAAAGTCGTTAAATTCGACTCTCACAAAACCTGAAGCTACTTCTGCTTGAAGTGTAAAGTCATCTAATATATTCTCAAAACTTATATAAAAACACGTTTGCTAATTCCTTATCAATAAAATACTCTTTAATTACACAATAATCAATTACTCCTAATGGTACTAAATCTTCAAAAGGAACATCAATTCCAATTTTTTTTATTTCACTTACACCATCTTGAACGGTTTCATTTGCCTGCAAATGTCTAGCAGCAGTAATGTCTAAAAGAATTGGTTAATCTTTTTTTATATCGCTACGGAGTTGTAAATAAATATAATCTATATTATTAATTACAATTACTTATTCGTAAAAAGTGTTAAATTATTAACAATTTCTTCTTCAATTTACCTAAACAACTTGCTTTGGTAGTGGAATAAGAAAGGGCTGCGTATGCAACCCAAGCCTTAAAGAAATAATTACTCTTTATATAACGGAACTTTCCATTCCTTTTCCACTTCTTCATATCGTGTAACTGATAATAAATGTAGAGCGAATTCCTCAGGTACCTCTTTTAACCCATATATGGTAAGCGTCGTATTTGTTTTAAAACGACCATTTTCATCTTTCTCATCAAGAATAGCTCCGCTGTGTAACGTTTCATAAGTCTCTCCCTTTTCATCGACTAATACCCAAGCTCCTAGATCAGTAGATGGGACTTCCTTTCCGCCTTCCATTTCAATTTTTACAACCTGCTCCATTTTAATTGGGAGGAACGCCTTACGTAGCGAAAATTTATTCTGCTTATGCACTTTTTTTATCGTGATAAAATTCCCTTCATATTCAAATGAAAGAGGATCCTTTTTTAATTCCTTAGGCTTTATTTTAATCGAAAAATCAGAAGGTACTGTTTTCATCACTCCATCTAAAACAAAAGTAAGCTGTTCCTCTTTTCTTTGAGGGACAAATGATTCATTCCATTCGATATAACCAAGCTTCTCCGTATCTTGCCCCATTCCTTGTAGAAGCCCACGATCACTTGGATGTCCTTGATCTTGGAAGGTATTATGATGATACAGGGTATCTCCCTCTTTATTTTCAATATGATATTGGATAGCTGTACCATAGCCTGTAAACGTATGAACGTTTTCCTTTCCAAAGGAGTCTTCAAGCGTTTGAATTTGAGCCTCAACTTTAGCTTGTTCTTCAGTCGTGAAATAAGTGTCATATAAAATTTCGTTCGAGGAAGGAGCAAATTGAACTTCCTTTAAGTGAATGCCTACCCCATTTTCACTCGTTTTTTGATCATCTAATACGAGCTTCGTTGTCATTTTCTTAATCTCTTTTAAATCAATAGGGATTTCTAAATTCCATTTTCCCGTTGTTCCATTTAATTCAACCAATTCAAACTTTATCTTAAGAGCTTCGATGGATTCTAGCCCGCGTATGGAAAATTCAATTAATCCGTAATCTGCACCATCCGTCCAACTAATTCCGAGTCTGTCAATTTTATTTCCATCTTGATCATAAGCTGTTATGACATTATATGAATCGCTCATTTCTAAAAAGGAATCCAGTATTTTACCGTTATGATTCAAAATTTGATAAGACAATGCTACCCTTGAAGAATCCGCTAACACATCTTCAACTTTAAACGTTATTCCCTGGTCAGTTACTTCTTGATTGATTCGTTTCGTAAGTCCTGATTCAGAAGCCATTCTTAATCCTTCATCCACTTGGTCCGTTGAGAAAAATCCACCAATCCACTCTGCAAAGCTAGGATGTAGAGTGGTTGTTAATCCCATAGCTAGTACAGCAGCGGCAGCTGGAAGCAACATACGTTTCCATTTTTTTCTCTTTTGCTTCGGTGCATAAGGCTCAAGTTCACTTAGAACATGGTTTGCGAAATCGTCAGGTAATGTCGGTGTACCTAGGGTTTCTTTTATAAATTGTTTTTCATTTGAATACAACTCGATTATTTGTTGGCATTCTTGGCAAGTTTTTAAATGAGTTTGAATGGATTTATATTCATCATCTTGGACAAGTCCATCAAACCATTGTTCCAGTTTATCGCTGGTTGCACATTTCATGAAAATACCCTCCTTTTTCCCCTTTGATTGTTTCTCTTAACCTTTTCTTGGCACGATGAAGCTTATTCCGCACAGTGGATAAGGGGAGACTCATTAGTCCGCCGATTTCGTTATAGCTTAGCTCATTTACATATCTCAGAAGAAGAATCATTCGCTCCTCTTCTGGAAGACCCGCAATTAGTTTTTCTAATTGTCTATTTTTCTCATTCTTTAAGAAGATCACTTCGGGATGATGGGAATCCATGATATCTTTTTCCTTTATTTCAACCCGTTCCATTTTATAACGTTTCTTTCTGAATTCATCCATACAGTGATTGATGGCAACTCGATAAATCCAACTGGAAAAGGAACCTTTTCCATCGAACTTTCCAAGCTGGTGATAAATTTTGATAAAGGCTTCCTGAACCAAATCAGCTGCATCCTGCTGGTTTCCTGTCATTCTCAAAATCGTTGCATATAATGGATTTTTATATTTATTAATTATTTGTGCGTAGGCTTGTTTATTGCCTGACAGCACTTCTTCTATCCACTGACTTTCTTCTTCCATTTCATAAAAACCTCCTACTGAGATTGATTGACTCATTATTTCTTTCAACAAGTATAACGAGAATAACTTGCAAATCATTTCACCTTTTTAAAAAAAAATTAGGGGGAAAACTAAATAAAGGTAACCTTGTAATTCTTTGGGGTAAAGAAAATCCCTAGAAGGGACAAACTTTTTATTTCAAAGATATAGTTAGTGAGGATATCCTTGCATTGAGGTAATTACTGTAAGTTAAGAGCTTCTCAAACTACCTGTATCATATAAAAAAAGGATTTTGTTCGCAACAAAACCCTTGATTCACGATTCTATTTTTTCTGTAACATTACCTAATAATTATTCTTGCTCTGTTAATACTATTAGCTGAAGAGGAACTCCACCATACTCATATTCTTTTCTTTAAGATTATACATCTTATCATCTATTTTTAAAATGTAATCATAAATTGCATTGTATTTCGCAATCAAAAAATGTTTGCAGTATGTTTTATAAATACAAAATCAGCCTAAATATACAAGAAGTGCATAAAATCTTGCATATTGTAGGCTATTTAATTTTATTCCTTATTGTGTTAAAGCACCTCGTTAATGCAATAAGCTGTTTCTCTTTTGTTACAGAACATAATCTATACTATCTGCGTTTGTCCTTGTTTATAACAACACTAAAAGAAATATTAAGTTTATCCCAAACCCAAGCTTGAAAAACTTCATCAATTGTTTTTAGTGCTTCATCGTCCATGTCCTCGTTAATACCTAAATTTTACAAAGGTGAATGTCTCTGTCGCCTCTATACCTTCATATATTGTACTACTAAATGAAAAAGTAACTGTTTTGTCCATCTATTTATCTCCTCTAAAAAGAATAAGGCAATCATTTTCAATGACCACCTTGTTTAACTTTTGCACCCCGTTAGCACAAGAAGGAACTTCCGTAGTAACTACCTGTCTTGTTTACCATTGAGTTTTTGTAAATTAATTTCCCAATAAAATATCGCAATTACATTAATTTTCTTAATTGGACCTTTATATTTCGGCTTATTTAATTATGCGTTTAAATAAATAATTTATTTTTTCTAGATCACTAATCCTTTTATTTCAACCATTACCAGAGTACCCTAAAGGGACCTTGGTTATTTTTTGAGACTATATTTTGCTCCTTCACAATATCTGTCTAGTGCGACACAAAAAAGAGATGGATTTTCCTCTTTCTTCTTTCGCTGCTTCTAAGTTCAATAATAGAAGCAGCCAAAATTAGCCGCTTGATCTTCAACTCTTGCACCCGATAGTTTAAGAAGAAATCTTTAAAGTTGGAGATCTAAATCATTTAATGTCCCATTCACTATTTATCTGATTTTCTCCGCCAACTCTAAAATAATTCCCTCTGGACCACGAACGTAGCATAACTTATAACTTTCTTCATATTGCTGTATCTCACTAAAGACTTCTGTGCCCTTCTTTTTCAATTTTGCAACAATAGCTTCAATATCTTCAACAGCAAAGCAAATATGTCGGATACCCAGCGTATTTGCAAAAGGTTGCTGAATATCTTTTTCATCTGACGGCGTATAAAATTTTACTAGCTCTATCCATGCCTGACCATCTGGCATCCCCAATCCTACACATGCCGTTTTAACATCATTAAGGCCAACTATTCTGTCCAACTGTTCTCCATCCAATTCCCATTCCGCTTGCACTTCAAGTCCTAAATCAAGAAAAAACGCTTTAGCTTCTGAAAGATCATTTACGTTTATACTCACATGATCTATTCTATTGATCTTCATATCTCATACCTCCTATGTTCCTGTTATTTCATTATCTGTATTCGTTTAGGTTTGTTTGTAATTCTAATTCGCTTAAAACAGAAAATATCCTTCTTCAACAAACCTGCTTCGTTAGCACAACAAGAAAAGAGACCGCCGCAGCAATCCCTCTTTAACTCTTGCACCCTGTTACTTTAAGTACATTTCTTCACAATCTGATACATTACAAAAGTTTATTTTTTATGGTAGTTAAAAGATATGTTCGAGTTCGGGGTTTGTTTTTGTCACTAAGTCTAATTTTCATTTAATATTTTGCCAAGCACCATTCTTTAGTTTCTTGGTCGGCAAAGGATGCTTCTACACTATTTAAATAAATTTGCCGGTAATCTTCTTCGCTTAGATTAAATTCTTTGTTAACTAGATGGATTTCTTTTGCCATTGTAGTATCAGATACTGTCCTGTTATCCGTATTAATTGTCACTTTTACTCCATCTTTATGAAACTTATAAATCGGATGTTCAGAATAATGATGAACAGCTTTCGTTTGAACATTACTTGTTGGACACATTTCAAGCACTACCTGTCTTTCTTTCACGATCTTATAAGCCTCAGCACATTCTTTAATAAATACACCATGTCCTACTCTTTCAGCACCCAACAGTTCAACAGCTTCTAGAACGTTGTTACCAATACCCGTTTCACCGGCATGAATAGTGACTCTGTAGCCATATTCTTTGGCTAATGCGATTGGATCTACGAATCTTTCACAAAAACCTTCTTCTTCTGATGCACATAGGTCAATTGCCACTACACCTTTTCCAAGGAACTTTTTCCCCTTTTCAACCACCTCAAATGCGCTTTCTACAGACATCGTCCTCATGCAAGATAAAATTATATTTCCTTTTATTTCGTAACAGATTTCAGCTTCCCTCATCCCCTCTATAACAGATTGAATAACTTCTTCAACACCAAGACCTTTTAATGTGTGAAGTAACGGGGCAAATCTGACTTCCAAATATTTCACATTTTCCCTTGTTGCATTCTCAAATAGCTCAAAAGTAATTCTTCTTAAGTTCTCCTTGGACTGCATGACCAAATTAGGAAGAGAAAATCTTTTTAAATACTCATCAAGGGATTCACATTCTAACGGAGCAGTCAGTTCCTTTTGCAGTTCATCCTTATCAAAAGAGGGTAACTGAATGCCTTCCTTCTGGGCAATATCGATAATAGTTTCAATCCTAAGGCTTCCATCCAAATGACAGTGAAGTTCAATTTTTGGCAATGCTAAAAAGTTCATTTTTGTCCTCCTGAAATAAATTTTTAGATTAGAATTCAGAAAAAAAAATTCCTGACTACGAAGAAAATACAAATCTTGTACTTTCTTCGTAATCAGGAATTTCGGTTCCTGGTAGAGACCTCCAAACCATATTATTGGAGTTATACGAAATTTTATTGAATTCATTAACGTTTTTTAAAGGATAATAAAAAAAGTTTAGTTTGTCAACAAGGTGCCTAACACCGATAAATCATTTTTTTTGTAAAAGCATATTCTACAATAAAAATGCATTACCTTTGTTCCAGTAATGCACCCAGTTAGCTTAAGAACATTCTTTCACAATCTCTACACAAAAAAGCATTACACTCGGTTTAAGAAGTCTATGTTATTGCTTTATCAATTTAGTTGTGGTTTAAAAAGTCTAGTCGTGTAAACTTGTTTAATTTGAGGAATAAGCCAAATTAAAAATAACACCCCACTTACAATAAACAAAGCAATTGGGATTAAGAAAAACCAACCGGGATAATAATAATGTACGACATAATATTCCCCAGCCTCTAATCCTTCTACTACACGAAATCCCTCAGTTATCAAATTATCTTTTTTAACTGTATTTAATAGAAACAAATATTCAGCATCTTTTAAATCTAAATCAAAATAATATTGAAAATTATTGATTCCCGTCTTTTTTTCATATATCGCAATGCTTTCAAATGTATGAAATTTTTCATTAATAGTTTGTAGAGAATTTTCGATTCTTTTAATTTCATTATTCGAAAGGTCTTTACCATTTATTTGATTTACAAAGTTTTCACGAGCCATTTGGTATTTAAAGTTTATAGAATCAGCAATTATAAAACTAATGAATCACAAAACTAAAACCACAAGGAATGCATAAAATAAACCCTTGCTTCTCTTATTAAAATGAACAAAATCCACTCTCATCCCTCCGTATTTTTCTCAATAAAGAGTATATTCTACGCATAATCAGTAAAACCCTTCACACTTGGAATATCTATCCATATTTTCCTAAACTAACCTGCCCCGTTAGCGCAAGAAGCGATTGTTCTTGTTGAACAGTCGCACCCCTTTAGTTGAATAAATACTTACCTTTTTACACGCTTATTCTTTATAATTTTATAAATTAAAATAACTGCTATAACACCAAATACTGATAAAACAGAAATTTTAATACTCCCCTGTTGTCCATCAAAAAAACCATCAAAAGCACTTCTTACTTCATATTCCGATTCTCTATATGCCTTTATATATCCACCAGCAGTTTCTTCAATAGCTATTGCTTCTTCTGTGCTAATCCCCTTGATTGAATAATACTTAGTACCTTTTTTATAGGTATTTGAGAAATTGCCAGCATAAGATTCCATATCTGAGTATTTAGTGACTTGACCAATTTCGCTATCAATTTCGGACACATACTCATCGCTTATTACATAAATATAACCTTGCCAAACTACAAATTGAAAAGCCCAAGTAGTTGCGAGTGGCTTACTTGGACATATAAAAGAAGTGAATAAAAGAAACAATATCACAAAAGAATGTAAATACTTATTTATCTTCATAGAATTCCCCCTTATCCTAAATAGACGGTTTATAATCTCACCAAGTTTCGCTTTTGTTGTTTATTAAAGTAACCTGCCACGTTAGTGGAACAAGAAAAGGAGCTGCCGCAGCAACCCCAATCTTCAACTATTGCACCCATTACTATAAGTGCATTTCTTCACATACATCTTCTTATTTTAAATTGACTGTAATTGGTTCAAAATCAATCCTATTAGAATTTGTTTCGTTTGGACCAGACGGGGCTCTACTTATGTGAGCAAACGGGTAGAAAGTAATAGCAGTAGCTTTTTTATCTAATCCATGAACTGTTGCATTCCACATGAGATCTTCGCTTGAATCACTGCCAACAATGCTTAGAGGACAATGGGATTATTGAGGGGTACACCATTAAAGAGAATCAAGTAATAATGGGGTATCTTGTTCACGCAATTATACATATTTATACGAAAAGCACGAATCATCAACCTTATCTGTCGTTTATAAAAGAACAAGTTCAATTCGTCATAAACAACTACAAAGTCAGTGGAGAAAGTTGTTACCTTCTCGAATGCAAATTCCCATGCAATGAAATATTAGATGAATTCTTGACAGGTTTGAGCAATTTGGTGAGCTACAAATTATCCATTGTTATTAACAAATAGTATCAATAAACATGCGACATTGTGAAGGAATACACTTAAACAAATGGAGGCATTAATCCAAGATGAACTGCACCCGTTAGCTTAAGTACAAGTTTTCACAAAGTCGTTAAAGACAAAGAAAAGCTGAGTAGTAGCTTCACAGCATTACATTTTTCTACGGAATTCTCAAAAACCATTGCCGTGGCCGGTTCTTTTTTAACGGGTTTTTCTTTGTCTTAGTAATTAGGAGTGGAGTTTTCCGTTCCAGAATCAGAACTTCCACTTTTCAGAATCTCATTGATTTCCCCAACATCGCCTTTGGCATTTATTATTTCAAATATCTGATTCAGTTATAATTATTATTGATAATAACCAAGCTAACAAAGGTCTTTTGTGATGAATAGGCAAGGTAAAAAAAATAATACCTGTAAATAACACAGACCACCACATATTCCACCCATTATGGTATGTAATAAACCCAAACTTACTGTTAAAATACTCTGCACATAAATATATTCCTACCCATAACAAAAACCATAATGAACGTTTTTTCCAACCTTCAGGGAACCTCCCTAAGTATATTAATACGGTTGCAGAGTAAGATACGACCATAGCTAAAATTGTAATCGTTGTATGGTTAGGTAAGATTAAATCGTGAAATAACCACATTGATTGTTTATAAAGTAGAAAGTTATATAAAAAATCTCCAATGATGAAGAAAAGAATTGTCGGATAATACCGTTACCAATTCCTCCAATCTCCCCATTTAAACCCTGCTATCATATAGAAAATATTAATTAAAATATACATAAGACCAATCCTTTAAAATACGTATTACTATACTCCCCCCCGATTACAGTAAATTATTAAAATGAGCTGGTTTAGCCTTATTTCACTAACCTTCTTCGTTAGCACAATAAGAAAAAAGCCACCAAATGGCAGCTGGATCCTCAACACTTGCACCCGTTAATTTAATAAGAAAACCTTCTCTGTGACACCCATTCTTTTGCTTTATCGGCTATTTCATTAACGAACTGCTGCTTTCCATCTTGATACTTGTGATGGTCGTAAGGAAACTGTTTCGCTAAGTTTATTTTCAACTCTCCATACTTTTTGGCTTCAGAAGGGTTCTTTATCAAGTATTCTTTAAAATCTAAGTGAGTTTTAATTTTTTCACTTCCGACTTTAAAGATATGTAAATGATGTGTTCTATTATCTTTTCCTTTAGTAAAATATCTTCTTCCAGAAATCCCATTTTCACCTCTCGGTTCATACCCTAATGCCCGCATTTCATCATTGAATAAATCAACTTTTTGAATATTCTTAACAACAATCAAAATATCTATTATCGGCTTTGCGTAACCTATTGTTGGTATAGAGGTACTTCCAATATGGAAAATATTAATTAATTCATCTTTAAATACTTCTTTTAATATTTCCTCTTCTTTCCTGTATGATTTTTCCCAGTCTTCAGTCCAAGGAAGTATTTTGGTTGTTCTCAAAAGAATACCCCCTTTTTAATTTATTCATTTATATTCTATAACCTTTTTGTGCTTCTTGTTAAGCAATCCTCACCCGTTAGTACAAGAAAAAAGCCGGTTGGATTGGTAGCCGGATCTTTAAGAAAAGCAACCCATTAGCTTAAGTATTTGTATTTTTCTTCACAATGTTAAGATGAATTATAAATTGTTTTTGATGGAATATTAATTACAACAGCATGATATCGAGGGAAAAGAAATTAGGCAAAATCTAAATGAAAGGAACCATAAAATAATGTTATTGATTGGGGTTATTGCCTTTGCAGTTTTATCATTAACTGCCTTCTGGATTAGGCCAAAGCATATTCATCTGTTCGAATTGTTAGCCATCTGGTTTAGTGTAACAGCGGTAAATTCTCCAATCTACTCGTTTTTCCTGGTAAATAAACAATGGATTACTGTACCCGATAACAAAGAACTAGCCATAATTCGTATTTTATATACAGTATTATTATGTCCTCTTATTATTACATGGATTCTCGATAAGTCACTCTCGGTAAAACATGCAGTTTTGAGATACTTGTGTTATCTTATGACTCTTGCAGTTCTCTTTTTGGCAGGCTTTGCACTCCACGTATTAGGAGTAATACGTTTTAGTTCTGTAGGGATGTTTTGGTATACACCTTTCAAAGCAATCCCATTAATTATTGCCCTATTATCGGTTCGATGCATTCGATATCTAATGAGAAAAGATGGGATATATTATGAGTCTACAAAATTTTAACCTGTGGTTTAATATTATATTTTTTCTCTCGGGTGTCTATTTAGTATATCGGCTTCCTCAACGGTTACCTATTACCGTAACAATTCTTATCATGATCATGAGTTTAGCAATTGCTTTGGGCTTAGACCATACAATTGGAGCTCCCCCAATAGATTTATACGATACAAACATTAAACCATGGCTAACCCTCCCCGAAATTCTAACTTGGGGCATGTATCCAATTTCGGGATACTTGTATATTTATCTATACGAAAAGCTTAAGGTTAGAGGTTATTTTATTCCATTATTTATTTTGTGTTGGTCAACATTCGGGACTTTGTTTGAGGAACTGGCGAAAACCTTTAAGGTTTTTGTATATAAAGATTGGGCTATCCGGTATTCATTCCTTGTTTATTTGTTCACTCAATTATTAACGACAATTGTATTTAAAATTCTAATGAATACCTATAGAAAAATGGTAAAGGATAAGAAGGTTTTTCGTGAATATTAGTGTGGTAGTTGAGATAGACAAAAACCATTTTATAGAATGGGTATTAAATTTTCTTATTGAACTAAACTGCTTCGTTAGTGGAACAAGGAGAGCGGTTGCTCTTATTTAACAATCGCACCCGATAGTTTAAGTGCATTTCTTCACAAACTTCCTTTATGAAAGTGTAGATTTTCAGCAATTTGAACTATTTTTGGAATAACTTGATTAACTTCCTCGTTATCTTTAATTAAAAATAAATGGTCCGCTTCACCTTCTATTGGGTCAACAACATCTTCTTTTAAAGATTCAGCCTGTTGTCTAACAAGCACTTCCTCAAAATTTGAATACGCACCCCTAAATATATTTGTACTTCTCTGACTTTGAATAACACGTTCTTGAAGAACATCATCAGGAATATCAAAATGAACCAAGATTCGGACAAACTCATCAGAAGTAAACAACTCTTCTAGCTAATACAATCGTCCTTTTCGACTTCGATTTGAGTAGCACATAATAAAGTGAAAATAAGTGTTTTCTTTGGCATAATCGACAATTAGCTTTGAAAGAGAATGCTTAAGAGTATTAGGTCCTTTTTTTGGTTGTAAGTTCTTATAGTTAGTATTAATAAATTCAGCGTGGTTATCTTGGTCCATAACAAAAGAGTTATTTAACTGTTTTTCCAAAGCCCTTGCAAATGTAATTTTTCCAGAATGTGTTTTACCCACTGTAATAATTTCTAACCTTTTCATAATTTCAACTCCTTCTAGAAAAGAGGGCTGCCCCATCAATTCCTTGTTTCACGAATACACCTTTTTTTATATATTTGGCATTTCTAATTTTTCGGATTGTAGCACTAAGGCAGTTAAACCTTTTTCACTACCGCTTGTGTGGCCTTCTCCTTTTTCCCAAATAACCCCTTCACCACTTTTTAGCGTTAATCTGTGATTATCTTCTCCCTTAATCCATCCTTCGCCTTTAATTACAATGAAAAGCTGAGGTACTGGTGCTTTGTGATAGCCTACAATGCCACCTTGTTCTATATCAATAAAACCAATATTGGTTGGTTCTTCTGTTTTAATAATTTTTGAATAAAAAGCTGAAACAGAATTGTAATTACTAATTGTTTGACCTTCTCCAACTTTAAACAATCGCACAAAAAAATCCCCCTAACATTTAAGTTTCTTTTTCCATAATACCTTTTTGAGGGGGGCTTTGAAATAACTACCCTTATTCAACTATCCTGCCCTTTAGTTTAATAAGAAAAAGGATTGCGGTAACCCCCTTGTTATACTCAAGCACCCTCTAGCTTACTGAAGTTTAGTTCAATAACGCTCCCAATCATCTGGAACAAGTAACCATAATCCAGGCATTACACATTTATTGCCTTGAATATAATTGGTAGGAGTGTATCTGAAGGGTCTGTTAAGCATATTTTTTATCCCATCTATTGTTCGCATATTTAATGAATTAATTTATCATATGAATTTAAAATTGAATTTACCTTTTCACCATCTGCTCCTGATCTACTTCGTTAGCACAATAAATTAAAAAAGTAAAACAAGAACAGAATCCAAACTTCCTTCCATTACGTTATGTAATTTGTTTGAAGTAGTATTCAATCCATTCAATATAAGTTTCCACCCTTAAAGAACTATCCTCCCTGTTAGTACAACAAGAAAACTCGAAGGGCTGGTATAAAGCTATATGCTGTAGGCATGTCAAAAGCGATGTGAAATATACAATTCTACCACTTATATCAAATGAAATAGTATTATTAAAAAACTCAATTAGATATGTTACAGTGAACCGTACCATAAATAGTACAAAGTAAACTATAAAAGCTGTTACTAATAATAGTGACGGCTTTTATAGTTTTTGATTTGACTTTAAAATATTATTGTTAATAGGTACTGAAAACATTTATTAGAAAGGGAGTAATGATTTTGAAGGTTTCGAGAATTTTATTATATGGTTTTGTGTTAGTAAATATTTTTGGATTGCTTTATTGGATTACTACAATGTTAATAGACTTATTTAATTAAAATACGATTTAAGAGTTATCATGTAACCTTTCTTTCTTAGATAATAGGGAAACAGTTGTTCCTCTTTTGTTTATATTAATGGTAAACAGAGAAACCCAATTAAAATGCTTATCTAAACTGAAGTAATATATATTTGTTCTAAAAATAATTAATAAAAATGCATTTGTGTAAAGGATAAGGCTTATTAAATTCATATTTCCAGATAGGATAAAGTTAATGTGCATAAAAAGACAAACAAGGATAGAAGGTATGGTGAATAAACCGGCTATAAGAAATATACCAAGTATAATTTGAACAATTGGTATAACATAGTTAAAAATCAGTACATGCTCTAATGCTATATTCTCTATAAAAATCTTATAAAGGGGTGGGACATTAGATTGTTGTAATGATTGCATAAGATATTCTCTCAAAAATATACCCGGTTCTTTAAACCATAATTTTTCCGTAATTTTGGTTACTCCTGCCAATAACCAACCCATTCCATAAAGAACCCGTGTTAAAACAATAAGTGATGGAAACAGCTTTAAATTTTTAATTTTCATTTTAATACTCCTCCTTAATTTTTAATTTTCCATAAGGCATTTTTTTTGCCACAGGGAAACTTTTTGAACAAAAAAATTTATTATGATTGTTTGTTAGTTTAGACTTTCGCTTTAGGTATTTATTTCTAATGAATTATATGTCTTATATGTTAGAATGTTTACTTTATACAAAAAAATTTACCAAACACAAAAAACGGTTGTAAATAAATATTTAGATCTATAAGTGTATGGAACTAATGAATAGATTTAAGTGACTAAATAACCCCCACAATATTGTGAGGGTGGTGGTTATAAAAACATATAAACTTTTTGCTCAAATTCAACTATGTTCTTTGGTGCCATCCGCTGAACCGTACCATATCTAGTATATCTTTGTGAAGAATTGTACTTAAACTAAACTGCCCGTTAGTACAACAAGCAAAAAGATCGCCGCAGCGATCTCCATCTTTAACTCTTGCACCTCGTTAGTTGAAGAAAGTTTTTTAAATATCGCTAAAAGTGTGACCTTCATTCTCTAATACGACTTTTGCCTTTTCAATTGAATTGCTTTTAATAAGCAGGTAATCCGTATTAAAGGTTGAAATAGCAAAGATACTGATTTTATTTTCGGCTAATGGATTCGCTAATGAAGATAATATTCCAGTTAAGCTAAAGTCTAAAACTCCCTCTACTTTTATACACTTCCAATCATTTTCAACATCTTTAAATACTTCGTTCATCGATAAACATTCGGAAGGACACACTATAGACAGTTCCTCATCTGTTCGGGTAATAGAAAATACATCGGAGTTTAATGCCCACAATGGTATTGTTTCAGTTGGTGGAAATTTCACAACGGAAAAAGTTGAATCTAAAATTTTTAATTTCATATTTTTAGCACTCCTTTTAGAAATTATTATACCATTTTTTCTTTCAAACCCTTGTTAAACTAACCTGCGTCGTTACTTGAATAAGAAAAACGATCCTTCATTATTGAAGCATCGCCCCCGATATCTGAATAAGAACTCTATTCGTTTTAAAAAATTTTTTTAGTTGAATAAGAACTCTATACATTTTATTTTAGTTTAATAAGAACTATATTCGTTTTCAAATTTTATTTTCTCCACCAATAATTCCCTCTTGCCACATTTGATAAATGTAAAGGGTGATAGAGATAATTGTCATTATGAATAAGGAAAGCCAGGGTAATAAAAAGAAAGCCCATAAAACGAGTTTTATCATATATAAAGTCTCCTTTTATTTTTATCTTGTTATAGCCTTTTCAAAATCCCCTTTAACCATCCATTTTATTCAATTATTCTCTGCCCCTTTACGTACAGGACTTCACAATCTTTTTTTACACCCCATTAAACTCAATCCCTAAATGTGTTGTACATGCAAAAAGACGCCTTCTTATTTAAGAAAAGCGCCCGACTGTTGAACAATGAAATATGCGAAAGATCGCTCTGCAAATACGTTCTAATTTATTTGACTAACACACCCGTTTAGCCATCCATAAAGCAGGAAAATCACCCGCTTCACCATCGAGAATGAAAAGGGCTTCACACCGTCAATACTGCTTCTACGGCAGGGCGAGGAAGGTCGCTGAATTATGGTGCTTTAGGACCAATCAACGCCACCCCAAGAGGATTGCAGCTTTCGTAACAGAACAATTTGGCCGAGATGATACGAATCGTGCATCATGATATTGCTGAGTAAACGCTCAATAGAGTACCTGTTAGCTGCAAACGGAGCTTTTAACTTTTCATCGTCAAGGTCCGCAATGGCCGTTTTTAATTTATTCATGACTTCATTAAGGCGCTGCACTGTCTGGGCCCACCCAATTTCGTCTTCTGGATCCCCCGGATTTCCAAAGGTTTCTTCATTGTCTTCTGCCTTTTTCGGATTCTCTGTGCCCTTAATTCGATGGATTACGTCTTCATTCCAAAATATCAAGTGGTTGACAATCTGCCAAATCGAATTGCTGATTCCCGAACTTGTCCATGCTGCCTCAGCTGCGATGACTCCATGAAGCGCCTGATCCATGGATGCAAACCAATCATTCTCATGGCAATGCATGTCGAGTTGTTCTAAAAACATTTTGGTTACAACTTGCATACAACCAATCTCCTCACTATTTAGTGTAATCTTTCAAAGTTAAAAGACAAGAAAAAATCTGACTATAGTATAAATTAATCGGTCCTAAAAAGGTAAAAACCAAATCCAAGTGATCCCTTCCATATTGGACAGACCTTTCTATCCAGCTTCTAATTCTCTCCAACATGGCAGGGTAATCCGAAATTTCCGGGTGACGATAACAATAATCCTCAATCAATTTCGAAAAAAGCCATTCATACGCATAAAATAACCTTCATTTTCGACTGTCAGCCATATAACGAAAAAATATTCTCAATGAAATACTCCAATCATTTATTCTGAGAATTCAACAAAACCATGATCACTATGACTTTATTCGGCTCATCCAGCTTTTATTCCTTCATCATGACAAATAAAGTATCCTATAGGGCAGACCTTTTTAAGTATCTACTCTATAGGGTACATTTTAATTTCTGGTTGACCTTTTTTTATATGCTTTTATTATAACGGTAGCCGGGGTAGAACGTAAGCACCCGTGGGGCTTAGATCCCGTCAACTAAACAGTTCGCCCCCTACTTGTAGAAACATGATTGAGGCTGGTTGGGACTATGATCTCGTATAACAGCGAAGCTATGATACTGCAAGAAGGATTAGGGGTACCGGTAATTTTATTTTTGGAGGAGATAAAAAATGAATCCAGTGGTTGGTCTGGATGTAGCAAAAGGCGAAAGTCCAGTTCAAGCTTTCTTGGATAAAAAGATTCCTTACAAAGGAAGTTTTAAAGTAACACATACCCTTGAGGGACTAGAGAACTTACACCAATTTCTTAAAGAAGTAGAAAGCGTAACAGGGGTACGACCTCCGGTCGTTTAGAATCTACGGGGCATTATCATTCACCTGTTGTACAGTATTTTGAGGAAGAGGATATTTACTAAGTATCGTTAACCCACTCATTTCTTATCGGGCAAAGGGCTCAAGCTTACGAAAGGTAAAGACTGATGTAATCGATGCGAATCATCTATGCCAACTGTACTATAAAGAGGACTTAGAGCCTTATAAAAAACGAGGGATTCAACTCTTAAACCTTCGTAATCTAACAAGACAGCACGAAAATATAACAGGTATTTATGTACAAACGAAACTTCAATTTCAAGCAGTGCTTGATCAGGTTTTCCCTGAGTATCGTGGAGTTTTTGGGTACTTATATTCGGTGGTTTCTTTACTAACATTATTAGAATATCCTACATCTGAAGAAGTTTTAGCAGCTAGTGAAGAAACTTTAGCATCTACGATTGACGAACTATGTAAAAGTCGTTCTAGCAAGTGGGCAAATACAAAGGCAAAAAAACTTATAGATGCCGCAGCTCAAAATCCCTTTCAGAAAACCCTGTATTAGAGCCATATTTTAACCCTAGAAATGTATATCAAGATGCTTCTAGAATACCGAAAGCACCCATCCAGGTTAGAAAACGAAATAGATTCTTTGGCAAAAGAAATTGAAGAATATAAGATTATCCAATCAATGAATATTAAAATCAAAAAATTTCCCGTAACTAATGGCTTATTCCCTTCTTTTTCTCAATCTTGTACCGAATTTGTAATATTGTAGAAAGAAATAAGTTTGGTCGGTAAAAAGGTAAGGGAGTATTGTATAAAGGGTTTTTTCTCCCACGCTTGTCCACTCTTATTCAAACCTTTTCAGATTTTTCCTTTTTGTTTTCTTTCGCTTATTCTACACAAATATGAAAGGAAGAATAAGTTGTTTTGGTATGAGTAATACTTAAATTAGAAAAATCCAATATTAAGAGGAGATCTTCAATGAATACAAAACATAATGTTGGTTTATCATCAACAGAAATTGCAGGATTATGGGCTACTTACATAAACGATAGCTTATCTATCTGTCTCTCTAAGCATTTCCTGCAACAGTCGAACAATGAAGATGTTAAACCCATAATTAAACTAACATTAGATATATCACAAAAACATATTGTGGAAATCAAGAATATTTTTGAAAAGGAGAATTTCCCTATTCCCAAGGGATTTTCCGATGAAGACATTGATCTTTCAGCTCCACCTTTGTTTTTCGATTTATTTCCTGTAAGCTACGCTTACGGGATGAGTCGTATGGGTTTGATGACCTATAGTATGCTAATTTCTAATGTTGCCCGCCAAGATATTCGATCTTTCTTCTCTAAGTGTTTAACTTCCACATTGGATCTTTATAATACATCAGTAAATCTAATGCTTTCTAAAGGGATATACGATCGCCCAACAATGATCCCTTATCCCGATAAAGTTGAATTTGTTAAAAAGAAAGAAACATTTTTATCCAAGTGGTTCGAAAAGAAACGCCCTCTAAATGTTCTTGAACTATCTGAAATATTTTTTAACATTGAAAGGAACTATTTTGCTTTAGTCTTACTCACTGGATTTATTCAAGTTGTGAAAGATGAACAAATAAAAAAATTTTTGACAAAAGGAAAAGACTTAGCTCAAAACCAAATTCATTTCCTAAACAATACTTTAATCAAGGAAGATCTGCTTGGCACTATAATGGTTAACTCAGAAGTGTCAACTTCTACTGTATCTCCTTTTTCAGAAAAGCTCATCATGAACCTTGTAACTATACTCAATACGCAAGGAATAACCTATATTGGTCATGCATTAGCTACATCAGCACGAATAGACCTTGCTACTGAATATTCAAAACTAATTCCTGAAATATTGCAGTATGGGAAGGAGGGCACCGACATTTTGATAGAAAGGGGATGGATGGAAGAACCACCACACTCTCCAAATAGGAAGGAGTTGGCAGAAAATTAGGTTTAAATTAAACAAGGGATCTCAACGATCTCTTGTTTCAGTTATATGAAGCAAAATTTCCCGTTTTAACAAAATTAAACTTGACACAATATAAAAAGAATTCAGATCTCTAACGGAACATGCATTTTTAAATGATATTAGTCTATCTTTTGTACAATATCAAGAAGGGATTTATCAAAAAGCCTCAGCCCTCTCTCCATTATCTTTCTTTAATTACATTAATCAGTACATATTAATTACAATAAAATAGGCTACCTAAACTTGAGGCAGCCAAAAGATTTATTTTATCAACGCTTGCTGTGGGAATAAAGAATGAATCTTTTCTTCAACTTCCTTTAACACACCTTTATATGATTCTTCATGGAGTGAACCAATATTTCCAAATAGTAAATGTTCTACTGGTTCAATACCAACAAATTCAAAGATTCCAGTATCAGACGTAATTTTCAAACCTGAAGTCATTCCAATCTCATCATAATATTCCTTTGGATGACCGTGTGTATTAATTATAAGACCTTTCTTGCCTGTCAGCATCCTCATAATACCTTCTTCTCCATAAGCATAAGCATAGCCATAGGAGAAAACACGGTCAACATAACCTTTAAGGATAGCAGGAAGCCCAGTCCACCAAATCGGATAAATAAAAGTAATAGCATCAGCTTGGGTGATAAATTCTTGTTCTGTTTGAATGTCCTTCGGAGTTTGTCCCGCTTTCATAGCAGCCGTATCTTCTGGAGTAAACACAGGTTTAAAATTAAGTGCATATAAATCACGCACAATAACTTCGTGTCCATTGTTTTTTAAAGCATTGACCGTAGTTTCCAATATTGCATGGTTTAAACTTTCAGGGTTTGGGTGAGCATAAACTACAAGATGTTTCATTTAAAAAGCCTCCATATATATTAATTTTTTGTTATAATTTGCAATTACATAGACATCTATGTATTTACCCAAAAAATTAAAATCCTTTTAAAATTCTTTCCAACAAGTGTTCCAGTTGTTCTTTTTCAGCGGTATTTAGACGACCGTAAATTGAATCATTTACTTTATCGGAAACCTCACGGAACAACGGCTCCAATTGTTTACCTTTTTCAGTAAGATCAATCAAAGTTACTCTGCTATCCTCCTCACTTTTTATCCTTTCAACATACCCTAATTTCTCTAACTTATCCACTAGAACCGTTACAGTTGGTTGTTTTCGGTGGATTTTTTCAGCTATTTCCTTCACGGATAGTCTGTTTTTTTGATAAAGGAAAACTAGAATATCACCATGAGAAGGAACAATACCTTCTATACCATGTTTTTCAAGCTCTGACACAATCAATTTATTGATTGCATCTCTAATCTTTCCTACCATAGAAGCTGCATTATATTTTAACATGATTACATTATATATAGACATCTATATATTTTCAAGTGTATAATTTTATTAAACTATTCACCATTAGTTCAATAACAAAAAAAGACTGCCACAATGACAGCCTGACATTTTATTAAAGCACCCGTAGTTCAAGACGTATATTGATTTTTTTAAGAACTGATATCAACCTTTGCGATTGTTATCATTAAGGTTTACTTCAATTCCTTATCATTTACTAAGTTACGTCTATCCGGAGATTGTGGTGGTTCTTCCATCCATCCATTTTGAATTAATAAATGAGCGGCGTCTTCAGCATAAAGACCAATTTCCGAGGCAAGACGAGCATATAAAAAGGCTAAATCATGCCGCATGCTTGATGCAACGGAAAGTCCATAATTCCCCAAACCTGCTGCATTTAAAAAAGTTGTGACAAATAACATAATCTTATCGGAAAAAGGGGCTTCTTGGGATTCGGTTATCGATGTATCCCATAATGAAGGAGCAGGAAGGTTATCTTCCCTTAATTTTTGTGCAAAAACCTTTGCATGCTTTTCAGCAATTTGCTTACCTCTCCACATCATCTCTCTAATTTGCTTTGACTTAGCAACTTGTGCAAAAGCTGTCATTAGATTTGAACCTAATAAGTTGGAATCAAGGTTGACAAAAAGCTGTGTAATTTCTGGAGCTGTTAAAGGACGGCGTTTTCCTATAAAACCAGACATGAAATTTTTGGTTTTTACAAAATGAACTTTTTCAGGAATAGGTAAATAAGGAGGTCTTATAAGAACACCTTTATTTAACATAACCTGGATTGCTTTGTCATCCAATTCCTGGGTAGTTTCAATACATGTTTTAAATATAGCTCGTATATCTTGGCGGGTGGATAAAGTTCGACTTATGGCATATGAACTTAAGCCTACTTTTGCCATGCTTTTGATGAAATTTATCATAAATAGATCCGTAAATAAACGTGGTGTATTACGATTTAAATCTTTATCTGTAAAACCATGGGGAATTGGGAAACTTTCTTTTTCAAAAATTCTCTTTATCTCCTCTGTATAGTGAAGGGATAAATCGTATGCGTATTCGACCACCTGCTTAATTTCCTTATCTTCTACTGTAAATATAAAATGTTTCATTAAACACGTTGACATAGTAACGTTTAAGTAACTTGTCCACAGGCTTGCAATTTCCGCTGCCGATAATCCTTTTTCTTCCATAGATATCCTCCGTTTGACTTATTTTTTTAAAGTCCATTTGAGATTAATTATTATTTTTCTTATTAGTACGGAAAACTATTCCATCGAAAGAAATAGAAACAAATGCTTAAACAAAAGTAGCTTTAAATAACAATCAAAAATCATCATTACACACCAACAAAACCGGATGAATAAGAATTTGGTACTATCCTTATTTAACTCCCTCAGTTTGATACGAATATCTCTCGAATGCTCACTTATTCGCAGGATTTCATAACCCTTGTAATTGGATTTACGGGTAAATGAAGTGAG
>NZ_JBIVOI010000024.1:0-69903 GCF_044754045.1 Neobacillus sp. NPDC093182
TAAGACTCTGAGTTAGATTGGACTCTATACTCGTATCTTACTGAGGGGCTCTATTTTTTTCAAACCTGATATTTAACGATCTACAGGAATGCTAAACTGCCCGTTAGTTTAAGTGCAATCATTCACAAATTTATCCCTTTCCTCCATAATGCCATCTACCAGCTTCAATGTCGGGCAAAATGCCCCCTATGTACTCTTTTAACTCTTCTGGCAGCTATCCTTCACCAACTCATCTAGCGTGAAATTAATAATCTGAGGAGTCGCTGTATCCATTACTTGGACCTGTATTTGCGATTGTCCTTTTATATCGAAAACCTTTTTTGTCAACATAATGTGATATGACATGAAATCACCTCACATACATTATATACGAATATACGTTCCTATCGTTTGATACAAAATAAAAAACCTTCCAAAAAGGAAGGCTGTAGCACACGGAACATCTCAATTATATTTTTTTGGGTCTTTTAATACTAGTAGTGAACAACACTCCACATGTGTAGTCTGTGGAAACATGTCTACGGGCTGGACTTCCACTGTTTTATATCCGCCATCTTCTAATATCCGTAAATCCCTTGCAAGTGTGGCTGGGTTGCAGGAGACATAAACCACCTTTTTAGGTTTCATTTCAATAATGGTTTGCAAGAATGTTTCATCACAGCCCTTGCGCGGTGGGTCAACAACCAGGACATCCGCTGAATTTCCTTCTTTATACCACTTCGGAATTACAACCTCTGCTTCCCCAGCTGCAAACTCTACATTGGTCATACCATTAAGCTCCGCATTTCGTTTTGCATCTTCAATTGCTTCTGGAACGACTTCTACACCGAAAACCTTGTATGCCTTTTGTGCTAAAAATAAGGAAATCGTTCCGATCCCACAATAGGCGTCGATCACGGACTCTTCCCCGCTTAGCCCTGCATATTCAAGTGCCTTATCATAAAGTACCTTCGTTTGAACAGGATTTACCTGATAAAAGGAAAGAGCTGATATCGCAAACTTAACGTCACCTATTAAGTCATAAATCACTTCATTGCCCCAAAGGACCGTTGTTTTTTCGCCAAGAATGACATTTGTACGCTTTGAATTCACATTATGTACAATCGATTTTACTTTCGGGAGGCGGGAGATGATTTCCTCTACTACTTTGTTTTTGTTTGGTATGTCATTGGTTCTGGTAATCAGTACGACCATCAACTCACCTGTTTGCTGTCCATAACGAGCCATTATATGGCGAAGAACACCTTTATGTGTCTCTTCTTGATAAGCTGAAATCCCTAACCCGCTGCAAATTTCCTTAACAGCTTGAACAGCTTCATTAATTTCTGGCAGCTGAATCAGACTCTCATCTGTATCAACGATTTCATGACTTCTAGGCTTAAAAAATCCAGCAATCAGCTTACCATCTTTTTCACCGACTGGGACCTGTGCTTTATTTCGATAATGCCATGGGTGGTCCATCCCTAAAATCGGATGTACGATAACATCCTCAAGTTTACCGATACGGGCAAGTACTTGCTTGACTTGATTTTCCTTATATTTTAGCTGTCCTTCATAGCTGATGTGCTCAAGTTGGCAGCCGCCGTACTTGTGAATCTCACTGCTGGGAACTTCTACGCGGTAGGGGCTTTTTTCATAGATTTCAATTAAGCGCCCGAACCCGTAGCCTTTGTTTACTTTGATCACTTTAACCTGTGCCTTTTCACCGGGCAGACCGTTTGGTATGAACAATGGGTAGCCATCCACCTTTGCTACTCCAGCACCATCATGAGTTAAATCCTCAAATACCACATCTATATAATCATTCTTTTTAACCGGTATTGTTTTTGTCATTTTTTACTTCCTTTACTCCGATTTGACTAGCAAGATTGTATCATAAACCCAGTCTAATTGCGAAATCAGCCATAATTTGATTGTATACCATTTACTATTGCGTAAAATGTCGGAGCATTTTAATTTAACAATACAGCTAATGTGTTTATAATGATAACAATCCCGTTTAAAGGAGGTGGTTACGATCAAGAAGTTAAATTTTCTACCCATTGCGTTTCTCCTTACCTTCTTATCCTTCACTGTTCTTCATCATTCCAATGTATTAACGCATTCCCATCATGTTGATAAAGCAGTGCTGATGATTGATGATTGGATTATCAAATCCCAAAGCGACGATGAAGAAAAACATTTATTTCATTTTCACTTTATGGGCGTACTTGTTTTAATTTCATTAATCGTAGTCATCCTTCACAAATTCTTTTCAGGGATACACCATAAGATATTCATTTTCCTAACCCCTGTTTTCCATCAATCGAATTATGTGATCTCTCCTCCTCGTTGATAAGGTAAACCTTACAAAAAGGGAGGAAAATAAAATGTGGATTCGCTTCTTAATGATTGGTGTTTTTTCATTAACAGCAGCAGGGATGCTTACGTATCAAGGCATAGAAATTTACCATGCTTTCATGGATTTCTTTAAGAATAAGTAGAGTATTCATATATAAACAGGATCAATAGATGACCTAAACACAAAATGTTAAGGTCATCTATTTTTTTAGAACAACTGTTATGCTGACCATAATTTTAAATTGAAAAATCGTCATTATGAAGCAATCATGGTGACCATTATCCATGGAATTTCTGAAAAGCGGTCACCATGAAGCTGTCATGATGACCATTATTCACGGAATTTCTGAAAAGTGGTCACCATGAAGCTGTCATGATGACCATTATCCATGGAATTTCTGAAAAGTGGTCACCATGAAACTTCCATGATGACCATTAACCAAGGTTATTCATAAAAATGGTCACAATAGCTGCCATAATCCAAATAAATTTTGAAAAGTGATCATCATGAATCTTATTTGTCTAATATTTTTATAATACTCCTGCGACTATTCTCGAGATCCCGCTGTCTTCAACGCGATAATCCCGCAAACCCCCTCCGAAATAAAGAAAGACACCCCAATAAGGATGCCTTCCAAAATCTATTCTGCCTTCATTTCAGCCACTTTTTCTTTTACTTCTTCAATATTCCTCATTTTGTTATCCCAGCATTTTTGGCTTAGGTCGACCGGATATTCCTCAGGATTCATTGTACGCTTATACTCATCCCAGAGGGCAGCAAGATTTTGCTTTACATATTCACGCGATTCTTCCAGACAAGGCATTTCATAGACAAGCTCACCTTTGGAGAAAATCACTTCATGAAGCTCTTTTGCGGTAAAGTTTGTCACGATCTTATTCATATAGGTATGCGTTGGGTGGAACATTCTCAGGCGCTTCTCCGGCAATTTTTCATCCTCGAGCGCAATGTAGTCCCCTTCCGCATGGTTATTCTTATTATTAATAATGCGGTAAATTTTCTTAATCCCAGGGGTCGTTACTTTTACCGGGTTGGAAGAGATTTTAATCGTATCCTCCATTTTACCGTTCTCGTCTTCTATGGAAACAATCTTGTAGACAGCCCCTAGTGCCGCTTGCTCGTAAGCGGTAATAAGCTTAGTCCCAATTCCCCAGCTATCAATTTTTGCACCCTGTGCCTTCAAGTTAAGAATGGTATACTCGTCGAGATCACTTGAAGCAAAGATTTTTGCATCCTTAAGCCCTGCTTCATCGAGCATTTTTCGTGCTTCCTTTGAAAGATAGGCAAGGTCACCGCTGTCTAAACGGATTCCTATGAAATTAATAGAATCGCCCATTTCCTTTGCGACTTTAATTGCATTCGGAACACCCAAACGGAGTGTATCATATGTATCAACCAAAAAGACACAATCCTTATGAGACTCAGCATATTTTTTGAATGCGATATATTCGTCTTTATAGGCTTGGACCATCGAGTGAGCGTGTGTACCAGAAACGGGAATTTGAAATAATTTGCCCGCTCGAACATTACTTGTCCCATCAAAACCGGCTAGGTAAGCCGCCCGCGTACCCCAAATGGCCGCGTCCATTTCCTGAGCCCGGCGAGTACCGAATTCCATTGCAATTTCACTTCCAAGAACCTGCTTAATCCGAGAAGCTTTTGTCGCAATTAATGTTTGATAGTTAATGATGTTCAATAGTGCCGTTTCAATCAGCTGAGCTTCACAAAGCGGGGCATCTACGCTTAATATCGGCTCATTTCCAAAAACAAGCTCGCCTTCTTTCATACAGCGAATGGTACCTGTAAAGCGCAAGTCCCTTAAATATTCTAAAAAGTCATCCTGGTAGCCTACTTCACTTTTTAAATACTCCAGATCATCTTCTGAAAAGCGGAAGCCCTGGATAAACTGAATGACCTTTTCTAAACCGGCGAATACAGCATATCCATTCCCAAATGGGAGCTTGCGGAAAAACAGTTCGAACACTGCGCGTTTATTATATCTGCCGTCTCTCCAATACGTTTCTACCATATTGATCTGGTATAGATCAGTATGCAGTGCTAAGCTATCATCCTGATAAATGTTTTTCATCCTAATCCTCCGTACAACCACTTTTTCAACATATTAAATAATTTTACCATTATAAAATCTATTTAACCAGCGCTCCAAGCGATTGTTCAAAGTGCCCTAATGCCCACTCATGTCCCATTTGGTTAAATGAAGCAACAGCTTCTTTATACACCACGATTTTAAATCCCTTATTGTAGGCGTCTACAGCTGTGTGAAGAACGCAAATATCCGTACAAACCCCAACAAGGTGCACCTCCGTAATTCCCCGCTCCCGCAGCTTGATTTCAAGATTGGTGCCTGCAAAAGCAGAGTATCTTGTTTTATCCATGTAATAAACATTCTCACGAACTTTATTCTCTTCATAAAGAGTTTGCAGACCGCCAAACAAATCCCTTCCCGAGGTTCCACGAATATTATGCGGCGGAAATAGTTTTGTTTCTGGATGATAGGAATCCTCTTTATCATGAACATCAATGGCAAAAACAACAAAATCACCATTATCAATAAATTCACGAGTCAATTGAACAATCTTCTTTTCAATGTTCTGCCCCGGTTCACCGCAGGTTAACGCTCCCGCATCTGCAACAAAATCATATGTATAATCAATATTAATGAGTGCCTTCTTTTCCATTCCACTGCCTCCTCTTTTTTATTTATCTTATTGGCTGTGTTAACCTTGTCTGTTGATTTCAAGATTTAGCTTTAACACAGCCATCTTATTTATATTCTGTACGAAAAAATTATTTCCTCTAAACAGAAAAGCCCGCTCCGCAATGGAACGAACTTTTTCAGCTATATCTCTGTCCCGGTACCCAATCGGTTGGTTTATCGAGTGGTCGAATGTCATCAAGTGGTACAAATACTTCTAAATGCCTGTACAAGTTTGCAAACTCAGCAGGCAGCAATCCGCCAAATTCACCATCAAGATTCAGTTGTACCTTTTCATTAGAATGTACTTTGATCCGGCTCGCTTTTGCATAAATCACATTGGGATCATTCACATGCTCACCGCGGATGGCCAATGTTGCAACTCGAATAAATTCGGCCAAGTTAATTTTTTTCAAGATAAGCAATGAAAATAGACCATCATTAATCGATGAATCCGGAGCAATCTTTTCAAAGCCGCCGATTGAATTCGTCAGCCCCACAAGGAATAACATGGCTTCCCCTTCAAAAAGCTTGCCGTCATATTCAATACTTATATCCGATGCCTTAATGGAAGGGAGCATTTCCATGCCCTTAAGATAGTATGCTAGCTGCCCAAGCATCGTCTTTAGTTTACTTGGAACTTCGTATGTAAGCTCCGTGATTCTCCCGCCGCCGGCAATATTAATAAAATAACGGTCATTGATCCGGCCAATATCCACCGGAATTCGATCACCTTTTGTAATAATATCAACCGCTGCGCCAATATCCCTTGGTATATGGAGAGCCCTTGCAAAATCATTTGTTGTACCTGATGGAATAATTCCTAATTTCGGCCGGAACTCCTGCTCCGCAAGCCCATTGACGACTTCATTTATGGTCCCGTCCCCTCCAGCAGCGATGACAACATCATATTGTCGTTCTACTGCTATCCGAGCGGCAGCCGTTGCATCACCTGCACCCGTTGTTGCATGGCAAGATGCCTCATACCCGGCAATCTCAAGTTTCTCTAGTATCTCTGCTAGATGGCGCTTAAGGATTTCCCGCCCTGAAGTAGGATTATATATTAATCGTGCTCGTTTCATCATTCATCATCCTATTTTTTGAAATCAATAAATGGCACTCGATGGATCCGTCTATATTCTACCAATTTACTCCTTGGCTTACAATTATTAACCCAAGCAACAAATATTATTCTATCCATAACTCTGCCGTCTACTATCATACCTTTTTTTTATTTTTTTGCAAAAAATAAAACATGAATTATTTTTTATCTAAATGTACATAATCTGTATTCGAAATGGTAATCTGGTACTTACCCTCACCAGACTGGTGAACAGCGTCTACACGATCACCCTGATTTGGATCACCTTTTTTGGTTATATTCCAAGCTCCATCAACACCAGTAACTCCGTATACGTCAACCGCTTGAATATTCAAATTGCTTGTTTCAGCAGCCTCTACACCTAATGATGCGGCACCTTTAATACTCCAATCATTCTCAAGTTCCCTCGGGTTTAATGTAATGTCTGCTCCGGTGCTAATGACTTCAAGCTCCACACCCTTTGGAATAAGAATGGTTGAAGCCACTTCTCGATGACTATAAAAAGGGCCCAATTCGTTCGGAAGTGTCTTAACATTTACATAAAGGGTGTCTCCCTTTCTGTTCGCATACACATAATCATCTGCGCTCGCTAAAAGCTTCTCCTTTTTCGTGGTCTGGGTCCTGTATGTCCCAAACATTGACACCTCTTTTTCTTCAGTTGCTTCAATCATCGTTTGGTAGGCTGTCGTTCTAAGGACAACTCGTTTGATACTATCATCCATTTGATAGGAGAAGTCCGGCAGCTCAAAGGAACGTTCTTCTCTAGCTACTACTTCCTCGACCTTTCCCATAATACCGGCAGCACTAAGTGTCGCAAACAATATTCCTACCATTCCCAGCAAACCGACAAAGAGAATGCTGACAAAATCATATTTTAAAATTGGCTTCTCCTGTTTTGAGAAAAATAAGTAGAGTAGAACTTCAATCCCGAGAACGATTAACAGAATCGGCCACCATGCCGACATCACATGGACAAGATCAAACCCCATGAACCTTGAGAGAAAAAGGAAGAGGCCTAGGAAGACAAGTGAGGCCCCCATCGAAAACGTACCAACACGCCATGTTCTCATGCCTGATCCTCCTTTCTTTTTTTAAAAAGGAACCCAATTCCAGCTCCGATTAAGAGTACCCCTGTTAGTGTGTTTTTCCACCTTTTCATGATTTTTTCTCCTCCCTTTTATGCTTGCTGCCGGCTAAAAGCTTAATGCCGCCACCAATTAACAGCACACAGACAATCCCCGTTTGAAAATAACTTTGAACCCAATACATTAAATCGATTTGGATTAGATTCGATAGCATTGGGGCAAAGACAGGAATGACCACATTCATGAATAGGTAATAAACTCCCAGCACCACTAGACCGATTCCAACCCACTTTTGATGATTAATTAAGTAAGAGATAATCGGAACATCTTCGATTTCTTCCTCACCGTATTTGGAAACCTTTTGCATAGCGTCAAAAAAGCTGTAAAACCAGATGATTGGAATCAGGAACAAAAAGATTCCAAGTCGTAAAATATCTAAAATATAGATTGAAAACAGAAAGGCTGCCATTAACTGAATGCCGCGTCTTTGTAAACCTAGATAGAGGTGGCCTGCACCAGGGAAAATCGAAAGGAAGGTGGCAATCGATTTGCTCTTCTTTCCATCTTCTCTTCGTGTTTCAAAGTCTTCGAAAATGGTGCGGTCCACAAGTTCCTGGCCACGCTGTTTATTGTTTAATTGCTGTACGGAATCAAAAAAACCATACACCCAGATGATTGGCAAGCCCGCTAAGAAAACGAGAAACTCTGAACGACTGCTAAGAGCAGTTATGAAGATCACCATAACACCAAGGCCTAAAAATGCTGCTAACAAGGTAAGTCCTCGGTTCATCAATCCAAGCTGGAAATGACCTAAGCCTGGGACAAACGAAAGCACAATCGTATAAAACCGCTCTGAATCCTGTGTAGCCTGTGCGGGAGGAACATCAGGATTAGCCGCCGCCAATACCCTCTTTTGTTTTGAAATTTTTAAGCCCAAATCAATAAAACTAACTAAATAAATGAAGATACCCACCATAAAGCATAGTACAGCTACTTCAATATTGTTGGTAGCTAACCCAATGACCGTAATGAATGCTAAACCCACCACAGACATTAAATAAAGCACACCCCGAATCATGTTGCCGTAATAAATATGACCGAGGCCTGGGAAAAGCGATAAGGTTAAAGCTTTTGTTGAACTTTTCATTTCTTATTTGCCTCCTTTTTTTCTAGTGAGTCCATCCATGCAAATGTTTTATCAATAACGCCCTCTGTCACCGTTGGCTTTTTTTCCTTACTATGCTGTGGTACCTCTACCGCACTTGCATAGGTGGCAAGTGATTGAAATACTCCTGAAAAAGTAAGCAATAGTGTTGCAGCAGCTGCAATTAAATAGTGGAAAGCTGCCTGTTGATAGAATGGCTTTTTCGTTTTTACTGGCTGCCTCAGTGCTGCCGGTTTTTCAATAAACTCTTTTTGTTTAGAAACCTCCGCCATTACCAGGTCTGTAAAGCTGTTCTCGTTTGAAAGAACTGGAAGTGATGATTCATGTTCTGAGACAGCCTGTAAATAATGCTCTAGACATTGGTCGCAAGTATATAAATGACTTTCCAGTTCCTCACGGGTCTTGCCGCTTACTTCGTCTTTAACATAGCTCAACCACTCATCATAACTGTAATGCTTCATGAAAAATCGTCCTCCTTCCAATTCTTTTTCATCCAGACACGTGCCCTGTAAAGCTTTGTTTCAATTGTTTTCACCTGGACATTCTGTTCTTCCGCCATCTGCTGATAACTTTTTTCCGCTATATAGAAACCATAGATGACATCCCGATAATTTTCAGGAAGCTCATCAAGTCTTTTTCTTACGAGCCTTCGTTTTTCATTAACGATCAGTTCTTTCTCCACACCATCCTTTGGAGTGCCAAGTGCCTGCTGCTCCAAAGCCTCTATCACTTCTTCTTTTCTTCGGGCCTGCTTTCTTTTTATATCGATTGCATGATTAACAGCTATTCTGGTCATCCAAGTCTTAAAGCCTTGATTTTCATATTGGGAGAGAGAGGAATATATTTTCATAAATACTTCTTGAGCGGCATCCTCTGCTTCCTTTTGATCACGAAGTACAGCAAAGACAGTCCGGAACACGTCATTACGGTACTTCTCAACCAAAAGTCGAAAGGCATTGTCACTGCCGTCCATCACTTTTTGTATTAAGGCTGCATCACTAATCGCACTCTCCCCCTTTCTAACTGACCTTCACCTTAATAGACGAGATGATATTTACAAACCCCTACAGTTTTTTTAAAAAATTTTTTTATCCAAATAAAATACTAGCATAAAAAAACGTGCGAGCTAGTCGCACGTCCAAGAATTAACTTTATTCTAGCAGCCTTAATATACAAACATTACATTCGTGCGGAATTACAAAAGTATCTTGTTCAGATAAGGTACTAGTTAAGTCCAGAAGTGCCTTATTCCTATCATTCTTCTCTAACCCTGCAAGCCAGGAGATAGATTCCACTCTTTCTACCCATGTCTCCTTTGTAAAGGTAACGTTATAGTTAAGGCTATAAAAGTCACTTAACTTGAATCCATTGGTCTGCCATTCATCGAACCACTCAGCCGGAAAGCCGTTAATCCTCTGGCTGGATTCAGCCTTTGTCCCTGCTGGTTTAAGTCCTCCACTTACATGTTTTGATAAGACTTGTAATGTCTTTTCAACCACTGATGGTCCTGCAAGAAACCCAGAATCTATAACAATTAGTGTCCCTTTTGCTTTTAATATCCGCTTTATTTCTGCCATTGCCTTTTCACGGTCAAACCAGTGCCAGGCACGCATAACCGTTACCATATCAAACTGAGAATCATCTAAACCAGTATTTTCAGCAGTACCTTGCAGATAGGGAATTTTATAGTTTTTCGACTTATTTAACGCTGCTGCATGCTGGAGTAATTCTTTAGATGGATCGACCCCAGTAACATCTGCTCTCCTCATAGCGATTTTTCTTGTTAAGGCTCCTGTCCCACAGCCAATATCCGCCATCTTTTTCCCATCAAAAAAAATACCTCGCACATAAAGACTATCCATTAAACTTACGGGTATATCTTCTCTTGCTTTCGCATAACTTTTAGCAACTTGACCAAAATCTATCTGTTCCATTCTAGTCGCCCCTTTAATATTTCCTATTTTAGGAATTATTAAAATAATACCATTGAAGTATGGTAAAATGCTATTGTTATAGAAGATACTTTGACAAAGGAATGATGATATGCTCTGGTTGCTGCTCCTTTCCTCCTATTTAATTGGAAGCATTCCGACTGCGCTAATTGTGGGCAAGCTGGTTTACGGGATTGATATTCGCGACCACGGAAGTAAAAATCCTGGCGCCACCAACACATTAAGGGTACTTGGTAAAGGATCTGCTATTATCGTGGTACTTGTTGATATAGGTAAAGGTGCACTCGCTGCTTACCTTCCCTTATACTTCAACCTTGATGTTGAACCACTTTACTTTGGTCTGTTGGCTGTAATAGGACATTGTTATCCTATATTTGCTGGTTTTCGCGGGGGTAAAGCCATTGCCACCACTGCTGGAACCTTAGCAGTAGCAAGCTTACCATTAGCCTTGATCGCTTATGCAACCTTCTTTTTGGTAATTTTCTTATCAAAGTATGTATTCTTAGGCTCCATCTCAGTTGGTGCCAGCCTGATGATTTATTCATTCATTTCAACTGAAATTGACTTTGAACTTATTTTTATTTTTTTTACTTTATTTTTAATTTATCTTCACCGCTCAAATATTCGTAACCTCATCCTAGGAATTGAACCAAAAATAAATGACAAAAATTTAATCAATGACCGCATTCCTCCCAAAAATGGCAACTTGAAAATGTAAAAGAAATCCCTAGCCATTGGCTAGGGATTCTTAACTTTTACAAAAAGGCAGTCATAATACTGCTTGCAACAGTTTGCCAAATTGATGAGTCAGTCTGATAAGATTGACCGAGACGTTTATATAATGTCATCTGCTTCTCTTGGAAATCAGGAGCGTCCTTGCCAGGCAGCTCTGCACGGCCTTTTTCTACAAGGGCTTGCATTTCAGGTGCACGTGGTCCCCATACTCCAACTTCATTTCCTTCTTGATCAATAAAAACAAAAATAGGAATCGCTCTCGAGGTGCCATTCGTTAAATATTGGTCCATTAGTTCAAGGTTCTGGTCCCGCAGAACAAACCGGACCTCCATTCCAGCGGCTTCAGCCAATCTAAGCAATACTGGATTGTTAAGCATAGCGTCACCGCACCAATCCTCTGTTAGAACAATGGCGCGTAATTTTTTGGACTGAACTGCTTCAAGTTTCTTTTTATCACCTTCTGTTAACTCAAAGCGATCATAAATAGAAGTCATTTCTTCTTTATTCCGAGTCATCGAGCTTATGTACTCTTCTTTCGTTAACCCCTTTTGAAACCAAGAATTTAATTCCAAATTAAACACTCCCTTCTATTTCTTTAATCATAGCCCTTTCATTTCTTAGTTACAAATCAAAGGATTTACATCTTTTGTACTGATATTCCAAGAGCACTTTAACCTATTTTAGAAAAGTAAAAAAATACTAGTGGATATAGTTATATAGAGTTGATAGAATATTTTATATATAAAAAAAATTATTTTAAATTTTTTCTAACATAATAAAGGGGGAAAAAGTATGTCCAATGAAACACTACAGCTTGTTTCGATTGGAATTTACCTTGCGATGATGCTTTTTATCGGCTGGTATTCTTATCGTAAAACTACCAATCTAACAGACTATATGCTTGGAGGAAGGTCACTAGGACCTGCTGTCACAGCATTAAGCGCTGGAGCTGCAGATATGAGCGGCTGGCTATTAATGGGATTGCCAGGAGGAATTTATGTAACTGGTTTAGCAGACGCATGGATTGCTATTGGTTTAACCATTGGAGCATACCTTAATTGGTTATTGGTTGCACCTCGTCTTCGCTCCTATACTCAGGTTGCCAATGATTCTATAACGATTCCAAGTTACCTAGAAAACCGTTTTAAAGACAACACCAAACTTTTGCGGATTGTGTCCGGTATCGTAATTCTGATTTTCTTTACGTTCTATGTTTCTTCAGGTTTAGTATCCGGAGCAGTCTTTTTTGAGAGTTCCTTTGGAACAAGCTACCTTACAGGTCTATTAATTGTTGGTGGTGTTACCATCGCCTATACATTATTCGGCGGATTTCTTGCTGTTAGTTACACCGACTTTATTCAAGGATTAATGATGCTGATTGCCCTGCTTCTTGTTCCGGCAATTGGAATTTTCACAGTTGGCGGTCCTGCAGAAACGTTTGATACGATTCGAGCTATTGACCCTGCTTACCTTGATTTCTTTAAAGGTACAACAACATTAGGAATTATTTCTGCAATGGCTTGGGGACTTGGTTATTTTGGCCAGCCGCATATCATTGTGCGTTTCATGGCCATTACGACTATAAAAGAAACAAAAAGCGCCCGCCGCATTGGAATGGGCTGGATGATATTCTCGCTGTTAGGTACCATCTTTACTGGATTCATTGGAATTGCCTACTTCCATAATAATCCACAGCATGTATTAGAGAATCCAGAGGCGGTATTTATTGAATTAAGTCAGATTCTTTTCCATCCCTTATTCGCTGGATTTGCTTTAGCAGCCATACTTGCAGCCATCATGAGTACCATTTCATCACAATTAATCGTTACATCGAGTGCACTAGTGGAAGACTTATACAAAGTAGTCATGAACAAAAAGGCCACAGACAAACACCTTGTTTTCTTAGGAAGAATGGCTGTTCTTTTAGTAGCAGTTGTTGCTGCCATCCTGGCTCTTGATCAAAACAGCACCATTCTAGACCTTGTCGCATATGCATGGGCAGGCTTCGGTGCCGCTTTCGGACCAACCATTTTACTAAGCTTATTCTGGAAGAAGATGACTAACTGGGGCGCTCTTTTTGGTATGATTGTAGGAGCTGTTACCGTTATCGTTTGGAAAAACGTTGGACTCGGAGAAACACTTTACGAAATCGTACCTGGCTTTGTTTTCAACTTAATTGTTGCTTATATCGTTAGCTTAATCACGTATAAGAAAAATGAGGTCATTGAAAAAGAATTTGATGAAAGTGTCAGCTTATTAAAAAAGGAATAGAACTTTTCTGAAATGCCTGGATAGCAAAATCCAGGTATTTTTTATCTATCAGTTTGACAATTTCTCCTTTTTCCTTGTTAATTAAACGTTTGATTAGTTTTAATTTAACACTTACTATTAAAGGTTTTTACCTTGAAAAACGGTAGAATTATGTCATTTAATTAATCATTTGATTAAATAGCAGGGAAATGCCTAAACGAAGGGCTTTCTGCTCAAATACTAATAAACATATTGTCGATTTATCAGCCCAAATCTAATAGATTATCATGTTGGCTGACGAGTTGGGACCCATTCGACATTGTTCCCCAGCGTCCATACTAATCAAACGTTTGATTAAAATAGGCTTCAACCTTATTATTAAAAGCTTCTCCCTAAAAATAGGGCTGAATGATGTCGACTAATCAAACGTTTGATTAGTTTGATGCAATCCCCTATGTTTAATGAGTTTCCTGGGAAATCTTTAAATATTATTTGTCGAGATATTTTCGACAAAAAAACTGGCAGAATGGTATCTGCCAGCCTAGGATATTTATCGTTTGCTTAATTCCTGATTCAATAATTGGTTTACTAATTGTGGGTTTGCCTGCCCCTTTGTCGCCTTCATTAGCTGTCCGACGAGGAAACCTACTGCCTTATTTTTACCATTTTTAAAATCTTCAACCGATTGTGGATTTGCGTCGAGCACTTCAGAAATGATTTTCAACAATGTTCCTTCATCTGAAATTTGTACAAGCCCTTTGTCCTTAACGATTTTCTCAGCATCGCCGCCGTTTTCTATCAACTCTTTGAAAACAGTCTTTGCGATTTTGGAAGAAATGGTTCCGTTTTCGATAAGCTTAATCATACTAGCTAAGCCTTCAGGTGTTAAAGCGATTTGATGAAGTTCTTTCCCCTCAGCATTCAGGTAAGCAGAAACATCTCCCATAATCCAGTTGGAAGCCAATTTCGCCTCTGCACCTGCAGCTACTGTACCTTCAAAGAAATCAGCCATTTCTTTCGTTACAGTTAAAACCTTGGCATCATAGACAGGTAATCCCAGCTCTTCTACATAGCGTTTTTGCCGCTGGTCTGGAAGCTCTGGTATTTCAGCCGCAATACTAGCTTTCCATTCCTCATCAATAAAGATATCTAGTAAGTCTGGTTCCGGAAAGTAACGATAATCATCCGATCCTTCTTTTACACGCATAAGTAATGTAGCGCCTGTCGCTTCATCAAAACGACGTGTTTCCTGATCGATTTTCCCGCCGTTGGAGACAACTTCACGCTGTCTTTTCTCTTCAAATTCCAGCCCTTTCCGAACAAAATTGAAAGAGTTTAAGTTCTTTAATTCTGTCTTCGTTCCAAACTCTTCTTGTCCAACTGGACGAATGGAAATATTGGCATCACAGCGAAGCGATCCTTCTTCCATCTTACAATCAGATACTCCAGTATATTGGATAATCGATTTTAATTTTTCAAGATAAGCATAGGCTTCATCAGGTGTACGGATATCAGGTTCAGAAACGATTTCCACAAGCGGTGTCCCCTGGCGGTTATAATCGACTAACGAATAGCCATTCCCGTGACTGAGCTTCCCTGCATCTTCTTCTAAGTGAATCCTTGTAATTCCAATTCGTTTTGTATAGCCATTTACTTCGATTTCAATCCAGCCATGCTCCCCGATTGGCTTATCAAATTGAGAGATCTGATACGCCTTCGGATTATCTGGATAAAAATAGTTCTTACGGTCAAATTTCGTATGAGTAGCTACCTGGCAATTTAAGGCCATAGCTGCCTTCATTCCGTACTCAACGGCTTTTTTATTTAGGACCGGCAGCACACCGGGATAGCCCAAGTCAATAACACTTGTATTCGTATTAGGCTCAGCCCCAAAATGGTTCGGGCTTGCTGAAAAGATTTTCGAATCCGTTTTTAACTCCACATGAACTTCTAGACCAATGACAGTTTCAAATTCCATTCTTCTTCACCCCCTATATTCCTGGTTTTTGTTTATGATAATCTGTTGCCTGTTCAAATGCATGTGCGACACGGTAAATGGTCTCTTCATCAAAATGCTTGCCGATGATTTGTAATCCAAGCGGCAATCCATTATCAAAACCACATGGTACGGAGATTCCCGGTACTCCTGCTAGATTTACCGGAATCGTTAAAATATCATTCACGTACATTGTTAACGGATCATCAATATTTTCACCGATTTTAAACGCAGGAGTTGGAGTTGTTGGCCCAATGATGACATCATATTTTTCAAATACATCTTCGAAGTCCTTTTTAATTAAGGTACGGACTTGCTGTGCTTTTTTATAATAGGCATCGTAATAACCAGAACTTAATGCAAAGGTACCGAGCATAATACGGCGTTTTACCTCATCACCAAAACCTTCCGCTCTTGATTTCTTATATAAATCAAGTAAATTATCTGCATTTGGTGTCCGGTAGCCATAGCGGACGCCATCAAAACGAGCTAGATTGGCAGACGCTTCCGAAGAAGAAAGCAAATAATAGGCTGCTAATGCATATTTAGAATGCGGCAAGGAAACCTCTTCCCAAACAGCTCCTTGTTTTTCAAGCACTTTTAAGGCATCTAGCACAGACTGACGTACAGTTTCATTCACACCTTCGCCAAGATACTCTTTTGGCACCGCTATTTTTAACCCTTTTACATCACCAGTTAAAGCAGACACAAAATTCGGTACTTGAACATTTGCTGATGTGGAATCCATTGGATCTAACCCTGATATAGCTTGCAGGAGATAGGCATTATCTTCAACTGTTCTTGTAATAGGACCAATTTGATCAAGGGACGATGCAAATGCAACTAGTCCGAAGCGGGATACTCGTCCATAAGTCGGCTTTAACCCTACTACTCCGCAAAAAGCTGCTGGTTGCCGGATGGATCCCCCTGTATCGGAACCTAATGAAAACAGTACTTCACCTGCCGCAACGGAAGCAGCAGAACCGCCTGATGAACCGCCTGGTACTCTATCAAGATCCCACGGATTGCGCGTCTTTTGGTAGTGGGAATTTTCGTTTGAAGAGCCCATCGCAAACTCATCCATGTTTAACTTTCCAATCGTTACTGTTTCTTGCAGTTGCAGCTTTTGAACTACGGTAGCATCGTAGATGGGATTAAAGTTTTCTAGAATTTTACTCGCACAGGTTGTCCGAAGTCCTTTTGTGACAATATTGTCCTTTATGCCAATTGGCATCCCAAACAACAAACCTCTTTTGGAGTCAGAGGCAAGCTTGTCATCAAGGGAACTGGCTGTTTGCCGAGCTTTCTCTTCATCCAATGTTAAAAATGCCTGAACCTTGCCCTCTACTTGTGCAATACGTTTATATGACTCATCGACTAGATCAGTAACTTTTAATTCCTTTTTATGTAAAAGTTCATGAATATCTGAAATTTTATAATCAAATAAGCTCATTTTTTCCCTCCTTTATTTAGCTCTAGCAAAAAGGCTCTACTCCCCTATTATTGCTGGAACTTTGATTTGGCCATCCTGATGATCAGGTGCATTTTTTAGCACCTCTTCACGCGGCAAACCCTTTTCCTTAATGTCCTCACGGAATACATTTTTCATATCGAGTACATGGTAAGTTGGTTCAACATTTGTCGTATCCAGCTCATTCAGCTGTTCTGCAAATGTAATAATAGCGTCTAGCTGCTTCGTGAACCTTTCAGCCTCATCCTCCGATATTTCTAACCTTGCTAGGTTGGCTACATGCTTAACCTGCTCGTTTGAGATTCGTGTCATTTTTCAATCCCCCATTCCCTTATGTCTTAGTTAATTTACTATTGATAATACCAAACTTTTCCGCTTCACCGCAATGATTCCCTCATCAGTATAGACATATTAAGTACTTTTAGATTGCCAGACACAAAAAAAAGGAGCATTTTGCTCCCTGAATTATGTATTTGTTTATTGTTGCGGAATAACCTCACCCTTACTATTTAAAGCCCTAACCTGTGGGCGGAAGCCTATTCCCACATAATAGCGTTTTCCATCTTTCTCAATCATCTTTGCTTTTTTATAATTCTCCGTATCCTGATCGGCTATTTCAATGGCACTGATATTCTCATTATTGATTTCTCCAAACACAACATAAATATCTTTAAGGACATTCCCTTTGTCGTCATACTTTGTATAATTTTCATGGTAAATGGAATAGGTTTCGCTCTCTGCATGCTCCCAGCCATTTGGACCATCATTTTTCCATCCCTCTTCATCATTCCCTTCAAAGAAAGAGACACCCAGAACCGGCTCTTTTATATGTCTTACTTCTTTTCCTTCTGCCTTCGTAGTGTAAAGTACGATCGTCATTCCATCACTTTTTGTCTTGTACAAAACCTCTTGAACTTCAAAGGGAATCGTTTCAGCAATCGCTTTTTCTAGTGTTGGATATTCGCACCCCGTGAGAGTAAGCATTAGAACAACCGCGATAAAAAGAACTTTACTTTTTCTCATAATTCTCTCCTCCTAGATTTTGGCCAGTTGTTATGTTAGTAATCTAGTAATCTCTAGTAAAAAGTAATAAGGAACACTAATCCCCACTTTCTACTTGACCATTTTTCTTTTCGTTTCCATTATGAGTCCTTCCCGTCCCCCTTATATAAATGGATCTAAATAGTAGTCTCCTTATAAAATATAATATTCTAATTCATTATATAATTCCAGTTATACCCAAATATAGGTCGAACTCCCTCCTCCAATTATCCTATTCAAAAATAAAAAGCAGTCCCTTTTGACTGCCTTGTTGTTTGCCTATTATCTTTTAAATAATTTCGCAAAAAGTCCTTTGCTTTTTGGGGGTTCAGGCTGGCTGATTTCTTTTTGAGTGATATAAATATCTTCCTTATCGATTGCATGGTCCATTGCCAGCAGCAGTCCGATATCCGTATCGTGTTCCTTATTGGTTACAATTTTATGCTCAATCTTGTATTTGGCGGCCAGCTTTACATATTTGGATAAAGCTGTGTACTCGATATTTCCATTTAATAAGAGATTGGCCTGAGGATTTTTTTTCATCTCCCTCTCCACTTGAGGGTAAATCGTTGCTTCCGTCACTTGGTTTTTCTTTAGAGCAAGAATAATGCGTTCTCGTAAGGTTCCTAAAAATTGCCTTCTTTCATCCGGCTTCGTTTCCAAAGCGCCATGAATTCCCTGTTGCAGGACTTCCTCCACACTCTGCTTTTTCAAAAAGATCAACTCCAATAAAAGGGCTATTATTATGTATGATAATACCCTAAAAAGTGTTCATTTCCAAAAAAGCTTGTCTGCTGTGGTTATCCGAGAGTGTTTCTCGCTATCCGCCAGTATTTCTCGCTATCCGCCAGTGTTTCTTGCTATCCGCCAGTAATCCGCCTCTTAAGCATGCAAAAACCCCCTCTCCCATCGGAGAAGGGGTCACACTCCTTCAACTATTTTGTAAATTGCTCTTCCTCTGTTGACCCTTTTAACGCGGTTGTGGAGGATGTTCCGCCTGTAATCACCATGGATACTTGGTCAAAGTATCCTGTTCCTACTTCACGCTGGTGTCTTGTTGCTGTGTAGCCGTATTGCTCGCTGTCGAACTCAGCTTGTTGCAATTCGGAGTATGCCGCCATACCGCGCTCTTTGTAGCCGCGGGCCAGTTCAAACATGCTGTGGTTCAGGGCATGGAAGCCAGCAAGGGTAACGAATTGGAACTTGTAACCCATTTTTCCAAGCTCTTGCTGGAATTTTGCAATCGTAGCCTGATCAAGTTTCTTCTTCCAGTTGAAGGATGGCGAGCAGTTGTAAGCAAGCATTTTGCCAGGGAACTTCTCATGAATCGCTTCAGCAAAACGTCTAGCTTCCTCAATATTTGGCTCAGATGTTTCACACCAGATTAAATCTGCATATGGTGCATAAGCTAAGCCGCGGGCAATCGCCTGGTCAAGTCCTGCTTTTGTCCGGAAAAAGCCTTCCGCAGTCCGCTCACCTGTAATAAACGGTGCGTCGTTCATATCAATATCACTTGTAATCAAATCAGCAGCATTGGCGTCAGTACGGGCAACTAATACAGTTGGAACCCCCATTACATCAGCGGCCAAACGAGCAGCAATTAAGTTACGAACCGCCGTTTGTGTCGGCAATAATACTTTACCTCCCAAATGTCCACACTTTTTCTCAGACGACAGCTGATCTTCAAAGTGTACACCTGCTGCTCCTGCTTCAATCATACCCTTCATTAATTCGAAACAGTTTAACTGACCGCCGAAGCCTGCTTCAGCATCCGCAACAATCGGAACAAACCAGTCAATCGAATGATCGCCTTCGGAATGAGTGATTTGGTCTGCACGTTGAAGTGCTTGGTTAATTCGCTTTACAACACTTGGTACGCTGTTTGCTGGATATAAGCTTTGGTCCGGATACATATGTCCTGAAAGGTTGGCGTCCGCTGCAACCTGCCATCCGCTTAGATAAATGGCTTTTAATCCCGCTTTGACCTGCTGAACAGCTTGATTCCCGGTTAGTGCCCCTAGTGCATTAATGTAATCCTCTTCATTCATTTGCTTCCAAAGCTTTTCTGCTCCACGTCTAGCCAATGTATGTTCAATATCAATCGATCCACGAAGCTTGATAACATCTTCAGCTGTATATGGTCTAGTAATCCCATTCCAGCGCTTATCCATTTCCCAGCTTTCTTGTAATTCCACAGCTCTTGAATTTGTCATTTTAAATTCCTCCTATTAATCTATTAAAAATTTTTTATAAAAGCTTATATCCAGGTAACGTTAAAAACTCTACAAATTCATCATTTATAATCAAGCTGTCAAACAGCTCAACTGCTTCCATAAAACATCCATTTTTATAGGCTTCATCGCCAATTTCCTGCTTTATTTTTTCTAATTCTTCAGCCTTAAATTGCTCATACATTTCGAACGTTACTTTTCTTCCATCCGCTAACACACCCTTCGGATGGCGGATCCACTGCCATAACTGAGCCCTAGAAATTTCAGCAGTTGCTGCGTCCTCCATTAAGTTATGGATGGGTGCAGCGCCTCTTCCCGATAACCAGGAAGCAATGTATTGAATCCCCACATTGATATTAACGCGGACACCATCTTCGGTAATCTTACCGCCTGGTGACTCGAGTAAATCACGTGCTGTTATCGTAATCTTTTGCTGTTTGGTTGTATGAATCTGGTTTGCTACCGGCATTTCTCTATCAAAGACTTCAAGCGCTACTGGCACCAAACCGGGGTGTGCTACCCATGTACCATCATGACCATCCCTTGCTTCTCGCTCTTTATCAGCACGAACCTTCGAAAATGCTTCTGCGTTTGCCTGTGGATTGTCACGAATAGGTATTTGCGCTGCCATCCCTCCAATCGCTGGTGCCTTTCGGCGGTGACAGGTTTGAATAGTGAGCAATGAATAGGAACGCATAAACGGTACAGTCATGGTTACCTGGGATCGATCTGGAAGAATGATCGTTTCATGGTTACGCAGCTTTTTTAAGTAACTAAAAATATAATCCCATCTGCCACAGTTCAATCCTGCTGAATGTTCCTTTAATTCAAATAGAATTTCATTCATTTCAAAAGCTGCCATAATCGTTTCCAGTAAAACAGTTGCTTTGATTGTACCTTGAGCAATTCCAAGCCTGTTCTGCGCAAAAATAAATACATCATTCCATAGCCGTGCTTCTAAATGACTTTCAAGCTTTGGCAGGTAAAAATAAGGACCAGTTCGTCTTGCCAGCAGATTTTTTACATTATGGAAAAAGTACATTCCAAAATCAAAAAAGCTCCCAGAAATAGGCTTGCCATTAAGCAGCACATGTTTTTCTTCTAAATGAAGTCCGCGCGGTCTTACAAACAGGACAGCCGTTTCCTCATTCAGTACATATCTTTTTCCATTTCGATTTTCATAGGAAATCGTCCGATTTACTGCATCTCTTAAGTTGATTTGTCCTTCGACGATATTTTCCCAGGTTGGTGAAGTAGCATCTTCACAATCTGCCATAAAAACCTTTGCGCCCGAATTTAGAGCATTGATGACCATTTTTCTATCGGTTGGTCCGGTAATCTCTACTCGGCGATCCTGAAGGTCTTTTGGTAATGGCGCAATTGTCCAGTCACCATTACGAATTTGCTTTGTTTCAGGAAGGAAGTCCGGAAGATACCCGTTATTGATTTCTTCTTGGCGTTTTTCCCTGTACTGTAACAGTTCAATTCGCCTTGCTCCAAATTTTTGTTCCAGCTCCTCAATAAATTTCAGCGCTTCGGGTGTTAAAATCTCATCGTAGTGCGCTTTGAGGGTTACAACTACTTCAATACCTGTTGTTTGCGTCGACATGAACGATTCACCCCTTTGTTATACTACAGTACCTTTCTATGTGTTGTATTATATAACACAATTTTTGAAAATGGAACTAGTTTTCAGAAAATTTTATAAAAATAGGTAAAATAATACATAAGTCCTATTTATTTGACTGGCTGTGTTAAAATTGGCTATTGATTTGTGCTCCAGGCACTTCGCTTTCCGCAGGCGGTTCGGGAAGCCTCCTCGGCGCTAAAGCGCCTGCGGGGTCTCCCCTGTCCCGTCCTCCTGCAGGAGTCTCGTGCCTTCCGCACAAATCAACAGGTTCGAAAAACAACATTTACCTTTAACACAGCCATCAGAATAAAAGAGACTGTTGATAATCTCAACAGTCCCTTCTTATTACATTAATCCTTCATATCGCTCTTTAGCCAGGATATACATAGCGCTTCCCCATCCTAATGGGGTATTAGAGTTGTACTTTTCAGATTGAGCAAAATACAATTCGGGTAAGCTGCCATCAGGAAGCATTACATTTTCGGTTTGCGTTATATACTGTTTAGCCTTTTTGACATTACCTAATTCTAAATGACATAATGCCAGCCAGGGCAATCCAAATGTCCACTCTGCCTCAGTACCATAATAAAGAGATAAATCGTGATGCCTTCCCATATGTTCAATGGTTGAATAATAGGAATCTCCTTTGTAGCGGATTACCCCTCGTTCCCGCAAAAGGTTCGTTTCAATTTGGTCCACAACCACTTTTGCTTCTTCTCCTGCCAAAACACGGTATGGATAGATCAAACTCAATTGAGCTAAATCAAAAGGGCGCTGGTTACTTTCATGCGGGTAGATATTCGACAGGGTTTGATACCCATTGGTAATCCATTCACCGGGAACAAATACGATATCTCTTACTGCTTGAAGGCCTGCAGCACAGGCACCGACTGAGCTTGAATGGACCTCTCTCCATTCCTCCCACATTCCATTATCCTCGTCCTCCCAGTACCGGACGCAGCCTAAATAGCCAACCAGCTTTTGAACAATTTCATGGTCCTTTGCATCTCTAATAATCTTTTTTCCATTCTGCTGCCCCATCCCAATCCCCCATAGTATGGCTCCAATTGCATCATGCTGAGCATGTCCCCATGGGGTATCCATTTCCCTTACTTCGGATGCAGAATACCTGGAATGGATGTATTCCCATTGCTCTCTGGGTCTTTGAACGGTATGAATATCCAGCTTCCATTCGTACTCTCTAAATAAGTCCAGAATTCGATGATAGGTCATTTCATAAATTTGATTGTTTTGCTTTAAATAAGGCAGTGACATATAAAAAGAATCCCGTAACCAAACATATTGATAGTCCTGGGACGAAGAAGCTAAATACAAACCATGCGGTAAACGTAACTGATCTAGGATTTGATAACTATTGCTTATTTTTTCGTTCATATTATTTCACCCTCGCAGCTTTTTTCTATCTTTCTAGCCATTTGATGAACTTTTTATACAAGAAAAATGATGTATAAACTAGTAAAAAATTGCCCATGCTGAAGCTATAGAAATAGATTAGGAGACTAGGGAAGGAAAAATCAAAATGGGGAGTGATTATTCATGAGCATTGATGAATTAAACAAAATTATTGCTGTAAAAAAGATGGATTTAGAGGAATGTGAACACGAACTTAATAATCGATATTACCCTTCGATCGTAAGAATAGCGATGATGAATTACATTATAAATCTACAAGAACAATTAGAAGAGTACGATAACGACGTGATAAATTTGTAAAAAAATGACGTGTGGGGTTCACACGTCATTTGTTGTGTTTTGCAATAACCGTAAAAAGGCAGCTTCACGATCTTGACTGTTCAAGAACTCTTCACTGGCAATTGCTGATAATATTTTTCGTTTTCTTGAGGCATCTTGCACTTCTTTCAAAACTCGCTGCCGGGCTGAAAATAAAAATTCTAGATACTCTTCGAATCCTTCATCAAATTGCTGTTCCAGCTGTTCCCTTATTTTCCTTGCCAATGTTGGACTGGCTCCGCCTGTTGATACCGCAATACTCAATCGTCCCCGCTGAATATGTGAGGGAACATGGAAATCCGATTCTTCCGGGTCATCGGCAATGGTGACAAGCTGTTGGTCACTCGCAGCCATTTTTATAGACTGATTTAATTTATTGTCGTTCGTTGCGGCAAAGACCAAGAAGGCACCATCCATGTCTTCTTTTGAAAAGGATTTTTCATGCCACTCTATCCTTCTGCAGCCAGCTAACTTTTTAAGTTCATCTGTCGCATTGGGGCTAATCACAGTGATCAGTGAGCCCGTACCAAGCAGTCCGGTAACTTTCCGTTCTGCCACCTTTCCGCCGCCTACGACGACTGCCTTTTTACCCTCGAGTTTTAACATAATCGGATAATTCGAATTCAAGCATACACCCTGCCTTTCCTAAACATTCGGACACTGGATTAAGTATTCAACCAACGCTTCCCTGGTTGGAGAAACCGGAATTCCAACTGATACTAGACCTACATGTTCAACTTGTTCTTTAGTATGCTGCCCCATACAAACCACTTGGACATCTTTTAAAAGGTCGAAAACGTCAATACCGCATTTCTTTAAGCCTTCGATAAATACGCCCACCGATGCCCCGCTTGGAAATACCATCGTATTCACTTCAGCTTCCTCAAGCATTCGTTGAAAAATTGGCAGGAACTGCTGGTCGAGCTCTTTTTTACTTGTAACTAAAAAATCAGCATTTTCAACCTCATAGTTACGATTGTCACCGACTACCAGCAAGCTTCCTTCTTGTGGCATGTCCTTGATGAGGCTTGCAATAAATCCACGTTCTTTTAAGGCATTAATAGATTTGCTGGAGCCTGCATAGAAATCAGCTTTTATTTTTCGAATATCAATTCCCTTTTCAATGACGGCATGAAAGAATTCTCCGACACTCTGAGGGGATGTGAACAAAATTTTATCGTAATTTGGAACATTCCCTACCTCTACAGGTAAAATTGTCTTTTTCCATTTTGGAAATTCGATTACATCCGCACCATGTTCCATTAATCCCTTTGCCAAGCCGCTGGCACCTTCCCCTGTACGGGCTAGTAGAATCTGTCTGCCGTATAATGGCATTTTTTCAAACCAGCTAATTTTTTCACGAAGGGAAATGACCTCTCCCACAAGTATGATCGACGGGTTGCGAAACTTAGCTTCTATGACTTTTTTAGAGATATCACTTAAGGTTCCCTGAAGGGTTTTCTGGCGGCCAAATGTGCCCCACTGAATTAAAATAACCGGAGTGTCAGAAGGCTTTCCGTGAGCAATCAGATTTTCACAGATAAACGGCAGATTAGCTACACCCATGTAAAAAGCTATCGTATCGACTCCGCGGACAAGCCCTTCCCAATCAAGCATGGGTTTGCCATCAGTAGATTTATCATGCGCTGTTACGACGGCAAACGATTCAGCATGCTCGCGATGGGTAACTGGAATTCCTGCATAAAGGGGGGCTGCAATCCCCGATGAAATGCCAGGTACAATTTCAAATGGAATTTGATAGAGAGCGAGGGCCGCTGCTTCTTCTCCAACCCGGCCAAAAACACCAGGATCGCCGCCTTTTAACCGGACGACCATTTTACCTTCCAGCGCCTTTTCTACTAAAAGGTCGTTGATATTCTCTTGGCGTAATATATGGCGGTCTGGTAATTTTCCGCAGTAAATGAGCTCGCAATCAGCTGGAGCAAATTCCAAAAGCTTTGGGTTGGCAAGCCGGTCATATAAAATGACTTCAGCCTGCTTAATTGCTTCCAATCCTTTTACTGTAATTAATCGAACGTCACCTGGCCCTGCTCCTACTAAAAATACTTTTCCTGATTCCATCCTGCAGCCATCCTTCCAAACTCTACTTTAAATAATAATATAAACTTTATCTGCTTCGACTTCCACTTCATACGTTTTTACTTGGCCTTCGTCTGGTGCCTGTACTTTTCCGTCACTCAAGGAAATCTTCCAATCATAGACTGGGCAGAAAACATATTCACCACTTACTAGACCTTCCGTTAAAACTCCGCCTTTTGGATGCGGACTGCGATTTTCAATACCATATACTTTACCATTTGTTACTTTAAATAAGGCGATTTCCTTATCATCCATATTCACAGAATATCCAGACCTTATTGGAAGGTCAGAATAAGCAGCAACTAGAGTCCGAGTTTTTATTACGATCATTTATAATCACTCTCCAGCCTTAACAGTGTGTACTGCGTAATATTTGTCTTTAATTTCTTCACTTTCAATAGCCTCATTCCAAGGCTCAATGTATTTCTTCAACGTTTGATCCATACGCTCATTTAATTCTTTTCTAGTGTCTTCGTTTGCCAAGACTTCTTTTACATGCTCTAGGCCGACACGTTCTACCCATTTAGAAGTACGTTCTAAATAATTAGCTGTTTCACGGTAGTATTGAAGGTACGCACCAGTGATTTCCATTACTTCCGCTTCAGTTTTTACTGTTGCCAATAGGTCACCAGCACGGAGATCCACTCCTCCGTTACCAGCCACATAAATTTCCCAGCCTCCATCAATTCCAACAAAGCCAATGTCCTTAATTCCTGCTTCTGAGCAGTTTCTTGGGCAGGCTGACACACCCATTTTCACTTTATGAGGAGTATCAAGACGTTCAAATTTCTTCTCAAGTTCAATTCCCAATGACATAGAATCCTGTGTTCCGTAGCGACAGAACTGTGCTCCCACACACGTTTTTACAGTGCGAAGTGTTTTTCCATATGCATAGCCAGATGGCATATCCAGCTCTTCCCACATACTTGGCAAATCTTCTTTTTTGACTCCGAACAAGCCAATCCGCTGTCCGCCAGTTAGTTTTACAAGTGGAACCTCATATTTTTCTGCCACTTCGGCTATCTTTTTCAAGTCGGCAGCAGTCGTAACTCCGCCATACATCCTTGGAACGACTGAGTATGTTCCATCCTTTTGGATATTGGCGTGCATTTTCTCGTTTACAAGACGGGAGTCACGATCATCCTTATATTCATCCATGTGAATCATACCTAGGTAGTAGTTAATAGCAGGACGGCATTTCGTACAGCCTTCCTCGTTATTCCACTCTAGAACGTTCATCACTTCTTTAACGCTCGTTAAGCCCTTTTCTTTAATTTCAGCAACTAACTCTTCACGGCTGATGGTTGTACATCCGCAAATGCTGGTTTTCTGTGCAGCGGCAGCGTCAAATTGATCACCTAGTGTATAAGCTAAAATGTCATTTACCATTGGCTTACAGCGCCCGCAAGAACGTCCGGCATTTGTGCAGTGACTTACTTGATCAAGAGTTGTCAGACCTTGTGTTTTAATCGCTTCAACAATGGCTCCTTTTGTCACGCCATTACAGCCGCATACCAATTCATCATTCGGCATGGAAGCTATATCACCGCTAATGCCTTCAGCTGAACATTGTGATTCAAAAATGGAGATTCCTGTGATATCTTCTTTTTTTGAAAGCATTCTGAACAATCTGGTACTATCTTTGGTATCACCATAAAGGACAATCCCAACAATCTTGTTATCACGGACTAAAACCCGCTTATAGATACCATCAAATTCGTTATAAACCATAATTGATTTTGTTGTACCATCTTCAAAAATCTCACCAGCTGAGTAAAGGTCCACTCCAGCGACTTTAAGTTGAGTTCCAGTTACCGAGCCTTCATATGGTGCAGCTTCTTTCCCACAAATTCTTTCTGCAAGGATTTTCCCTTGTTCGTATAATGGTGCAACTAGCCCGTATACAATCTCTCTGTGCTCAGCACACTCACCCACTGCATACACATTTGGTGCACTTGTTTCCATAAAATCGTTCACGACAATTCCACGATTGACATAAATTCCGCTTTCATTAGCAACCATTGTGTTAGACTTAATCCCGATTGCCATTACAACTAGATCCGCTCTCGCAAAAGACCCATCTTTAAAACGAAGACCAGCAACACGTTCATCTCCTATGATTTCAACGGTTTCCTTTTCCATCAAAAATTTCATGCCTTGGGATTCGAGCTCTGCTTTTAGGAGACTAGATGCAATTGGGTCTAACTGGCGTTCCATTAAATTCGGCATTAAGTGTACAACATCAACCTTCATTCCAAGGTTAATTAATCCTCGTGCGGCTTCAAGTCCAAGAAGCCCTCCTCCAATTACAACAGCTTTTTTATAATCTTCCGCTGACTTGATCATCATTTCACAATCTTTTATATCACGAAAACCTGTAACGCCTATTTTGTCCGCACCTGGAATGGGCAGAATGAATGAGTTCGAACCTGTAGCAATAATTAATTCATCATACTCTACTTCACGGCCTTGGTCGGAAATTACCTTCTTTGCTTCTACATCGATCTTCGTTACTGCTTCTCTAGTGTATAATTGAATATTATTTTCTTTATACCAGTCTAGCGGATTAATGATGATTTCTTCAAAGCTTGTATCACCTTGAAGAATATTCGATAATTTTATGCGGTTGTAGTTTGGATGTGGTTCCTGTCCAAAAACAGTAATTTCAAATTGATTTGGTGAAAGTTTAAGTATTTCCTCAATCGTTCTAACCCCGGCCATCCCGTTTCCAATCATAACTAGTTTTTTCATGTTGGATCGCTCCCTTATATTTGATAATCTATGAATTTACGTTATTTAAGTTTTTCTCTATAGATACATTGTAAATGCTGAGGTCTTGAAAAATTGTGAGGTACGTCACAAATCATTAGTAGTTTGTAAACTATTTCACATTATTGTCATAAACTAAGGGGTGAATTGTTTAGTTGAAGATTTATGGACACTTTATTGAGGGTTTTGAACACTTTTTTAGGTGTTTTGGACATTTTTCCAGAGGTTTTGTACATTTTTCAAGGTGTTTTGTATATTTAGACATTTTTTTCCATAAATTCAAGAAACAAAAACCCCTTCTCAACCAAGAAGGGATACAAAATGTAATATTAATACATCTCAGATGTAGTTTAAGCTTGCATATGAAGCAACATTGCGAACAATTTCACATTATTGTCATGAAAAAATTATAATAGAAAGACCCTGATGTGATTAATTTTACTATTTGGTCACTGTAGCTTTTCTGGAGTTACCCAATTACCTTTTCATTTTCAATCTCGGTCACTCCAAATACCTAAAAAAGAACAAAAAAATCATGGGTGAGCCTTCCCTCCACTAAGGCAAGTGGAACAAAGAGCACACCCATGATTGATGGAAAGATGTTTATATCGACTTTGTCGGCAAGGTTAGGCCGCCACGTCTCTGCGTGTAAAAAGGAGCCAGGATATCAGATTGAACACGAGAAAATAGACAGCGAGCACTCCGATGGAAAAGGACAATGTCATTCCCTCTTGGAAAGGATGTCCGTTCAGGTACTGGGTAAGATCCGTGTTGGCGAACAACAGGTACTTACTCCAATCAAACCGCTGCAGTGCCTCCAAAACAATATTACCCGCAAACAAGGCGCCGATGGAAAACCCGATGGCCATCGCGCTGCTTCGGAAGGCGGACGAAATCGTAAAGGCCATCGTTACGTACATGACCGTAGATACACCGTTAAGCATATACGTTTTCCACAAATTGAGGACCATATTCCTTTCGACGATTTCCCCCTCCGCAGTCATGCTAATTAATGGGAGATCCATGTATCCAAAGCCGTATAAGATTCCATTCATCACGACGGAAATGACAAACAGAGTGAGTAACAACAGCATGCCGAACAACAGAAAAGAGATATACTTAGAGACAAGAATCTTGACCCTGCTAGCAGGCCTGATGAGCAGAAGCTTGATCGTTCCGGACGAAAATTCTCCCGCCAAGCTGTCTCCCGCAATGATAATGGTGAAAATAGTAATCACGATCATCAGATTGGCCGAACCGTTCACGCCATCCCACATGGTGCCGTCGGTCGAGCGAATATTCTGTTCCAAGTGATAGTCATTGAGTGCAATCTGCTGCTCGTAGAACATTCGATCATCTTCACCCAGCTTAGGCTGCTTCAGAATTTCGCTATATTGCTGATTCTCCTGCTGCAGTGCTGCCCGCCAGCCTTCGCCTTCCGCCTTTTTTCCATCGGAATGCCATTCAATGAAATTAACAAAAAGCACAAAAGCGGCCATAAGTCCGACCAGGATCCACGTTCGCACCCGTCGGTAAATCTTCATATTTTCATTGAGTACTAGATTAACCAATTTGTCTACCTCCCGTAATTTCCAAGAATCGTTCTTCTAGAGACTGGCTAACCATTTGGACGCCATAGATACGAATATTGTTCTTCATCAGCCCTGCTAGAATGTCCGGGATGCGCTCTCGCTCAGTAGTAACTTCGAAGAGTCCATCCTCAACCAGTTTGACATCCTGGACACCTTCCATCTGTCTTATGGTCAGCAACGCCTGTTCCGGCGCCTGTGCTTGAATATGATACGTTTGAATTTGATCTTCTCTCCGGGTAAAACTCTGAACCGGCATTACCTCAATCAGCTTGCCCTGCTGGAGGATGGCGACCCGGTCGCACATAAGCTCCATTTCGGACAACAGATGGCTGGAGACGACTACGCTGATTCCTTCTGTACGGGTTAAATGCCGCAAATAATCGCGCAGCTCACGAATCCCAGCCGGGTCAAGACCGTTTGTCGGTTCGTCCAGAATGAGCAGGGACGGCCGATGCAGCAGGGCTTGAGCGACTCCGAGACGCTGGCGCATGCCGAGTGAGTATTTTTTGACTTTGTCATGGATTCGGTTTTCTAGCTTGACTAGCGATACCACTTCGTCAATCCGTTCCTTGGTTACCCCAGGCACCATTCGGGCGTAGTGAACGAGGTTTTGGTACCCGCTCAAATACTTGTACATTTCTGGACTTTCCACGATAGCGCCGACGTGGCGGATTGCTTGCTCGAATTCAGTTTTGATATTTTTACCCTTAATCACAATCTGGCCCTTCGTGATTGACATCAGACCTACGATCATGCGGATAGTTGTTGTTTTACCGGCCCCATTCGGACCAAGAAAACCGAAAATTTCGCCTTGCGGTACGTCAAATGTAAGATCGTCGATGATGGTAGTTCGGCCAATCCGTTTGGTCACATGACTCAAGCTGATGATAGGTTCGTTACTCATATTTTCCTCCGTTAATGATAGATTTGGACATTTCGTCCTTTCGTTCACCATGTAAAATATCTTTACTCCATGAATTACTTCATCACTTTTGAGATTCACTTAGCAAGGATAGGAAGTCCCAAAAGCAAAACAACTATTTTATATGAATCGGTGAACCTTGTTTTATAAATAGCACCTTACCTATTTATTCTCGATTTGACTTTAACACATAATTTATTGTTTTACAATAAATAAATGTCGATTATTATAATAAAATTATTGTTAAATGATTTTTCATTTCAGTTTAGATACGGAAAAAGCACTTCTCTGTCACACAGGGAAATGCTTTTTTGCTTAAACGATTTAATTAATACACTTGTGCAACGAACCTGCACCATTGTTTACAACAATTTAATTTATTGCCCCGTATCTTTGATCAGCATTCAAAACGTTTATAGATCAAAGAGATATTTTGAAGGGGGAGTTGTAAATGACTCTGACTATTCTAGGTTTATATACATCAAAACTTGAAGAAATATATCAGACTAAAGCAGTAATAAACAATACTCCATAGTCACGATTTCTTTCGTTCACACACTATATATACTATACCTATAAAAGTTTAGGGAGAAATTATCATTAATAATTGGTTAATTAGAGGAGGGATTTCAATGACCGTCAATATTTTGTTCTTTACCATTATGGTCGAAAAACGAAAGATAAGTATTGAAGAAGCTATCCACCAAGAAGTGGTTGAAAAAATGTATGAGAATAATAAAGTCCAGCGAATTTCTATGTATGATTATATCTAACGCTTTTACAATTGCAGATTTTTATAAAATATAACCTTGGTTGTCGGACGTTAACATTGGTTAACGTCCGTCAAATTAAAATAGATCGGTCCGATATCAGCCAGTAAATGGTAAATAGTCTAGTGTCATAAAAAAGGAATTTCTGTTAAGAAGGTGTATAATTGAATAATGAACTTTTCACGGAGTTGTTCAATGCTGTTTCTTAATTACGGAGGTTATGATGAAGTTTTTCATAAAAATAAATACTATTAGCGCCTTATACGCTTTAGCTTTGTTTATAGCAATTGAACTCATAATAAATGTAACGCGTATAAGTAGTTTAACTGGCTGGAGATGGGATAATATTTACATTCTTGTTGCTGTTATTAATGTACTTGGACTTCTACTTTCAACAATACTATTTATTTACTTAACAAAAAAATGGAAGTTAGGTAGAAAAAACAGCTATTGGTTACTCATTCTGTGGGTACCGTATTTCATTCTTTTATTATCTTGTTTCACTGTTTTAGTTCCTCTTAGTTCAGGAGTTACACTTTTTCCAAGATTTAGTCTTTTGATATTTGGGTCTAGCCTTCTGTTTCCGGTCTACATACTTTTTATTAATGAATACGCGTCACCTTTAATTGCAGATGAAGAGGAAATAATGCAGCCATAATTGATTTGATCCATCAATTAATACAAACCTTTTATCATTCGTTCAAGTACTTCACTATCAAAAAAGCCCAATTCATATGAATTGGGCTTGAAAAATTGGATATTAATACATTTCAGATGTAGTCTTTGCTTGCATGTGCAGCAAGAGGTAGTCAGGACCGCCTGCTTTGGAGTCCGTTCCAGACATGTTGAAACCGCCGAACGGCTGATAGCCAACAATTGCTCCCGTACATGAACGGTTGAAATATAGGTTACCAACATGGAAGTCTTCACGAGCCTGCTCTAAGTGTTCACGATTAGTGGTGATAACCGCACCTGTTAAGCCATACTCGGTATTGTTCGCAATTTCAATGGCTTCCGTAAAATCCTTCGCCTTCGTAAAACCAACTACTGGACCAAAAATCTCTTCCTGCATGATGCGTGCACCTGGAGAAAGGTCTGCAATTACAGTCGGTTGAATGAAATAGCCTTTTGAATTGTCTCCTTCTCCGCCAGTCATTAGTCTTCCTTCTTGCTTGCCGATTTCAACATATTCCATGATTTTCTTGAAAGCATTGTTGTCGGTAACTGGTCCCATGAAAGTTCCTTGCTCAGTTGGGTCACCTACAGTTAATTGGTTGGTTAATTCAACAACACGGTTTAAAACCGTATCATAAACATCCTCAACGATTACCGCACGAGAACATGCTGAACATTTTTGACCAGAGAAGCCAAATGCGCCTGCAACGATTGATTGTGCAGCCAGCTCTAAATCTGCTTCGGAGTCAACCACAATCGTATCTTTACCGCCCATTTCAGCAATCAAACGCTTCATCCAAACTTGACCTGGATTCACTTTAGAAGAGCGTTCGAAAATACGAAGTCCAACGTCGCGTGAACCTGTGAAGCTGATGAAACGAGTATCTTTATGGTCTACTAAGTAGTCGCCCACTTCAGCACCGCTTCCTGGTACGAAGTTTAATACACCTTTAGGCAGACCTGCTTCTTCCATTACTTCAACGAATTTCGCTGCAACAATTGGAGTGGTAGAAGCTGGTTTTAATAAAACGGTATTACCTGTAACAATCGCTGCTACTGTTGTACCAGCCATAATTGCTAATGGGAAATTCCAAGGTGAGATGATGATTCCCACACCTAGTGGAATATAGTTATAACGGTTAAATTCGTTTGGACGGCTATTAACGGGAACACCATCTTTAAGTTCCAGCATTTGGCGGCCATAATATTCAAGAAAGTCAATTGCTTCTGCAGTATCTGCATCCGCTTCCTTCCATGGTTTACCTGCTTCCTTTGTTAAAAGGGCAGAGAACTCGTGCTTACGGCGGCGAATAATGGTCGCTGCTTTAAATAATACATCTGCACGTACTTCTGCTTTCACTTTTTTCCAAGTTTTGAACGCTTCAACGGCTGCCTGCATTGCTTGTTCCGCAAGATCTCTGCTAGCTTTTGAAACGGTTCCAATTATTTCTTCTTTATTTGAGGGATTATAAGAAACGATTTTATCTTCTGTTGTAATTTTTTCTCCGCCGATTACAAGTGGGTAATCTTTGCCTAAATAACTCTCAACTGTCTTTATCCCGTTAAGATAGGCCTGACGGTTTTCTTCAATTGTAAAATCTGTGAATGGTTCATGCTTATAAGGTTGTACCATGTCTTAAAACCTCCTATGTATTAAAAAACATTACATCCTCGTACATTCTAACATGTTTCTTTTACACGTATCAATGGATAGCCATTAAGGCATATTTTGGCAAAAAAAACCTGGCGTATGGTTAACCCTACTATACTCAGATGAGGATATTATTTCCAAGTAGATACGGTTTTTATATTTTTTATTTTTTTAATGTTCCTTTTATTTTACTTAAGACTCATGTATACTAAAACCAAATTGAATAGTAATAACTAGGGGAGTCCAATAAGGTGGGCTGAGAGAGAAACACGTTGAAGTTTCTTGACCCTTCGGACCTGATCTAGATCATACTAGCGTGGGGAAGTTAGAAAAAGTCATCATGTATTGAATAAACTTCTACATATAAAGCCGGTCCATCCTTTTTGGACTCGGCTTTTTTTATGTACTTCATTACTTTTCATCCACTCGTTTTGTTCTAGATCTCGACCTTTAATTTTAAAAACAGGGAGAGATTTACTTTATGTCAACAACTTCATTAAACGAAAAACGCATTTCCATCATGTCTAGCTTTTCAGGTAGTAAAAAGGTTTATGTTGAAGGCTCAAGACCCGATATCAAGGTACCAATGCGTGAAATTGAACTTAGTCCGACAACAGGCACCTTTGGTGAAGAAGAAAATCCGCCAATTCGGGTCTATGATACAAGTGGGCCATATACGGATACTGATTATTCAGTTGATATTACAAAAGGTCTTCCTTCTCTTCGAAGCTCATGGATTCATGAACGAGGAGATGTTGAGGAATATGAAGGAAGAGAAATTAAGGCTGAAGACAATGGATATAAGGATGAGAAAGATCCTCGTGCTAATCATAATGTTTTCCCGGGTTTAAAGCGTAAACCATTACGTGCAAAAAAAGGAAGAAACGTCACACAGCTTCATTATGCAAGGAAGGGCATCATCACTCCTGAGATGGAATTTATCGCATTAAGGGAAAATATGAAACCTGAATTTGTGCGTGAAGAAGTTGCAAAAGGGCGAGCAATTATTCCTTCTAATATCAATCATCCAGAGGCAGAGCCTATGATTATTGGACGTAATTTCCATGTTAAAATCAACGCAAATATTGGGAATTCTGCTGTTTCATCATCCATCGAAGAAGAGGTCGAAAAAATGACATGGGCCACACGGTGGGGTGCTGATAATATTATGGACCTATCAACAGGTAAAAACATTCATACCACAAGGGAATGGATTATTCGTAATTCGGCTGTTCCTGTAGGAACCGTTCCTATCTACCAAGCGCTTGAAAAAGTAAATGGTGTTGCCGAAGATCTAACATGGGAGGTTTATCGTGATACCTTAATTGAACAAGCCGAGCAAGGCGTGGATTACTTCACCATTCATGCTGGTGTTCTTTTGCGATATGTTCCGTTAACAGCAAAGCGTTTAACAGGTATTGTATCTCGAGGTGGATCTATTATGGCACAATGGTGTCTTCACCACCACAAAGAAAACTTTTTATATACTCACTTTGAAGAAATCTGTGAGATTATGAAAACTTATGATGTTTCATTCTCCTTAGGAGATGGTCTACGCCCTGGTTCAATTGCGGATGCCAATGATGAAGCACAATTTGCGGAATTAGAAACTCTTGGAGAATTAACAAAAATTGCTTGGGAGCATGATGTACAGGTAATGGTTGAAGGTCCAGGACACGTACCTATGCACCTTATAAAAGAAAACATGGACAAACAACTGGAGATTTGTAAGGAAGCTCCTTTCTATACTCTAGGTCCACTTACAACTGACATAGCTCCTGGCTATGATCATATTACATCCGCGATTGGTGCAGCCATGATTGGTTGGTTTGGTACGGCTATGCTTTGTTATGTAACACCAAAAGAACATTTAGGTCTACCAAACCGAGATGATGTACGTGAAGGTGTTATAACTTATAAAATAGCTGCACATGCTGCTGATTTAGCAAAAGGACATCCAGGTGCACACAAAAGAGATGACGCCTTATCAAAAGCTCGTTTTGAATTCCGTTGGAGAGATCAGTTTAATTTATCATTGGATCCTGAACGAGCTTTGGAATATCATGATGAGACGTTACCTGCAGAAGGTGCAAAAACGGCACATTTCTGTTCAATGTGTGGACCGAAGTTTTGCAGCATGAGAATTTCTCAAGATATTCGTAATTACGCGAAAGAAAACAAGCTTGAGGCGAATGAAGCTATCGAAAAGGGTATGAAGGAAAAAGCTACAGAGTTTAAACAATCTGGGGGTAACATTTATCAATAACTTTCTTGGGAGGCTATTTCGGTGAAGATCCAAAAAATTGAAGAGGAAATTACTCAGTTGAAAATTCATCTTGCCTTTTTGGAAAAACGTTTAGTAGAAATACAACAAAATTGTGATCATCATTTTAAAATCAATCTATATTATGAAACATGTATCAAGTGTAATAAAGTAAATGTTTTATATTATTAGCAGTGGAAGGCTAAAAAAATATTAAAAGAAACCTTGCCTTACTATTATCTTTTTAAAAGAGGCAAGGTTGTCTATCTTCAATTACTTAAATAAAAGGACATTCCTTTAGATATTTTTTCGACAATACTGGCCCACAAGTGGAGTGCTGTGCAAATAAATAAACAAAAGGACAACACATATTAGTGATACTAAAATATGTATTGTCCTTTATTTATAAAGAATTTTTAAGTTACGTCTTGATAATTTTCGCCAGGTTAATATATATGCACAAACGGTTCAGCCTCATTTGCCTTGCGGACGATTAATGCCTCAGGTCCGTCAACAGAGGTGACACTTACCGAAACGGATATATAATCTGGAAAATGCTCTAGGACAAGCCCTGTTACATATTGAGTAAAACCAATGGCTTCAGATTTCCCATAGAACTGAATCGGAATGGTGATATCTAAATCAGTAAATTGATCCCCAATATAAAAGGCGCGGCCAATTACACCATTAAAGTTTGGAAAATACTCCTCCACATCCTGCTTAAAGTTTAAAAATGCAGTTACGTCATCACGGTGTGCCTCTTGTGCCTCTGTAGATGGAAATAGGAAATACTTTTCAGCCACCGGCTCCCAGGTATTAATGGTTGAGCTTCCTTTATCGACATTGGTATAGGTAAAAAAGGTGCCAGGCACCACAGATGACCTGCTTTGCTGTTCAAACAGAGCAATGGTAATCGGAACATCCTTTAGATTTTTCATGGCCCGCAGGCGCTTAAGGACTTCCTCGGCAATCTTCTTTCCTTCCCGTTCCATTTCAGCAAAATCGATTTCCCTCTCAAAATAAGGTTCACCCACTGCTGTACGGTAATAATGAACGGAATTTAATGCCAATCCAATCACGACACCGCCTAATTTTACAGTATCGTTTTCTCCTTTAATCAGGTAATTATGTTCTAAGATATGGGCTAAGTAAATAGGACTGTTAGTATTCCCTTCCCTAAAATCTGCCCCGTCTTCCATAAGCGGGTTTAAACCAATGTTTTCACTTTCCTTTAAACCCTCTTCAGTTAATTGAGCTGGTGTAAATTTGCGGTTCAGCCACAATCTCACGGTATTACGCTTTAACTCCTGTCCTTCACGGAACAAATAGGTTTTGGGGTCAAATTGATGCTGAGCAATCCTCATCAATCCTGTTTCAAATTCATTAATGTCATATCTAGTATTAATATTTCCAACTATTAAACCGCGTGCTTCCCCAGGCTCGAACGGTAAAATCGTCCGATAATAGTTGTCGGAAATATTATATTTCGGAATAATTGCTTTCTCTTCCGCCTCTTCTTTTGTTTGGACAACGTTCTCCTGCTTTTGAAAATTTGGTGCACATCCACTAAGCAGTAAGATAAGGGAAAGAGCGAGCAATGAGAGTTTTCTCACGTCGATACACCTCTTATTTATTTAATTCTAGTACAAGCTTCTCCTCGTCCCATACTTCAATTCCCAGCTCCTGCGCCTTGGTAAGTTTTGAGCCAGCGTCTTCGCCAGCAATAACAAGGTGCGTTTTCTTGCTGACGCTTCCTGATACATTCCCTCCGAGTGCTTCAATCTTCTCCTTGGCTTCATTTCGAGAGAGCTGCTCCAGTTTCCCTGTTAAAACTACTGTCTTTCCAGCAAAAATGCTGTCTGATTCCTCAACAGAAACCGGTTTAGCACCTTTATATTCCATATTGACTCCGACAGAAACTAGTTCCTTCAACAGTTCCTCAGCCTCTTCCTGCTCGAAAAAAGCAACAATAGAATCTGCCATCTTATCACCAATTTCATTGATCGCCAATAAGTCTTCTTTTTTGGCATTAGCCAGTTTTTCCATTGTATCGAAGCTTTGAGCAAGTGTTTTCGCCGCTTTTGCACCCACGTGGCGAATTCCAAGACCAAATAATAGTTTTTCCAGCGAATTTCCTTTGGAAGCCTCTATCGCTTTTAAAAGATTGGTAACAGATTTTTCCCCCATGCGTTCAAGGGCTATTAGCTGATCGCGTGTGAGCTTATAAATATCAGCAACATCCGAGATTAGTTTTTCCGCAAAAAGCTGGCTGATTACTTTTTCACCAAGACCCTCAATATTCATTGCGTCGCGTGATACAAAGTGAATCAAACCTTCACGGATTTGCGCCGGGCATTTCGGATTAATACAACGTAATGCAACTTCTCCTTCAAATCGAACAAGCTCGCTTTCACATTCTGGACAATGCGTTGGCATTTGGAAGTCACGTTCATCTCCAGTTCGTTGTTCTGCAAGAACATTGACTACTTCTGGAATGATGTCTCCTGCTTTTTTAACCACGACTTGGTCGCCAATCTTAATATCCTTTTCGCGGATTAAGTCTTCATTATGCAAAGAGGCACGCTGGACGGTGGTACCAGCTACCTTTACCGGTTTAAGAATGGCCGTTGGTGTGACAACACCGGTCCTGCCAACACTTAATTCAATATCTAAAAGAGTTGTAACGACTTCTTCAGCGGGGAATTTATAGGCAATTGCCCAGCGCGGGCTTTTCGCTGTTGTTCCAAGCTTACTCTGGTGCTCATACGAATCTACCTTAATCACAATGCCATCTATTTCATATGGTAAATGCGGGCGCTTATCGACCCAGCCATTTACATACTCAATAACCTCGTTTATCGCAGGGCATTTTCGGCGCTCTTTATTTGTTTTAAAGCCAAGATGGTCTAAGTAATCTAATCCTTCACTGTGGGATGCTGCGTTAACATCACCGCCGCCAATTCCATATAGAAAGACATCAAGATTCCTTGTTGCAGCAATTTTTGGATCTAGCTGTCTTAATGAACCTGCTGCCGCATTTCGTGGATTTGCAGCTAACTCTTCCCCGCGTTCTTCCTTGGCTTTATTTAACGCTTCAAAGGAACGCTTTGGCATGTAAGCCTCACCGCGCACTTCTAATGTTGCATTCTCACGCAGGCGCAGAGGGATGGATTTGATTGTCTTTAAGTTTGCGGTAATATCTTCGCCAATGGTTCCGTCTCCTCTTGTTGCTCCTTGGATAAACAAGCCATTTTCATAGCGTAAAGAAACGGCTAGGCCATCAATTTTTAATTCACAGACATAGGAGACATTATCTCCAACTGCCTGACGAACGCGGCGGTCGAAATCTTTTAAATCCTGTTCGTTAAAGGCATTACCCAAGCTTAACATTGGTGTTCGGTGCTCTACTTTTTCAAATAAATCCAGCACCTCTCCGCCAATACGAACAGATGGTGAATCTGGTGATTTTAATTCTGGAAATGCTGACTCTAATTCTAAGAGTTCCTGCATTAAACGATCATATTCTGCATCAGGTACTGAAGGTTGATCAAGCACATAATATTCGTAGCCATATTGATTTAATAGGCTTCTTAGTTCATTGATTTTCAGTTCCGCTGTTTGAAGGTCCATACATCCAGCCCTTTCATTGTAAAATTATACGAGAATAGCCCCATAACAGGGGCAATTCTTTTTATAATTTGGCCGTGTTGATTTGCGCTCTACAAAGGATAGTTTCTTTGAATAATTACCGCAGGGACAGGCGGTCTTTGCCTGTCACGAGAACTTCACCTTCCGCACCAATCAACACTGAACTTTGATAACTTCCTATACTTTTTTTATAGGCGCGAATTTAGCCAGCAGGCGTTTAATTCCGGTTGGGCTAGGGAATGCAATGTCGAGCTCTGTTCCTTCGCCTTCTCCTTTAACACTTACTACTGTTCCAATGCCCCATTTACCATGCTCAGCTTTATCGCCGACTCTCCAGCCGACAGTATCCCCGCCAGTGGAAGCAGCTATAGGTCTCATGACTGGTTTTCTGGTTACTGGTGTACCGAAAGAGGTTCCGGTTGTACCAGATGTGCTTCGTCCGAAAGAGGTTCCGGTTGAACCCGAAGCACTTCGTCCAAAAGAGGTCCCTCCTCTTGAACCAAACGGAGTATTCCTGCGTTCCTCTTTTTCCACGCCTTCTAAAAGTTCTTCCGGGATTTCACGGATAAACCGGGATGCAGGGTTCATGCTGGTGCGCCCAAATAACGTTCTCATCTGAGCATTTGTCAGGAATAGGGTCTGCTCAGCTCGAGTTATTCCTACATAGGCCAATCGGCGCTCTTCTTCCATCTCAGCTTCTTCCATTAATGAACGGCTGTGAGGGAATACTCCTTCTTCCAATCCAATTAAGAATACGACTGGAAATTCCAACCCTTTTGCAGAGTGCAAGGTCATGAGGGTAATAGCATCTGTTTTTTCACCGTCTTCATCTAACGAATCAATATCAGCTACTAATGCCAAATCCGTTAAGAAAGCAACTAAGCTCTTATCTTCATTTACTTCTTCAAAGTTTTTTGTTACAGATAATAATTCGTCTAAGTTCTCTAGTCTGCTTTGGGCTTCTATTGATTTCTCTGCCTTCAGCATTTCACGATAACCCGACTTATCTAAAATATCCTCAACTAGTTCCGTTACAGATAAAAACTCTTGCATTTGCGTATAGTTTTTAATTAAATCTCTAAATTCTCTGGCGCCTTTAGTAATTTTTGGACTTAGTCCAAGTAACTCAACGGAATCAAGCGCTTGAAAAATAGATATATCATGCAAGGCAGCGAAATCTGCCATTTTATCCACCGAGCTTGATCCAATTCCGCGTTTTGGCACATTAATAATACGCTGTAAACTGATATCATCATCAGGATTAGAAATGAGCCTTAAATAGGCTAACATGTCCCTGATTTCTTTTCTGTCATAGAACTTTGTTCCGCCGACAATGCTGTATTCAATATTTGATTTTAACAGCACTTCCTCCATTACACGGGATTGAGCGTTAGTCCTGTAAAGAATCGCGACGTCGGAAAGCTTGTACTTGCCTTCGCGTGTTAATTCTTTAATTTTACCCGCAACAAACTGAGCTTCTCCCTGCTCACTGTCTGCACGATAGTAAACAAGTTTGTTACCCTCTGGGTTTTCCGTCCAAAGATTCTTTGCCTTACGGGTTACATTATTTTCAATAACCTTATTCGCTGCTAGAAGAATCCTTTTTGTAGAGCGATAGTTTTGCTCAAGCAAAATGACCTTTGCATCCGGATAATCTTTTTCAAAGGAAAGGATATTGGCAATATCCGCTCCACGCCAGCGATAAATCGACTGGTCGGAATCTCCGACTACGCATAGGTTCTTAAAACGGTTTGCGAGAAATTTAACTAGCATATACTGTGCTCGGTTTGTATCCTGATACTCATCGACATGAATGTATTGAAATTTTCGCTGATAATATTCAAGTACCTCAGGTACACGCTGAAACAGTTGAATGGTCATCATAATCAAATCATCAAAGTCGAGTGCTTGATTTTTCCGCAACCGTTTTTGATATTCTGTATATACATCGCTGACGGTTTGTTCGAAATAGCCTCCAGCAGTTTTTGCATATTCTTCCGGGTCAATTAACTCATTTTTAGCCGAGCTGATCGCGCCTAAAATCGCACGCGGGTCATATTTTTTAGGATCAAGGTTCTTATCCTTAAGGATTCCTTTCACCACGGATTGCTGGTCGCCTGTATCTAAAATCGTAAAGTTACGGTTAAAGCCCATTCTGTCGATGTCTCTGCGCAGTATTCTTACACACATCGAGTGAAACGTGGAGATCCAAATTTCTTCTGCTGCTCCGCCCATCATTTTTCCAATACGTTCTCTCATTTCACGAGCGGCTTTATTTGTAAAGGTTATCGCTAAAATGTTATAAGGATTTACACGTTTTTCAACAATTAAATAAGCAATACGATGCGTTAGTACTCTGGTTTTACCACTACCCGCACCTGCCATTAGTAAAAGCGGGCCGTCCGTTGCTTTTACAGCATTTTGTTGTTCTGGGTTTAAGCCATTTAAAAGCTTTTCTGATAAGTATTGCAATTCCTTCACCACCATACCAAACATTTGTTCTTATTTTAACTCTTTCTATCCAATTAAGCAAATTTTCATCGAACGCTTTTTACTGTTGCTAAAGCTTGTTCGATATCATCATAAATCGCGTTTCCAACCACAATAACATCCGCATGCTCAGCCATTTCGGCTGCTTGTTCCAGCGTTGAAATTCCCCCGCCGTAAAATAGGACCGTTTCCTCAAGGGTTTTCTTAACTTCAGCTACCACTTCTACATCTCCATATGTGCCGCTATATTCAAGATAAAAGATTGGCAAATGAAACATTTTCTCTGCCATCATCGCATACGCTTTTACTTCTTCTGTTGAAGCATTTGCATTGGCAGAAGTCAATTTTGCGGCTTTGCATTCTTCGTTCAGAATGCAGTAGCCTTCCATGACGATTTCTTCCCAATCCATAATTTCACCAAATTCTTTTACTGCCTGATGGTGCAGCCCAGTGATCCACTTTGAATCATTGCTATTTAAAATTGTCGGAATAAAATAAAGGTCAAATCCAGGGGTAACTACATCAATACTTGAAACTTCGAGGACACAAGGAACGGTGTAGCGGCGAACTCGCGCCATTAAATCCAGGACTTTTTCTAAGGTTACCCCATCTGTTCCTCCAACGATTACCGCATCTGTTCCAGATTCGCATATTCTTTCTAACTGTTCATCACTTATCTCTTTATTTGGATCGAGTTTAAACACATGGCGCCACTCGCGAAAATCGTACATCCCAAGATCCTCCCATTCAAATCTTACATTACACCATTATAGCATTAGCTCAATCGATAAAAAAAGAAAACACTAAATTACTTAATAGAAATTGTAACCATATAAAAAAGCGGAAGCGCCTTCTTCAGGGGGGCGGCTTATGACTCGAGTCCCAAGGAGCCGAAACTAGACAAGCTTATGACCCCTAGGCGCTGGAGCTGGAGCTGGATTAAAAAAACCGAAGAGCAGGCTCTTCGGTTTGGATTATTTCTCTTCGGTTACGTTTTCTGTTTTGATTCGCTCTAATACCATTTCATACGTGTCATTACCGAAATTCAAGCAGCGCTTCACACGAGAGATGGTTGCTGTACTTGCACCTGTTTCAGTCTCAATTTTATGATAGGTATTTCCTTCACGCAGCATTCTTGCTACATCTAAACGCTGTGCCAATGATTGAATTTCATTAATCGTACATAAATCATCAAAGAAGCGATAGCATTCTTCAAGGTCCTTCAGTGAAAGAACTGCTTGAAATAACTGATCAAGCTCTTTTCCACGTAACTTATTAATTTGCATTTATTTTACCCCTTTAATTAAAGATTAGTTTACATTAAATGAAACGCTGGATTGAAGTCCAGGATTCGTCGGAACCACGTTCACCCAAGTCTTGCCTTGAACAAACGGAACAACTTCTCCATCTCTTATTGGAACAATAATACCATTATCATTTTTCCATTCTACTTCCATTACCTTACCCTTTTGCAGTAAGTAACCAGATCCCCCTGATTCTAAATCAATTTCCTTATGAGCTTCCTTATCAATGACTTGATGAGTAGTCTCAATGATAAACAAATTGTCTAACAGAATAGGTTCTTTCGTTTCATAGTCTATGGTTTGATCCCCATTAGAGAAGCGCTTGTATTTTCCAACCGATTCATCATACTCATAGGTCGAATTGAAAACACCGCTGGCAGAATATGAAATCATCACTGAATTCGCTTCGTCTCCCGCTACGGATTTACTCTCTTCCTCTGATAAAAATTGAAACTCAGGCGGAGACTGATTCAGCGAGTAATTCTTTTCCTTGGCTCCTTTTAAAACATTCTTATACGTAATATAGGAATTATGAGGTGCCACGCGGAAGCTCACTCTTTTAAATAATGTTCCCTCATAGACCATACCATTTAAATTATCAACAAAGTCGCGTTCGAGCAATTCTCTTGCCTCTTCACTATAGCCGTGGGCGATAAAAAGAGCATCCAGACCTTTAGCCAAATCAATGTAATAGTCCCTTGCACTTCGAACTGGACCCATATTATCTGGGTTTTCACTTTGGAAAACAGCAAGGAATCGAGTAACATCACCTTCTGCTAGAATTTCATAAACAATATCCGCTTTGTTTAAACCAGATTGAGGTCTCGCTTTTGGATGATTATTAATCATAACCGCCACTGCTCTTTGATCTGTCTTAGTCTCTGAACCCACCCCTGTTAATGGATAGTGATAAGGGAGTTCGTTCTCTATCTCTTCCTGTATCACTTCTTCAACTTCTTCTTTTTCCGGCAGTTTTGGTCCATTAGCCTTTTCTTTATCATTGCAGCCAGAGAGCAGTAAAAGAACAGCTGTTATGGCAACAGCCCATTTCTTCATTTTTTTAAAACACTCCTATCGTCTTTTCTCGAGGCGACTTTATCCAATTAATTACTTTTATAGTTTAACGCATTATCGACGGAAAGAGAACAGTTTTGTTCATTACATCGTACATACCCTGTTGGGTGATTCGAATATAGGGTAAATGAGTTGCCGAAAAGAATAACAAACTGTAAACAGGATCTGAGAAGGAATAACCACGATCCTTCAATTCAACAAGTAATTTCTTTTCTTCGTTCATTAATTCTTTAATTGGAAGGTTTGACATAATTCCGTTCAGTTTTAATGGAATCTCACATACCACTTGTTCTTCCTCGACCATCACAATACCGCCGCCTAACTCCTTCATCCTCTCGAAGGCTGCAAGCATATCACGTTTACTTTTTCCAATTAAGATAATATCACCTGTATTGGAAAATGAACTTGCTAATGCCGAAAGATTTGTTGCAAATCCTTTTAATAATGTATTAATCCTCCACTTGCCATTTCTATCTAGCAGAGTAAAGAAACATTCATCATGGTCTGTTGACAATTCATCATAAGAGGCATCAATCGCAATGGAATACGGCTTGGTAATAACCGAATTTTCCATCTTAATTCCGAATGGCATGGAAAATTGTAAATCATCAATGCTTAAATTCCAGTCCAGTTCCATTGGCTTAAGACCATAATCATCCCAATTAATCGAGTGATAAGCTTCGACCACTTGTCCGTCACGTTTTACCCATTTACCTTTTGCCAGTACGGAATGAGGCGTAGGGTTTTCGATACTAGACAGGAAGTTGATATTTGCAACACGGCCAGTTGCAATATTGCCATGTAGATGGTCAATATTGTAATAACGTGCAATATTCACTGTAGCCATGTTATAAGCATCGATCACCGGAACGCCTTTATCAATGGCAATCCGAATCATTTGATCGGTGATACCTTGCTCATAAAACGTGGATGTGGAACCATCGGTGTTAAACATTAAACGATCATAGGCTTCAATTCCTAATCGTTTCATATCATCCAGCAAGTCTGGAAGGTCAGGACGAATAGAGGAATATCTTAATGAAACCATATAGCCCTGCATGAGACGGTTATATACTTCTTCGCCAGTCATTGCTTCATGATCACTATCTGCACCTAACAGGATCATTTTCGCTAATGTTTTCTCTGAGGCACCAGGAAAATGACCTTCAATCTTTTTGTGCATCCGTTTGGCCTCTTGAATCCAATGAAGCATCATATCATCGCCGTCTAACAATTTAGGCCAGCCTGTCAATTCACCGCCTTGAAGAACAGCGTCATGTTCTAACCACGATTTAATATTGCTATGTGAAAAAACATCTTCTTCATTTAAAATTTCCGTTTGCGGATCAAACCGGCACCACCAGAACATGGTGGTCGGGATGGAACGTAAGTCCTTTAATAAAGAAAACGCTTCCTTTTTCTTCAAATTCATAATCAAGGACATGTTGTCATTGATGATTGTCGTTGTTCCAAACTGTGATGCATAGGCCGCCAAAGTATGGGGATTATATAATTGATAAGGATGGGCATGCGGCTCGATATACCCAGGAACAAGAATTTCATTCGTACAGTCAATAATTTCACAGTTTTCCAATTTCGGCGGTAAATTCTCGCCGACATATACAATCCGATCTTCATATATCCAAATATTCGCGCGCATCCACTGGCGGAATGTCTGATTTAAATACAAGGCATTTTTTAATAAAATGGTTGGTGAAGTTTTTCCATCTAAAACGGATACATGCATGCGTAAATGTTTATTTTTCCATCGATAACGTTGTTCGAGCATACGATACCCTCCCTTTCTCAGAAGCTATTTATCTAGTAAGAATGTTGATTTCTCAATAAAGAAAGCCCTTACAAAAATTAGTTTATCTCTATACTATCATATTTTATTATTTAACGCATTAAAGAATTGGATAATCGCTGTAAAAAAATTGTGAAGGAGTGAACAATGTGAACGTTACTAAAAATATCGGGATCCTGAATGCATTAATAAGGATTACAATTGGGCTTACTGTCTTATCTTGGAGTACAGCAAAAATGGTAAAGTTTCCTTGGAGAGATTCCTATTTGTTTATTGCCATATGTGGAGCAATGAAGGTGGCGGAGGGAATCGTTCGTTTTTGCCCTGTAACAGCGCTATTCGAAAGATATCAGGAAATGGAACAGGAAAAACCCTTGGCACTCGGGGATGGGTCAAAAAATGGCGATGTTGATGAGGTACTGCCATATAACCCAACATAAATTTATGCACTTTCAATAAGGGCAACGGATTATTCCGGAATCGTACCCTGCTCTTTGATTTTTTTGGGTTTTTGGTAACGATACGATTTTTCGGAACCAACGGTAACGATTAGCAGCCAACTTATAAATAAATCTAAACTAAAAATAAACGGGCTGACCGTGGTTGGTCAGCCCTTGAAAGGAAGGTACTCTATCATGTTTTGGGAATATTTATTAGATATGTCGTTTGTACTTATTAGTTTAATCGGTGGTATTGTTGCTCTTTTATTTGTGTTTATCCGCCGCTCTAACAGAAAACGCGCCCGATAGCCTTGAAGCCGATATCCTTTCGATAAAAGACTCCATCACAAGTTAATTTTTCAAGCTCTCGGTAGACAATATCTTGTGCTTGCTTTAATCTTTCAGCCTTTGCACCAACTAAGAGTACTCTTCCTCCAGCAGTTTGAAATTCACCGTTTTGATTTTTATTTGTTCCTGCATGGAAAGTATAGACCTCATTAGTGAAATCAGATAAACCATTGAGAACAGCACCCTTTTCATATTGCTCGGGGTACCCTTTGGCTGCAACAACAACCCCAACCATCGATTGTTCGTCCCAAACTAACTCTGGGGCTTCACCGGCTAATACATCTAAGATGGTCTGAACTAAGTCAGATTTTAACCTTGGTAAAATTACTTGTGTTTCCGGGTCACCAAAGCGGGCATTAAACTCGATAACTTTTGGCCCTTTTTCACTTGCAATTAACCCTGCATAAAGAATCCCACAGAAGCTTCTTCCTTCTTGAACCATTGCTTTCGCTGCAGGCTTAAGGATGGTTTCAATTGCTGTTTCAACTGTCTCATTGGCAATATGAGGAACAGGAGAGTATGCACCCATTCCTCCTGTATTAGGACCGTTATCACCATCAAAGGCACGTTTATGATCTTGGGCGATTTCTAGCGGTATAACCACTTCCCCATTCACAAACGCCATAAGGGAAAATTCCTCACCGCTCAAAAACTCTTCGATTACCACTCGTGCTGAAGCTTCACCAAATTTTTGCCCAACGAGCATTTCTTCTGTACTTTGTAATGCCTCTTCTAGTGTTAATGCAACTGTAACGCCTTTTCCCGCTGCTAATCCGTCAGCCTTGATTACAATGGGAGCGCCCTTTTCTTCAATATACTTCTTTGCTTCCTCGTAGTTAGTAAATACAGCATAATCGGCAGTAGGAATCTCATATTTTCTCATGATTTCCTTTGCGAACGATTTACTTCCTTCGATTTCTGCTGCCAATCTTCGCGGTCCAAACACAGCTAGACCTTCGGCTTCAAATTTATCTGCTAACCCTTCTAGTAAAGGAACTTCTGGTCCGATAATTGTTAAACCAATTCCTTGTTCCTTCGCAAATTGAATAAGTTGTTCATGGGTACTTTCATCAATCGCAACACGTTCTGCGACATCTTCCATCCCGTGGTTACCAGGAGCAACAAATACTTTTTCTACAAGCGTGCTTTCACTTACCTTTCGGCACAGTGCATGTTCTCTTCCGCCTCGGCCAATAATTAGAACCTTCATCCATCTCACCTCATTTTAATGTTTAAAATGTCTAACTCCGGTAAAGACCATAGCAATTCCATATTCATCCGCTTTTTTGATGGAATCTTCGTCGCGAATGGAACCGCCTGGCTGGATGATTGCCGTAATTCCCGCTTTCGCCGCGGCTTCGACAGTATCATCCATTGGGAAAAAGGCATCAGAGGCGAGTGCTGCACCTGCAGCTTTTTCACCTGCTTGTTTTAAGGCGATTTCAGCGGCACCTACCCGGTTCATTTGACCCGCACCAATTCCAATTGTCATATCTTCTTTCGTCACGACTATTGCATTCGATTTCACATGTTTTACGACCTTCCAGCCAAGCTTTAATGCTTCCCACTCCTGCTCAGTTGGCTGTCTTTTTGTTGGTACAGAGATTGTTGCATTTTCTAATGTAAAGTGGTCCTGTTCCTGCGCAAGAAGTCCGCCTTCGATTGTTGTTAACTTCATCTCTGGTTTTTTTGCGCCTGAAAATGGAATCGTTAATAAACGTAAGTTCTTTTTCGCCGTTAAGATCGATAATGCTTCCTCAGAGAACGATGGTGCAATGATGATTTCTAAGAAAACCTCATGAAGCTTGCCAGCTGTCTGTGCATCCACTTCACTATTAAAAGCAATGATACCGCCAAAAATGGAAACTGGATCTGCAGCAAATGCTTTTTCAAAAGCAGCAAAAATATTCGTTCCAGTACCAATACCGCATGGATTCATATGCTTCACAGCAACTGCTGCAGGCTCTGTAAATTCTTTCACAATCTGCAGGGCAGCGTCAGCATCGTTAATATTATTATAAGAAAGCTCTTTTCCATGAAGCTGCTCTGCATTAGCAATGGAAAACGTTGAACCTAGTGGCTTTTTATAAAAAGCAGCTTTTTGATGTGGATTTTCCCCGTAACGGAGCGATTGCTTCAGCTCATATGTAACGGTTAATTTTTCAGGAGTTTCTTCTTGTGTAAGTTCTGTCATGTATTCAGCGATTAATGCGTCATATGCTGCAGTGTGGCGGAAAACCTTTGCTGCCAGCTTTCTGCGTGTTTCTAGTGTTGTGCTGCCATCTGCTTTTAATTCCTCAATCACCTTAGTATAGTCAACGGGATCAACGACCACTGTTACATATTGATGATTTTTTGCTGAAGCACGCAGCATCGCTGGACCGCCGATATCAATATTTTCAATCGCGTCCTCAGTTGTTACATCTGGTTTTGCAATGGTTTGTTGAAAAGGATAAAGGTTAACACAAACAATTTGAATAGGGTCAATGCTATGTTCTTTTAGCTGCTTTTGATGTTGTTCGTCATCATGTTTGGCTAGTAATCCCCCGTGAATGAACGGATTTAACGTTTTTACACGTCCTTCTAATATTTCTGGAAAGCCGGTAACATCACTCACTCCGAGAACAGGAATACCTTGTTCTTGAAGTGCTTTTTTCGTTCCGCCCGTTGAAATAATTTCAAAACCTAAGCTGACTAATTCTTTAGCAAAATCGAGAATACCATTTTTATCAGAAACACTAATAAGTGCGCGCTTTTTCGTCACGTTGAACTTCCCCTCTCGTTAACAGCATTTGCAGGATAGATGGATAAAGCTTATGTTCGATACTTTGTATTTTCTTTTGCAGACTCTCTCTTGTTTCCTTTTCACTAAGGCGGACGCGTTCCTGGACGATGATGGGTCCAGTGTCCATTCCTTCATCAACGTAGTGAATGGTAACTCCGCTCCATTCCGCTTTTGCAGCCAAGGCTTGACCAATGGCATCTTTACCAGGAAAAGCCGGAAGAAGAGAAGGATGGATATTAACGATACGGCCGGCATATTCTCCGAGCAATGTTGGACCAATCAGCCTCATATAACCGGCCAGAACGATAAACTCGACGCCATAGCTTGCTAATTTCTCCAAAATTGCCTTTTCATAAGCTTCTTTGGAGCTATATTCCTTTGGACTAAAAGCAAAGGTTGGGATACGAGCGGCATCAGCACGCCGGGCAGCAAAGGCTCCCGGTTTGTCACAAACGAGGAGTGCGATGTCCGCTTCAAGTTCTCCCGATTTCACGACATCAATAATCGCTTGAAAATTGCTTCCGTTTCCTGAGGCAAAAACAGCAATCTTTCTCATCGGCGGCCACCGATACTAATGCCTTCTTCTGCCGTTACAACACCGATTTCATAGGCAGTTTCTCCGCATTGTTTTAAATGATCCATCATCTCAGCCGCGATATCCTTATCAACTGCAATCACCATGCCGATACCCATATTAAAGATATTATACATTTCCTGCTGGTCGATTTGTCCAACAGTAGTAATTAAATTAAAAATCGGCGGGATGTCCCAGCTTTTTTCAAAGATGGCTGCTCCAAGTCCAGTAGGAAGCATCCGTGGGATATTCTCAATAAAACCGCCACCGGTAATGTGAGCCATCCCTTTGATCTTGAATTTTTTCAACGCTGATAAAATAGGCTTTACATATATTTTCGTTGGTTTTAGTAACTCTTCTCCCAAGGTACAGCCGAGCTCGTCAACATATTCTGTTAACGCCCAGTTATTAAAAACCTTCCGAACAAGCGAATAACCATTGCTGTGAATTCCGCTCGAAGCCAATCCAATTAGCACATCGCCAGGCTTAATATTTTCCCCTGTAATCAGCTGGGATTTTTCACAAGCACCAACCGTAAATCCAGCAAGATCATACTCATTTTCACTATATAATCCAGGCATTTCTGCTGTTTCTCCGCCGATAAGTGCACAGCCAGCCTGCTCACATCCATCTGCAATGCCCTTGACAATCGCTTCAATCTTTTCAGGCTTTGCTTTCCCGGTAGCAATATAGTCTAAAAAGAACAAAGGCTCTGCGCCTTGAACAACGATATCATTGACACACATGGCTACTGCATCAATGCCAATTGTTTCATGCTGATCCATCCAAAAGGCAATCATCAGCTTGGTACCCACTCCGTCTGTTCCCGATACAAGAACAGGCTCTTTTAGGTTAAGTGCTGACAGGTCGAACATTCCGCCGAATCCGCCAAGACTTCCAATCACACCCGCTCGGGCTGTTTTTTGTACATGCTTTTTCATTCTTTCAACAGCCTCGTAGCCTGCTTCAATGTTTACGCCTGCCTGTGTATAAGCATTCGCCATGATGTTCCCTCCTATTTTTGGTAATAATATTGGAGTGTATCTGGATAAATCTCAGTTGGGTAGTTACCAGTAAAGCAGCCGAGGCAAAAACCTTCTGTTCCTTCCGTTTTGACAATTGCTCCTACCATCCCCTCGGTACTTAGGAACGTTAAGGAATCAGCACCAATCAGCTGTCTAATTTCTTCCACTGATTTATCTGAAGCGATTAATTCTTCTTTCGATGAAGTATCAATTCCATAAAAACATGGATTTTTTATCGGAGGTGAACTGATGACAACGTGTACCTCAGTGGCTCCTGCCTCTTTTAACATGGTGACAATTCGTTTGCTTGTCGTTCCGCGAACAATTGAATCGTCGACCATGACGACACGTTTACCTTCAACGACACCGCGAACTGCAGAAAGCTTCATCTTTACACCCTGCTCCCGTAACGATTGGGTTGGCTGAATGAAGGTCCTGCCGACATATTTGTTCTTAATTAATCCCATCTCATAAGGAATACCTGCTGCTTCGGCATACCCAATCGCAGCAGAGATGCTAGAATCAGGAACTCCCGTCACTACATCTGCTTCAATTGGTGCTTCTACTGCCAATCTTTTACCCATGTTTTTACGGGCTGTATGAACATTGATTCCTTGAATATTACTATCAGGTCTTGAAAAATAAACATATTCCATTGTACAAATAGACTTTGTCGAATTAAACGCAAATTGTTCTGAGGTTATTCCCTCTTCATTGATGATTAATAATTCTCCAGGTCTGATATCGCGGATGTATTCTGCTCCAACAACATCAAAGGCACAGGTTTCCGAAGCAACCACATAGGCATCTCCAAGACAGCCAAGCGAAAGTGGTCTTAATCCATGAGGATCGAGAGCAACCATTAATTCCTTCTCTGTTAAAATTAAATAGGCATAGGCTCCTTTTAACATCGAAAGCGCATTTTTCACCTGATCCTTCAACTGGGGATACCCGCTTCTCCTAATTAAATGAGCTAATACTTCTGTATCAGAGCTTGTTTGGAAGATACTCCCTTGTGTTTCAAGCTGATGTTTTAAGAAATTGGCATTTACTAAATTCCCATTATGAGCAAGTGCCAGGCTTCCAGTTTGCGAATGGAACAGCAAGGGCTGGACGTTCTCATAACCGCCGCCCCCAGCTGTCGCATAACGTACATGCCCAATCGCAGATGTACCTTTTAATTCTTCCATCACGTTCGCAGTGAAAATCTCTGAAACTAGTCCTTCACCTTTCACAACTCTAAGCTTCTCTCCATTGGATACGACAATCCCTGTACCCTCCTGGCCGCGGTGCTGCAGGCTGTGGAGTCCGTAATAGGTAAGCTGTGCAGAATCTGGATGTCCAAAGACACCAAAGACTCCGCACTCTTCGTTTAATCCCTTGATTTCAGCAAGCATGGGATAGCTCCTTTCCAGGCATCCTTCAATTCGTTTACAGAAGCTTCTAAAATCGTGTTATTCTCACCATTCACCTTTAATACGGCTGTATCATTTACTTCACCAATCAATTTGGCAGCTACTAAACTTTCAAACTCTGTTTGGTGTTCTTTTTTCACAGTTAATAAGAAACGGGATTGTGTTTCACTAAATAATGCAGTTACTGGGTTATCTTCAATCGTGATAGCTGCACCAAGCTTTTCTTGGCCAAAAAGACTTTCAGCCACCGCTACACCCAGCCCGCCTTCAGAAAGGTCGTGTGCCGATTGAACAACTCCTGCACGAATAGCTGCTAACACTTGATTCTGTCTTACTTTTTCTAGTTGAATATTAAGTTCCGGAGCTTTACCGAAAATCCGTCCGTTTTGCAGTTTCTGTAACTCACTGCCTCCAAACTCAGGCTTTGTTTCTCCAACTAAGTAAATAAGGTCGCCGCTATTTTTAAAGTTCTGAGTCGTAATATGATCAAGATCGGTTACTAACCCAACCATTCCAATTACCGGTGTTGGGTAAATCGCTGTTCCGCTTGTTTCGTTATATAAAGAGACGTTACCGCCAATAACTGGAGTTTCAAGAACTCGGCAGGCCTCGCTGATTCCATCTGCTGCTTTTTCAATCTGCCAGAACACTTCTGGCTTTTCAGGATTTCCAAAATTTAAGTTATCCGTAATCGCTAATGGCTCGCCACCTGAGCAGACAATATTACGTGCCGCTTCTGCAACCGCAATTTTTCCGCCTTCTTCAGGGTCTAAAAATACATAGCGTGAGTTACAATCAGTCGTCATCGCCAATGCTTTACGGGTTCCGCGGATTCTGACAACAGAGGCGTCTGATCCAGGTGCAACGACTGTATTCGTACGCACCATATAATCGTATTGATTATAAACCCATTCCTTGCTTGCCACAGTTGGCTGGCTAAGAATTTGTTTCAATGTATCTTTTACATCTTCAACCTGCGGCACTTCTACTTTTAGTGCTTGGAATTCCTGATAATAAATTGGCTCTTTTGATGGCTTATGATAAACAGGTGCGTCCTCAGCTAACGCATCTACTGGGACATCTGCCACGATTTCGCCATGGTGCAGCAAACGTAGTTTTTTATCATCTGTTACTGTACCGATTGCAACTGCTTCAAGATCGTATTTTGTGAATAGATCTTTAATTTCCTGCTCTCTTCCCTTTGTAACAACAATCAGCATTCGCTCTTGTGATTCCGAAAGCATCATTTCATAGGCAGTCATACCTGTTTCACGCTGTGGAACGAGGTCTAAATTCATTTCGATACCCATTCCCGCCTTACTTGCCATTTCAGCTGAAGAACTTGTTAATCCCGCAGCACCCATATCCTGAATACCGACAAGGGCATCTGATTGAATCAACTCAAGACAGGCTTCTAGTAAAAGTTTTTCCATGAATGGGTCGCCCACTTGAACCGCTGGGCGGTTTTCATCGGACTGGTCTGTTAATTCCTCAGAAGCAAAGGTTGCTCCATGAATACCGTCACGGCCTGTTTTCGCACCGACATACATCACTGTATTGCCAACACCTTGGGCAAGGCCTTTTTTAATATCTTTATGATCAATTAGACCGACACACATCGCATTTACTAACGGATTGCCTTCATAACATGGTTCAAATTGGATTTCGCCGCCAACCGTCGGAATTCCGATACAGTTACCGTAGCCAGCAATTCCGGCCACGACCTCTTTGAATAGGTAGCGTACTCTTGCAGATTCATCAAGTTCTCCGAAACGAAGTGAGTTTAACAATGCGATTGGACGGGCACCCATTGAAAAGATATCACGGATGATACCGCCAACACCTGTAGCCGCCCCTTGATATGGCTCGATGGCTGATGGGTGGTTATGGCTTTCAATTTTAAACACAACCGCTTGATTATCGCCGATATCGACAATTCCTGCCCCTTCCCCAGGACCTTGAAGAACACGCTCACCTGTGGTTGGGAATTTTCTTAGGACTGGTTTAGAGTTTTTATAACTGCAATGCTCAGACCACATAACGGAGAAAAGGCCTGTTTCAGTGTAGTTCGGTGTCCGGCCAAGAATGTTTTCAATCTGGGTGAATTCTTCATCGGATAAGCCCATTTGCTGATAAAGTTTTTCTGTCTTTACTTGATCTGGTCTTGGTTCATGCTTTAACAACATTTGCTTCCCTCCAGCTTCTTACAATCGATTGAAATAATTTTAGTCCATCTGCTCCGCCTAGTAACTCATCAACGGCTCTTTCAGGGTGTGGCATCATCCCAAGGACATTTCCTTTTTCATTGATAATTCCTGCTATATCTTCTAAACTTCCGTTCGGGTTATCTTGGTAAGTAAATACGATTTGGTTATTTTCTTTAAGCTTAGCGAGCGTTTCTTCATCACAATAGTAGTTTCCTTCCCCATGAGCGACAGGGATTGAAATGGTTTCACCTTGCGTGTAGGCAGCAGAAAACATCGTCTGATTGTTCACTACCTTTAATTCAACCGGTTTACAGATAAATGATAGACTTTCATTTCGTCTCATGGCCCCAGGCAGTAATCCTGCTTCTAATAAAATCTGGAATCCGTTGCAGACACCTAGAATCGGTTTCCCTGCTTTTGCTGCTTTTACGACTGCCTGCATGACTTTACTAAAACGTGCAATGGCTCCTGTACGTAGATAATCACCGTATGAGAAACCGCCAGGAAGTAAGATCCCATCAAACTCATCTAAGCTCTCAGTGTCATGCCACACATATTCAACCTGTTCACCAAGTTCATCCTTAATCGCATGGTACATATCTACGTCACAGTTAGACCCCGGAAAAACGATGACTGCAAACTTCACTGAGGAACACACTCCTCTACTTCATAACGGTAGTCTTCAATGACTGTATTTGCTAATAGCTTGCTGCAAATCTCATTGATCACTTCATCAAGTTCGCGCTCTGACTTTTCAATCGTTAGTTCCATATATTTACCGATTCGTACATCGGATACTTCTGGATAATTTAATGAATGCAGTGAATGAGTTACTGCCTTACCTTGTGGATCCAATACACTTTCTCTTAACGTGACATATACCTTTACCTTAAACATGCTGTTTTCCCCCTAATCTGGCTAAAATGGTTTCATACGCTTCTGTTAAACTACCAAGGTCGCGACGGAATACATCCTTATCGAGCTTTTCATTTGTCTTTTTGTCCCAAAGTCTGCAAGTGTCTGGTGAAATCTCATCTGCCAATAAGATGCTGCCTTCAGCGTCTTTACCAAACTCAAGTTTAAAGTCTATAAGATTAATTCCTAATTCGTTAAAAAAGCTTGATAAAACTGTATTAATTTTTAGTGCTTTCTCTTTTAGTGTGTTTAGTTCCTCTTTTGTTGCTATGTTCAATTCGTAGATATGAGGTCTAGTTAGTAATGGGTCCCCAAGATCATCATTTTTTAGATAAAACTCTACGAGCGGCTTTGTTAATTCTTTACCTTCTTCGATTCCTAATCGCTTTGAAAGACTTCCTGCAGCGATATTGCGAACGACAACCTCAAGCGGGATAATCGCTACCTTTTTAACCAGCTGCTCTGTTTCTGATAATCGCTCAATAAAATGTGACTCAATTCCCTGATCTTTAAGCTTTAAAAATAGCAAACTAGTAATTTCGTTATTTAAACGACCCTTGCCAGTAATATCCGCTTTCTTTTGCCCGTTGAAAGCAGTTGCCGAATCCTTATATTCAATTAAAACCGTCTGTTCATCATCTGTTTTAAAAATTCGCTTCGCTTTTCCTTCATAAAGTAGTTCTCTCATTAAGGATGCCTCCTAATTCGCAATATTGGGAATCTTCCAGATAGGTAAGGGGCGCTAAAGCACCCCTATATTCATTTTTTGTCTAGCTCCAGCGCCTAGGGGCTCGGGGTCATAAGCCAATCCGTCAAGAAGGTTAAAGAACAACCTTCATGCCGGCTCGTCTTATGCCTGTCGCCCCTGTTCAAGGCGCTTCCGCTTTTCCTTTTAGCTGTTCAACCCTAATCGTTCAAAGATGGTATCGACATGCTGCAGGTGGTAGTTGTAATCGAAGCAGTCTGCAATTTCTTCTGCTGAAAGCAGGCTGGTAATCTTCGCTTCTCCTTCTACCAAGCTGCGGAAAGGAACTTGCTTTTCCCATGACTCCATTGTTTTTGGCTGTACGGTATCATAAGCCTCTTCACGAGATAAACCTTTGTCGATCAACGCAAGAAGGACTCTTTGTGAATAAATCAAACCAAGTGTCCGGTCCATGTTACGTTTCATGTTTTCCGGATATACTGTCAGGTTTTTAATGATGTTGCCGAAACGATTTAACATGTAGTTCAAGGCAATCGTTGCATCTGGTAAAATGATCCGCTCTGCAGAAGAGTGTGAAATATCGCGCTCATGCCATAGTGGAACATTTTCATAGGCTGTCATCATATAGCCGCGAATCACACGAGCCAAACCAGTCATGTTTTCAGACCCAATTGGATTGCGTTTATGAGGCATAGCAGATGAACCTTTTTGTCCTTTTGCAAAAAACTCTTCTACTTCACGCGTTTCGCTTTTTTGTAATCCGCGAACTTCCACGGCGAATTTTTCAATCGACGTAGCAATCAATGCAAGAGTGGACATATAGTGTGCGTGACGGTCGCGCTGCAATGTTTGTGTGGAGATTGGTGCAGGCTGAGTACCCAGTTTTTCACACACATATTGCTCAACAAACGGGTTAATATTAGCGTACGTTCCAACTGCTCCGGAAATTTTCCCAAACTCAACACCAGCAGCAGCCTGATTGAAACGTTCCAGATTACGTTTCATTTCTTCGTACCAAAGAGCAAGCTTTAATCCAAAAGTAGTCGGTTCAGCGTGTACCCCGTGCGTACGTCCCATCATGACGGTAAATTTATGTTCGATCGCTTTGTTCTTTAGAATTTCAATAAAGTTTTCAAGATCCTTCCGGATGATTGCATTAGCTTGCTTTAATAAGTAAGAAAGTGCGGTATCCACTACATCCGTCGAAGTTAAACCATAATGCACCCATTTGCGCTCTTCCCCTAATGTCTCGGATACTGCGCGAGTAAAGGCAACCACATCATGTCTAGTTTCTTCTTCGATTTCCTTAATCCGGTCAATATTAAAGGATGCATTTTCACGAAGCTTCTTTACGTCTTCTTTTGGAATTTCACCTAACTCCGCCCATGCCTCACATGCAAGGATTTCAACCTCAAGCCAAGCTTTAAAACGGTTTTCCTCTGTCCAAATTGCACCCATTTCAGGTCTTGTATAACGATCAATCATCTTTTGGCCTCCAAACTTTTTTCTTCCCAAATCAAACTTTTCTCAACTTCTTCAATGGCGGTCTCAACCGAATCACAGAGAATGGTTACATGCCCCATTTTTCTTTTAAATTTTGCCTCTTCTTTACCATAAAGGTGAACTTTCCAATTTGGTAAGTCTGTTAACTTATCTAACACGTTTTGAACATGCTCTCCTAATATATTAACCATGACCGCAGGCTTTAATAGCTCTGTCTTACCAAGGGGCAGGTTACATACAGCCCTGATATGCTGTTCGAATTGTGATGTTTCACATGCTTCAATCGTATAATGCCCTGAATTATGCGGTCTAGGAGCGAGTTCATTTATGTAAATGATATCCCCCGCTGTTAAAAACATTTCAACCGCTAGTGTCCCAACTAACTCAAAAGCATTAGCAAGTTGTATTGCTGATTGAATTGCCTTATCCTCCGCCAGCTTACTAATACGTGCTGGAGCAATCGTTTGGTGGAGAATATTATCTTGATGAATATTTTCTCCAACCGGAAATACTGCACTTTCACCATTTGAATTTCTTGTGATAATGACGGAAATTTCTTTCGTAAAAGAAATCCATTTTTCCAGGATACATTGTCCGTTTTCAAGAAGTACTTGAGCCTTTTCAATATCCTGATGACTTTTTAGAACAACTTGCCCTTTGCCGTCATAGCCGCCTCGTGCTGTTTTCAAAACAACCGGATAACCAAGCCGTTCACAATGTTCATGAAGGTCATTCAGAGAATTGATGACTGCATATGGTGCCACCTGGACACCTGCGTTTGCAATTGCCGCTTTTTCTTTCACCCGGTCCTGAGTGATTTCAAGTAAACTCTTACCCTGTGGCACATAAGCTTGATTACAAAGCCACTCAAGCGCTGCGGCATCAATATTTTCAAATTCGTAGGTAATAACATCACTTACTTCAGCTAGTTGGCTAATGGCTTCAAGATCATCATAGCTGCCGATAATTTTATAATCTGCCACCTGGCCGCAAGGTGAATCTTCAACGGGGTCTAATACAGCAATTCGATAACCCATTGCTCTTGCAGAAAGAGCCATCATTCTTCCCAGCTGACCGCCGCCGATAATTCCAATCGTTTGCCCTGGTAAAATTGTTTTACTAGACAAGCTCATCACTACTTTCTATCGCTGCGATTTTTGCTTCAATGCGGACTTGTTCTAGTCTTTCTTGTATTTTTGAATCGTTAATTGATACAATTTGTGCCGCCAGTAAACCCGCATTTGTGGCCCCTGCCTTACCTATAGCCACCGTTGCCACTGGTACGCCTGCAGGCATTTGCACAATCGATAATAGAGAATCCATTCCATTCAGTGCCTTCGATTGAACAGGAACACCGATTACTGGCAATGTTGTCTTTGCCGCAACCATACCTGGCAGATGAGCAGCACCGCCTGCACCTGCGATGATTACCTTAATTCCTCTTACTCTAGCTTTCTCAGCAAATTCAAACATCAAATCAGGAGTACGGTGTGCTGAAACCACCTTTTTTTCATATGGAACCTCTAATCGGTCAAGGATTTCACAGGTATGCTTCATCGTTTCCCAATCGGATTTGCTCCCCATTATTACCGCCACAATCGGATTCATGTTCTCTCCCCTTTGTCTAGCTCCAGCGCCTAGGGGCTCGGTGGAAAAAGAAAAATCGCTTTTTCCTCGGTCATAAGCCAATTCGTCAAGAAGGTAAAAGAACAACCTTCTCGCCGGCTCGTCTTATGCCTGTCGCCCCTGGCAAGGCGCTTCCGCTTTTCTTACTTTACCAATATAAAAAGCCCAAAACAGATACTTCCCCAATTTCATGAAATGAGAGAAAGCAGTCTGTCCGGGCTGATATCGGCACAGTAAATGACCATGAAACGAGTCAACGTTTCCGGCATTTCCACTTCCCCTCATAGTCCAATCATTTACGGTAATTGGGTAGATACTTATGGGCCATATTCCCATTATTATACGAGGGTGTTACGTTATATATTTTTTTGACACCTTTATATTACAATTTAAGGCGCAAATGGTCAATAAAAACGAACGATTTTATTACTGGAAATTATAATGTTCGTTTTTACTCAGCGTGAATGGCTTCAAATACAATCTGTCTTCCGACCGGTTCATAGGTAGTTTCCTTTCCATTAACTACCTCCTGAAAAATTGGTTTTTCCGTACGGCGAACCGGTATATACCCCTGTTTTCTCATCCGCTCTAGACAAGCTTCAATACTTTCATTTTCTTGAACTTCAAATTGCATTTTCTTTTTACTCATGAAAATAATTTCCCTCTTTTCACAGACTTCACCCAGAACCCGCCATGTATAGCCTTAGGTTCATAGGAGATGATAAATGCTTTTGGGTCCAAATTTTTTATCGTTTCATATAATTTGAGTTCAAATTTTCTCGGCGTTAATATTTGAAGTGCCATCCGCTCTCCCTCTAGCCCATGAGCAGCCCAGTCGGTAACTCCGAACCCCTTCTCTCTTAATACTTTAGGTAAATCTTTATCGTATTCCTTTGTAATAACATTTACCGTAATATACCCTAAAGCCAGCTTCTCTTCAATTTTCATTCCTACAATAACACCTATACCATATCCTACAGCGTAAGCAATTAGGTTTTGAACTTCATTTAGGTTATTTAAAACCAGACCAAGACCTAAAACATAGATCACAACTTCAATCATACTCAAGCCCGCAGCCAAATAACGCTGACCTTTTAACGTTAGAATCATTCTTATCGTAAAAAATGAAACATAAACAATGTTGATAAGTAAGATAATCACAACCATCATAAAACTATTCTCTAACAATGCACTAAACCTCCATTCTATTTTAGCCAATTCTAGAATTGTTATTTTTTTAGTGTAACCTTTTTGGGTATTTTTTTCATTTAAATTAAAGAAGACCCGTCATTTGACAGGCCCCACACTAGGATTAATTTACTAAGGAGAGTGAATTTGAAGGATTTTCTTTTGCCCATTCAAGAATAGTTGTTAGAATGTCGTCCCAAATTTGATCATCGTCCGTTAAAAAATGTCCTGCTTCAGGAATAAAGTGTATATGGCAGTTTGGAATTGTAGCAGCCGCTTTTTTCATTTCCGCTGCCGGAGCCATCCTATCCCTTTCACCATGCCACACATCTATTGGCACAGGAATGTCTTTAAAGGAAAATCCCCAGGGCTTTGATAATAACACTGGCTCATTCACACATTCATCTACGGATACACGAAAGGCTTCGCCCATATGCAACATTAACCCTTTTAACTGTTGGTCTGTTTGTAAAAATTTGCGATCCCACTCATGTAAATGCTTGTTTCCCTTTTTGTTTTGCTCCATGAACTTTTATGGCTGCTCTTCAAGCAGCTTTTTTGTAGAACGGTAGCTTGCTCTTACAAGCCAGGGTGCTTTTCTAGCAAGAAAAAAACTATTTTATTGGCTGTCATCGTCCCTTTAGGAGACTTACCATTTACAAATGGCGTTTATATCGTCAACCCAATCCAGCAGCGTCCGATTTGGTTTCGGATCAGAAAGCCCAAAACCTGGCCGGTCCAATGATATTAACCGAATTCCTAATGTCTTTGAAAATTCATCATCCTCAAGAAATAGCAATCGTGACCCTGGCGTGCCATGAAAAAACATCACCGGCAGCCCTTGTTTCTCTCCATATTCAATCACAGCCAATTTCCTGCCATCTTTTAGTGGAACCATATAGTCTCTCACCAATTTCCCCTCCACAAGTTAATTTCACTTAATAGTTTAGTTAACTTAAGTATTAGCGAAAAAAATTTACTCCTTCTGAGCTTCAACCGCGATATGGTAGAGCTTTTCATGAATATCTAATAACTTTTCCAGATCATCCTTAGGCAATTTAGCGTAATACTTTTCAATGATAAACAGTTGATTTTTATCTACCATCTGATTATAGTGGCGGCCTTTTTCACCAAGTTGAACAATAATTTCACGGCGGTTGTCAGGATTTATCTCTCTTTTTACATAATCCTGCTTTTCAAGTTTTGAAATGAGCTGGCTCGCAGCACTGGCCGTTATCGATAAAAAGTGTGAAATTTCATTAACGGTTCGAGTTTTCACCCTCAAGAGCTCTAAGATTACTTGTTGTTTTGTGGATAGGTCAGCAAACTCATCGTTGATTAGTTTCTTATAGTCCTCTAAAAACAGTGAACTTAAAGCATTGGAGTACTCTATAATTTTACTGCATATGATTTCTAAATCTTTATTCACTTCTTTCACCTCTTCTTATTTTTAATATATACTCATTTTAATAATTAAGCAAACTTAAATATTAAGCAAAATAAAAACTAGGCTGAATGACCAGCCTAGACTTTAAATTAATGTTTTTTTCAAATTGCGTAAATAATGGTGACGGATAAATAAGAAATAAATAACTTGAGCGATAAAGAATCCTGCTAGAACAATGATCATCTCTGTAGCAATGGACAGTGTAAAAAGGCTTTGCAGCGCCATATAAGCAAATACACTGTGAATCATCGCTACGACGATTGGTACAAAGAAAAGCAGGACAAGCTGGCGGGTCACAATCTTGTTCAGTTCGCCATCTGTCAAACCAACTTTTTTAATCGTTAAATACAAACGGCGGTCGTATTCTAAATCGGCATACAGACGGAAATACAAGAAACTTCCCGCTGCAATAAAAAATACAGCTCCAATCAGTAAGGCAACAAACAACATCATCCGATACATGCTCATTTTAATATGATATAAGGTGCCGCTAACGGTCATGGCATATTCTTTTGAATCAATAATAGCAGTCCCATCATCTCTTGGAGCAAAAGCAGCCCCATTTTCTACTAAATTATCAGCAATCCCAGCGGTTTTTTCAAACTCATCTGTATAAAAGCCGGTAAAGGTATCCGTGCTTACCGCGGAAAGTTCTTGATACAATTTATCACTAATCACAAGACCTTCACTAAATAAAATTTGATACGGAAGAACAACATGTTCTGTTGCCTTATTTTGCAGGAGTTTAATATTCTCTTGTTTTAACGTATAGGTCTGCGAATCAAAGGTCTCGATTGACGATGTTAGGATAGCCAAGACTTGCGTCCCAGTCAGCTCCGCTTCGGTAAATGAATAACCGGCCATTTCTGACGACTTCTTATAGTCAGAAAATGCAATGACAGGCATTTTTGCATGTGCATATTCGTCAGACGAATCTGCTATTTCAACAAATTTGATAGGAATTTTTAGTGCAGCATAGTCTACCTTTTTTTCTTTTAACTCCTGTTCGATTTGTTCAATGTTTTTCTCGTGGATAGGATGTTCACCCTTCGCAATATAACTTACTGCTGCGGGGTAATTATCCTGAAATTCCTTATTCATCACATTCATGGACGCAAGTGTTCCTACTGCACAAAAAGCAACCGTGGAAACAATCGTGACCATGAAAAACATCCTGGCATTATCTTTTAAGCGATAGGCTAGACTTGAGAAGGTAATCATATTTGTTTTTTTCCAAAATAAAGATCGGTTCTTCTGGAGCAATTTAGTAAGGAACACCGATAGCTGGGTATAAAAGAAATAGGTTCCGATAATGGTCATCGTAATAACAGGCAGAATTCGAATTAACATCGTTTGAAGCGTGGTTGTTGCTGCCAAATAATAACTGGTGATTAATAGGACCGCAGACAATATGGAAAGCTTCTTAGAAACCTTTGGCTCCTTTTTAGGCTTTTCTCCTGCCTGAAATAAATCAATTAACTTATTAACCCTAACCAAGAATGTAGTAAAAATAGAAATACTTAAAAATAATACCAAAAAGGCTCCGACCGTCCATCCTAGTGCTTTTCCTGATAAATAGAATGGGAGTGACTCAATCCCAATCATTCTCGAGCCAATCATCAAAAACAATTTACCTGTGATGATCCCAGTACCTATCCCCGTAATAATGGCGGCAATGCCAATCAGCATATTTTCTAAGAAAACCATTGTGTTCATCTGGCTTCTCGTCATGCCATGCATCATTAATATCCCAAATTCCCGCTTTCTTGATTTTAAAAAGGTACTGACAGAATAAAGGACAAACAAGAAGGAGAAAACATACATAATCACTTCAGCAGCTGTCATTAATTCAATCGCTACAGCGGCTGTTACACCTTTTTTAATATCCGGGTTAAAGATAAATAGTGCATAAACAAAGAAAATCATGACTGAGAAAGCACTGCTTAAGAAATAGGCGGCATACGTCCTTTTATTTCGGACAACATTTCTAAAGGCGAACTGTCGAAAGGTCATGACTGTTCCCTCCTAGCAACGCCAGCATATCGATGATTTTTTGGAAAAATGCCTGGCGATTATCTCCTCGATAAATCTCGTTATAAAGCTGTCCGTCTTTTATAAAAATAACACGGTGACAGTAGCTCGCTGCAACGGCATCATGTGTCACCATTAAAGCAGTGGCACCATCTTCTTTGTTAATCGCAGAGATAGTTTCCATGACATCTTTAGCAGACTTTGAATCAAGGTTACCTGTTGGTTCATCCGCTAAAATAAGCGAAGGGTGATGAATAATCGCCCGAGCAATCGCAGTTCTTTGCATCTGCCCGCCGGAAATTTCGTACGTACGCTTTTTTAAGATGGAATCAATCCCTAGTTTTTGCGCAACCTGTTGAAGCTTTTTATCCATTTCACTAACCTTTATTCCATCAAGAGTAAGTGGCAGGACAATGTTCTCTTCTACCGTTAACGTATCCAATAAATTAAAATGTTGAAAAACAAAGCCGAGTTCATGTCTGCGGAACAACGCTGTTTCCTTACGATTTAATTGATGGGGATTTTTCCCGTTGATTAAGACCTCACCAGAACTAGGTTGATCGATCGTTGAAATTAAATTTAACAGAGTCGTCTTCCCGCTTCCTGACGGACCCATTATTCCAACAAATTCACCCTTTTCAACTGAAAAATTTATATTTTCTAAGGCTTTATGTGCCAATTTTCCCTCATATATCTTTGCTAATTGTTTTACAGTTAAGATTGACAAGACCTTCACTCCTCGCTCTTTATTTATGTCTCTATTTTAGCTAGTAAAGGACCTTGGCAGCTATTTCATAAACTTACAGTTAGCTTACAAGATTGTAAGGTTGATTATTAAAAAATGATACGGACGGCAGTCCCTTTATTAATCGTTGATTCAATCTCGACCCGATGTCCTAATTTATCGCATATTTGCTTCACCAAATAAAGACCCATTCCGGTTGACTCTTGAAATTTCCGGCCATTTTCACCTGTAAAATAAGGATCAAACACTCTAGACAGATCGCTTTCGGGGATTCCCACACCTTGATCCTGTACTTCTAACACAACGTTCGCACCACGTTTAAAGCCGTTTAGAAATAGTTTTCGATTATGATCCTGTGTATACCGTACTGCATTCGTTACAATCTGGGTTAAGACAAATGACAGCCATTTTTCATCAGAAGCTATATTCAAGCCTCCCTCTATGTGAATGGAAGGAAAAACACGATTTCGGATAAATAATCGTTTTTGATTGGAAGTAACCGAACGTACCACCTTTTCTAATGGGAGCATTTCTACGTAAAAGTCATGTTCAAATTCATCCAAGCGGGCTGTATATAACACCATATCTAATCCTTTTTTCATCCGGTCCAGCTCATCCCCAATCGCTGTAAACCGGGGCTCATCCTCATCCTGAATCATCAAATGTATAACAGACAAGGGTGTCTTCATTTGGTGAACCCATTGATTAATAAACTGAACATGAGCCTTCAGCTTATGCTGATAATGATGTAATTCATTCTGATACTGACGGTATTGACTTTTTAATAACCCATTTAGACTAACGGCTAATGGGGCCCCAGACCCTGCCTCAATAAATTCATCCAACGGAGTATGTGGTTCTTCTAAACGCAAGTAAAAGTTTCGATGGGTCAGATACCGATAAATTAGGTACCCTATTAACAAACAGCTGCTAAGGATTGCTGCATACAGACAAATCGAATAATTTTGGTACCCGTCCAGCCAAAAAATAAATAAGATTAGAACTAATTGAGCTATGTAGACAATAATGAGAGGAATTTGTTCCCTTAAGAAAAGCTTCAAGACGCACTCCCCCAATTGGGTGAAAGTCGATATCCTTGTCCACGAATCGTTTGCAAAGCGTCCTCAATCTTTAATATCAGCAGCTTCTTTCGTACACGCGTAATGTATACATTTAACGTATTGTCATCAACAAAAACTTGATCGTCCCAAATTTTTTCGAGCAAGCGGTCACGGCTGACGACTCTCTCGGACCTTCTCATTAATTCCTCTAATATTCTAGCCTCTGTATGACTAATTTCTACCTTCTGGTTTTGATAGGTCAAAGTTAATCTTTCTACATCTAGTTTTAGCCCTTCTATATCGATTAATCGATCACCTTGAGCACGAGCAAACTCCCCATATGCACGACGAAGCTGACTATTGATTTTAGCAACAGCAATATCGTAGTCAAATGGCTTTGTGATATAGTCATCTGCTCCATTTTCTAACGCCATTACTTGATCCATCTTTCCTTCCCGGGCTGAAATAAAAATAATTGGGCAGGTGGATACTTTGCGAATCTGGCGGCACCAATAATAGCCATCGTATTTAGGCAAATTTACATCAAGTAAGACAAGGTGCGGGGAGTACCTTTCAAATTGTTCCAAAACGGAATCAAACTGATCAACTGGCTGTGTATCAAATCCAAACTTATGTAAATGTTCATTAAGCAGTGATACAAGCTGTTTATCATCTTCTACGATAAAAATTTTAAACATACTTTTCTCCTTTTATTGGGAAATATAAGATTTAAAGATAATTGGCGGGTGACTTTAATGATGAAAAAGGTACTTATACTGGCTTTTCTAATATTTTCTTTCCTTCCTGTTGCTGCCTCAGCAGATCCTAAGGAAAATTTGAAAGCCGCTTTTGTAAGAGACGATCATTTATGGATAAAAATAAAAGAGAAGGAAATAAAAATTGAAGATACGGGTTATGTACGTTATCCAAAATGGTCTTTCGATGGCAGCTGGGTCGCTTATTTAAAGGGAGCCAAGGAAGGGGATATTATGGATCTCTGGGTCTACAATCTAAAGAGAAACAGACATTTTAAGGTTAAAGAAAATGTTGGCGTCAACTTCCAATGGGCTCCGAATGAAAATTCAATTGGTTTGCAGGCTGCAAAAAATCTTTTTATTTTACATACCAGGCAATTGGGGCTAATTACGCCTATAGCAAAAAACATAGAAAATTTCTCTTGGCAGCCATCCGGCAAAGGTTTACTTATCTCCACTAAAAAAAGTCCTGAACTTCATTCAGATATTATTTTATCAAAAGTTATCTTAAGAAAAAAAGAAATGCCTGCTGTTAACGATTTTTATACCATTAAGATAGGCGAAAATGAAATATATGCATCTACTAGTGAGTTTAAGTGGTCAAATGATAAGAAGTGGATTAGTTTTTTGTTAATCCCCACAGCTTCCTTATCGGCTGATGGAAATACGCTATGTGTCTTATCGGCTAACGGGAAAACATTTAAAAAGATAGATGAAATGTTAAATGAGCCCATATGGTTCCAATGGGCACCATTTCATGCGTTGTTAGGATATGTAAGTGGTGTTGGGCGAGAAGCGACGATAAACAAGAAGCTGAAAGTCTTAACAGTACCATCAATGAAAAACGTTAACCATACCCCAAGGGGTTATGTTGATCGTGATTTGACGTGGCAAAATAATCGAAGTGTAATCGTGTCTCGTTCGAAGGAAAATGGTTCTGGGGACTTTAGCGAAGGAGTATTGCCAAGCCTATATAAGATTAGCCTAACAGATAATAACCAAACCCAAATCACGGTTCCTTCTGAGAAAGATGGAGATTTCAGACCAGAAATCGTTAAAAATAATTTGATCTGGATTAGAACTGACCGAAAGAATGCAGATGTTATGATTTCTCCAACGTATAAATCTGGAGAGGTGGTTTGGGTAAAAAATATCAATCTCGGGAGTTCCTATTATGAAAAATGGAGTTGGGATGAGGTGTTTAGCTTATATACGGGGAGGTAATTTGAAGATCATTGGAGAGCCAGGCTGGCTTTAGTGCCTGGCTCTTTCCCCAAAAATTATTTTTCTTCAATTAATTTATTGGTTAGTGCACCTAATTTTTCAACTTCGACAGTTACCACATCACCCGGTTTCAAGTAAACTCGTTTTTCCAATGGGTAGCCTATGATAACACCCTCTGGAGTTCCAGTTAAAATGACATCGCCAGGAGTAAGAGTCATGTGCTGCGAAATATAGCTGACAATTTCATCTACATAAAAAATCATATCAGATGTATTGGAATCCTGACGCATTTCTCCATTCACATACGTTTTTAATTGCAAATTGTTAGGATCACGTACTTCATCAGCAGTTACAAGATATGGACCTATAGGACTGAAGTCATCACATGTTTTTCCCAGTAACCATTGGTTTGATCTTTTCTGCAGGTCACGTGCTGATAAATCATTTGCTGTACAATAGCCAATTACATAATCTAAAGCATTTTCCTTACTTACATACTTTGCTTCCTTCCCAATTACCACCCCTAACTCAACTTCGTAATCCAGCCTTTGGGTCACCTTTGGCACAGCTATCTCACATTTATGCCCTGTTAATGTATTATTATATTTACTAAATAATACAGGTTCTTTTGGATATGGCGACTTTGTTTCATCGGCATGTTTACGATAATTTAAACCTACACATATAATCTTGTTCGGTTGTGTGACACATGGCCCCCACTCAACTTCATCTTCATTTATAATATAATTTGTTTTATTTTCAGCTGGCAGATTTGTAATGTAGTCCTCGAGTGTAGAAATGGCTTCAGGCCCACCCGCGATTACCTCCATGATATTTGTATGTATTTGATTGTTAGGACTTACTTTTAATGCTTCTTCTAAGTCAATTATGCCGTTCTCTATTTTCACACCTAACACATGCTTGCCTTCTTTTTTAATGGTTACTAGTTTCATTGAATCATTATCCTCCTAGATTTCAGCTTCCTAAACATCTGATTTCTCTATTACATCCTTTTTATCCTTCTTTCTCCTTTAATTAATTAAAGTGTTATTTTGGAATTAGCAGTTACTTTATCATAAAGCAGGGATTGATTCCGTTTAAGTGTTATCCGTTACCGTTTTCTCTAAAAGTACCACCTCGCAGGCACGATTCTCTGACTATCGTTCCCTCTTTCTTCAAAAGTGCCACCTCACGGGCACGATTCAACAACTTCTTCCTTTCAGAACATACAAAAAAACACAACCCTTATCAGGTTGTGCTTCGTTTGCCTGGCAACGTCCTACTCTCACAGGGACAAAGTCCCAACTACCATCGGCGCTGAGAAGCTTAACTTCCGTGTTCGGTATGGGAACGGGTGT
>NZ_JBIVOI010000025.1:0-46799 GCF_044754045.1 Neobacillus sp. NPDC093182
CACCCGTTCCCATACCGAACACGGAAGTTAAGCTTCTCAGCGCCGATGGTAGTTGGGACTTTGTCCCTGTGAGAGTAGGACGTTGCCAGGCAAATCAAGCACAACCTGATAAGGGTTGTGCTTTTTTGTATTGTCCAGAAGGACAATAGGGTGAAGAAAAATAATTGTGGGAGAATCGTGCCCGCGCGGCATCATTTTTATAGAAAACGGTAACGATAGATGAAACCTATCACTTACTCCTAAAAAACACATCAATTACCTCACGCCATTTTCCTCCCCACCACCTAAACCATTACCAATTTCCTAAAAACAAATTAATAAACCATTACAGGTTTCACACCTGCGAAATATGGAGAAAATCATTAGTAGCATGTTGTTTGCAACTACATAAAATTTTCAGTATAATTAATGTCAAATATAGTCAAAGTCAGAAGAAGGAGGTGGGAAGATGAGAAACATCTCCGATATTATTGAAAAGTATTTAAAACAAGTATTAGAAATGAGTGACCAGGAGCACGTTGAGATTAAGAGAAGTGAGATAGCGGATAAATTTCAATGTGTACCATCACAAATCAATTATGTCATTAATACGCGCTTTACCATTGAACGAGGGTATATCGTAGAAAGTAAACGCGGGGGAGGCGGGTATATCCGAATCATGAAAGTTCAGTCCCATGATTTAGCCGACTTAATTGACCATTTGCTGTCACTTATTGAAAATCGTATCGCACAGGCTACCGCAGAGGATGTAATTTACAGACTGGTCCATGAGGAGATAATTACAAAACGAGAGGCAAAAATAATGTTAAGTGTTATTGACCGTTCAGTCCTTTATATTGATCTTCCATTCCGAGACGAATTACGTGCAAGAATGTTGAAAGCGATGTTAACATCATTGAAATATAAATAATCTATGCCAGCTAGAGAGGTGAAATAAAAATGATTTGCCAGGAATGTAATCAAAGGCCTGCTGCACTGCATTTTACAAAAATCATCAACGGTGAAAAAACCGAGGTAAACCTTTGTGAAAAATGTGCCCAAGAAAAGGGCGAGATGTTTATGTTTACTGGAGGATCAGGCTTTACTTTTAATAACCTATTAGCGGGTCTATTAAATATTGATCCTACTGTTCAAAAACAAAATCAAAATACGTTTCATCAAGAAGAAGTACTTCAATGTAATAGATGTTCCATGACATTTCCACAATTTATTAAAGTGGGACGTTTCGGCTGTGCCCTATGCTATGAAACATTTAAGGAGCAGCTTCCACCCGTCTTAAGGAGACTCCACAGTGGAAATTGGTCCCATAGCGGAAAAATACCAAAAAGAATTGGTGGAGGAATTCACCTCAAAAAGCAAGTTGAAAATCTTAAAAATGAACTAAAAGAGCTAATTCAACAAGAGGAATTCGAAAAAGCTGCTAAGATTCGAGATGAAATACGTACACTCGAAAAAGAATTACCTGGCAGTAGTAAGGGAGGGGAATAACGTGTCGCTTGAACGTTTTATCAATCAAGCAGTCAGCTCGTGGATGAGCGAGGAGGGACCTGACTCAGATATCGTCCTTAGTTCCCGAATCCGTTTAGCCCGAAACTTTGAGAACTTTAAATTTCCAACACTTTTTTCACATGAAGAAGCACAATCGATTATTTTAAAAATGGAAGAAATCCTGCGTGAATCTAATTTTACAAAATTTGGGCAAATGGAACTACTGAAAATCGATGACATACAGCCGCTTCAAAAAAGGGTTTTGGTAGAAAAGCATCTGATTAGTCCTAATTTAGCAGAAGACTCACCTTATGGGGCGGTTCTATTAACCGAAAATGAAGAAGTTAGTATTATGATTAATGAAGAGGATCACATTCGCATTCAGTGTTTGTTTCCTGGGCTGCAGCTAACGGAGGCATTGGAGGCTGCTAATGAAGTAGATGATTGGCTGGAAAGCCACATTCACTTTGGGTTCGATGAGAAGCATGGCTATCTTACAAGCTGCCCTACAAACGTTGGAACAGGACTTCGTGCTTCAGTCATGATGCACTTACCGGGATTGATGTTAACACAGCAAATCAATCGTATTATTCCAGCTATTAATCAGCTGGGTTTAGTTGTAAGAGGTATCTATGGTGAGGGGAGTGAAGCGCTCGGAAATATATTTCAAATTTCCAATCAAATTACTTTAGGAAAATCTGAAGAAGACATTTGCCGTGACCTGAAAGGTGTTGTGAGTCAGTTAATTTCACAAGAAAGGTCCGCTCGTGAAGCATTACGCAAAACTTCAAACATACAATTAGAAGACAGAGTGTTTCGTTCTTATGGCGTGTTATCCAACTGCAGGATCATTGAAACAAAAGAGGCGGCAAAATGCCTTTCTGATGTCCGTCTAGGAATTGATATGGGATACATTGATCATTTACCTAAGAATATATTAAATGAATTAATGATTTTAACTCAGCCTGGTTTCTTGCAGCAGTATGCAGGCGGGCATTTAAGAGCAAATGAAAGAGATATACGACGAGCAGCATTAATTCGAGAACGACTAAAAATGGAGCAAGATAAAAGGTGAGGAGGAATGGAATATGATGTTTGGCCGTTTTACTGAGAGAGCTCAAAAGGTTTTAGCTTTAGCACAAGAGGAAGCCATTAGACTTGGACACAACAATATTGGAACTGAGCATATTTTATTAGGCTTAGTCCGTGAAGGAGAAGGCATTGCTGCCAAAGCACTTTATGGGCTTGGATTGGGTTCAGAAAAAATTCAAAAAGAGGTAGAATCGTTGATCGGGAAAGGCCAGGAAGCATCCCAAACGATTCACTACACACCAAGGGCAAAAAAGGTAATCGAATTATCTATGGATGAAGCCCGAAAATTAGGACATTCCTATGTTGGAACAGAGCATATCCTGCTCGGTTTAATCCGAGAAGGAGAAGGCGTTGCTGCAAGAGTTCTTAATAATCTTGGAGTAAGCCTAAATAAAGCACGTCAACAGGTATTACAATTACTAGGAAGCAATGAATCAGGCGGTCATCAGGGAGGAGCATCGGTAAGTGCCAATACTCCAACCCTTGACAGCCTTGCTAGAGATTTAACAGCGATTGCTAGAGAAGGAAGTTTAGATCCTGTTATCGGAAGAAGCAAGGAGATCCAGCGGGTAATTGAAGTATTAAGCCGCCGTACAAAAAATAACCCTGTGTTAATTGGCGAACCAGGCGTAGGTAAAACTGCTATCGCTGAAGGCCTCGCACAGCAAATTGTAAATAATGAAGTACCAGAAATTCTTCGTGATAAGCGGGTTATGACACTGGATATGGGTACAGTAGTAGCGGGTACCAAATATCGCGGTGAATTCGAGGACCGTTTGAAAAAGGTAATGGATGAAATCCGACAGGCAGGTAACATCATTCTCTTTATTGATGAATTACACACGTTAATTGGTGCAGGGGGAGCAGAAGGAGCGATTGACGCTTCTAACATCCTAAAGCCTTCTCTAGCACGTGGAGAGCTCCAGTGTATCGGTGCAACGACATTGGACGAATACCGCAAATATATTGAAAAGGATGCCGCATTAGAACGTCGCTTCCAGCCGATTCGTGTGGATGAACCAACGGCTGAAGAGTCCATTCGTATACTAGAAGGTCTTCGTGATCGTTATGAAGCACATCACCGTGTTTCGATTACCGATGAAGCAATTGAAGCAGCGGTAAAATTATCTGACCGCTATATTTCTGACCGGTTCCTTCCGGATAAGGCAATTGACCTAATTGACGAAGCGGGATCAAAGGTTCGCTTACGTTCCTATACAACTCCGCCAAATTTAAAAGAATTAGAAGTGAAGCTTGAAGAAGTTCGCAAAGAGAAAGACGCAGCTGTTCAAAGCCAGGAATTTGAAAAGGCAGCTTCTCTAAGAGATACAGAGCAGCGTCTTCGTGAGCAGCTTGAAGAAACAAAGAAAACGTGGAAAGAAAAGCAAGGTAAAGAAAACAGTGAAGTTACTGTAGAGGATATTGCAAGTGTGGTTTCAAGCTGGACGGGAATACCAGTCTCAAAGCTTGCCCAAACAGAAACAGCTAAGCTGCTAAATTTAGAGGAACTCTTACATTCACGAGTGATTGGTCAAGAAGAAGCCGTTAAGGCTGTTTCAAAAGCTGTCCGTCGTGCGAGAGCAGGCTTAAAGGATCCAAAGCGTCCGATTGGCTCGTTTGTCTTCCTTGGTCCTACAGGTGTTGGGAAAACCGAATTGGCGCGGGCACTTGCTGAAGCAATGTTTGGTGATGAAGACGCCATGATTCGAATCGATATGTCAGAATACATGGAGAAGCATTCTACTTCTCGTTTGGTTGGATCTCCTCCAGGATATGTGGGTTATGAAGAAGGCGGTCAATTAACCGAAAAGGTACGAAGAAAACCATATTCCGTTATCCTGCTAGATGAAATCGAAAAGGCACATCCGGATGTGTTTAATATCTTGCTGCAAGTCCTTGAGGATGGCCGCTTAACGGATTCTAAAGGAAGAACGGTTGACTTCCGTAATACTGTTCTAATCATGACTTCTAACGTTGGAGCGGAGGCGCTAAAACGTAACAAATATGTCGGTTTTAATATTCAAGATGGAGAACAAGATTACAAGGATATGAAGGGTAAGGTTATGGAAGAATTGAAAAAAGCCTTCCGTCCTGAATTCTTAAACCGTATTGACGAAATTATTGTCTTCCATGCTCTAGAGAAAAAGCATCTTGGAGAAATTGTTACTCTATTATCTGACCAGCTTGTAAAACGATTAAAAGAGCAGCATATTTCATTAGAGTTAACCGAAGCAGCTAAGGATAAAATATCTATCGAGGGTTACGACCCAGAATACGGTGCCCGACCATTACGCAGAGCTATTCAAAAGCATATTGAAGACCGCCTTTCTGAAGAACTGTTAAAAGGTACAGTATTAACAGGGCAGCATGTTATAATTGATGTTGATAATGGTGAGTTCTTAGTTAGAACGGCAGAGAAAACGACTCTAACTAAATAACCAGATTCGTTAATTTTTGGTAAAACTAAAAGGGGTACACGTTATAAGTCTCGACCGTGTACCCCTTTTTCTATTTAGAGTCAGGAGTAGATAGATATGGTCAAACGAAAAACGAAGTTTATGTGCCAGGAGTGTGGGTATGAATCTCCTAAATGGTTAGGAAAATGCCCTGGCTGCGGAGAATGGAACAAAATGGTGGAGGAAGTTGAGGTAACAGGCGGCAATAGAAGGGGTGCCTTTGCTCATTCTCAGGGTGTTTCAACACTAGCAGCTAAACCAACACCTATTACCGCAATTGAATCATTATCAGAACCGAGAATTCTTACCGATCTAAATGAGCTTAATCGAGTTTTAGGCGGCGGCGTGGTTAAGGGATCACTGGTTTTAATTGGCGGTGACCCTGGTATCGGTAAATCGACTCTCCTTTTACAGGTATCCTCTCAGCTTGCCAATAAAGGGAATCAGGTCTTATACATATCCGGCGAGGAATCGCTGAGGCAGACGAAGCTTCGAGCTGAAAGACTAGGAATTAAATCTGAAAATCTCCTCGTCTATGCTGAGACCAATTTAGACGAAATAAATCGGACCATTGAAAATACAAACCCAAGTTTTGTCATTATTGATTCCATTCAAACCGTTTTCCATCCGGAAGTAACATCTGCACCAGGCAGCGTTTCGCAAGTTCGTGAATGTACATCAGAATTAATGAGGATTGGGAAAACGAAAGGAATTGCGATCTTCATTGTTGGTCATGTAACAAAAGAAGGCTCTATAGCTGGACCAAGGCTGCTCGAGCATATGGTAGATACTGTTCTCTACTTTGAAGGGGAAAGGCACCATACGTATCGAATTTTACGTGCAGTGAAGAACCGTTTTGGATCAACAAATGAAATGGGTATTTTTGAGATGAAAGAATTTGGACTTGATGAGGTGGCAAATCCATCAGAAATTTTTCTTGAAGAGAGGTCACAAGGCGCAGCAGGCTCCACTGTGGTTGCGTCAATGGAAGGGACACGTCCTGTACTTGTCGAAATCCAGGCATTAATTTCTCCGACAAGTTTTGGAAATCCAAGAAGAATGGCAACAGGTATTGACCATAACCGTGTTCCATTATTGATGGCAGTTTTAGAGAAGCGGATGGGAATGCTGCTTCAGAATCAAGATGCATATCTAAAGGTCGCTGGGGGCGTAAAGTTAGATGAACCAGCCATCGATTTAGCGATAGTTGTAAGTATTGCCTCAAGCTTCCGTGATAAACCTACGAGGGCAACAGATTGTATTATAGGCGAGGTTGGGTTAACAGGAGAAGTGCGAAGGGTCTCCAGAATTGAACAGCGTGTTCAGGAAGCTGCAAAGTTAGGTTTCGAACGGGTTATTTTACCTGCCAATAATTTGAGCGGCTGGCAAGGTCCGAAAGGTGTAGAGCTAATCGGCGTTTCGACTGTAGCAGAAGCTTTAAAAGCAGTGTTAGGGGTGTAGAACATGGAAAATAAAAAGCTGGGTGAACAAACTGTTAGTGAAGTTTTACAGTTTATTGCCCCAGGTACACCTATTCGGGAAGGTATTGATAATGTATTAAGAGCAAATACTGGCGGGCTTATTGTGGTTGGTTACAATGATAAAGTTAAAAGTATCGTAGATGGCGGTTTTCAAATTAATTGTCCTTTTTCACCTAGTTATCTTTATGAGTTGGCAAAAATGGATGGTGCAATTATCCTAAATGAATTAGGGAATACCATTCTTATTGCGAATGCCCAGCTTGCTCCTGATTCTGATATAACTGCCTCGGAAACAGGCATGCGCCATCGTACAGCTGAACGAGTAGCCAGACAGACAAAGGCACTTGTCATTGCTATATCTCAAAGAAGAAATGTCATAACCTTATATCAAGGGAACTTCCGATATGCCCTTAAAGATATTTCTGTCATATTAACGAAGGCAAATCAAGCGATTCAAATGCTGGAGAAGTATAAGGTCGTCCTTGAGCGAAGTATTGCCGGGTTAAGTATTTTAGAGTTCGAAGAATCGGTTACTTATAACGATTTCTTACTCGTTCTCCACCGATTTGAAATGGTGCTAAAAATTAAAAATGAACTCATTACGTACTTAAACGAATTGGGAACAGAAGGCAGGCTTATTCGCTTACAAATGAATGAAATATTGACAGATTTAGAAGAAGAGACTGCGTTGATTATTAGGGACTATGCCATTGATAGAGAGATTAAGTCGAGGGATGTTCTTAAGAGAATGCAGGTGTTAACGAGTAATGGGGCATTAGATGATACCGCAATAATGAAACTAATGGGGTATCAAGGATATATTCCACTTGATGAAAATAAACATCCTCGGGGATATCGAATTCTAAATAAAATTCCACGTCTTCCAATTGTAATTATTGAAAACATTATTACTAGCTTTGGTGAGTTCTCAAAAATTATATCAGCCTCTGTTGATGAACTAGATGATGTTGAGGGAATTGGTGAAATCCGTGCCAAAAAAATCAAGGAAGGCTTAAGATTAATTAAAGAGAGATTATATACAGAGAGGCATTTATAGACCTTTCATTTGGTATAAAGTAGCAAATTTACGATTATTTGACAGAGTTTTTTTCCAGTGCTACCCTATGAAGTGAAAAATATATTTTCATATATAAAGTTAACTTTCATGTTTTAAAATTCACACTTTGATTAAAATAAACATTAAACGAAGGTTTCATTTTTGGGAATATGTTTATAATGAGTAGAGGAGGTGAAGGAATGTTAAAACGTATTGTTCAAGCATGCTTTCTAATAACCGGAGGTACGCTTGGAATATTGTTAATCCCACAATTGCTAAAAGTAATAAATTTTGACGACATTCCAATAATCAGTAACTCATATGCAGCGGCTATTATAGGTGCAATTATTTTTTATCTTATTACTTTTTGGGCAGTAGATTATGTACTAGAGTTTATTAAATGGGCGGAAGACTCACTGGTGAAAATCCCGGTAACAGACGTGATTTTTGGCAGTTTAGGATTAATCTTTGGCTTATTAGTGGCTTTTTTAATCGGCTTTGCTCTAAATGCAGTTCAAGTACCTATTCTTAATGCTGTCGCTCCTATTTTGCTGACATTACTATTTGGATACCTTGGCTTTCAGGTTGGATTTAAGAAAAGAGATGAGCTGTTAAATCTTTTTGGAAGCCGTGGAAAGAAGAAGTCCGGAGAAGAGGACGCTGAAAAATCAGAGGGACAATCATTAAAGATCCTTGATACAAGTGTAATAATTGACGGCCGTGTCGCTGATATTTGTCAAACAGGATTTCTAGAAGGCACAATTGTAATTCCCCGCTTTGTACTTGAGGAATTACAGCATATTGCCGATTCATCTGATGTGTTAAAGCGGAACCGTGGAAGACGGGGCTTGGATATACTTAATCGAATTCAAAAAGAACTAGCAATCAAAGTAGAAATTTATGAAGGCGATTTTGACGAAATTCAAGAAGTAGACAGCAAGCTTGTGAAACTAGCGAAGATTACAAATGGAATGCTTGTTACGAATGATTTTAATCTCAATAAAGTATGTGAATTACAGAATGTTTCTGTATTAAATATTAATGATTTAGCCAATGCCGTAAAACCAGTAGTACTGCCTGGTGAAGAGTTATCTGTACAGGTAATCAAGGATGGTAAAGAATATCACCAAGGTGTAGCATATCTTGATGATGGAACGATGATTGTGGTTGAAGAGGGAAGAGAATATATCGGAAAAAGAATTGATGTACTTGTAACGAGTGTTCTTCAAACCTCAGCTGGAAGAATGATTTTTGCAAAACCAAAATTATTGGAAAAGGCATTGTAGCGGGCTAACCAATAGACAGAAAGAATAGAATGGAGTTTTAGTATGGCTTATCAAGTCATTATTCCGGCCGCTGGTCAAGGGAAGAGGATGGGGGCAGGGAAAAACAAGCTTCTGTTAGAACTAAATAACATACCTGTATTAATCCATACCTTAAAGGTCTTCGATGAAGATGAATTATGTAATGGAATTATTTTAGCGGTTAACCCGCTAGATGCTGCGGAAATTCAATCCTTATTAAATAAGTATAAGGTGAAGAAGGTGCTAGATTTAGTTCCAGGTGGAAAAGAACGTCAGGATAGCATTTATAATGCATTGAAAACAGTGCAGAACGATGGAATTATTCTTGTTCATGATGCCGCTCGTCCTTTTATTCTTAAGGAACATATTCACCGATTACTAAATACAGCACAAGAAACAGGTGCAGCAATCATTGGAGTGCCAGCAAAAGATACCATGAAAACAGTACGTGATGATGTGGTAATGGCAACTGTCGAAAGATCCAGCTTGTGGGCTGTTCAAACCCCACAAGCTTTTCGTTTTTCCGTCTTGTATAAGGCCTATGAACAGGCAGGGAAGGAACAATTTATTGGTACGGATGATTCCAGTTTGGTAGAAAGAATTTCTCATCCAGTTACAATGGTGGAAGGAGATTATGATAATATCAAGCTCACCACCATGGAGGATTTATTTTTTGCCCAAGCAATACTACAGAAAAGACAAGGGAGATTTTAAAAATGTTTCGTATTGGACAAGGCTTTGATGTACACCAATTAACCGAGGGCCGGCCACTTATCATAGGCGGCATTACCATCCCCTATGAAAAAGGACTGCTAGGCCATTCAGATGCAGATGTACTATTACATACCGTCTCAGATGCTTGTCTCGGTGCGATTGGTGAAGGGGATATCGGCAGGCATTTTCCGGATACAGATCCAAACTTTAAGGACGCAGATTCTGCTAAGCTATTGGAGCATGTATGGCAGCTTGTTAAAGATAGAGGATATGAACTTGTTAATGCAGATTGTACCATTATTGCCCAAAAGCCAAAGATGGCACCGTATATACAGTCAATGAAGGAGAGAATTGCTGAATTGCTTAATGCATCTCCTGAACAAATCAATGTAAAGGCCACAACAACAGAAAAGTTAGGCTTTACAGGACGCGGTGAAGGAATTGCCTCACAAGCTGTCGTTTTATTAAAAAAGGTTAATATATAGTCTTTATTGCTGAAATCTACAATGGTAAAATTAATCCGATAAATAAAACGGTTTGTAACGCAGGAGGAACATAACATGTCAAAAGAAGTTCGTGTAAGGTATGCTCCAAGTCCAACTGGACATTTACATATTGGAAATGCCCGTACAGCATTATTTAATTATTTGTTTGCACGGAACAAGCAAGGAAAATTTATTATCCGTATTGAGGATACAGATAAAAAGCGGAATATTGCTGGCGGAGAAGAAAGTCAATTAAAATACCTTAAATGGTTAGGCATCGATTGGGATGAAAGTGTTGATGTTGGCGGTGAATATGGACCTTATCGTCAGTCAGAAAGAAATGATATCTATAAAACCTACTACACTCAATTATTAGAAAATGGCCATACCTATAAATGCTACTGTACCGAGGCGGAAATTGAAGCAGAGCGGGAAGAGCAGACAGAGAGAGGAGAAACTCCTCATTATTCAGGGAAGTGCCGCCATTTAACAGCTGAAGAACGCGCAAAATTAGAAAGCGAAGGACGCGAGCCAAGCATTAGACTGGTTGTACCGGAAGGAAAAACCTACACCTTTGATGACATGGTAAAAGGAACTGTTTCTTTTGAATCGGAAGGAATGGGCGATTGGGTCATCATTAAAAAGGATGGAACACCAACTTATAATTTTGCGGTAACGATTGATGATTATCTAATGAAAATTTCGCATGTACTTCGCGGCGATGACCACATTTCCAACACTCCAAAGCAGCTAATGGTTTATGAAGCATTAGGCTGGGAGCCGCCAATTTTTGGTCACATGACACTAATCGTGAACGAAAGTAGAAAGAAATTAAGCAAACGAGATGAATCAATTATTCAATTTATCGAACAATATGAAGAATTAGGCTATCTCCCAGAGGCTTTGTTTAACTTTATTACGTTACTAGGGTGGTCTCCAGCAGGTGAAGAGGAACTTTACTCTAAAGAGGAATTTATTGAAATTTTCGATGCGAACCGCTTATCGAAGTCACCGGCCTTATTTGATACCAATAAACTTACATGGATGAACAACCAATATATGAAAAAGATTGAGGTTGATCGAGTTCTGGAAGTATCCATGCCGCATCTAGTTAAAGCTGGACGTTTAGGTGAGAACTTGACTGAAGAAGAGCAGCAATGGGTGAAAAGTTTGGTTGCGCTATTACAGGAAAAAATGAGCTATGGTGCAGAGATTGTTGAACTTACCGATATGTTCTTTAAAGATGAAGCTGAATACGAAGAAGACGCCAATGAAGTATTATCCGGGGAGACAGTTCCGCAAGTATTGAAGGCATTTGCTGAGGAGCTTGAGAAGCTGGAAAACTTTAAGGCTGACGAAATTAAAGCGGCGATGAAGGCCGTTCAAAAATCCACCGGTCAAAAGGGGAAAAATCTATTTATGCCAATTCGTGCCGCTGTTTCAGGTCAAACCCATGGTCCGGATTTACCTCAAGCGATTGAGCTTTTAGGAAAAGTAAAAGTTTTAAATAGAATTCAAAAAATTATTGGTTAACATCGGCGCCAAAATGTAATATAGTAAAAGAAATAAACTTTCTATATGAAAAAGTGTAGATGAGGAAAAGTAAAGTATGACGCTTTAAAGAGAAGACCATCACCGGCTGAAAGTGGTCTAAGCCTCTCATATTTGAAAATGCACCTCTGAGTCCCATTTTGAAAAGATGAAAATCTGAGTAGATATGGGCGGAACCTTTCCGTTAACAGGTTGAGTGAGATCAATGTACGCTTTATATCAAAAGCTTATCGGTCTAATCAGAGTGGAACCACGCCGAACGCGTCTCTGTCGTTATGACAGAGGCGTTTTTTGTTTTATCAGAAAGATATGGGGATTAGTTAACACATGACGCTTCATTACATTTAAGGGGGAAATCAGAAAATGTTCAAAAGGATGAGGGAGGATATTGCGGTTGTTTTTGAACAAGATCCTGCAGCAAGAAGTTACCTGGAAGTTATTCTAACCTATTCAGGCTTACATGCCATTTGGGCCCATCGAATTGCACATGCATTCTTCAAGAGAAAGTTTTATTTTCTTGCACGGGTCATTTCTCAAATAAGTCGTTTTTTCACAGGTATTGAAATCCATCCAGGTGCAAAAATAGGCAGGAGATTATTTATTGACCACGGTATGGGAGTTGTCATTGGAGAAACATGTGAAATTGGTGATAATGTAACGGTATTTCAGGGTGTAACACTTGGGGGAACTGGAAAAGAGAAAGGGAAACGTCATCCCACCATTAAGGATAATGCGTTAATTGCAACAGGTGCAAAGGTGCTCGGTTCGATCACCATTGGCGAAAATTCTAAGATTGGTGCAGGATCGGTCGTTTTAAAAGAAGTACCGCCGAACTCAACAGTAGTTGGAGTTCCAGGACGGGTAGTGATACAGGACGGCAAACGAATTGGCAAGGATTTAGACCATTGTAATCTTCCTGATCCTATTGCCGATCGGATTAAAGATTTGCAAGCTGAACTAACTGAATTGAGACATGAGTTAATTGAATTGAAGAAAGAAAGGAATAAAGTGAATGACCATACAACTGTATAATACTCTAACCCGTAAGAAAGAAGTATTTGTCCCGCTCGAAGAAGGAAAGGTAAAAATGTATGTTTGTGGTCCGACTGTCTATAATTATATTCATATCGGTAATGCTCGTCCGGCTATTGTTTTTGATACGGTTCGCCGCTATTTTGAATACCGAGGATATGACATACAATATGTATCAAACTTTACAGATGTAGACGATAAATTAATCCGTGCTGCTAATCAGCTTGGAGAAGATGTTCCGGCCATCGCAGACCGTTTCATTCAAGCCTATTTTGAAGATGTAACGGCTTTAGGCTGCAAAAAAGCGGATATTCATCCACGGGTAATGGAAAACATGGATATTATCATTGAATTTATTGATCAGCTCATTAAAAAGGGTTATGCCTATGAATCTGAAGGGGATGTTTATTTCCGCACAAGGAAGTTTGACGATTATGGTAAGCTCTCGCAACAATCCATTGATGACCTGCAGGTTGGCGCCCGAATAGAAGTTGGTGAGAAGAAACAAGATGATATGGACTTTGCCTTATGGAAAGCGGCAAAAGAAGGCGAAATCTTTTGGGAAAGCCCTTGGGGTATTGGACGCCCGGGCTGGCATATTGAATGCTCAGCAATGGCAAAAAAATACCTAGGGGAAACAATCGATATTCATGCGGGCGGTCAAGATTTAACGTTCCCGCACCATGAAAATGAAATAGCCCAATCAGAGGCACTTACCGGAAAAACCTTTGCCCGTTATTGGATGCATAATGGTTATATTAATATTGATAATGAAAAAATGTCTAAATCGCTCGGAAACTTTGTTCTAGTACATGACATTATCAAAAAGCATAATCCGCAGGTTTTGCGATTTTTTATGCTATCGGTTCATTACCGCAATCCAATTAATTACAGCGAAGAATTGTTAGAAAGCACAAAGGCAGCCTTTGAACGACTGACAACCTCTTACCAAAATTTACAGCATCGCAAGGAATCAAGTACTGATTTAACAAACAATAATCAGGAATGGCTAGAGAAGATAGAGGCAATACAGGATGAGTTTATAAAAGCGATGGACGATGATTTCAACACAGCAAAAGCAATTTCCGTTATGTTTGATCTATCGAAGCTGGCAAATTACTACCTCCTAGAAAAAAACACAGCGGTAGAAGTCATTGATAAATTCACCACACAATTTAATGAGTTATTCAATGTTTTAGGTCTGACACTGGAAACAACAGAATTGTTAGATGAGGAAATAGATGCGTTAATTGAAAAAAGAATTCAGGCACGTAAAGACCGTAATTTTCAGCTATCCGATCAAATAAGAGATCAATTAAAGGAAATGAATATTATTTTAGAGGATACGCCACAAGGTACGAGATGGAAAAGAGGCTAATTCATGCTTGATTATCAAGAAAAAGTTAATGCCAATCAATTGAATAGTCTTGCCTTAGCTTATATGGGTGACGCTGTCTATGAGACATATGTCAGACGTCACCTCCTGCAAAGTGGGAAGGTAAAGCCGAATCATCTTCACCGCGAGGGAACAACCTATGTTTCCGCAAAGGCACAGTGTCGGGTACTATTCCGGATGATGGATGAAAACCTCCTGACAGAGGAGGAGCTGGCGGTAGTCAAGAGGGGACGAAATGCCAAATCTGGCACTGTACCTAAAAACACAGATGTCCAAACCTATCATTATAGCACCGCATTTGAAGCATTAATGGGTTTTTTATATTTAACAGAGAAAACAGATCGATTAGAAGAACTTATTGTAAAGTCCTTTAAGTTTGTTGAAGAAAGAAAGGAGGAACAAGCAAATGAACGAAAATAAGGATTATATCATTGGAAAAAATCCTGTGATGGAGGCACTTAGATCAGAAAGGGATATTAACAAGATTTTGATTGCGGAGTCCTCACAGCGTGGTCAAATGCAGCAGTTAATCCAATTAGCAAAAGAGGCCAATGTGATTGTTCAATTTGTCCCAAAGAAAAAAATTGACCAGATATCTGATGAAAATCATCAAGGAGTTCTTGCCTATGTAGCTGCGTATCAATACGCGGAAATGGACGATCTATTTGCAGCTGCAGAAAAGAAAAATGAACCTCCCTTCTTTTTGTTATTAGATGAGATTGAGGACCCGCATAATTTGGGTTCCATCATGAGAACGGCTGACGCAGTAGGGGCACATGGAATTATTATTCCAAAAAGAAGAGCTGTTGGTTTAACGGCAACAGTTGCTAAGGCTTCAACAGGTGCAATTGAGCATATCCCGGTTGTACGTGTTACCAATATGGCTAGAACCATAGATGAATTAAAGGAGCGCGGTATTTGGATAGCTGGTACGGACGCGAGTGGAAAGCAAGATTATCGCCAATTTGATGGAACGCTCCCGCTTGGGCTTGTCATTGGAAGCGAAGGAAAAGGGATGGGGCGTCTGGTTAGAGATAAATGTGACTTCCTTATCAACCTGCCGATGGCTGGAAAGGTAACATCATTAAATGCATCTGTTGCAGCGGCGTTATTAATGTATGAGGTATACCGCAGGCGGCATCCTCTAGAGGGATAGAAATGGACATTTTGCTTGTCGATGGATATAACATAATCGGGGCATGGCCGGAATTAAGGGCATTAAGGGACCATGATTTGCCGGCAGCCCGGGACCGGCTGGTAGAAAGGATGGCAGAATACCAAGCCTTCTCAGGCTATCGTGTGATAATTGTTTTTGATGCCTACTATGTCCAAGGGACGGAGAAGAAATATAAGAATCATAAAGTAGAGGTTATATTTACAAAAGAAAACGAGACAGCAGATGAGCGAATTGAAAAGCTGGCGATTTCCTTAAACAATCGAAGGACACAAATACATGTGGCTACTTCCGATTATACAGAACAATGGGCTATTTTTGGACAAGGTGCTCTGAGAAAGTCCGCACGGGAATTGCTCATAGAGATGTCCTCGATTGAAAAAGGAATTGAAAAAAAGGTAAAAAAAATTCAAGAAAAAAGACCAGTCTCAAAAATACCGATTAGCAGCGAAATGGCAGAAATTTTTGAAAAGTGGCGCAGAGGACAAAAGTAAGCGTTGACGTTCAAAAGTTTTCGACAGTATAATAATACTATCTATGCTTGTTCGGTGGAGGGGGATCTTAATTGGGTACAGACTTCGGGGAAAAAGGCAACGAGCTATTTTTTTCATTGGAAGACGAGGAAATTGTTGATCTAGTGCACCAAGGTAATAGTGAGGCACTTGATTATTTAATTCACAAATATCGTAATTTTGTACGTGCAAAGGCAAGATCCTACTTCCTAATCGGAGCAGATAAGGAAGATATAGTTCAAGAAGGAATGATTGGGCTATATAAAGCTATCCGTGATTTTCGTGAGGACAAACTCACATCTTTTAAAGCGTTTGCAGAGTTGTGCATCACCAGACAAATCATTACCGCTATCAAAACAGCAACAAGGCAAAAGCATATACCGCTAAATTCCTATGTATCATTGGACAAGCCTATATATGATGAAGAATCGGACCGCACCCTTATGGACGTCCTATCTGGTGCAAAGGTTCTCGATCCGGAAGAATTGATTATTAACCAAGAAGAATTTGATCACATCGAAGTAAAAATGACTGAATTATTAAGCGACCTAGAACGGAAGGTTTTGGCACTGTATCTCGATGGACAATCGTACCAAGAAATATCAGAAGAGCTGAACCGTCATGTAAAATCCATCGATAATGCCCTTCAGCGCGTGAAAAGGAAATTAGAGCGTTATTTAGAAATTAGGGAATTTAGTCTTTAATTTTTGAAACGATGACAATTGTATGAATCCGCTCACACATGTTGTTGACAATAATTAGGGGTCATGTTACATTTTTAAAGATATATTAGATGGATGATGAAGGTGTTTAATAATGAGTAAAAAAATTACTCTGGCATGTGCTGAATGTGGATCACGTAATTATTCGACCCATGCAAATCAGCTGCAGTCAGAACGCATGGAATTAAAAAAGTATTGCAAAACATGCGCCTCCCATACAATCCACAAAGAAACAAAATAATTTTCATCTATACTAGCAATGTTATTCCGATAGTTGGAGGGTTATAGATATGCAGCGCTTAAAGAAATTCTTCAGTGATGTTTTCCTTGAAATGAGAAAAGTCAGCTGGCCAAAACGCAAAGAACTAACACGCTATACCATTACAGTTTTATCCACTGTTGCTTTTTTTGCTATATTTTTTGGTGTAATAGATTTAGGGATTTCGGAATTGATTCGGGTTATTCTTGAATAATAAAAGGTATTTCATGGTATAATGGTGAATAATACAAAGAACTATTTATGCAAAGCCCGTTTAACGGGTTTTTTCATTTGTCTTAAAAACAAAATGTCTATTCTTATAATAGTGTACAGGGAGGGATGGACGTTTAGTCCTCTTGAATGGAAAAAAATTGGTATGTATTACATACTTACTCAGGTTATGAGAACAAAGTAAAAGCAAACTTAGAAAAACGTGTGGAATCAATGGGCATGACAGATAAAATTTTCCGTGTAGTAGTACCGGAAGAAGAAGAAACAGAGATTAAAAATGGTAAAAAGAAAGTAGTTAAACGAAAAGTTTTCCCTGGTTATGTACTAGTTGAAATCGTTATGACAGATGATTCATGGTATGTAGTGCGGAATACTCCAGGCGTAACAGGATTTGTTGGTTCTGCTGGTGCGGGATCTAAACCAACGCCGCTGCTTCCTGAAGAAGTTGTAGGGATTTTAAAACGCATGGGTGTTGATGAAAAACGCATCGATGTTAACTATGAAATTGGTGAAACTGTTCGGGTGAAAGAAGGTCCATTTACCAACTTCACAGGAACTGTTGAAGAGATGGATAAAGACAAGTCTAAACTTAAAGTTCTTGTTAATATGTTTGGCCGTGACACCCCGGTAGAACTAGAATTTACACAGATTGAGAAGCTGTAATTTTAAGAAATATTAATTGGAATTTGAAAAAAACTTGAAATCACTTTTAAAAAGTGGTAATATTTCATAGGTCAGTATGTCTCTTGTGAGACTAGACTTTTGATAAGATCTTTATCTTTATATAAAGACAGATACCTGAGTGGGAGGGCAAAAACCCTATTACCACATCACGGACTTTAAGGAGGTGTGTCTCGTGGCTAAAAAAGTAATTAAAGTTGTTAAATTACAAATCCCTGCTGGGAAAGCGAATCCTGCACCGCCAGTTGGACCTGCATTAGGTCAAGCCGGTGTTAACATCATGGGATTCTGTAAAGAATTTAACGCTCGTACAGCAGATCAAGCTGGATTAATCATTCCTGTTGAAATCACGGTATTTGAAGACCGTTCATTTACATTTATTACGAAAACTCCTCCTGCTGCAGTTCTTTTAAAAGTAGCAGCTGGAATCCAGTCTGGTTCAGGCCAGCCTAACCGTAATAAGGTAGCAACAGTTAAGCGTAATACAGTACGCGAGATTGCGGAACAGAAAATGCCTGACCTAAACGCAGCAAGCGTTGAAGCAGCAATGCGCATGGTTGAAGGTACTGCACGCAGCATGGGTATCGTTATCGAAGACTAATCCATGTAAACTGTTTTTGTAATGAAGGGGGTTGCGTTACTTTGCGCAACCTTTATTCGTGGGAGAGTAAATCGCTAAAACCACAATCTAGGAGGAAATAAAAATGGCTAAAAAAGGTAAGAAGTATTTAGAAGCTGCTAAGCTTGTTGATAACACAAAAGCTTACCCAGTTGCTGAAGCAATTGAACTTGCAAAGCAAACTAACTACGCTAAATTTGATGCAACTCTTGAAGTAGCATTCCGTTTAGGTGTAGACCCTAAGAAAGCTGACCAGCAAATCCGTGGTGCAGTAGTACTTCCGAATGGAACTGGTAAGACTCAACGCGTATTAGTATTCGCTAAGGGTGAAAAAGTGAAAGAAGCAGAAGCTGCTGGTGCAGATTATGTTGGCGATGCAGAATACATCAACAAAATCCAACAAGGTTGGTTTGAGTTTGATGTAATCGTAGCAACTCCTGACATGATGGGTGAAGTTGGTAAACTTGGTCGTACATTAGGACCTAAAGGTTTAATGCCAAACCCTAAAACTGGTACAGTTACATTTGATGTAACTCGTGCGATTAATGAAATTAAAGCAGGTAAAGTTGAGTACCGTGTTGATAAAGCTGGTAACATCCATGTTCCAATCGGTAAATCATCTTTCGAAAACGAAAAACTTGTTGAGAACTTCAAAACTGTATTCGAAACAATGTTAAAAGTTAAACCTGCAGCTGCAAAAGGTACTTATATGAAGAACGTAACAGTTACTTCAACTATGGGACCTGGCGTGAAGGTTGATCCTTCATCAGTTACCGTTAAGTAATTTTTTACCAATTGACAATAATAGATATATTTTATATAATCTATTTTGTTGTTTAAATAAAAACATTTGTACTGAAGACAGCAGGTGCGTTTACGCTTAATTTCCTGCCGAGGTAATGCGATAGAATTGGCTGAAATCTTCGGCTATTGTATGCACCTCCATGTCTGACTCTTGATATGGAGGTTTTACTTTGCCTGGTATAAATGTAGAGAATCTACAGGAGGTGTAAAGATGAGCAGCGCAATCGAACAAAAGGTTCAAATCGTTGATGAAATTACAGCTAAGTTAAAAGCTAGTGTTTCAACAATCGTAGTTGACTACCGTGGGCTAACTGTTGCTGAAGTAACTGAACTTCGTAAGCAACTTCGTGAAGCTGGTATCGACTTTAAAGTTTACAAAAACTCTATGGCTCGCCGTGCAGCTGATGCAGCTGAACTTTCAGAGTTAAACGCAGCATTAACTGGTCCGAACGCTATTGCGTTCAGCACAGAAGATGTAGTAGCACCTGCAAAAATTCTTAACGACTTTGCGAAAAAGCATGATGCACTTGAAATTAAAGCTGGTGTAATCGAAGGCAATGTAGCAACAGTTGAAGAGGTTAAAGCACTTGCAGAACTACCTTCACGCGAAGGCTTGCTTTCTATGCTACTCAGCGTACTACAAGCTCCAATCCGCAACCTTGCTCTTGCTACAAAAGCAGTTGCAGAACAAAAAGAAGAACAAGGCGCGTAAGCTAAATAGAAAAGTGGAAGCGACTCGAACAGGGGCGACAGGCATAAGACGAGCCGGCAGAAAGGTTGCTCTTTAACCTTTTTGACGGATTGGCTTATGACCCCGAGCCCCTAGGCGCTGGAACTGGACAAACTTACCGCTTAACAAATAACGGAATGAAAACTAAGGAGGAAAATTAAAATGACTAAAGAACAAATCATTGAAGCAGTTAAATCTATGACTGTTTTAGAACTTAACGATCTAGTAAAAGCAATTGAAGAAGAATTCGGCGTAACTGCTGCTGCTCCTGTAGCAATGGCTGGCGGAGCTGGTGCTGCTGCTGTTGAAGAGCAAACTGAATTTGATGTAATCCTTGCTAGCGCTGGAGATCAAAAAATCAAGGTTATCAAAGTTGTACGTGAAATCACAGGTCTTGGTCTTAAAGAAGCAAAAGATCTTGTTGACAACACTCCAAAAGCTGTTAAAGAAGGCGTATCTAAAGAAGAAGCTGAAGAACTTAAAGCTAAACTTGCTGAAGTTGGAGCTAACGTTGAAGTTAAGTAATAAACTTATAGAAAAGCTCGCTGTATAAGCGGGCTTTTTTTCGATATCTTAAAAGCGGAAGCGCCTAGGTGTTCCTGCTGGATATTAGATTTTTCCTCGGGTAACCTCATTAATAAACACTCCTCAGGAGGTGAGCTTATTGTCTGAACATTACTATTCTCGCACCCAAAAGGTCGAAAGTGATCCGAAATTTTGGGACTTTACCTTAAGGAATCAGTTATTTCGCTTTAAAACGGATAATGGAGTATTTTCAAAGAAGGAAGTTGATTTTGGTTCGCGCTTATTAATAGAAGCTTTTGAATTGCCAAGTGTAGAAGGGCCTGTTCTAGATGTAGGCTGCGGTTACGGTCCCATTGGTATTTCGATTGCAAAAAATTTTCCGGGTCGCATTGTACATATGATCGATGTAAACGAACGGGCGATTGAACTAGCAAAGGCTAATGCTGGACAAAATTCGGTACACAATGTTGATATTTACGAAAGTGATACTTTGATCAATGTTAAGGAATTCAATTTTGCTGCTATTTTAACAAATCCTCCAATCAGGGCGGGAAAAAAGACGGTTCATGATATCTTCGAACAGAGTCATGAGCATTTAGTCACCCGCGGCGAGCTTTGGGTTGTTATTCAAAAGAAGCAAGGAGCACCTTCGGCCATTGAAAAATTAAATCAATTATTTACTATGGTTGAGACTGTTGACAAGTCAAAAGGTTATTTTATCATTAAAGCGGTAAAATAGTTGACTTGAAAATGTCACATATGGTAGCATTATAAAATGCCATCATAATAATTTCCGAATTATTCCTGTAAATACTTATTTTCATGGTATAAAAATGGTTTAAGACGGAAATGATGACAAAATAATAGTCAAAATGTGAAAATGTGGTTTTTAAGAAATAAAAACCCTTTTTCTTTTTTTGTCTGATGGAAGGTCTCTTTAGTCCTTACATAAGACCAAAATATATGTTTTATAAAAACGCTTGATTTGAGGGGTGAATCAGTTGACAGGTCAACTAGTTCAGTATGGACGACACCGCCAACGAAGAAGTTACGCACGAATCAGTGAAGTTTTAGAATTACCAAATCTTATCGAAATCCAAACCTCTTCATATCAGTGGTTTCTTGATGAGGGATTGCGTGAAATGTTCCAGGATATTTCACCGATTGAAGACTTTACTGGTAACCTATCACTAGAATTTATTGATTACAGCCTTGGCGAACCTAAGTATTCTGTTGCGGAATCGAAAGAGCGGGACGTTACATATTCTGCACCATTGCGTGTTAAAGTACGTCTTGTAAACAAAGAAACAGGCGAAGTAAAAGATCAAGATGTTTTTATGGGTGATTTTCCACTTATGACTGAAACGGGAACGTTTGTCATTAACGGGGCAGAACGTGTTATCGTTTCTCAGTTAGTACGTTCACCGAGCGTATACTTTAGTGGAAAACTTGATAAAAACGGAAAAAAAGGATTTACGGCTACTGTGATTCCGAACCGCGGCGCTTGGCTGGAATATGAAACTGACGCCAAAGATGTCGTATATGTCAGGATAGATCGTACTCGGAAACTGCCCGTTACGGTTCTTTTGCGTGCACTTGGCTTCGGATCTGATCAAGAAATCATTGAATTGATTGGAGACAATGAGTACATTCGCAATACTCTTGAAAAGGACAACACTGAGGGAGTAGAAAAAGCGCTTCTAGAAATTTATGAGCGTCTGCGTCCTGGTGAACCTCCAACTGTAGATAACGCAAAGAGCTTATTGGTATCAAGATTTTTTGATCCAAAGAGATATGATTTAGCAAATGTAGGCCGTTATAAAATTAACAAAAAGCTTCATATTAAAAATCGTTTATTCAATCAGCGTTTGGCTGAATCTCTTATTGATCCTGAGACAGGTGAAATTATTGCAGAAAAAGGTACGCTTCTAGACCGCAGAAACCTTGATCGGATTATTCCTGCTCTCGAAAAGGATGTTAACTTCAAGGGCTTTAATCCAGTTGGAGGTGTAGTAGAGGAAGAAATCATTCTTCAAGGAATTAAAATCTATGCACCGAATGACGATGGTGAAAAGGTAATCAATGTACTAGGCAATGCTTATGTTGCTGAACCAATTAAGAATATTACACCTGCTGATATTATTGCATCAATCAGTTATTTCTTTAACTTACTGCATGGTGTTGGTGATACAGACGATATTGACCATTTAGGAAACAGACGTCTTCGTTCTGTTGGTGAATTGCTGCAAAATCAATTCCGTATTGGTTTGTCTCGTATGGAACGTGTTGTTCGTGAAAGAATGTCGATTCAAGATACTGCTACAATCACACCACAGCAGTTAATTAACATTCGTCCAGTCATTGCGTCAATAAAAGAGTTCTTCGGAAGCTCCCAGTTATCGCAATTCATGGATCAAACGAACCCGCTTGCGGAATTAACCCATAAGCGTCGTTTATCTGCATTAGGACCTGGTGGATTAACTCGTGAACGTGCGGGATTTGAAGTACGTGACGTTCACTATTCCCACTATGGCCGAATGTGTCCGATTGAAACGCCAGAGGGACCAAACATTGGTTTGATCAACTCACTATCATCATTTGCAAAGGTAAATCGTTTTGGTTTCATTGAAACTCCATATCGCCGAATTGATCCTGATACTGGAAAGGTTACAGGCCGAATCGATTATTTAACAGCAGATGAAGAGGATAACTATGTTGTAGCACAGGCGAATTCCCGTCTTAGTGACGACGGTACATTCATCGATGAAGATGTTGTTGCTCGTTTCCGTGGTGAAAACACAGTTGTAAAACGTGACCGTATCGACTATATGGATGTATCTCCTAAACAGGTAGTTTCTGCGGCGACAGCTTGTATTCCGTTCTTAGAAAACGATGACTCTAACCGTGCCTTGATGGGAGCGAACATGCAGCGTCAGGCAGTGCCGCTTCTACAGCCGGAAGCACCAAGGGTTGGAACAGGAATGGAATATGTTTCTGGTAAAGACTCCGGAGCAGCAGTTATCTGTAAGCATGAAGGAATCGTTGAGCATGTTGAGGCACGTGAAGTTTGGGTACGCCGTATTAATACTGTCGATGGTCAAGAAGTTAAAGGTGACCTTGATAAATATAAAATGTTGAAATTCATCCGTTCTAATCAGGGAACCTGTTATAATCAACGCCCAATTGTTGCAGTGGGTGACCACGTAACAAAAGGCGAGATTTTAGCGGATGGTCCTTCTATGGAACTAGGTGAACTAGCTCTAGGTCGTAACGTTTTAGTTGGTTTCGTTAACTGGGATGGATACAACTATGAAGATGCGATTATTATGAGTGAACGTCTTGTAAAAGATGATGTATATACTTCTATTCATATTGAAGAATATGAGTCAGAATCACGTGATACAAAACTAGGACCAGAAGAGATTACCCGTGATATTCCAAATGTAGGGGAAGATGCCCTTCGAAATTTGGATGAGCGTGGAATTATTCGTACTGGTGCTGAGGTAAAAGATGGCGACTTGCTTGTTGGTAAGGTAACTCCTAAGGGTGTTACAGAGCTTACTGCTGAAGAACGTCTATTGCATGCAATCTTCGGAGAAAAGGCGCGTGAGGTTCGTGATACGTCGCTAAGAGTTCCGCATGGCGGAGGCGGTATTGTCCTTGACGTTAAAGTCTTTAATCGTGAAGATGGCGATGAATTGCCACCAGGCGTAAATCAGCTGGTTCGTGTCTATATTGTTCAGAAGCGTAAGATTCATGAAGGGGATAAAATGGCGGGCCGTCATGGTAATAAAGGGGTTATTTCTCGGATATTACCAGAAGAGGATATGCCGTATTTACCGGATGGTACCCCTATTGATATTATGTTGAATCCTTTAGGCGTTCCTTCACGTATGAACATCGGCCAGGTGTTGGAGCTTCATTTAGGAATGGCAGCTAGAGCTCTTGGAATCCACGTAGCTTCACCGGTATTTGACGGTGCACGTGAAGAAGATGTTTGGGGAACAATTGAAGAAGCTGGAATGGCTAATGATGCAAAAACCGTATTATATGATGGACGTACGGGTGAACCGTTCGATAATCGTGTGTCTGTCGGTGTCATGTATATGATTAAACTTGCTCACATGGTTGATGATAAACTTCATGCACGTTCAACTGGACCATACTCACTTGTAACGCAGCAGCCACTTGGCGGTAAAGCACAATTTGGCGGACAGCGTTTCGGTGAGATGGAGGTTTGGGCGCTTGAAGCATACGGTGCCGCATATACACTTCAAGAAATTCTGACAGTAAAATCAGATGACGTTGTCGGTCGTGTGAAAACGTATGAAGCCATTGTAAAAGGCGAAAATGTACCGGAACCAGGTGTTCCTGAATCGTTCAAAGTATTAATAAAAGAACTTCAGAGTCTTGGTATGGATGTAAAAATCCTATCTGGAGATGAAAAAGAAATCGAAATGCGTGATATGGAAGATGAAGATGACTTGCAGCAAGTCGATACATTAAACATTGTTCCAGAAACACAAGCATTTGAATCTGAAAAGGTTGGTTCCAAGGAATAAGAATTAGCTGAAGCACCTAAGTGTGCTTCAGCTAATGATTGTCTAGATAGAAAGGGAGGTAGGCCCCTTGCTGGATGTTAATAATTTTGAGTATATGAAGATTGGTCTGGCATCACCGGATAAAATCCGTTCTTGGTCATTTGGTGAAGTAAAGAAGCCAGAAACCATTAACTATCGTACATTGAAGCCTGAAAAGGATGGTTTATTCTGTGAGAGAATCTTTGGTCCAACAAAGGACTGGGAATGTCACTGCGGTAAATATAAACGTGTCCGTTACAAAGGTGTTGTATGTGATCGATGCGGTGTTGAAGTAACACGTGCAAAGGTTCGTCGTGAACGTATGGGGCATATTGAGCTAGCTGCTCCTGTATCTCATATTTGGTATTTTAAAGGTATCCCTAGCCGGATGGGACTAGTTTTAGATATGTCTCCTAGGGCATTAGAAGAAATTATTTACTTTGCTTCTTATGTTGTAACAGAATCAGGAGATACAGCTCTTGATAAGAAACAACTTTTATCAGAAAAAGAATATCGTGCATACCGTGAAAAGTATGGAAATAAATTCCAAGCAGCCATGGGAGCTGAAGCGATTAAAAAGCTTCTTTCTGATATCGATCTAAATAAAGAGGTTGACGCATTAAAAGAAGAGTTAAAATCAGCACAAGGCCAGCGTCGTACTCGTGCGATTAAGCGTCTTGAAGTGTTGGAAGCATTCCGTAACTCTGGAAATGAGCCATCATGGATGATTCTTGATGTTCTTCCTGTCATTCCTCCAGAACTTCGTCCAATGGTACAGTTGGATGGAGGAAGATTCGCTACATCCGATTTGAACGATTTATACCGTCGTGTAATTAATCGTAATAATCGCCTAAAGCGTTTGTTGGATCTTGGTGCTCCAAGTATTATCGTTCAAAACGAAAAGCGTATGCTTCAAGAAGCAGTAGACGCATTAATTGATAATGGCCGTCGCGGCCGTCCGGTAACAGGTCCGGGAAATCGTCCACTGAAGTCACTTTCCCATATGTTAAAAGGGAAGCAAGGTCGATTCCGTCAAAACCTGCTTGGTAAACGTGTTGACTATTCTGGTCGTTCCGTTATCGTTGTTGGTCCGAATTTAAAAATGTACCAATGTGGTCTTCCAAAGGAAATGGCACTTGAGTTATTTAAGCCATTCGTCATGAAGGAACTAGTAGAAAAAGGGTTAGCCCATAACATTAAATCTGCAAAACGTAAGATTGAAAGAGTATCTCCTGAGGTATGGGATGTACTTGAAGATGTTATTCGTGAGCACCCAGTTTTATTAAACCGGGCCCCGACACTTCATAGACTTGGAATTCAGGCATTTGAACCTACACTGGTTGAAGGAAGAGCGATTCGCCTTCACCCTCTTGTATGTACTGCTTACAATGCAGACTTTGATGGTGACCAAATGGCTGTTCACGTTCCGCTTTCGTCTGAAGCACAAGCAGAAGCTAGACTTTTAATGCTTGCAGCTCAAAATATCTTGAACCCTAAAGATGGAAAGCCAGTTGTTACACCTTCTCAGGATATGGTACTAGGTAACTACTACCTAACTCTTGAAAGAGAAGGCGCTGTCGGAGAGGGTATGATTTTTAAGGATACTAATGAGGCATTAATTGCTTATCAAAATGGCTATGTTCATCTGCACACTCGTGTTGCTGTCCATGCTGGTTCATTAGGTAATGAAACGTTGACAGAAGAACAAAATAATAAGTTACTGATTACTACAGTAGGGAAACTTATTTTTAATGAAATTCTTCCGAAATCTTTCCCGTATATCAACGAACCAACAAGACAGAATTTAGAAGTTGAAACACCAGCAAATTATTTTGTTGAAAAAGGTGAAGATGTTAAAGCTAGAATTAAAGAAATGCCTATCGTAGATCCGTTCAAAAAGAAAATCCTTGGTAATATCATTGCCGAAGTATTTAAGCGATTCAAAATTACTGAAACGTCTAAAATGCTAGACCGTATGAAGGACTTAGGATTTAGATATTCTACAAAGGCAGGTATTACTGTCGGTGTGGCTGATATCGTGGTATTACCTGAAAAGCAAGAAATTCTACATGAGGCACAAAGCAAGGTTGATAACGTTATGAAACAGTTCCGTCGTGGATTAATTACTGAAGACGAACGTTATGATCGCGTCATTGCTATTTGGAGTGCAGCGAAGGATACCATTCAAGGGAAACTGATGAAATCGTTGAATAAAACGAATCCTATTTTCATGATGAGTGACTCCGGAGCCCGTGGTAACGCATCTAACTTTACTCAGCTTGCAGGTATGCGTGGTTTGATGGCCAACCCGGCTGGACGTATCATTGAATTACCAATCAAGTCAAGTTTCCGTGAAGGTCTGACAGTTTTAGAATACTTCATTTCAACACACGGTGCCCGTAAAGGCCTTGCCGATACAGCATTAAAAACTGCTGACTCTGGTTACTTAACACGTCGTCTAGTTGACGTTGCACAAGATGTAATTGTCCGTGAAGATGATTGTGGAACCGACCGTGGTTTGTTAATCCGTTCATTAAAAGATGGTACAGAGGTTATCGAAGGCTTGGACGAACGTTTAATTGGCCGTTATGCTCGTAACCCAATTAGACATCCTGAAACGAAAGAAGTGCTAGTTCCTGAAAACGGACTGATCACTGAAGATCTAGCTGAAACGATCGTTGGTGCGGGGATTGAAGAAGTGAAAATTCGCTCTGCCTTTACATGTAATACCCGTCATGGTGTATGTAAGAAGTGTTATGGCCGTAACTTGGCTACAGGTCAAGAAGTTGAAGTTGGGGAAGCAGTTGGAATCATTGCTGCCCAATCAATTGGTGAACCTGGTACACAGTTAACAATGCGTACATTCCATACAGGCGGTGTTGCAGGAGACGATATCACTCAAGGTTTACCGCGTATTCAAGAAATCTTTGAAGCGCGTAATCCTAAAGGGGTTGCGGTTATTTCTGAAATTGATGGTGTAGTTGTTGGTATTAATGAAGGTCGTGATCGCCAGCATGAAATTATTGTTCAAGGTGAGATTGAATCACGAACTTATAATGCTCCGTACACAGCACGCCTGAAAGTAGCAGTTAATGATCCAATTGCCCGTGGTCAAGAATTAACAGAAGGTTCTATTGACCCTAAAGAATTAATCAAGGTAAGAGACGTTAATGCTGTTCAAGAATATCTGTTACGCGAAGTTCAAAAGGTTTACCGTATGCAGGGTGTTGAAATTGGCGATAAGCACGTAGAAGTAATGGTTCGTCAAATGATGCGTAAGGTACGCGTAAGTGATGCAGGTGAAACAGATGTACTTCCTGGTACACTATTAGATATCCACCAATTCACTGATGCAAATGAAAAAGCATTGTTAGCTGGAAAATTACCTGCTACCGGCCGTCCAGTATTGCTCGGTATTACGAAGGCATCGCTTGAAACAGATTCATTCTTGTCTGCCGCATCCTTCCAAGAAACAACAAGAGTTCTTACTGATGCAGCAATTAAAGGCAAGCGCGATGAATTACTTGGCTTAAAAGAAAATGTTATCATCGGTAAGCTAGTTCCAGCGGGAACAGGTATGCAGCGCTATCGCAAAGCAGAGCCTGTTTTAAGGGACACTACCTCCGAAGAAACAGTTACAATTGATTAAAAGTTAAAATAATGCGGTACCCGCGGTCACGCGTGTACCGCATTTTAAAGAAAATGTTATTTAAAAAAAGTTTTAAGTTTTGTTGACATCTACTTTTTAAGATGGTATTATATCAAAGGTGCTCCTATTCACCTGATACTTTGGAGGATATGATAAATGTCTTATGAAAAAGTATTACAGGCAACTAAGATTGTTATAGGAACTAAACAAACAGTTAAAGTACTGAAGGATGGGCACTCTTGTGAGCTAATCATTGCAAGTGATGCAGAAACGAACGTAACGGCGTCGGTCGTAAAACTAGCTCAAGAAATGAACATCCCGATTATCTATGTGGACTCGATGAAAAAACTCGGGAAAGCATGTGGAATAGAAGTTGGTGCTTCAACTGTAGTAATTATCCGTTAAAAACTGTTTTTGTAGATAGAAGATCTGCAAAGACTTTGTTTTTGCACAAAAATGAACCACCTGGATGTGTGGGCTTACAAATAATGAAGGGAGGAAAAGTAACATGCCAACTATTAACCAATTAGTGCGCAAGCCTCGTCAATCTAAAGAGGAAAAGTCAAAATCACCTGCGCTTAACAAAGGTTACAACAGCTTCAAAAAGTCACAAACAAATGTAACTTCACCACAAAAACGCGGAGTATGTACTCGTGTTGGTACTATGACTCCAAAGAAACCGAACTCAGCGTTACGTAAATATGCTCGTGTACGTTTGACAAACGGTATTGAGGTGACTGCATACATTCCTGGTATCGGCCACAACCTTCAAGAACACAGTGTTGTTCTTATTCGTGGAGGACGTGTAAAAGACTTACCGGGGGTACGTTATCACATCGTACGTGGTGCTCTTGATACGGCTGGTGTTAACAACCGTATGCAAGGTCGTTCTAAATATGGTACTAAGAGACCAAAAGCAGCTAAGAAATAAAACAGTTTAAATAGAATGCTTGTTTGAAAGGAGGAAATTAAATGCCACGTAAAGGTCCTGTAGCAAAAAGAGACGTGTTACCAGATCCACTTTACAATTCTAAATTAGTTACTCGTCTAATCAACAAAATGATGGTTGACGGTAAAAGAGGTAAGTCCCAAGAAATTCTTTACTCAGCGTTTGAAACAATTCGTGAACGCTCTGGCAAAGAACCTATGGAAGTATTCGAAGCAGCAATGAAGAACATCATGCCAGTACTTGAGGTAAAAGCACGCCGTGTAGGTGGAGCAAACTATCAAGTACCAATCGAGGTGCGCCCTGACCGTCGTACAACTCTTGGTCTTCGCTGGTTAGTAAACTATGCGCGTCTTCGCGGTGAAAAGACAATGGAAGAGCGTTTAGCGAACGAAATCATGGATGCAGCTAATAACACTGGAGCATCTGTTAAGAAGCGTGAAGATACACACAAAATGGCAGAAGCAAACAAAGCGTTTGCTCACTATCGTTGGTAGGATTACCTTTAATATAAAAACTTCTATACTAGGAAGGAGAAAGACCCATGGCAAGAGAGTTCTCCTTAGAAAACACTCGTAATATCGGCATCATGGCACACATCGATGCCGGTAAAACGACGACCACTGAGCGCGTACTTTATTACACTGGTAAAATTCATAAAATCGGTGAAACACATGAAGGTGCTTCTCAGATGGACTGGATGGAGCAAGAGCAAGAACGCGGGATCACAATTACTTCCGCAGCAACAACTGCATCGTGGAAAGGTCATCGCGTAAACATCATTGATACTCCAGGACACGTAGACTTCACAGTTGAAGTTGAACGTTCCCTTCGTGTACTTGATGGTGCGGTAGCGGTACTTGATGCACAGTCTGGTGTTGAACCACAAACTGAGACAGTTTGGCGTCAAGCAACAACTTACGGTGTACCACGTGTAGTATTTGTAAACAAAATGGACAAAATCGGTGCAGACTTCTTGTATTCTGTAAGAACAATACACGATCGTTTGCAAGCGAATGCCCACCCAATTCAGTTACCTATCGGTGCTGAAGATGAATTCTCAGCAATCATTGACCTTGTGGAAATGAACGCAGTATTCTACAGTAATGACTTAGGCACAGATATTGAAGTGCGTGACATTCCTGAAGAACACCGTGAACTTGCTGAAGAATGGCGTGAAAAGCTAGTTGAAGCGGTAGCAGAATTAGATGAAGAATTAATGGAAAAATACCTTGGCGGCGAAGAGATTACCAAAGAAGAACTAAAAGCTGGTATTCGCAGAGGTACTGTTAATGTTGAATTCTATCCTGTTATTTGTGGATCTGCTTTTAAAAACAAAGGTGTTCAGTTAATGTTAGACGCAGTTATCGATTACCTTCCATCACCATTAGATGTACCTGCAATTAAAGGTCACGCTGTTGATGATGAAGAAGAATTAGTTGAGCGTCATTCAAGCGATGAAGAGCCATTCTCTGCTCTTGCATTTAAAGTTATGACTGACCCTTATGTTGGTAAATTAACGTTCTTCCGCGTTTACTCTGGTACTTTAGAGTCTGGATCATACGTTCAGAACTCAACTAAAGGCAAGCGTGAGCGTATAGGACGTATCCTACAAATGCATGCAAACAGCCGTCAGGAAATCTCTAAGGTTTTCGCTGGTGACATTGCTGCTGCTGTAGGTTTGAAAGATACAACTACTGGTGATACTCTATGTGACGACAAAAACCCTGTTATCCTAGAGTCTATGCAATTCCCAGAGCCAGTAATCCAACTTTCTGTTGAACCTAAGTCTAAAGCTGACCAAGATAAAATGACTACTGCACTACAAAAACTTCAAGAAGAAGATCCAACCTTCCGTGCGCACACTGACCAGGAAACTGGACAAGTTATCATCGCTGGTATGGGTGAGCTTCACCTTGATATTATTGTAGACCGTATGCGTCGTGAATTTAAGGTTGAAGCTAACGTAGGTGCTCCACAGGTTGCTTACCGTGAGACATTCCGTGCTTCTGCACAAGTTGAAGGTAAGTTTGCTCGTCAATCTGGTGGTCGTGGACAATATGGACACGTTTGGATCGAGTTCTCACCTAATGAAGAAGGTAAAGGATTCGAATTTGAAAATGGTATCGTCGGTGGTGTTGTTCCGCGTGAATACATCCCAGCGGTACAAGCTGGACTAGAAGATGCGTTAGATCGCGGTGTTCTAGCTGGTTATCCACTAGTTGATATTAAAGCAAGATTATTTGATGGGTCATACCATGATGTTGACTCCTCTGAAATGGCGTTTAAGATTGCTGCTTCAATGGCACTTAAAAACGCGGCATCAAAGTGTAAACCAGTCATTCTAGAGCCTATGATGAGGGTTGAAGTTGTAATCCCTGAAGAGTACCTAGGTGATATTATGGGTCAAATCACTGCACGTCGCGGACGCGTTGAAGGCATGGAAGCACGTGGTAACGCACAAGTAGTACGTTCACAGGTTCCACTTTCTGAAATGTTTGGTTATGCAACAGCACTTCGTTCTAGTACACAAGGCCGTGGAGTATTCTCTATGCACTTTGATCACTATGAAGAAGTACCAAAATCAGTTTCTGAAGAAATTATCAAAAAAAATAAAGGTGAATAATTGATTTTCACCTTTTTATAAAGTATAACTACTTATGTAACAATGGAAACTGTGAAATTGAGAGAATTCAGTTTACAGTTTCCTAAACTATACTTAATTTTTCTATATTAAAGGAGGATTTTCCTAATGGGTAAAGCTAAATTCGACCGTTCAAAGCCACACGTTAACATTGGTACAATTGGTCACGTTGACCACGGTAAAACAACTTTAACTGCTGCAATCACTTCTGTTCTTGCTAAAACTGGTAAAGCAGAAGCTCGTGCATATGATCAAATTGATGGTGCTCCAGAAGAAAGAGAGCGTGGAATCACAATCTCTACTGCGCACGTTGAGTATGAAACTGACAACCGTCACTATGCACACGTAGACTGCCCAGGACACGCTGACTATGTTAAAAACATGATCACTGGTGCTGCTCAAATGGACGGCGGTATCCTAGTTGTATCTGCAACTGATGGCCCAATGCCACAAACTCGTGAGCACATCCTTCTTTCTCGTCAGGTAGGCGTACCTTACCTTGTTGTATTCATGAACAAGTGTGATATGGTTGATGACGAAGAACTACTTGAATTAGTAGAAATGGAAATCCGTGATCTTTTATCTGAATACGATTTCCCTGGCGATGACACTCCAGTTATCAAAGGTTCTGCTCTTAAAGCTTTAGAAGGTGACGCTGCTTGGGAAGAAAAAATCTATGAACTTATGAATGCAGTTGATGAATGGATTCCGCAACCAACTCGTGACACTGATAAGCCTTTCATGATGCCAGTTGAGGATGTATTCTCAATCACTGGTCGTGGAACAGTTGCTACTGGACGTGTAGAGCGTGGAGTAGTTAAAGTTGGTGACGTAGTTGAAATCGTAGGTTTCACTGAAGAGCCAAAATCTACAACTGTAACTGGTGTAGAAATGTTCCGTAAGCTTCTTGATTTTGCTGAAGCTGGAGACAACATTGGTGCCCTTCTTCGTGGTGTAGCACGTGAAGATATCGAGCGTGGTCAAGTATTGGCTAAGCCGAAATCAATCACTCCACACACAAAGTTCAAAGCACAAGTTTATGTATTATCAAAAGAAGAAGGTGGACGTCATACTCCATTCTTCACTAACTACCGTCCACAATTCTATTTCCGTACTTCTGATATTACTGGTATTTGTAATCTTCCAGAAGGCGTAGAAATGGTTATGCCTGGTGACCACATCGAAATGATCGTTGAGCTTATCGCTCCTGTAGCGATCGAAGAAGGTACTAAGTTCTCTATCCGTGAAGGCGGACGTACTGTAGGTTCAGGTTCAATCACAACTATCACTGAATAATTTAATTATCAGTTATATAAGAAGCAGCTGGATGACGATCCAGCTGCTTTTTTTATGTAAAAAACTATTTTCTTCTATATATATATTTATATAAACTGAGACTGCTGCCAGTATTCTGCCAGTATTCGGACAGCATATCTAAGATTAGAGCGTACTGAGGCAGAATGAGCCCGGCATCCTAGCTGAATTTTTCACAGTTAAATGATATGTAATATTCAGTTATTAAAGCGTTGTTATAGGTTATTTTTGGAGAATGATATTTTCTATTGAAAATGTATAAACAGGTCGCTATAATATTAAAAGTGTGCTAAACGTAACGAAAAAGAAAATATAAAAAAATGTTGCGTTTGCCTAATGTTTTATGTATAATAGACAATGTTGGTCTTTGACTGCGATGATGTGAAAGGTTGCTGACACACCCGGCCGCTTTGCCATGGCGAGTGTGTGGGAAATTTTCACTGAGAATGTCTATTTTTAAAATAGGCGAATAAAGGAGGGAAAATAATGGCAAAACAAAAGATTCGTATCCGTTTAAAAGCTTATGATCACAGAATTCTTGATCAGTCTGCAGAAAAAATCGTTGAAACAGCAAAGCGTTCAGGTGCAGCCGTTTCTGGTCCGATTCCACTACCGACTGAAAAATCAATCTACACGATCCTTCGTGCGGTGCATAAGTACAAAGATTCTCGTGAACAGTTCGAAATGAGAACACATAAGCGTCTAATCGACATCGTTAACCCAACTCCACAAACAGTTGATGCGTTAATGCGTTTAGACTTACCATCTGGTGTTGATATCGAAATTAAACTTTAGTAAAAATAAATAACCAAAACTGTAGGAGGTGTGACTTAAATGACCAAAGGAATCTTAGGAAGAAAGATTGGTATGACTCAAGTATTTGCAGAAAACGGCAACTTAATTCCAGTTACTGTAGTAGAAGCTGCTCAAAACGTAGTTCTCCAAAAAAAATCAGTTGAAAGCGACGGTTACGAAGCTGTTCAAGTTGGATTTGAAGATAAGCGTGAAAAGTTAGCAAACAAACCAGAAAAAGGACATGTTGCTAAGGCAAACACTAATCCTAAGCGCTTCGTTCGCGAATTCCGCGGAGTGGACGTAACAGGATATGAAGTTGGTCAAGAAGTCAAAGTTGATATTTTCGCTGCAGGCGATGTAGTAGATGTAACAGGAATCTCAAAGGGTAAAGGTTTCCAAGGCGTAATCAAGCGTCACGGACAATCACGCGGCCCAATGGCTCACGGTTCACGTTATCACCGTCGTCCAGGTTCAATGGGACCTGTTGCTCCAAACCGCGTATTCAAAGGTAAATTATTACCTGGACGTATGGGTGGAGAACAAATTACTGTTCAAAATCTTGAAATTGTTAAGGTAGATGTTGAACGTAACTTACTATTAATCAAAGGTAACGTTCCAGGACCTAAAAAAGCTTTATTAAAGATTAAAAGTGCGGTAAAAGCGTAATATCTTCATAAGAAAGGAGGAGCAAAAGAATGCCTAAAGTTTCATTATTTAACCAAAACGGATCACAAGTTGGTGAAATCGAACTTAATGAATCAGTATTTGGTATCGAGCCTAACCAACACGTATTATTCGAAGCGATTGTTATGCAAAGAGCTTCTTTACGTCAAGGAACTCATAAAGTAAAAGTTCGTTCTGAAGTTCGCGGTGGTGGACGTAAACCATGGCGTCAAAAAGGAACTGGTCGTGCTCGTCAAGGGTCTATCCGTTCTCCACAATGGCGCGGAGGTGGTACTGTTTTCGGTCCAACACCACGCAGCTACAGCTACAAATTACCTAAAAAGGTTCGTCGCTTAGCGATTAAATCTGCACTATCTTCTAAAGTGTTAGAAGAGAATGTATTAGTATTAGAAAGCCTTGCTTTCGATGCTCCAAAAACAAAAGATTTTAAGACAGTATTAGGTGGCCTTTCTGTTGAGAAGAAAGCACTTATCGTTACTGCTGACCTTGATGAAAATGTAGCACTTTCTGCTCGTAACATCCCTGGTGTAACAGTTGTAACTGCTGACGGAATCAATGTTCTTGATGTAGTAAATCATGATAAATTAATCATGACGAAAGCTGCAGTTGAAAAAGTAGAGGAGGTGCTTGCATAATGGATGCACGCGATATCATTAAGCGCCCCGTTATCACTGAACGTTCTACTGACCTAATGGCTGAAAAGAAATATACGTTTGAAGTTGATGTGAGAGCTAACAAAACTCAAGTTAAAGATGCAATCGTTGAAATCTTTGGCGTTGAAGTTGAAAAAGTTAACATCATGAACTATAAAGGTAAATTCAAGCGCATGGGTAAATTCGGTGGTTACACAAACAAACGTCGTAAAGCAATTGTAAAACTAACTGCTGATAGCAAAGAAATTGAATTCTTTGAAGCATAATAAAAACTAACAAGAAGAGGAGGGAATAAAATGGCGATTAAAAAGTACAAACCTACCTCTAATGGTCGACGCGGTATGACAGTTTCTGATTTCGCAGAAATCACAACTAGCACACCAGAAAAGTCTCTATTAGCACCTTTAAAGAGAAAAGGCGGCCGTAATAACCAAGGTAAGTTAACTGTTCGTCATCAAGGTGGCGGCCATAAGCGTTCATACCGAATCATTGATTTCAAACGTAACAAAGATGGCATTCCTGGACGCGTTGCCACTATCGAGTACGATCCAAACCGTTCCGCAAATATTGCATTAATTAACTATGTAGATGGTGAAAAGCGTTATATCCTAGCTCCTAAAAACCTAGTAGTAGGTATGGAAGTTATGTCTGGCCCAGAGGCAGATATTAAAGTAGGTAACGCATTGCCATTAGCAAACATCCCTGTTGGTACTGTAGTACACAACATTGAATTAAAACCAGGTAAGGGTGGCCAATTAGTACGTTCTGCTGGTACATCTGCACAGGTTTTAGGTAAAGAAGGAAAATACGTACTTGTACGTTTGAATTCTGGTGAGGTTCGTATGATTCTTGCTGAGTGCCGTGCAACAATCGGTCAAGTAGGAAATGAGCAGCACGAACTTATCAACATTGGTAAAGCAGGACGTTCACGCTGGTTAGGCAAGCGCCCAACAGTTCGTGGATCTGTTATGAACCCTAACGATCACCCACACGGTGGTGGTGAAGGACGTTCACCAATCGGACGTAAATCACCTATGTCTCCATGGGGTAAACCAACTCTTGGATTCAAAACTCGTAAGAAAAAGAACAAATCCGATAAGTTTATCGTACGTCGTCGTAAAAAATAACGGGGTTGAACTACGGTTCAAAGATAGAGCCGTAGAACAATCACGAAGGGAGGTTCATCCATGGGTCGCAGCCTTAAAAAAGGACCATTTGTTGATGATCATTTAATGGTTAAGATCGAAAAGTTAAATGAAACTGAAAGTAAGCAAGTTGTTAAAACTTGGTCACGTCGTTCTACGATCTTCCCACAATTTATTGGCCATACAATCGCTGTTTATGATGGTCGCAAACATGTGCCTGTATATGTTACTGAAGACATGGTAGGACACAAGCTTGGAGAATTTGCTCCAACTCGTGCTTACAAAGGCCATGGTAATGATGATAAGAAAACCAGACGTTAAGAGAGGAGGGCATCCAAATGCAAGCTAAAGCTGTTGCAAGAACAGTTCGTATTGCTCCTCGTAAAGCACGTTTAGTCGTAGATTTAATTCGAGGAAAGCAAGTTGGTGAAGCGGTGTCGATTTTAAATCACACTCCAAAGTTTGCTTCTCCAATCGTGGAAAAAGTTTTAAAATCTGCTATGGCAAATGCCGAGCACAATTATGAAATGGACGTAAATAGCTTGGTAGTAACTCAAGCTTTTGTAGATGAAGGACCAACGTTGAAACGTTTCCGTCCTCGTGCAATGGGCCGTGCAAGTCAGATCAACAAACGCACTAGCCACATCACAATCGTTCTATCAGAAAAGAAGGAGGGATAACCTGTGGGTCAAAAAGTAAATCCAGTCGGTTTGCGTATCGGAATCATCAAAGATTGGGAATCTAAATGGTACGCTGGTAAAGACTTCGCTGATCTTTTACACGAAGACCTTAAAATTCGTGAGTACATCACGAAGCGTTTGAAAGATGCTTCTGTTTCTAAAGTTGAAATCGAACGTGCGGCAAACCGTGTGAATGTAACAGTTCATACTGCTAAGCCTGGTATGGTTATCGGTAAAGGCGGTACTGAAGTTGAAGCACTTCGTAAAGCTTTAAATCAATTAACTGGCAAACGTGTTCACATCAACATTCTTGAAATCAAGAGAGCTGATCTTGATGCGAAACTAGTGGCTGAAAATATTGCTCGTCAATTAGAAAATCGTGTATCTTTCCGTCGTGCACAAAAGCAAGTTATTCAACGCGCAATGCGTGCAGGAGCAAAAGGTATTAAAACAATGGTATCAGGTCGTCTTGGCGGTGCAGATATTGCACGTTCAGAACAATACAGCGAAGGAACTGTTCCACTTCATACACTTCGCGCTGATATCGACTATGCTCATGCTGAAGCTGATACTACTTATGGTAAGCTAGGCGTAAAAGTATGGATCTATAAGGGAGAAGTCCTTCCTACTAAGAAGAAATCTGCGGAAGGAGGCAAATAATATGTTATTGCCAAAACGCGTTAAATATCGCCGTCAACACCGTGGAAAAATGCGTGGTAACGCTAAAGGTGGCACTGAAGTAACATTCGGTGAATTCGGCTTACAAGCTACTGAAGCTTCTTGGATCACTAACCGTCAAATCGAAGCTGCCCGTATTGCAATGACTCGTTACATGAAACGTGGCGGTAAAGTTTGGATTAAAATCTTCCCTCATAAGCCTTATACTGCAAAACCTCTAGAGGTGCGGATGGGTTCCGGTAAAGGGGCACCTGAAGGCTGGGTAGCTGTTGTTAAACCTGGTAAAGTAATGTTTGAAATCGCTGGTGTTTCTGAAGAAGTAGCACGTGAAGCACTGCGTCTTGCTATGCACAAACTTCCAGTTAAATGTAAGTTTGTAAAACGTGAAGAAATTGGTGGTGAATCAAATGAGAGCTAATGAAATTAAAGACCTTACCACTGCCGAAATTGAACAAAAAGTTAAATCTTTAAAAGAAGAGCTTTTCAACCTTCGCTTCCAATTAGCGACTGGTCAACTTGAAAATACAGCTCGTATTCGTGAAGTACGCAAAGCGATTGCTCGCATGAAAACTGTGATTCGTGAGAGAGAAATCAGCGTTAACAAGTAATAATTGAGAGGAGGTTCACATAATGAGTGAACGTAACCAACGCAAAGTTTACACTGGACGCGTTGTTTCTGACAAAATGGATAAAACCATTACTGTTTTAGTTGAAACTTACAAAAAGCATCCTCTTTACGGTAAACGCGTTAAATACTCTAAGAAATTCAAGGCTCATGATGAGCAAAATGAAGCAAAAATCGGCGATATCGTACGTATCATGGAGACTCGTCCGCTTTCAGCTACTAAGCGTTTCCGTTTAGTTGAAGTTACAGAAAAAGCAGTTATTATTTAATTGTTCGGATAAGCATCATTCCGAAGGGAGGTTACACACATGATTCAACAAGAATCACGTTTAAAAGTTGCTGATAACTCTGGTGCTCGTGAGGTACTTACCATTAAAGTTCTTGGTGGTTCTGGCCGCAAGACAGCGGGTATTGGTGATGTTATCGTTTGTACAGTGAAACAAGCAACACCTGGTGGCGTTGTTAAAAAGGGTGACGTTGTTAGAGCCGTAATCGTTCGTACGAAAAGCGGTGCTCGTCGACCTGATGGATCATACATTCGTTTCGATGAAAACGCATGTGTAATTATCAAGGATGATAAGAGCCCACGTGGAACTCGTATCTTCGGACCAGTTGCTCGTGAACTTCGCGATAACAACTTTATGAAAATCGTTTCCTTGGCTCCAGAAGTACTATAATATAAATTCAATTGCCTTTAAGGAGGTGCTTACGAATGCATGTTAAAAAAGGTGACAAAGTAAGAGTTATCTCCGGTAAGGATAAGGGCAAAACAGGAGTAATCCTAGCAGCCTATCCTAAAGATAGCCGTGTACTAGTAGAAGGTGTAAACATCGTGAAAAAACACGCAAAACCTTCTCAAGTGAATCCACAAGGCGGAATTATGAGCTTTGAGGCACCAATTCATGTATCAAACGTTATGCCTATCGACCCTAAGTCTGGTAACCCAACTCGTGTAGGTTACACAACGGTTGATGGCAAAAAGGTACGCGTAGCAAAATCCGGTGAATTATTAGATAAATAGTCTAAAATTTAGAAGGGAGGTACAATAAGTGAACCGCCTAAAAGAAAAGTTTGTAAAAGAAGTTACTCCTGCTCTTATGAGCAAGTTCAACTATAAATCAGTAATGCAAGTTCCTCAACTTGATAAAATTGTTATTAACATGGGTGTTGGCGATGCAGTAGCAAATGCTAAAGCTTTAGATAATGCTGTTGAAGAACTAGCAACAATTACAGGACAAAAGCCTGTAGTAACTCGTGCAAAGAAATCAATCGCTGGCTTCCGTCTTCGTGAAGGTATGCCGATCGGTGCTAAAGTTACACTTCGCGGTGAGCGCATGTATCAATTCTTGGATAAATTAGTTTCTGTTTCTTTACCTCGTGTTCGTGACTTCCGTGGTGTTTCTAAGAAATCATTCGATGGTCGCGGTAACTATACTTTGGGTGTTAAAGAACAATTAATCTTCCCTGAAATTGATTACGATAAAGTAAGCAAGATTCGTGGTATGGATATCGTTATCGTAACGACAGCTAACACTGATGAAGAAGCACGTGAACTGTTAACTCAATTTGGAATGCCATTCCAAAAGTAATCGTTAAATAATGGAGGCGAAAACGTGGCTAAAAAGTCAATGATTGCGAAACAAAAGCGCACGCCTAAATATGCAGTACAAGAGTATACACGCTGCGAACGTTGTGGCCGTCCACACTCTGTATACCGTAAATTTAAGCTTTGTCGTATTTGTTTCCGCGAATTAGCGTACAAAGGACAAATTCCTGGTGTTAAGAAAGCCAGCTGGTAAAACCCAATTCTGGGAAGGAGGTAAAAATAATGGTCATGACAGATCCAATTGCTGATTTGCTTACTCGCATTCGTAATGCGAATATGGTGCGTCACGAAAAATTAGAAGTGCCTGCTTCTAATATTAAAAAAGAAATCGCTGAAATCTTAAAGCGCGAAGGTTTCGTTCGTGATGTCGAATTTATCGAAGACAATAAACAAGGTATCATCCGTATCTTCTTAAAGTACGGTTCAAATAACGAACGTGTTATCACTGGTCTTAAGCGCATAAGCAAGCCTGGACTTAGAGTTTATGCAAAATCTACTGAGGTGCCACGTGTCCTTAACGGACTTGGTATCGCACTAGTATCAACTTCAAATGGTGTTATAACTGATAAAGAAGCTCGTGCTAAACAAATCGGCGGAGAAGTTTTAGCTTACGTTTGGTAATATAGTTTCTGAATGAATGGAGGTGCACTAAATGTCTCGCGTAGGAAAAAAACCTATTGAAATCCCTACAGGTGTTACGGTTACTTTAAATAATAGTACCGTTACTGTTAAAGGACCAAAAGGCGAACTTACTCGCTCTTTTAGCCCAGATATTGAAATTAAAGTTGAAGAAAACCTTATTACGATCACTCGTCCATCGGACGTGAAAGAACACCGCGCATTGCACGGAACTACTCGTGCGGTAATCGCGAACATGGTCGAAGGTGTTTCCAAAGGCTTCGAAAGAAAATTAGAATTAATCGGGGTTGGATACCGTGCTCAAAAGCAAGGTAACAAGCTTGTATTAAACGTTGGATATTCTCATCCGGTTGAAATTGAACCAGAAACGGGCCTTGAAATCGAAGTACCGGCTAATACAAAGATTACGATTAAAGGTACTGACAAAGAACGTGTTGGTGCATTAGCAGCCAATATTCGTCAAGTTCGTCCTCCAGAGCCTTATAAAGGTAAAGGAATTCGTTACGAAGGCGAATTTGTTCGTCGTAAAGAAGGTAAAACTGGTAAGTAATGCCGCATAGGTAAACGAAAGGAGTGACGTAAATGATTACGAAGCTTGACAAAAATGCTAGCCGCAAGAAGAGACATGCTCGTGTTCGTGCGAAACTTAGCGGTACTGCTGCTCGTCCACGTCTAAATGTTTTTCGTTCTAACAAGCATCTTTATGCTCAATTAATCGATGATATGAGTGGAACTACATTAGCAAGTGCTTCTACTATGGAAAAAGATCTTAACCTTGAATCTACAAGCAATGTTGAAGCAGCTAAGTTGGTCGGAGAATTAGTCGCTAAACGTGCGGTAGAAAAGGGTATCACTGCTGTTGTCTTTGACCGTGGAGGATACCTTTATCATGGACGTATCCAAGCACTAGCTGATGCAGCCCGTGAAAACGGCTTACAATTTTAATAGACAAAGGAGGGACACATAAATGATACGTCGTATTGATCCAAACAAACTTGAACTAGAAGAACGCGTTGTAACGGTTAACCGTGTAGCGAAAGTTGTTAAGGGTGGTCGTCGTTTTCGCTTCACTGCGCTAGTAGTAGTTGGGGATAAAAACGGTCATGTTGGTTTCGGTACTGGTAAAGCTCAAGAAGTACCAGATGCGATTCGTAAAGCAATCGAAGACGCGAAGAAGAACTTAATCGAAGTGCCAATGGTTGGAACTACTGTTCCTCACCAAGTTATTGGACGTTTTGGTGCTGGTGAAATTCTTCTAAAGCCTGCTTCTGAAGGTACAGGAGTTATCGCTGGCGGTCCAGTCCGTGCTGTTCTAGAATTAGGCGGGGTAGGAGATATCCTATCTAAATCTTTAGGAACCAACACTCCAATTAATATGGTACGTGCAACGATGGATGGCTTAAAACAATTAAAACGTGCTGAAGACGTAGCCAAGTTACGTGGTAAATCAGTAGAAGAACTACTAGGGTAAGGAGGGAAATCAAATGGCAAACAAACTATTAATTACCCTCAACCGCAGCGTAATTGGTCGCCCTGAAGACCAACGCGCGACAGTTACTGCTCTAGGTTTACGTAAATTAAATCAAACAGTTGAGCACCAAGATAATGCTGCAATCCGCGGTATGATTACAAAAGTTGCTCACCTTGTAACAGTAAAAGAACAATAATTAATTGTTTTCTTTCATAAGGAGGTGCCAATATGAAACTTCATGAACTAAAACCTGCTGAGGGTTCTCGTAAAGAACGTAAACGTTTAGGACGCGGTATCGGATCTGGTCAAGGTAAGACTGCTGGTAAAGGTCATAAAGGTCAAAATGCTCGTTCCGGCGGCGGTGTCCGTCTTGGTTTCGAGGGTGGTCAAACACCTTTATTCCGTCGTTTACCAAAACGAGGTTTTACTAATATCAGCCGTAAGGAATACGCAATTGTAAACCTTGATGTTCTTAATCAGTTTGAAGAGGGTACAGAAGTTACTCCAGAACTTCTAATTGAAACTGGTTTAGTTAAGAACGAAAAAGCAGGAATTAAGATTCTTGCAAAAGGGAACGTAGAGAAAAAACTGACAGTTAAAGCTCATAAATTCTCCTCTACTGCCAAAGAAGCAATTGAAGCTGTAGGTGGAACTACTGAGGTGATCTAATGTTCCAGACAATCTCCAATTTTATGCGCGTGGCTGAAATTAGAAGAAAAATTATTTTTACTCTTTTAATGTTAATCGTATTTCGACTAGGCAGTTTTATTCCTGTTCCGAATGTAAATGCTGAAATTTTGGCAGCACAAGATCAATTAAGTGTCTTTGGGATCTTAAATACCTTTGGTGGTGGAGCGTTGCAAAACTTCTCCATCCTTGCTATGGGTATTACGCCTTACATCACTGCTTCCATTATTATTCAGCTTTTACAAATGGATGTAGTTCCGAAATTTACGGAATGGTCAAAGCAAGGGGATGCTGGACGTCGTAAGTTAGCTCAGTTTACACGATATTTCACGATTGTGCTAGGCTTTATTCAAGCTTTAGGTATGTCTTATGGCTTTAATAATATGGCGAACGGTCAGTTGATTAATAATCCTGGAATTGGTACTTATTTATTAATAGCAGTTGTTTTAACTGCTGGTACTGCATTTCTGATGTGGCTAGGTGAGCAAATTACTGAAAAGGGTGTTGGAAATGGTATTTCCATTATCATCTTTGCTGGTATCGTTGCAAGTATTCCTAATACAGTAAATCAGATTTATGTACAGCAGTTTGAAAATGCTGGTGAGCAATTATTCCTCCGTATTGTTACGGTTGTTTTAATTCTTTTAGCTGTAATTGCAATAGTGGTAGGTACTATTTTCATTCAACAAGCAACAAGAAAAATTCCAATACAGTATGCGAAACAAAGAGCTATTAACGGACGTAATGCAGGGGCGCAGCAATCCACTCATATGCCGTTAAAAGTGAATGCAGCTGGTGTTATCCCTGTAATCTTTGCAGTTTCCTTCATTGTAACTCCTAGAACAGTTGCTTCATTTTTTCCAACTAATGACGTAACCCTATGGATTACAAGAGTTTTTGATTATTCCCATCCTATTGGAATGACATTATATGCTGCTCTGATTATCGCTTTCACGTATTTTTATGCTTTTATTCAGGTTAACCCTGAACAAGCGGCAGAAAACTTACAGAAGCAAAGCGGTTATATCCCTGGTATAAGACCAGGCAGGAGTACACAGGAATACTTAACACGGGTACTATATCGTTTAACATTTGTGGGTGCTATTTTCTTAACAGTAATTGCGATTCTGCCGATTATTTTTGTTAATGTGGCGAATTTACCGCAATCAGCTCAAATTGGGGGAACAAGCTTGCTTATCGTCGTCGGTGTTGCACTTGATACGATGAAACAACTTGAAGCGCAGCTCGTTAAACGTCATTATAAAGGCTTTATTAAATAAATGGTTTCGGGGACTTATGTTCCCTAAACCAATAAATAGCACGAGGGGGAACACGTGTGAATTTAGTATTAATGGGGCTTCCGGGTGCTGGAAAAGGTACTCAAGCCGAACAAATCGTCGAACAATACGGCATCCCTCATATCTCTACTGGAGATATGTTCCGTGCAGCGATGAAAGAAGGAACAGGACTAGGGTTAGAAGCTAAGTCTTTCATGGACAAAGGCGAACTTGTTCCTGATGAAGTAACAATCGGCATCGTTCGTGAACGGTTAAGTAAAGATGACTGTAAAAATGGCTTTTTACTTGATGGCTTTCCTAGAACGGTACCTCAAGCAGAAGCTTTGGAAAATCTATTATCTGATTTAGATAAAAAGATTGACTATGTAATTAATATAAATGTAGATAAAAGTATTTTAATGGATCGTTTGACAGGCCGTCGTATTTGTAAAGAATGCGGCTCAACATATCATTTAGTTTTTAATCCTCCTGCAAAAGAGGGTGTCTGCGACAAATGTGGCGGTGAGCTCTATCAACGAGCGGATGATAATGCTGAAACAGTTCAAAATAGATTAGACGTCAACATCAAACAACAAGAACCATTGCTTACTTTCTATGAGACTAAAGGTTACCTGCGCACAATTGATGGCCAGCAGGATATTAATAAAGTATTTGCTGATATTCAGCAATTGGTCGGGGACTTGCGTTAATGGCCATTAGTTTAATCGTAGATCGACTCTCGAACATCTCTTCAATAAGCTTCAAAAGTATGTGGATGTAAATTGCTTTTCTATTGTACGGAGTATGTAGGACCGAGAGTTGGGCAAGACTTACATGTGGAATTTGAATTTCCATACAATGTAGTATATACTTGCGGACAGAAGTCGAACATTATGTTAATATTAAAAGGTTGCTATTGTTTTGTACCTAAGAAAAGTATTTGCGATACATTTTCGAATGTAATAATTGAAATGAGAAGGGAGACGAATTAATGGCCAAAGATGATGTAATTGAAATTGAAGGTAAAGTATTAGAAACTTTGCCAAATGCAATGTTTAAGGTAGAATTAGAAAATGGTCATACCGTGCTAGCTCATGTTTCTGGTAAAATCCGAATGCACTTCATTCGCATCCTTCCGGGTGACAAAGTTACTGTTGAGCTTTCTCCATATGACTTAACACGCGGAAGAATTACTTACCGCTTTAAATAGTTGCTTGCACTCCGTATTACTAAGGAGGTTAGGATAATGAAAGTAAGACCATCTGTTAAGCCGATCTGCGAAAAGTGCAAAGTTATCCGTAGACGCGGTAAAGTCATGGTTATCTGTGAAAACCCTAAACATAAACAAAAACAAGGTTAATCTTGAAGGAGGTGCGCTAACTAATGGCACGTATTGCTGGTGTAGATATTCCACGTGAAAAACGTGTAGTTATCTCTTTAACTTACATTTATGGTATTGGTAAAAATACTGCACAAAAAGTATTAGCAGAAGCTGGTGTTTCTGAAGATACTCGTGTGCGTGATTTAACAGAAGACGAATTAAACAAAATCCGTGATATCATCGACAAATTAAAAGTTGAAGGTGACCTTCGCCGTGAAATTTCTCTTAACATTAAGCGTTTAATGGAGATTGGCTGCTACCGCGGATTACGTCATCGTCGTGGTTTACCGGTTCGTGGACAAAACACGAAAAACAACGCTCGTACACGCAAAGGTCCTCGTAAGACTGTTGCGAACAAGAAGAAGTAATCGGCAAAGGAGGTTATTTAAATGGCTCGTAAAACTAATACACGTAAACGTCGTGTTAAAAAGAATATTGAAGCAGGTATTGCACATATCCGTTCAACATTTAACAATACAATCGTAACAATTACTGATGTACATGGTAATGCAATTTCTTGGTCTAGTGCTGGTGCGCTTGGATTTAGAGGTTCTCGTAAATCTACTCCATTCGCAGCACAAATGGCTGCTGAAACTGCAGCTAAGACATCTATTGAACACGGTATGAAGACTTTAGAAGTTACAGTTAAAGGACCTGGTGCAGGTCGTGAGGCTGCAATTCGTGCGCTACAAGCTGCAGGTCTTGAAGTAACAGCTATTAAAGACGTTACTCCTGTTCCTCATAACGGATGCCGTCCACCAAAACGCCGTCGTGTTTAATTTTTCTGTATAGAATTTGTATCGCTGTCTATAATGGGATATGATACTAATTTTTCCGTTCATACAGAAGATTTATTCCAGTTGTTGTGCACAAAACGGGAACGTATACATGGGGGAATTTCGATTAGTTAATTTACTAGTCGAGGTTTCGACGTTTTGAAGGAGGGTTATTTGATGATCGAAATAGAAAAACCAAAAATCGAAACGGTTGAGATCAACGATGATGACAATTAAGGGAAGTTAGTCTTAGAGA
>NZ_JBIVOI010000025.1:46809-69238 GCF_044754045.1 Neobacillus sp. NPDC093182
AGCGTGGATATGGTACCACTTTGGGTAACTCCTTACGTCGTATCCTTTTATCTTCACTCCCAGGTGCCGCTGTTACATCGATTCAGGTCGATGGGGTACTTCATGAGTTCTCAACAATTGAAGGCGTCGTAGAGGATGTAACATCCATCATATTAAACATTAAAAAATTAGCTTTAAAAATCTATTCTGATGAAGAGAAAACTCTTGAGATTGATGTTCAGGGTGAAGGTCCTGTTAAAGCTGCAAACATTACTCATGATAGTGATGTTGAAATCTTAAATCCAGATCTTCATATTGCTACATTGGCTTCAAGCGGACATCTTCGCATGCGATTAACAGCAAGGCGTGGTCGTGGTTACACACCAGCTGAGCAAAACAAGCGTGAAGATCAGCCAATTGGTGTGATTCCAATTGATTCTATTTTCACTCCAGTTTCTCGTGTGTCCTATCAGATAGAAAATACTCGTGTGGGTCAAATGACAAACTATGATAAGCTAACGCTTGATGTTTGGACAGATGGTAGCACAGGGCCAAAAGAAGCTATTGCTCTTGGTTCAAAGATATTAACTGAGCATTTGAATATTTTCGTTGGTTTGACTGATGAGGCTCAAAATGCTGAGATTATGATCGAAAAAGAAGAGGATCAAAAAGAAAAAGTCCTTGAAATGACGATCGAAGAACTTGATTTATCAGTTCGTTCATATAACTGCTTAAAGCGTGCAGGAATCAACACTGTTCAGGAACTAGCTAACAAAACTGAAGAAGATATGATGAAAGTACGTAACTTAGGCCGCAAATCACTCGAAGAAGTGAAGGCGAAACTAGAAGAGCTTGGATTAGGCTTACGTAAGGATGACTAATTAGGTCATCTCCTGCTTTAAAACTAATCCGTTTAATGACTTCAACAAAGGAGGGAACCCTTCATGGCATACAGAAAGTTAGGACGCACAAGCGCACAGCGTAAAGCTATGCTTCGTGATTTAACTACAGACTTAATTATCAATGAGCGCATTGAAACAACAGAAACTCGCGCGAAGGAACTTCGTGGTACTGTTGAAAAAATGATCACTTTAGGCAAACGTGGTGACTTACATGCTCGCCGTCAAGCTGCTTCTTACGTACGTAATGAAGTTGCGGATGCTGAAAAAGGTCAAGATGCACTTCAAAAACTTTTCACTGATATCGCTCCTCGTTATTCAGAGCGCCAAGGTGGATATACTCGTATTATGAAACTTGGACCACGCCGCGGCGATGGTGCACCAATGGTAATTATCGAGTTAGTTTAATACCTTTAACAGACAACAAGGGCGCTGGACAGTTTAGTTACAAACTTGTTCTTGAGCCCTTTTTCTGTAAGATAAACTTTATATAACTTACGAACCAAGCCAAAAAGAGCGTTATGATGAGCGTGACCCTTATTAAGAAGGGCACACGAAGGAGAATCTAGTTTCTCCTTGGAAAGATGAATGTAAGCCTTTTACCTATCTTTTTCACGTCTCGTCTAGCTCATGCACCTCCTCCCATTTCTTTTTAGAAATCCCGTTTAAGCGGCAGAATTTATTCGCTATTCTGCCTGAGGGGCGAGGTGCAGGCTTTTTTTGTATTCTTCGAGCTAAGCATAGGCAGATATGAATAGGTGAGATGAGAGGAGAAGGTTTGGATGAGGGATTCAGTTGTTTCCTTAAAGAATGTGTCTTTTCAATATGAGAACCAAAACAGGTACGCTCTTCAAAATGTAAGCTTTGAGATCTATGAAGGTGAATGGTTAGCCATTGTAGGTCATAATGGTTCGGGTAAATCGACGATGGCAAAGCTCTTAAATGGATTACAGTTTCCGCAGCAGGGTGAGATTATGGTCTGTGGGATAAAATTAGATGAAGAGTCTATTTGGGAGATAAGAAAAAAGTTAGGAATGGTCTTTCAAAACCCTGATAATCAGTTTGTTGGTACAACTGTGCAGGATGATGTGGCTTTTGGTTTAGAAAACCATGGAATCCCAAGGGATGATATGATCTTAAGGGTTGAAGATTCTTTAAAGAAAGTCAAAATGGACCATTTTCTTAATCAAGAGCCGCACCATCTATCCGGCGGGCAAAAGCAGCGTGTTGCGATAGCTGGCGTTCTTGCGCTCCGACCGTCAATCATAATCCTGGACGAAGCCACCTCAATGCTTGATCCGAAAGGCAGAGGCGAAGTTTTAGAAACCGTACGAGCTTTAAAGGAAGAGAAGTCCCTTACAGTCATTTCCATTACACATGATTTAGAAGAAGCTGCTAAAGCTGATCGAATTATTGTGATGAATCAAGGTGAGGTATATCGTGAGGGCAGACCAGAGGAAATATTCTCAATGGATGATGAATTGGTACATCTTGGACTTGATATTCCTTTCTCTATCAAAATGAGTAATGCATTTCGTGATAAAGGGATCGACCTATCGAGACACTATTTATCGGAAGAAGAGTTGGTGAATGAGCTATGGACATTTCGCTCCAAAATATAGAGTACCGTTATCAGGCAAACACTCCTTTTGAACGCTTGGCCATTAAAGATGTGTCTATTGACATCCCAACTGGAACGTATATGGCGTTAATAGGCCATACAGGTTCAGGTAAATCTACCGTTTTACAGCATTTAAATGCTCTGCTGCTCCCGACGGAAGGAACTGTAGTGATTGGGAACCAGGAAGTCAAAGCGAAGCAGAAAAATAAGAATTTAAGACAGATTAGACAAAAGGTCGGGATTGTTTTTCAATTTCCAGAGCATCAATTATTTGAGGAAACCGTTGAAAAAGATATTATTTTCGGCCCAATGAATTTTGGTGTTTCAGAAACAGAAGCAAAAGAGAGAGCACGGCTTGCTTTAAAGCAAGTTGGATTGTCCGAGGAGATATTAGAAAAGTCTCCATTTGATTTGTCTGGCGGTCAAATGCGTCGCGTTGCTATTGCTGGTGTTCTGGCAATGGAGCCCGATTGTCTCGTTCTAGATGAACCGACAGCTGGTTTAGATCCTCGTGGTCGTAAAGAGATTATGGATATGTTTTATTCACTGCATAAAGAGAGAAACCTGTCTACCATACTAGTAACACATAGTATGGAGGATGCAGCGAAGTATGCTGACCAAATCGTTATTATGCAGCAAGGACATGTTGTAAAACAAGGAACACCCATTGACATCTTTTCGTCCGTTTCTGAGCTGGTTGATATGGGACTAGATGTACCAGAAGTTGTCCGTTTTCAACGATGTCTGGAAGAAAAGCTTGGAATTAAGTTAGGAGCCACCTATCTTTCCATTGAGGAGCTTTCATCTGCTGTTGCAGATTTGTTAAGAGGTGCACACGTATGATGGAAAAAATGATTATTGGGAGATATGTTCCTGCAGAAAGTCTGGTTCATCGAATGGACCCTCGGTCTAAGCTTATTATCATTTTCTTATTTGTCTGCATCATCTTTCTAGCAAATAACTTTCTTACTTATGCACTAATTGGACTTTATACTTTTTTAATGCTTGGATTATCTCGAATTCCCTTTCGGTTTTTATATGCAGGTTTAAAACCCGTTCTCTGGTTAGTGTTGTTTACGTTACTCTTACAGGTTTTCTTTACAAAACAAGGTAGTTTATTGTACGAGCTTGGTCCAATTAAGATTTATGAAGAAGGAGTCAGACAGGGGATTTTTATCTCAATGAGATTCTTTTTCTTAATTTTGATGACCAGTCTGCTTACATTAACGACAACGCCAATAGAAATAACGGATGGGCTGGAAACGCTATTAAACCCATTGAATAAAGTTCGCTTTCCTGTACATGAAATGGCCCTGATGATGTCCATTTCTCTACGGTTTATTCCAACTCTTATGCAAGAAACCGACAAGATTATGAAGGCACAAATTGCTCGAGGAGTAGAGTTTTCCAGCGGTCCAGTAAAGGAGAGAATCAAAGCAGTCATTCCATTGCTGATTCCCCTTTTTGTCAGCTCTTTTAAGCGTGCTGAGGAGCTCGCCATTGCCATGGAAGCACGAGGGTACCGTGGCGGTGAAGGAAGGACAAAATACCGTCTATTGAGCTGGAAATTAGCTGATACGGTGCAGCTTTTAATTCTTGCTGTTTTAACGATATTGTTAATCTTATTACGTTCATGATGGAGTTTAAAATGAATCGCTATAAATGCATCATTTCCTACGATGGTTCTGGATTCTCCGGATATCAGGTTCAACCTAATAAACGAACCGTTCAAAGTCAAATAGAAGCTGTCCTCGCTAAAATTCATAAGGGCAGTCATGTGAAAATTGCTGCTTCCGGAAGAACAGATGCCGGAGTCCATGCAAAAGGTCAGGTGATTCATTTTGATTCGCCATTGTCCCTTCCAGTGGAAAAGTGGGAATTAGCCTTAAATTCTATGCTGCCGGAGGATATATCTGTTCTTTCTGTGGAAAAAGCAGAATCGTCCTTTCATGCTCGTTTCGATGCCAGCGGGAAAGAATACCGTTATTTTCTATACCAATCCCCAAAAAGGGATCCTTTTCAACGGAATTATGCATTTCATTATCCCGTTCCTTTAAATTTAGCAGCCATGAGAGAAGCATGCACCTATTTATTAGGTACACACGACTTTTCTAGTTTTTGTTCGGCAAGAACGGAAGTAGAAGATAAGGTTAGAACAATAGAGACTATTGAAATTTTACAAGAAGAAGAGCGTCTCTGTTTCCGTTTTGTAGGGAATGGCTTTTTATATAATATGGTGCGAATTTTAGTAGGAACGTTGATGGAGGTTGGCTCTGGGAAGCGGCAGCCGGAGGAAATAGCTGAGATTCTAGAAAAAAAGGATCGCCGTTACGCTGGAAAAACCGCTTCAGGACAGGGGTTGTATCTTTGGAAGGTACATTATTAAAAATTATTTTAGTAACAACACAACCTGGTGTAACATTTTCTTGACTTTTAGCTCTAAAGAACTTATTATATTATATGGTTGTGTTTTTAATCCCACGATAAAGCCCCGGAAAGTCTTCATCGTGATTGAAAATATATGAACTTAAAAATTGACGCACAATGACGTTATCGTTTATTCCCGGAACAGAACAAACGGTAACGGCTTATGATGGTGCGAAAAAATAATCTTTTTGGATTTAAATTAGGAGGGAAATTCATGCGTACAACGTTTATGGCTAACGCCAACAATATCGAGCGTAAATGGTACGTGATTGATGCTGAAGGCAAAACACTTGGTCGTCTTGCTTCTGAAGTAGCAGCAATCTTACGTGGTAAAAATAAACCAACTTTTACACCACATGTTGACACTGGTGATCATGTTATCATTATTAACGCTTCTAAAGTTGAATTAACTGGTAAGAAATTAACTGACAAGATCTACTACCGTCACACTATGCACCCAGGTGGTTTAAAAACTAGAACTGCTCTTGAAATGCGTACAAACTATGCTGAGAAAATGATCGAGCTTGCTGTTAAAGGTATGCTTCCAAAGAATTCTCTTGGCCGTCAAACGTTCAAAAAATTACACGTATATGCTGGCGCAGAACATCCGCACCAAGCACAACAACCTGAAGTTTACGAACTTCGCGGTTAATAAAGAGGGAGGGAATTAACTTGGCACAAGTTCAATATATTGGTACTGGTCGTCGTAAGAGCTCTGTCGCACGTGTGCGCTTAGTTCCAGGTACAGGTAAAATCACAGTTAACGGACGTGACATCGAAGAGTATATCCCATTTGAAGCTTTACGTATGGTTGTTAACCAACCATTAGTAGCTACTGAAACAAAAGGCAGCTACGATGTTCTTGTAAACGTAAGCGGCGGTGGATACACTGGTCAAGCTGGCGCAATCCGCCACGGTATTGCTCGCGCATTACTTCAAGCTGATCCAGAATATCGTCCAACATTAAAACGTGCAGGACTATTAACACGTGACCCACGTATGAAAGAGCGTAAGAAATACGGTCTTAAAGGTGCGCGTCGTGCTCCTCAGTTCTCAAAGCGTTAATCTTCAAACTTTCAAAGGCTCTCAACCATTTGGTTGGGGGTCTTTTTTATGCTCTGTTAAATATATCTGGGACGACTTGCTTTAGGCCCTAAGAACGGTTATCTTTTTAGATAATTAGGTTTAAATCGGTGTCTTTGAAATGAAATTTCATAATTTTATACTTTATTTTAAAAAATAATGCTAATGACGTAATCCCTAGGACCTGTAAAACAACCTGTTATGAGACTTATGTGGTATGGACGATTGAGCACTATAACCGATATGCTTTTACTATAGGCTGTAAGCGTTGCCAGTATTTCGGTGTACATAGGGGATATCCCGCCTACAATTCATTCAAGGAGGGCATATGAAAAGAACAACGTTTATGCTAACTGCGGTTTGTACGATGCTATTAGGCACATCACCTGTATTTGCCAATAATGAACTTCCTAATGGACCCACAATGGAAGAGGAAGAAAAACTCACCATCCCATCTAAGAAACCACACCCTGTCTTTACATGGAATTCCACTATCATTCCTGTTTCAAGCGTACTTCATCCAAGCTCTGCACGAGGAGCTGGTATGGTGGAAGCTCCACTCCAACAAATCGATCAAATGATGAACCAAGCCATTTCACAAAAATTAATGCCAGGTGCTGTCACATTAGTAGCGAGAGCTGGGAAAATTGTTAAACATGACGCTTATGGCTATTCAGCTCAATACACTGATGGTAAGTTTACCGAAATGGAAAATCCTATTCCTATGTCAAACGATACAATTTTTGACTTAGCGTCCATCAGCAAGATTTTTACCGCTACGGCCGTGATGATTCTTTTTGAAAAAGGGTTATTCAGTCTGGATGATCCAGTAGCAAAACATATCCCTGAATTTGCTGCTAACGGGAAAGAAAACGTAACGATTCGCCAGTTGTTAACCCATACATCTGGTTTCACGGCTTGGGTCCCATTATATTCACAGGGGACTTCTAGAGAAGATAGACTGAAGCTGGTATTAAACCAGCCATTAAAAAATGCACCAGGTACGAATTACGAATACAGTGATTTAAACATGATTACGTTAGGCATGTTAGTAGAGCACTGGTCTGGTACTCGCCAGGATGAATTTGTTCGGGAGCACATCACAGAACCTTTAGGAATGAGGGATACGATGTACAATCCCCCAGCTTCATTGAAACACCGCATTGCTGCAGCTGAATACCAGGCCATACCTAACCGCGGTCTCGTTTGGGGAGACGTTCATGATGAGAATGCCTGGTCATTAGACGGGGTTGCCGGACATGCGGGTGTATTCTCAACCGCCAAAGACTTAGCTAAGCTTGCTCATATATTCATTAATGAAGGCAAGTATGGCAGCACAACAATCTTGAAGCCAGAAACGGTACAATTACTGCTGGAAAATCAAAACGCTGCATTCCCTGGGAATGACCATGGGCTAGGCTGGGAGCTTGGCCAAGGCTGGTATATGGACGCTTTATCAGAAGGTACATACTCTTTTGGCCATACGGGGTATACAGGGACTTCAATTGCAGTAAGTCCGAACAATAAAACTGTTGCGATTTTACTGACCAACCGTGTCCATCCTTCAAGAAATATGGGGTCAATGAACCAAACACGCCGCTTATTTGCCAGAAATGTGGCGGATTCCATTCCAGTCACCATTCCTGGTAAGGGTGATGCCTGGTTTGCAGGGTATGGCGACAAGCTCAATCGAGTAATGGAAACGGATCTAGATTTAACTAAGGATACGAAACTCACTTTCTCCACTTGGCATATGATTGAGAATGTCTGGGATAGTGGGTCTATAGAGATTTTTAGAGATGGCAGCTGGCAGCAGCTTGCTTTATTGACTGGCACTAGTAATGGCTGGGAAAAGAAAGAATTGGCTATACCGAGTGATACAGCGAAAATACGATTTGTCTATCAAACAGATGGATCTACAAATTCCCGCGGCTGGTATATTCAGAATCCAAAACTGGATTCTGGAGATGTACTCTCTTTTTCAAAAAATCAATGGGAACTTAGGGATTATTAAATAAAGCATAACTTGAGGAGGAGAAACATGCGAAAATTAGTAAAGACATTATTCACCTCGTTTCTAGCATTTGCGCTATTGTTAACAGGTATTCCATTGTCAGGTGCAGCAGCTGCTTCGGGTATTAAAGATTTAGTGATAGACCTCAATGTTCCACAAGTTACACGGGAAGTAACAGATAACAAGCTTAATTTAAACGCCCTTCATGTTTATGAGGATGGCCGTTTTATGATGGCGTCTGAGAACTTAACTTGGAAATCTTCCAATAAGAATGTTGCATCTGTATCGAAGGATGGAGAAGTAACTTTATCTGGTCACAATGGTAAAACATTTATATCTGTCAGCGATGGCAGTTATAGCGATAGAATTTCGATCCAATTCAAAGGAAACCAAGAAAAAGTCCTTGTTAAAAAAGAAAAAGGCGCACGCTATGACCTCATCGGTAATGCCATAAAGCATATGAGCATGGACGAAAAGGTCGGGCAAATGCTAATGCCTGATTTTAGAACCTGGAAGGGTCAGAATGTTACAGTGATGAACGACGAAATTGCTAAGCTTGTAAAAGATTATCATCTTGGCGGTGTAATTTTATTCCGTGAAAATACAGTGAAAGCTGATCAAACAGCTAGGTTAGTCAGCGCCTATCAAGAAGCTGCAGAAAAGTATGGACTGCTGATCTCCATTGACCAAGAAGGTGGAATCGTGACACGTCTGCAAACTGGTACCGACATGCCAGGAAATATGGCTCTAGGTGCCGCACGCTCAGAAGAAACAGCTGAAAAGGTTGGTAAAGTGATTGGGGAAGAGTTGAACGCCCTTGGAATCAATATGAATTTTGGACCTGTGCTGGATGTAAACAACAATCCAGATAATCCGGTAATTGGTGTCCGCTCATTCGGTGAGGACCCTGAGTTAGTTGGAAAATTAGGGAATGCCTATATTAAAGGACTTCATGAAACGGGAACAGCTGCAACTGCGAAGCATTTTCCGGGTCATGGTGACACAGCAGTTGATTCACATATCGGACTTTCAGAAGTACCACATGATATTGATCGTTTGAAAAAGGTAGAATTATATCCATTCCAGCAGGCAATGGATGCGGGAATTGACGCGATTATGACGGCTCACGTGACCTTCCCGAAGATTGATAATACAAAAGCCATTTCTAAAAAGGATGGCACAGAAATCGCTGTACCAGCAACGCTTTCTCATAAAGTATTAACAGGGCTAATGCGCGAAGATATGGGCTTTAAAGGTGTAATTGTTACCGATGCGATGAATATGGGGGCAATCTCAGAGCATTTTGGTCCAGTTGACGCAGCAATCCGCGCTGTGAAAGCAGGAGCGGATATACTCCTAATGCCAGTTGGAATTGAAGCTGTTGCCAATGGTCTCTATGCTGCTGTTGACTCCGGCGATATTTCAGAAGATAGATTGGAGCAATCAGTGGAACGAGTTTTAAATCTGAAACTTAATAGAAGCATCGTAAAGGCAGAGGTAGAAAAGAGTCTTGATGAAAAAGCAGCAAACGCACTTCAAGTAGTAGGCTCACCTGAACATAAGGCGATTGAAAAAGAAGCAGCCGAAAAGTCGATTACACTGGTGAAAAATGACGCTGTTCTTCCGCTTAATGTTTCTCCTGAAGAGAAGATTGTTGTGGTTGGTGGATCTGGTTTCTCCATTAATCTGCTGGCAGCAGAGATCCAAAAACACCATCCTGGCGCCGTTTATGTTAATGCTTCAGGTCCGCTTAATGCTGCGCAGCTAGCACAAGTGCAGGGCGCGAAATACATCATTGCCGGAACCTACACCTCTAGTGTCGGGGGCAGGGCTCAGGATGCTGGTCAAATGGTAATGACAAGACAACTCATCGAGACTGGTGTGCCTGTCATTGCTGTTGGCGCAAGAAATCCATATGATATTATGTCCTATACAGATGTGGACGCTTATCTTGTTCAATATGGTTTCAAACCAGCAAGCTTTGAAGCAGCGGCAAACACTATATTTGGTAAAAATAATCCAACTGGAAAACTGCCCGTAACCATTTACAACCATGATGGAAATGTTTTATATGGATTTGATCACGGGTTAGGATACTAGGTAGGGAATAGACAAAGAGGAGGGATACTTTTGAAAAAGTGGCTCACAGGTTTATTGGCTCTTGTTCTACTACTTTCTACTGTTTCTGCAGCGATGGCCAAGAACGATAAAGAGAAAAAGATTAAAAAGTTCCGTTTGGGTGTCGAGGTTTTGCTGCAGGATGAAATGGATTTGATTAAAGATAAACGTGTAGGTTTGATTACTAATCCTACTGGAGTGGACCAGAACGTTACGAGTATTGTAGATTTACTTTTCAATAACCCAGATGTAAACCTGACTGCTCTTTATGGCCCTGAGCATGGGGTACGAGGAAGTGCCCAGGCAGGTGCGTATGTTGAACAATATACAGATGAAAAAACAGGACTTCCTGTTTACAGTCTTTATGGAAAGAACAAAAAGCCGACACCTGAAATGCTAAGCAATGTCGATGTATTGCTATTTGATATCCAAGATGTTGGAACACGTTTCTATACGTACATTTATACGATGGCGTTAGCAATGGAAGCCGCGAAAGAGAACAATATTCCGATTATCGTTCTCGACCGTCCAAATCCAATCAGCGGGACAAAAGTTGAAGGACCTGTACTCGAGGATAAATACTCTTCGTTCATCGGTGAATATCCGATTCCTGTCCGCCACGGGATGACAGTAGGGGAACTAGCTAAACTTTTTAATAGTGAATTTGGTATTGGCGCTGATTTAACGGTAGTGGAAATGGAAGGCTGGAAACGAAACATGTATTACGATGAAACGCCATTAGAGTGGGTGCTTCCATCACCAAACATGCCAACATTAGAAACTGCTGTCGTCTACCCAGGAGCGGCACTGATTGAAGGGACCAATGTATCGGAGGGAAGAGGATCAACAAAGCCATTTGAATTAATTGGCGCACCGTTTATTAATAGCGACAACTTGGCCGCGAAGTTAAACTCTTACAAATTACCTGGTGTCACCTTCCGTGCGGCATCATTCATACCGACTTTTTCGAAACATGCAAATGTGTTAAGCCATGGTATTCAAATTCATGTTACGGATCGGAATGTTTTTAAGCCGTTTGAAACAGGGTTGTATATCGTAAAAACAATCCATGATATGTATCCAAACGATTTCCAATTTAGAGCACCGAGTGCAGCAGGAATCTCCTTCTTTGATAACCTTGTCGGCAATGGCTCTATCCGTGCTGATATTGAAGCGGGCAAAAGTATTGAGGAAATGAAAGCAGCCTGGCAGACTGGCTTAAATGAATTTAATGAGATTCGTGAGAAATATTTATTATATTAATAGATACGAGGGACCTTCTTTTTAGGAGGTCTTTTTTGTACAGATATGCTTCTTCACCCAACATGACAAAATTGTCACTTTAGATGTTGTTAGTTCGATGGTTAGCGGGCAAATTAGTTGATATAGTGTGGTGGTGAAGGAGGATTAAACAATGACTAAAATAATACAAACAAAGAACTTATCTAAATCTTACGGAAAAACACAAGTCTTAAAAAATATTGATTTGACAATTGAACAAGGGGAATTTACAGCGATAATGGGTCCTTCTGGCTCTGGAAAAACCACCTTAATGAATACTTTCTCGACGATTGATGGCTTTAATGGCGGGGATGTTTGGATTGAAGGGAATTCGCTGTTAGATATGAAAAAGAAAGTCTTACGAGAATTCCGTCAAAAACGAATGGGATTTATTTTTCAAGATTACAATTTACTTGATACATTAACGGTGAAAGAAAATATCTTGCTGCCGCTCTCGTTACAAAAGACTCCTGTGGCCGAAATGGAGCAGAGATTAGCTAAATTAATTGAAGCCTTAAATATTGAATCGATTTTAGAGCATTATCCTTCTGAAATTTCCGGCGGCCAAAAGCAGCGTACGGCTGCTGCACGTGCAATCATCACCAATCCAGCAATTGTGTTTGCAGATGAGCCAACGGGGTCACTTGATTCAAGGTCTGCCACCCAGCTGCTCGAACAAATGCAATTGCTAAATAGAGCGTTTAAGACAACGGTTCTGATGATTACACATGATCCGTATGCAGCGAGTTACTGCGAGCGTGTCATTTTTCTTCGTGATGGAAAAATCGTCAATGAAATGTTTAAAGGGGACCAATCAGAAAAAGAATTCTTTGACAGAATCCTAACCATTCAAAGTGCTATAGGGAGTGACCAGCAATGAACATAGTTGATTTATCCTGGAGGAATATGAAACGGAACTTCCGTTTGTATACCATATACTTCATTTCTATGCTTGTGGGGGTTGTCATTTACTTTACCTTTTCTGGATTAATGTTTAACGAGGACGTCGTTGCAGCCATTCAAAATAAAGAAAACTATAAAACGGTAATTTTCATTGCTTCAATGATCGTCTTTGTGTTTATTGTATTCTTTATTTTGTACGCTAACTCATTTTTCATGAAACAGCGAAAAAAAGAATTTGGCATGTACTTACTTTACGGGATGAAAGAAAGACAAGTTGCAGCAATGGTCTTTTTTGAAACACTATTTCTAAGTGCCATTTCTGTATCCAGCGGTATACTAATCGGTGGATTACTATCAAAATTTTTTGGTGCGGTATTAATGAACTTAATGCGATACAAAGAGGACCTTTCTTTTGCTTTTCCACTTGAAGCAATCATCTCAACTATTCTATTATTCGCTTTACTAATTGGTATTATAACGATCCAAAGTTATGTTACCGTCCGCCGTGTACAGTTAGTTGAATTGTTTCATGCAAAAGAGAAAATGGACAAACCGCTTAAATTTTCTTTTGGATTGGCGGTATTGTCGATTCTATTGATTGCGGCTTCCTACTACACGATTACTCTTGCTGGTAACACTGACATTTGGAAAGATCATTTTAAAGAAACATTGATGGCTGTAACCTTGGCTTTGATTTTCGGAACGTATTTATTTTTCCGCCAGTTTTCCGGCTTAACTCAGTGCTTTTACCACTATATTCAATCGTTGAATTGGTTACATTTAATTTCAAACCCTTGTAGATGAATGTGCTATTCTCATCTTCCTGATAGGTATATTTCCGACGGATAAGTGCGCTGATTTTCGCGAGAAGGATATCCAAATCAAATGGCTTCTGGATAAAATCATCCCCGCCCATGTTAATCGCCATAATGATATCCATATTCTGATTTCTTGAAGAAAGGAATATGATCGGCACTTTGGAAACCGAGCGTATCTGCTGGCACCAGTAGTAACCATCAAACACCGGAAGATTAATATCTATTAGAACGAGGTGAGGATCTGCCTGAACAAATTGAGTTAGCACCTGGTCAAATTCGGCCACCTCCACAACATCATACTGCCACTTTTTCAACGTATCAGCTACAATCCGTCTAATTTTTTCATCGTCCTCAATCATCATTATTCTATACATGCAATCCCTCATCATAAAAAAATGGTCATTTCATTTATTTTAGCATAACCGTTATTCCCACAATAACAGGCAAGTCTTTTTTCAGCATGTTGTGTGAAACCTTAATATAACAAAGACGCAGTAAATATAATCAAATGTTTGATTAAAGTAGAAAAATCAAGAATCTAGTCGAAGATTGTATTTTCGGGGAAATAATCGGCAGTTTTTGCTGAATCATTCACCTATAAAAATATATTAGATCACGATTAATGAGATTATAGCGTCGCGCGATATGACTAAGCCTCAGGGTGAACTGCTAAAGACCGTATCGTTTTATTAAGGTTGAGAACTTCAAGCAAAAAGAAGAGCCACTTTTATTAGAGCTTTTCTGGAAAGAGCTTATTAGTTCTTTTTAGTCTATCGTATCGCCGGGCGATATGCCTTTTAAATTAAATTTAGTTAGAGTGTATAACGCCACCCGTTACAGTCAAGTCTCAGGGTGATATTTATAAAGATTGTATTGGACACAAAATAGTTTTATTTCTGAAAAATGGTTAGGTAAAGGGGGATATCGTCTCTTTATTTGTATCGCTAGGTGATATGGCACTTGCAGATTCATCAATAACCATTCATATTTATGATAAAAAAGGTGATCAGATATGCGAAGTGATATTCAACCGTTTGAACGCTCATTCTCTTCCAAGGAAGTGGCAGAGGAAGCCGGGATTGCAACACCTACTGTTCGGAAGTATGGCCAAATCCTAGAGCGGAATGGCTATGTGTTTTTTAAAGAAGGAGATCGTCGTATTTTTGTTCAATCCGACATTGAAGCGCTTATATCGTTACGCGATACAGACAAGCCCCTAGACGATACGGCTAAAGAAATTGCCCGGCAACAAAAAGAAAGATTAGAAGGATTTAGTGAAACAGAGATAGCGGTAGCCGATACATATGAGAATTTACCACAAGACCCCAATCACTTAAAAGAAATATTATCCTATTTAGCCAATGAACTTGCTGCCACACGTGAAATGAATGTCCAAGTGATAAACGATATGACAGATCTTAAAACTACCGTTTCGAGGCTAAAGCAGGATCATCATGATTTAAGTTCTAACATTTCAAATTCAGCACAAAAAACTCAAACTAGGATAGATAAATTATCTGAACAAGAAAAGATCCATTACGAAACATTGCTGGAACAGGAAAAACAAAAGAGCGAATACTTACAAAAAGAATTACAAAATCTTCGGGAAGAAATGCAAAAAGAGTGGCTTTCACAAAATGACTTCAATAAACGTTTAGAGAAAGCGATTCAAAAACCTAAAGATAAATGGGAGTGGATTTTCTCCATTTTCGGTAAGAAAGGTTCTTGAGGATAGAGGTACAATTTCAAAGACTCTCAATCAATTTGATTGGGAGTCTTTTTTATGTAAATATGTGTTTCTACTTAGAAGATAGCTGTAACATGAAAAATTTTTGTAGACAGAAAGAATAAACCTATGTATATTATTATTTAAATATAATACTTTAATGCTTAAAAGCGTTTTAGTGCGAAAGTAAATAAGTGCCTGCAGTTTTAGTAGAATTGTCATTAGCAGCAAAAAGAGACCGGATGGAAGGTGGAAATTCGGGCAATGATAATTTTGAAATACAGCTGCCTTGAACCGGCATTTTTTTTAAAGAGGGCGGGGAGTAATTCCTGCCAACTAGGGTGGTACCGCGGAGTCCCTTCGTCCCTAAAGTCGAAGGGGCTTTTTTGCGTTTATTATTTACTTCTTAGGGGGAGATTTTTATGGAGCAACAACAAAAGGTTCTGGCCATTCGACCAGTCGAAGCCGCATTTATTGCTGTACTTTTAATGGGGATTGTCGGTTATCTAATTATCGGCATTAAAGTAGTTCCACAAATTGCAATAATCGCTGGGATCGCCCTGTTGCTTATATATGGTGCTGTCAAGAAAGTGAACTTTCTCGAGCTAGAAGCAGCTATGGCAAATGGAGCAAAATCTGGAATAGCCTCGGTTATGATTTTCTTTTTTATTGGGATGCTAATCAGCAGCTGGATGGCGAGCGGTACAATTCCGACGTTTATTTATTTAGCTGTCGATTTAGTCTCGGGGAAATTTTACTATGCTATTGTTTTTGTAGTAACTTCTATTATCGGAGTAAGTATAGGAAGTTCCTTAACAACAGCTGCAACATTAGGAGTAGCCTTTGTTGGAGCAAGTACCGCACTGGGCATTTCCCCAGTAATTACTGCGGGGGCAGTCGTTTCTGGAGCATTCTTTGGGGATAAAATGTCGCCTTTATCTGATACGACAAACCTTGCTGCGAGCATCGCAGGTGTAGATTTATTTGACCATATAAAAAATATGTTATGGACCACAATCCCAGGCTTTATTTTTTCGCTAATTGTTTATGTAGTGATTTCTCCAACGGAAACAGAACAAAACATTAAGCAAATGGGAATCCTTAAAGGGGAATTAACCTCTCTAAACCTTGTACACTGGTACTCACTTCTGCCCTTTATTATCCTAACTATACTGGCTGCCAAAAAAGTACCTGCGATCGCGACGCTTTCCGCTGGCATTCTTTCCGCTCTTTTGATTTCTGTTTGGATGAATGGAGGAATAGACAGCAAAGGATTGTTTGATTTACTCTTTTCCGGTTACAAATCTGCAAGTGGAGTCCAAGAAGTCGATTCAATGCTGACAAGGGGCGGAATGGAGAGTATGATGTTCAGCATATCAGTAATTTTGCTGGCACTAAGCATGGGAGGACTTCTCTTCAGACTGGGCATTATTCCGGCGCTTATATCGCTTTTACAGGTTGTATTAACCCGTGTTTCCCTTTTAATTAGTACAACTGCCGGACTTGCGGTAGCTGTTAATTTTATTATTGGGGAACAATATTTATCAATCCTGTTACCTGGAAATGCTTTTAAAGAACATTTCAAAAAAGCTGGCTTAGAACCGAAGCATCTTTCAAGGGTGCTCGAGGATGCCGGAACGGTCGTCAATCCTCTCGTCCCATGGAGTGTCTGTGGTGTGTTTCTGGCTTCAGTCCTCGGAGTGCCTGTAGTTGATTACTTTCCGTTTGCGTTATTTTGCTTATTTTCACCATTGTTAACATTAATTTATGGTTTTACCCTTCCGAAACACGGAAAAAAATACAGTTTTAAAGTTTCTATTCGTTCCCACAGTTCCTAAAGCGTTAATTATCCAGAAGCGGAACAGCCTTATGTATTTGAAAGGTTTTTCCGTGAAGAAAAGAAGAAATTAATGGAGAGAGGTCTTGGCTTAGGTTTGCCCTTCAGTAAAAGCCCTTCATGGAGATTTAATTTTAACCGAAAACAGCATAGGAAGCACATTCTCATTAATTTGGAATAAAGAAGACCCGATGCGATAAAAATTGGCAATCGAAAACACTTTTGAATTTGAATTTCTTATGCCCTAGGGATGAAGAATAGTCCTAAGAGGTGAAAAGCGAGTGACTGTAATTACTACCTTTAAAGAAAAGCGTCGCGATAAACAAATAAAATACGAGCGGTCCGTTCTAAAGGACTTGTCTGTTAAAACGTTAAAAGAACGAGTGCAGCAATATTTTGGCTCATCGAGAATTGCGTCGAGTTTTATCATGAACACAGGCATTGAAGAAGCCTGTTATGATGTAGCATTAGAAGCCTACTTATTAGGAGCAAAATTTAGCAAATTTGGGTATTACGGTGAACATATAGATGATGTACGAAAACGCTGCTATCGAGAAGAGAAGCACTTAATTGATACACTCTACAATTTTCTCCTTTATTGGGGGAATGGTGAAGAAGGCACCATGAGCGAAACACTTTATTATTCCTGTGAAGGATACATCGATGTTTGGTGGAAAGAAGGGTATGAAAAAGCTCAAAGACGCCGCAAGCTGCGATTACATTAATCAAATAGCATGGATCAAGCACCAGGATTAGCAATTATCCTGGTGCTTCACATTTCTTCCTGTTCTAAACAAGTCCCTTGTCCCATATAGTTTATTGAATAGGGACGAGCGGGAAGGAATGATTTGGGTGTCAAAGAAAAAATTAAAGGTCATTGGTTTTTCTGTTGGCTTACTTCTTTTGTTTCTGATTTTACAATATGATTTTGTTAAAGAGGATACGTGGGGCGATACTTGGAGTCTTCCTCTATCCGGCAAAATCATATTACTTGACCCAGGTCATGGCGGTCCAGATGGAGGAGCTGGAAATTCCAAAGCGTTAGAAAAAGACATTGCTTTGGATATTTCATTAAAAGTCAGAGACTATTTACAGGAGCAGGGAGCCTTAGTGGTCATGACCCGTGAAACCGATAAAGATTTAGCAGATGAAGGCACAAAAGGATACAGTAGAAGAAAAGTGGAAGATTTAAAAAAGCGTTTAAAAATGATAAACAACTCCGATAATGACCTCTTTGTCAGCATTCATTTAAATGCGATTCCGTCATCAAGATGGAGTGGAGCGCAAACCTTTTATGCGTCGCATTTTAAGGAAAATGCTAAAGCTGCAAAATTTATTCAGGATGAGCTGATCGTTAATTTAGAAAATACGACAAGAAAAGCGAAGCCGATTAATTCCGTTTATATTTTAAAAAATGCTAAAAAGCCTGGGGTGTTAGTAGAGGTAGGCTTCCTTTCGAATCCAAATGAAAGAGAGCAATTAAAAAAGGAGGCCTATCAGGAGAAGGTAGCAGCGTCTATCTATCAAGGTGTCCTTCGCTACTTTACCAATGAAAAGGAATTAAAGATAGAAGATGAATAAAGGTGTTTAATCACCTTCTTTTTTTTGGAATATTAATGGAAGTGATTCATTTAACTGTTTCTAGAAAAGAATATGGTATACTGAAAATTGGAAACGAATTCATAGGGTGAGGTGTTTGTTTACATGTTAACTGAAGTAAAAGTACGTGAAGTACTAGGCAGCTTAAAAGAACCTTTTTTACATAAAACTTTAGCTGAATTAAATGCTATTGAAGAAATAAAAATTAAAGAAGAGAAAAGCCATGTCAGTGTAAAATTGCAGATTGCTAAAACCGGCACGGCTGAACAGTTACAGCTACAAACACAAGTGGTCAATATGCTGAAAGAGGCTGGTGCCCAAACGGTGGGAATCCGTTTTAGTGAGCTACCAGAAGCGGTATTAGCGGAACACCGTTCGGCAGCGGGCGAATCTGAAGACAAGGGATTACTTTCTTCTAATAAAACAACATTTATCGCGATTGCAAGTGGTAAAGGCGGAGTAGGTAAATCCACTGTATCTGTTAACCTTGCCGTGGCACTCGCACGACTAGGTAAAAAGGTCGGATTAATTGATGCAGATATTTACGGGTTTAGTGTTCCGGATATGATGGGAATTACGAAAAGACCAGTCGTAAGAGGCGAAAAAATACTGCCTGTTGAGCGCTTTGGAGTAAAAGTCATTTCAATGGGCTTCTTTGTAGAAGATAATTCCCCAATCATCTGGCGCGGTCCAATGTTAGGAAAAATGCTAAATAGCTTCTTTAATGAAGTAGAATGGGGAGAAATTGAGTATTTACTGTTAGACCTACCTCCTGGAACAGGAGATGTCGCATTAGATGTTCATACCATGCTTCCGGCTTGTAAAGAAGTAATCGTAACCACACCACATCCAACGGCGGCGTTTGTAGCAGCGCGTGCTGGTGCTATGGCATTACGCACCGATCATGAAATTCTAGGTGTTATCGAGAATATGGCATACTTTGAAAGTACGGTAACCGGTGAAAAAGAATATGTATTCGGTAAAGGCGGCGGTGATAAATTAGCCGAAGACCTGAACACCGAAGTCCTAGGACGCCTGCCGCTTAATCAGCCTGATTGGAATGATGATGATTTTGCACCGTCCATCTATCAGGAAGACCATAAATTAGGAAAAATTTATTTAGATATTGCAGAAAAAATGACAAGCCGGTTGAAAAGTAAATGAAAATAAATGCCTCTTCCAATAAGTCGGAAGAGGCATTTATTTATTTAGCAATAAAAGCTATTTTTTCTCTGCTGCTTGCTGTGTTTCTTCCGCTGCTTTTAAGAGTAATTCCTGCATTTTTACTTTATAAAGAGGGCTTTCAAGTGTTTCAGAGATGACCGTTTGAAGATGTTCTCGATATTCTTTACTTTTTAACGCATCTGCCATTTCCTTTTGAATTTCAGGTTCTTTAAATACCTCTATCATCATCGCTCTATATTCAGGATCTTTCATTAAATCCTTTAATAGTTTTTCATTCTCGGATCTCATGTTTTTTGCTACGCCTTCTGCGAATTTGGGATCACTAAAGGTTTTCTTCCAAATTTCTGTTCCTGCGTCAGAGGTTAGGGTTTGTTGAATGGTATCAGACACCACTTTTTGGTCCATTACCAGCGTTTCTTTCATCTTTTCATCAGACATAACCTCTTGGAGTGCTTTCTTGCCATCATCTGTTTTTAGTATATCAACAACCATCTTCTTTGTTGCTTCATAATCTATTTGTTCTCCGCCGCCAGCTTCAGGAGAGGCACAACTAGAGAGAAGCATAGTGGTCAGCAAGGGGAGTATCAGCTTATTTACTTTCATTTAAAAAGCTCCTTTCACATAATGGTCCTTAATTTTTAGGATGAAGAAAAGCACCTTAGATTATGCGTACAGAAATTGAAAAGATGGATTTTTTATAATTGGATTGGTACAATCAAAAAGGTATTTATTTTTTGTTATTGGAGGATAATTGTGTGACGAGTCGTATTTGGGTTAGGCTGTTTATGACTACGCTATTAATTGGCGGAATTACATCAGCAATTGTAGGTTTTATTATCAATTGGAATGAATATGTACACTATTTTACCGATTTTCGAATCCTCAATATATTATCCGCCCTTTTTTGGTTTATATTATGGGGCGTTCTTTATAGTGTTGTTAGTCAAATGGGCTTTTTTGCCTATCTAACGGTCCATCGCTTTGGCTTAGGTATTTTTAAATCCGTTTCACTTTGGAATGGAGTTCAAGTAGTGTTAATTCTATTTGTGCTATTTGATCTTGTGTATTTACGCTATGAAACCTTTGCAAAATCAGGAGAAAGCCTCTTTCCTTATATCGGGCTGGCAGCCTTGCTGTTAATTCCTTCATTGGTGACTGCATGGTATAAAGCAAAACAAACAAATCGTGAAGCATTTATTCCAGCACTCTTTTTTATGATTGTTGTAACGGTTATAGAATGGTTCCCAGTGTTACGTGTAAATGAACCAAGCTGGATTTATCTCATGTTGTTTTCCCTTCTAGCTTGTAATGCATATCAAATATTAATTCTTCATAAACTAAATATACAATCACAGCAAGCTAGACAAAGTAGGCAATCTTCTACTAATAAAATAACAAAATCACCTAAAAAAATAAGCAAAAAAACCGTCCAATAAAATAGGTGGACGGTTTTTTGTTCCATACTATTTAATTTCCTTTGACTCGACGACTCCATTGGCAATTAGTTGTGAAACTGTTACAAGTTTTAAGCCTTTACCCTGCAATTCTTGGATAATTCCAGGTAAAGCATCGGCAGTCTGTTTAGCTGAATCAGAGGCATGGAGAAGAATGATATCTCCCTTATCGGCCTTCTTAACATTTTCTTGAATTTGCTTCACTCCAGGATTGGTCCAATCCTTAGAATCCACACTCCAATGAACCATCGTGTAACCATATCGTTCCGCTATCTTTAAGGAGCGTTGATCAAAATGTCCAGTAGGAGCGCGGAGAAGCTTGATGTCTTTAATATTTAACTTTCTGAAGGCTTCCTTTGCTTTCGAAATATCTTTGCCGATTTTCACATCTTCTAATTCTGTATAATCTTCATAGGCATACCCAAGAATTCCAATTTCGTACCCTTCCTTGACAATCCGGCTGACAATATCCGGGTGCCGCTCAGCCCATGAACCAGCTAAAAAGAAGGTTGCTGCTTTTACATTTTCTTTTTTTAGTGCGTCCAAGATTGGTTCTGCTTTTTCATCGCCCCAGCCAATATTAAAGGTAAGAGCGATATCCTTTTCCCCGCGATAGACGGCTTTAGGGCCGTCCTTTGTTGAAAAGACTGGAGATAAAGAGAGATTTCCCATAAATAAAAACAACGCAGTAAAAAAAGCAGCAATTACTACTAAAAGCATTTGCTTTACAGATCTGCCATTTAACACAAAAAAGAAATTCATATATACCACCTCGTCCATTGCTATCCTTGTCTCATACCTATGCGTATTTTTAAATGAATATGATTAAGAAAAATAATTATAAATTTCACTAATTTGGAAAAGACTACTATAACTACATATTTCATATAAAGGGTGATTCAATGTTTGGGCTTCTGGTTAATGAAAAAGAAGTAAAAGAAATGGAATACCTGATAAAGCGTGAGATGGATGAAATATTATTTGATTTAAAAGATCATCGTATTGACCATATAGTAAAGCGTGCAATGGAAGAGCGCTATAAGATTTTATTTACCCTGTTTAAAAGAGTAGCCCCACCAAATGAATGTTTAAAGTACATGAGGAGGGATAATAAGAGCAGGAAGAAAGGATAAATCACACTTTTAAAAAAGTAAGAAACTAATTTAATATATTTTGTTGACTTTTAAATAATATGTTGGTATATTAATAAACGTCGCTGCTGACGTAAAATAAATAACTTAAAAAAAGTTATTGACTTTATTCAGTGGCTGTGATAAATTAATAAAGTCGCTTTCGGGTGACACGGTGAATTTGTTCTTTGAAAACTAAACAAACAAGAACGTCAACAAACAATTTTTTAGCTTTTTTAAAAAAGCTAAGCCAACGTAACAAATGAGCTATATCAACTTTCTTGGAGAGTTTGATCCTGGCTCAGGACGAACGCTGGCGGCGTGCCTAATACATGCAAGTCGAGCGAATCTTAAG
>NZ_JBIVOI010000026.1:0-68321 GCF_044754045.1 Neobacillus sp. NPDC093182
ATACCGAACACGGAAGTTAAGCTTCTCAGCGCCGATGGTAGTTGGGACTTTGTCCCTGTGAGAGTAGGACGTTGCCAGGCAAACGAAGCACAACCCGATAAGGGTTGTGTTTTTTTGTATATTCTAAAAGAAGAAGTTGTTGAATCCTGCCCTCCTTTAATATCACAAACCCCCAAAAAAAGTACGAAGTGTTTTTGAATAAATCGTTACTAGACATACACCCAAAAGCATTTGCCTACATAAGATATATCGAGGGATGCCCTGAAGATGATAATTCTAAATATTGTATACAATTGATAAATACCGGGAAGAATAGGTGTATGGAGGTGGTGTGGTTGAGTTCATTAGCACATAGTCATTATCATGAAACATGCGTTATATGTGAGGATCTAAAACCAAAAGGGATACATCTATATACTTCGTTTATCTGTACTGATTGTGAAAAAGACTTAATTCAAACCGAGACACATGATCCAAAATATAAATATTATCTCAAACAGTTAAAAAAAATAACAACACCTGAAATTTTTTCATAAAAAGTCCATTTGGGCTTTATTTTTTTGCTTAAAATGGGGCAGGTCAGGTAAAATAAATGAGACTCTTTAAAGGAGTATAACTATATGAATAAACAAACACGAATTCCATTATATGAAGCATTAATCCATTATAAAAATACAAATCCAATTTCATTTCACGTTCCCGGCCATAAGTCTGGAGTTGTTCTGAACCCACAATCTAAAAATCTGTTTCAGGAGCTTCTAAAAATTGATGCCACAGAAATATCCGGTTTGGATGATTTACACTCCCCTGAAGGTGTAATTAAAGAGGCTGAGGAGCTCTTAGCAGCACTTTATCAGGTCCAAGAAAGCTTTTTCTTGGTAAATGGATCTACTGTAGGCAATTTAGCAATGGTCTTGTCAGTTTGTGAGAAGGACGACATTATCCTTGTTCAAAGAAATTGCCATAAGTCAGTCTTAAATGCTCTAAAACTAGCGAAAGTCAGACCCGTTTTTTTAGAACCGGATTATAACCTGGAGTGGAAAACGGCAACAGGTGTTTCGAAAGAAATAGTGGAAAGAGCCATTTCCCTCTATCCAGACGCCAAAGCGGTTGTTTTAACCTATCCGAACTACTATGGTATGGTGTATGATTTAAAAAGTGTTATTGACCTTGCGCATTATCATAACATTCCTGTATTAGTAGATGAGGCACATGGGCCTCATTTTATTATTGGTGAGCCATTTCCGGCGTCGGCTATCCAATTAGGAGCAGATATGGTTGTTCACTCCGCACATAAAACACTGCCCGCCATGACAATGGGTTCTTTTTTACATATAAATAGTGATCGAGTCAAACGCGATAAGGTGAAGGATTACCTGCAAATGCTTCAATCCAGCAGTCCATCATACGTGATTATGGCTTCACTGGATTTAGCGAGAAACTATTTAGCAGCGTATCAACGAAACGATATAGAATTTTTACAAAAGGAAATTTCAAATTTTAAAAAGGAGCTCTCAACTGTCCAAAGCATTAAGGTACTAGAGTATCCCAGCCTATATGGGGACACATTAAAAGTAACCATACAGTCAAGGTCTAAGTTAAGTGGATTTGAACTCCAGAAAAGATTCGAAGAGAAAAGTATTTATACTGAGTTAGCAGATCCTTATAATGTGCTATTGATCCTTCCCTTATTAAAAGAAAACCAAGACTATCCATTACTAGAAGCAAGCAGGAAGATAAAAGAACTGCTTGCGGAGATACCATATTGTCCAATTGAGGAAGGATTTATAATTAGTACCGAAAAGATATCGGAGCTAGCGATTCCCTATGAGAAGCTGTCGAATATTGAGAGTGAAATAATACACATTTCAGAAGCTGCGGGGCAGGTGTGTGCAGAGACGATTATTCCATATCCGCCGGGAATTCCCCTTCTGTTAATGGGGGAGTTAATTTCGGAGGAAAAGGTAAAGCAACTTACCCAGCTAATCAATACGGGAGCGAGATTTCAAGGAGGCTCCTGCCTAGACAGTAATCAAATTAATATAGTAAAAACAAGTTAGTAAATTGAAAAAATGATTGGAGAAATTTATATGAGTTACTTCATTACCCTTGAAGGTGTCGAGGGATCTGGCAAATCGACAATAATTAATTTCATTAAAGATTCACTTGAGACCAGTGGAAAAAAGGTAGTGGTTACAAGAGAGCCAGGAGGAATCGATATAGCAGAGCAAATTCGTTCCGTTATTCTAGACCCGAAAAACACTAAAATGGAGGGTAGAACAGAAGCCCTGCTTTATGCAGCAGCAAGAAGGCAGCATTTAGTGGAAAAGGTAATACCGTCTCTTAATGAAGGCAGTATTGTATTATGTGATCGGTTTGTAGACAGCAGCTTAGCATATCAGGGATATGCTAGAGGATTAGGTATTAGTGAGGTCTTTTCCATTAATAAATTCGCAATTGGAGACCTAATGCCGGATTTAACTTTGTACTTGGATTTGGACCCTCAGATAGGGTTAAGTCGAATTGCCAAAAATAAAGAAAGAGAAATAAATAGATTAGATTTAGAAGAAATAAATTTCCATGTTAACGTTCGGGAAGGCTATGAAGAAGTAATGAAAATATTTCCAGAAAGAATGGTTAGAATCGACGCCAATCAAGAAGTTGAAGAAGTTATGGCTGATATCAATGAAGTATTGGCAGCGAGGCTGAAATAGTACATAAAAAAAAGCTGGCTTCAACTATGAAGCCAGCTTTTAATCTGCCTATTTATCTCCGTAAGGCTCAATCGTTTGAATGGTTCCGTCACTGTCATATTTTAGTTCGGTGTATTTCACAGAACGCTTATGATTCACGCCATTTGATAACTCGCAATCGTGATAGAACAGGTACCATTTATCGTTAAACTCAACAATTGAATGATGTGTGGTCCAGCCAATTACAGGGGTTAGAATCGTACCTTTAAACACAAATGGGCCTTGAGGATTCTCACTTACCGCATAAACTATTTTATGAGTTGTGCCGGTTGAATAGGATAGATAGTAAAGACCATTGTATTTATGAACCCATGGTCCTTCAAAATATCTTCTGTCTTCGTCACTTGCAAGAATCGGGCTGCCATCTTCGTCAACAATGGAAATTTCTTTTGGTTCACTTTTGAACGTAAGCATGTCATCGCTTAATTCAGCTACTCTAGGTCCTAATGCAGGAGCATCTGGTGCTGGACCTTCCGCATCTGGAACAAATGTACCAGTCTGCCACTTTTCTAACTGTCCTCCCCAAAGGCCGCCAAAATAAACATACGCTTTTGAATCTTCATCCACTAATACCGCTGGGTCGATGCTGAAGCTGCCGGGTATGTAATTTTCCTCTGGTGTAAAAGGGCCTGCAGGATTAGGGCTTGTTGCGACGCCAATTCTGAAAATGCCGTCTTTATCTCTTGCCGGGAAAAATAAATAATACGTGTTGTTTTTGTAAGCTGCATCAGGTGCCCACATTTGTTTAGATGCCCATGGAACATCTTTTACGTGAAGCGCTTCCCCGTGGTCGATAACAGGTGAGCTTACATCATCCATAGATAGGACATGGTAATCTTCCATCTTATATTGGTCGCCATTATCATTAGAAGGTTCATCGTGATCAAGGTCATGAGATGGATAAATATAAAGCTTGCCTTCAAAGACATGTGCGGAAGGATCTGCAGTATAAATGTGTGTAACTAAAGGCTCATTTGGTTTTGAGTTTTTCTCCATAATATCTCCCCATCGAATAGTATAGTGATTTACAAATTTATTATAACTGATGTTAATGAACTTTGTATATCCAAACAACTAACTTTTTTCTCCTCTTAAAAAAGAGGGGAAACTCGATTAGAAAAGATTATAAAACTCTGGATTCTTCTTTTATGAAATTCTCAACCACAAAAGCAGAAACACCTAATACGGTTGAATACTTTCCAAGTCCCGAAAAACCCAGCTTCATTTCATGTTGATGATGGGTGAGTGTGTGATTTTTAATGGTATTTCGAATTGGTTCCTCAATCCATTCTTTTGTTAAAGCTAATCGATTACCGACGATTACCTGATCAGGGTTAAAGGTATTGATAATGTTATTGATACCATATCCTAGGTAAGCGCCAATTTTTTGGAATAGATTCTTGACGGCCTCATCACCGTTTTCTGCATGGCTTATTAAAGACTCAAGTGTATCTGTGTTTTCACCAGCCATCTCCAGCAGGGCATTTTCAGAAGCGTAAGCTTCCCAACAGCCTCGGCTGCCACAGCTGCATGGTTTTCCGTCAATATCGATAATCATGTGTCCCATCTCGCCTGAGAATCCATTTTTGCCCTGATATAATTCTTTGTTTAAAATAATTCCTACACCGATACCAATCCCAGCACTAATATAAATAATGTTTTGATAGTCTTGGCCAGCACCAAACTGTTGTTCACCAAAGACCCCGGCATTTGCTTCGTTCTCAATAATGACAGGAACTTGGAATATTTTTTCAAGATCCATTTTTAACTGTATATTTGTCCAGCCTAAGTTTGGAGCAAGAAGAACAGAACCCTCTTTGTTCACAATTCCAGGTACACCGACTCCTATACCTATAACTCCATACCTGCTGGCAGGCATTTCATCGATAAGTGACTGAACCATGTTCTGAACAGTGCTAAAAATCGTTGGATAGGGAGTTCGGTTAACCAGCTGATTTTTTTCTATTAAAATATTTCCTTTTAAATCGGTTAGTACACATAATACATAGTTTACCCCGAGGTCAATTCCAATTGCATATCCTGCCACTTTATTAAAGTGAAGGATCACGGGACGTCGTCCGCCGCTTGATTCTCCTGGTCCTGATTCAAAAATAAGTTCTTCATCTAATAACTCATTTACGAGAGAAGAAACAGTTGCCTTATGTAAACCAGATACCTGAGCAATGTCCGCCCTTGAAATCGGCTCCTTTTCCATAATTAACTGTAATACAAGTGCTTTATTATTTTTTTTAACTGTTTGCTGATTCCATGTCATGGTTACCACTTTTAAAAACTCCTTATTTGGTAGTATCTTTATACTAACACAAACTTTGTTTATTGAATATACAATCGTACGGACTGGTGTTATTATGGGCTCATTATTGCCTTTTATAAGGAAAGACAATCACTTTTTACGAAAGATGATTGGAAGGATATGAAAATTTTTATAAAATCTTTGTTTATTCAATAGACAAACTAAGATTACCCTGCTATAATCTGATTAAACAAAGGTTACAGATTAAGAGTAAAAAAATTCTTGTAAGCATTTACATACTAATCTGTTGCCATAAAACCAACCAACTACTAGGAGGAATAACCAAATGGCTTATTTCGAAACAGTTAACAAAATCAAATTTGAAGGCGCAGCATCTAAAAATCCTTTAGCATTTAAGTATTATAATCCAGAAGAAAAAATAAATGGTCAAACAATGGAGGAAATTCTACGCTTCTCTGTTGCTTACTGGCACACATTTACTGCTGATGGTACAGATCCATTTGGTGTAGGTACAGCTATCCGTCCTTGGGATCATTTAAAAGGTTTAGATTTAGCAAAAGCACGTGTGGAAGCAGCATTTGAACTTTTTGAAAAATTAAATGTTCCTTTCTTTGCTTTCCATGATGTTGATATTGCACCAGAAGGAAGCACTTTAAAAGAAACAAATGAAAATCAAGATGTTATTGTAGGTATGATTAAAGAATATATGAAAACGAGCAAAACGAAATTGCTTTGGAATACAGCGAACATGTTCTCTAACCCACGTTATGTTCATGGTGCTGCAACCTCTCCAAATGCAGATGTATTTGCATACTCTGCAGCGAAGGTGAAAAAGGCATTAGAAGTAGCTAAAGAACTTGGTGCTGAAAACTATGTTTTCTGGGGCGGCCGTGAAGGTTACGAAACACTTCTAAATACAAACATGAAGCTTGAACAGGATAACTTGGCACGCTTCTTCCATATGGCGGTTGATTATGCAAAAGAAATCGGCTTAAACGTTCCATTCTTAATCGAGCCAAAACCAAAAGAGCCTACAAAACACCAATACGATTTTGATGTGGCTACTGGTCTAGCATTCTTACAAAAATATGACCTAACAGATTACTTTAAGTTTAATATTGAAGCAAACCACGCTACTTTGGCTGGTCACACATTTGAGCATGAGTTAAGAACAGCTCGTATTAACGGAATGTTAGGATCTGTTGACGCTAACCAAGGTGATACACTACTTGGCTGGGATACTGATGAGTTCCCAACTGATCTTTACACGAACACATTGGCTATGTATGAAATTCTCAAAAACGGCGGTTTAGGAAAAGGCGGATTGAACTTTGACGCGAAAGTAAGAAGAGGTTCATTCGAAGCAGAAGATCTATTCCACGCACACATCGCTGGTATGGATGCATTTGCAATCGGCCTTAAAGTTGCTAACAAACTAATCGAAGATAAAGTACTTGATAGCTTTGTTGAAGAACGCTACAGCAGTTATACAAAAGGAATTGGCTTAGAGATCGTCGAAGGAAAAACAAATTTCCGTGAGCTTGAAGCTTATGCCTTTGGATTATCAGAAATCAAGAATACATCAGGCAGAACAGAGCGTCTAAAGGCTTTAATCAATCAATATTTATTAGAAACACTTTCAAGTGTAACAGTTTAATCTATACTCAATATAAACATGAAAAAAGTGCTGGCAGCCTATTACTCCAGCACTTTTTTTAGAAAAGGATGATAGGGATGAAGTATGTAATCGGAGTTGACCTTGGAACGAGTGCCGTAAAAATCTTACTTGTGAATCAAAAAGGGGAAGTGTGTAAGGAAGTTTCTAAATCATATCCTTTGATAATTGAAAAATCCGGTTATAGTGAACAAAACCCAGAAGAATGGGTAGAAAAGACAACGGCTGGATTGGCTGAACTAATCGGTCAATTCGATGGAGACGTAAACGATATTGAAGGAATCAGCTTCTCCGGCCAAATGCACGGCTTAGTTTTATTAGATGAAAGCAATCAAGTATTAAGAAACGCGATCTTGTGGAATGACACAAGAACCACAAAACAATGTCAGGAAATTTATGACGTTGTGGGCAGAGAGCGTTTATTAGAAGTAACGAAAAATCCAGCGTTAGAAGGCTTTACTTTGCCAAAAATCCTTTGGGTAAAAGAAAACGAACCAGAAATTTTTCAACGCGCAAGTGTATTTGTACTTCCAAAGGACTACCTTCGTTACCGGCTTACAGGAAATATCCACATGGAATATTCTGATGCAGCGGGAACGTTATTACTAAACGTTGCCGAGCGGGAGTGGAGCGGTGAAGTGTTAGATGCCTTTGGTCTTTCAGCTGATTTGTGTCCAGCTTTAGTAGAATCCCATGCGTTCGTTGGTACGATTACGGCTGAATTTGCGCAAGCAACAGGATTATCAGAAGCTGCTAAGGTATTTGCCGGCGGAGCCGACAATGCTTGCGGCGCAATCGGATCAGGGATTTTATCGGAAGGAAAAACGTTAGCAAGTATCGGTACCTCTGGTGTTGTTCTTTCTTATGAAGAAAGAAATGACCTCGACTTTGAAGGCAAAGTTCACTACTTTAACCACGGTGAAGAAAATACTTACTATACAATGGGTGTAACCCTAGCTGCTGGCTATAGCTTAAGCTGGTTTAAAGATACATTTGCGAAGGAAGAAGCATTTCACCAATTTTTAGCAGGTGTGGATGAAGTTCCGGCAGGAAGCAACGGATTGTTATTTACGCCGTATATCGTTGGCGAAAGAACTCCACATGCGGACTCAAATATTCGCGGCAGCTTTATTGGTATCGATGCTGCGCATGAACGTAGGCACTTTGCTCGTGCCGTGCTGGAGGGAATTACTTTTTCATTAAATGAATCCATTGAGATTTTTAGAAGCAGCGGGAAGACCATCGATTCAATTGTCTCAATTGGCGGAGGCGCTAAGAATGACACATGGCTGCAAATGCAGGCGGACATCTTCAATACAAAAATTGAAAAGCTTACGAGCGAACAAGGCCCTGGAATGGGTGCTGCAATGTTAGCGGCATATGGCTGTGGCTGGTACCCATCACTTAAAGAATGTGCAGAGGTATTTATCCAAACGGCAAAGACCTATTACCCTATCCAAGAAAACGTTGAAGCCTATCAGAAACTATTTACAATCTACAAACAAGTTTATTTACAAACTAAGGAATTAAATGAACAATTAAGAGAGTTTAGAAAATAAGAGGATTTCTAATGGAAAAATCCGCAAATAAAACCACCCCGCAGATAAGTCTGCTAACCATTACTTGGCCAATTTTTGTAGAACTATTTCTACAAGTAATAATGGGCAGCACGGATACTATTATGCTGTCGCATATTTCGGATGATGCTGTCGCAGCTGTGGGTGTGGCAAACCAGCTTATATTTTTATGTATTCTCATCTTTAGTTTCATTTCAAGTGGTACTGCTGTTGTTCTCTCTCAATACTTAGGTGCAGGTTTAAAAGATGAAACGAAAAAGGTAACAGCGATCTCAATAACCCTCAACCTTGTCATTGGCTTAGTCATTAGCTTATTAATGGTTATTTTTAGAACAGAACTATTAAGCTTCTTTCACCTGCCGGAGCATATTGCTGAACTAGGGGAACAATACCTGATGATTGTAGGAGGAACAGTATTTCTCCAAGCAGTTCTAATTACTGTTTCTTCCATTTTAAGAGCAAATGGCTATACCAGGGATGCCATGATGATTTCCATCACAATGAACGTTATTCACTTAATCGGAAATGCCATCTTAATCTATGGATTGCTGGGATTTCCGGAAATGGGTGTAATCGGCGTATCCATTTCAACTGCAATTAGCAGGGCCATAGCCTTGGCTCTTATTTTAAAGTTACTGTATGATCGAATTCCGATTAACCTTAAATTAAGGGATTATATAACGATTGATGGTATTCAAATTAAAAGGATTCTGAAAATTGGGGTTCCTGCAGCCGGGGAACAAATTTGTTTCAACCTCAGCCAGTTAGCTATTACGGCCATCATTGCGATGCTGGGTGCGGCTTCGTTAACCACCCGTGTGTATACACAGAATATAGTGTCTTTTATTCTTGTGTTTGGCCTCGCGATGGGACAGGGAACGCAAATTCTAATTGGCTACAAGGCAGGAGCCAGAGATTTTGAAGGAGCCTATCATCAATTACTGAAAAGCCTGCGGTATAGTTTAATGATGACGGTGGCAATTGCAATCGTAGTAGCGATCTTTAGAGAACCACTGCTCAGTTTTTTTACCAGTGATCATGAGATTATTTCTATGGGCAGTACATTGTTATTGCTTTGTCTTATCCTCGAGCCAGGGAGAACCTTTAACTTAGTGGTTATCAATTCCTTGCGTGCAACAGGGGATGCAAACATTTCTCTCATTATGGGCTTTATATCAATGTGGGGAATTAGTGTACCATTAGCCTACTTTTTAGGGATTCACCTTGGATTTGGCTTACCGGGGATCTGGATAGCATTTATTGTTGACGAATGGTTTAGAGGAATTACCATGTACTTTAGATGGAGAAGCCGGGTTTGGGAGAAAAAAGTTTTGGTTCAAAATCAAGTTACAACCACTGTCTAATCAATTTTGGAATACTTCTAGAGGACTGGCCTTAGCCAGTTCTCTTAAGCCAGGGAGGAAAGAGAAATGAAGCTGGACCAAGGTCAGAAACTCTTATTTATCGGTGACTCTGTAACAGATTGTGAACGAGCAAAACCAGAGGGTGAAGGTTTATTTGCTGCCCTGGGTAAAGGGTATGTATCTTATGTTGATGGGCTGCTTCAAGCTGTTTATCCGGAATTAGGAATTCGGGTAGTAAATAAGGGCATTAGCGGCAACACCGTCCGTGATTTGAAAAATAGGTGGCAGGAAGATGTCAACGATCAAAAGCCAGATTGGTTATCCATTATGATTGGAATTAATGATGTATGGCGTCAATATGATACTCCTTTTATTAAGGATTGGCATGTGTACATTGATGAATACGAACAAACGCTTAGGGCGCTCGTGTTGGAAGCAAAGCCATATGTGAAGGAAATGGTTCTAATGACTCCATTTTATTTGGAGAGCAATGAACAGGATCATATGCGCAGGTCAATGGACCAGTACGGGCAGGTTGTCAAAAAAATAGCGGAAGAAACGAATTGTTTATTTGTGGATACACAGGCTGCATTTAATAATTTATTAAAAGATTTGTACCCAGCAACTATTGCTTGGGATCGTGTTCACCCTTCTACTGCGGGACATTTGGTGCTGGCTCGTGCCTTTCTGAAAACAATTGACTTTGATTGGAACCGTTCTTAAGCAGTGTCTAAATTGAAAAAAGAGTAGGTAAAGGAGTGATTGTTATGAATTATCGTGAACTAGGTAATACAGGAATCATGATTAGTGAGGTTAGCTTTGGAACGTGGGCAATAGGCGGTTCATGGGGCAGGACGAGTGATACAGAGGCACTGAAATCTTTAGAATATGCGATTGACCAAGGTGTTAACTTTTTTGATACTGCCGATGTATATGGTGATGGTCATAGTGAGGAGTTATTGGCCAAAGCTGCGAAAGGCAAGGAAGACCAGATACATATAGCAACCAAATTCTGTCGTCAGGGCGATATTTTTGATCCGAAAAATTATAGCTATGAAAAAGTAAGCGCTTATTGTGAAGACAGTCTGCGCCGTTTAAACAGGGAAGCGATAGATTTGTATCAAATCCATTGCCCGGCAACAGAGATTTTAAGAGATGGCAGTGTTTTTGACGTACTAGACCGTCTGAAGAAAGAAGGGAAAATCCGTCACTATGGTGTCAGTGTGGAAACCGTCGAAGAGGGACTGTTTTGTTTGGAACATCCTAATGTAAAAAGCCTGCAAATCATATTTAACATGTTCCGTCAGAAGCCATTAGAAAACCTAATACCGGAGGCTTATCAAAAAGGCGTCGGTTTACTTGTTCGGTTACCGCTGGCGAGCGGGCTGCTGACTGGTAAATTCACCACTGATCATGAATTTGAAGCTGATGACCATCGCCGCTTTAATGAAAATGGGGAGGCTTTTAATGTAGGAGAAACGTTCGCAGGTCTTGGATTCCGTAAGGGTGTCGAATTAGCTGACGAATTAAAGTGGATTGAAGAAGGCCGTAAATCAATGGCTAGTGCAGCATTACGCTGGATTCTAGATCAAAAGGAAATTACGTGTATTATTCCTGGATTTAAAAATGTTAAACAGGTAGAGGACAATCTCTCTGCTCTTGATACGAAGCCATTCTCTGCAGAAGAACAGAAAGAGATTCAATGTTTCTATCAGGAAAAAGTAAGGGATTTTATAAGAGGTCCTTATTAAGGGAGTGTGCATGATGATTAATGAAATTCCTACATCGCAGAGGGCTGTTGCCATTACATTTGATGATGGGCCAAATCCAGTTTACACCCCACAAGTTTTAAAGATTTTCTCGGAAGCAAAAGGAAAAGCAACTTTCTTTATGATCGGTGAACAAATGAGAAATCATCCTGAAATTGTAAAGCAGGTTTTTGACCAGGGACATGAAATTGGCAATCATACTTTCACCCACCCAAAACTATCTCAGTTAAGCATACAAGATTGTTTGAAGGAAATTGAAGAAACGGAAAAATTAATAGAGAAAATGGCGGGACGAAAACCTGTTGTCTTTCGTCCTCCCTACCTTGATTATAATCAGGACACGGTATCTTTGCTCCAAAAGAAGATATACCCCATGATTGGTGCGGTAAATTTAGACGCTCAGGATTGGGAGCAGCCCGGAGTTGAGCATATCCTGGAAAAATCAAGAGAGGCTGTAAAGAATGGCAGTATTCTCATTTTCCATGATGGCTATGGCGACCGCTCGCAAACCATAGAAGCTGTGCGAATGCTGGTTTCCGAATTAACATCACAAGGTTATCAACTCGTAACGGTCAGCGAACTATTAGCTTTAGCATAAAAAAGAGGAAGCACAACTATAGTGTTTGTGCTTCCTTTTGTTTTTTCTCAATTTTTTGAAAGGCTAGGTAACAGGATGACATGATAATTCCTGCCGAGAGGCTTCCGCCGAAGAAGACTGATAGTGCGGGTAAAAACTTCATAACAAAGAATAAAGCCACAAACCCTATCAGCATCATGACACTTGAAAGTGGATTGACCATCATAATGAAGAATGCGTTTTTAAACAGCTGAAAGAATGTAACGTTATAGTGAACGTATACCGGAAAGATATACAAAAGCGTCATGATAATCGCAAAAATAATGAGGTATAAAGGGATTTGAATGATCGAATCGAGTTGTATATAGTTCAAATCAATATAAATTATATAAGCTGATAAGGCTATAACGATTCCTACTCCATTACTTCTAAGAAACTCTGCTTTATAGGAATTCCAAAAGGTTTGAAATACGGGAATATCATTTTCACCCATGATCCATTTACGTATAATCGTAAACATCGCCACAGTTGCAGGGCTAATTCCAAAGACCACGAGACCAAGGAGCGAGAAGCCAATCCATAAGATATTTACATAGGCAAATCTAGTAATCCACTCGGTAAGCGCATACAGGCCATTCATTGATAGCTTATTCATAATCATTCCCCTTATTATGGTACTTTCTTTTTTATACACATTATAGACCACTGTGTACATATTGAACATGGTTAATTTTTAAAATTGACAGTTTTTTGATATTTTAAAATAATATTACCTAATTCGACAAAATGCGTTATAGTAGAAAAAAACTATCGTAGAAGGGCGATCTTATGTTCTCGAGATTACACAAATGGAACACATTACGAAATCAAATCCTTGTTGTATTTTTAGTAGTCATGCTGATTGTTTTATCAATTGTCAGCTTAATCACTTTTAATAGAGTGTCAACCTTATTAAAAAATAATGCCGAAAAACAAATTCACCAGACGGCGGTAGAGGCAAATGGAAGATTAGAATCTTTATATAAACAAATTAGCACCTCATCTAAACTGGTAATGACAAATGATGCGATTCAAAGAACCTTAACAAAAGCATATCAAGGACAAACCATTAGTTTTGCTGAGCGGCAGCAATTAGACGGCATTGTGACCACGATACAAGCAAATACAGATGGCATTTTTTCGTTTGAACTCTATACAGGTACGATGGATCGTTTAATCCCCCTAGATGATACGAATTTACTCACGAGAATTGACGGGAAGTGGATTCAACAGGCAGATTATGCAAATGGCAGCCTGGTATGGATTGGGGACGACCCGCGTAACTCAGATAATATTCTCGCGCTCAGGCGCGTCAATATATTAAACCGGGGTTTTGAGAATGGCGGTTACCTGCTCATTAGTATTTATCGAAATTATCTTGAGTTTATGGATCAAGATAAAACAAAAATTAAAAATCAATATTCCATTTTACTAGACCAATATTCGGAGCCTATTCAATCAAACTATCATAAACCCCTTGAACCCATAATTTTAAATGATGATCCTACGTTAACATTGGGCAGCCAGGAGTATATGATGACAAGACAAACGTCGAATGAAACCGGTTGGACACTGATCATCTTAACTCCGATTAAAGCGCTTACAGAAGGGATTAATGTATTACGATCGGGGATTATTATCGCTGGGATAATCGGGTTTATTATCTTTTTAATTAGTACGCTGGGTCTATCGACCTTTATTACAAGACCGATTATCAAGTTAACAGAAACCATGCAGCAGGCAAGTGCAGGTTCCTTAACCTTGAACCCCAGTGTTACCGCAGTTAATGAAATTAATGAGTTAAATAGTACCTATAACCAACTGGTAAAAGAAACAAATCATCTGATTAAGATGGTCTATCAAAAGGAAATTACCCGCAGCCGGAGTGAATTAAAAGCCTTACAAGCACAAATTAATCCGCACTTTCTTTTTAATACATTGGATGCGCTTAAATGGTCGCTGGAAGATAAAGATGAGGATGAACTAGCGGAGCTTGTGGTGGCAATGTCCAACTTATTCCGTTATACGATCACGAAGCAAAGTGATGGGGATTGGGTTCCAATCAAGGCTGAAATCAAACACATCGAAGACTATATGGAAATTATGAAAATGCGCTTCGGTGATCACTTAACGTGGAATCTAGACATGCCATGTGAACTAGGGCACGTCAGAATCCCTAAACTGTTGATTCAGCCGTTAGTCGAAAATGCCGTTCTGCATGGGGCTGGGAATACATTACAGCCATGTACCATATCGGTTTCGATACAACCTGCGGAAGATCAGGAATACCTTGAAATAGTCGTTGAAGATGATGGACCGGGGATGAATCAACAAAAATTAGATTCTATTAAACAAGCAATAAAGTCAGGAGGGGTCATCTCAAAAAGGGGTAATGGGATGGCAATCTCGAATGTACACAAACGCCTGGAATTATACTATCAAAAAAGTGGTCTTACGATTAAAAGTGAAGAAAATAGAGGGACAAAGGTTTCGTTTGTCATACCTGTGAAGGGGGAGGAAAAACATGTTGAATACAAAGACGATTTTGATCGTGGATGATGAACCAAGAACCCGCCAAGGACTGAAAAAATACTTAGATACATGGGCGAATGGGAATTATCAAATTATCACCGCTTCAAATGGAGAAGAAGCCATCCAATTGATGAAAGAGCATAAAGTTCATATCCTCATCACCGACATCCGGATGCCAGAAATAACAGGATTAGAATTATTAAAAATCGCAAAAGAACATAATATTTTTCCTGTAATCATCGTGATTTCGGCATACTCTGAGTTTGAGTATGCCCAGGAAGCCCTGCGTTTAGGGGTGATAAACTACCTCTTAAAACCCATCAGCAAAAAAGCATTAATTGAGGCTGTGGAAGAGGCGCTTAAAGAGGTTGAGAAAAAAGAACGCGCCGGTCTGATTGAAAAAGTAGTGGATACCAAGCTCGTGGAAGCAAACACTCAAAATCCATCGAATCGTGAACCGATTAGAGAAGCAATTGACTATATCAACAACAATCTCAAAAATGAGTTAACTCAGAAAGAAGTGGCGGACCATGTTCATTTAAACCCTAGCTATCTAAGCTCTCTTTTTAAAGAACATGTGAAATTAACCTTCAGTGAATATGTAACCCGTCGTAGAATTCAGCGGGCAAAGGAATTGTTGATGACAACGAATCTCCCAATTAATGATATTGCCGAAGAATCCGGCTATAAAACGGCAAAATACTTTATTAAAATCTTCAGGGAATTAGAAGGTGTGACACCAAGCGCTTACCGAAAAAACAATAATGAAAAGGCTTTCTAAAAATAGTGGCATTTTTCCTAATCGTTGTGACCTATTTTTCAGAACTGTCTGAATGTAAGATATAAATGTAAGCGAAAACAAAGAAAAGGTCATAGGGGGAATCACAATTGTTTAATAAGAAAACGGTTGCAATCTTCATGTCAGTCATCATGCTGCTCTCTCTAGCACTTGCAGGATGTTCTTCTTCAAGTTCTTCAGAAGAAAGTAGTGCCGATGGTAAAAAGGTTATTAAATTCATGCATTTATGGCCGGAAGGCAGCTCAAATGCTCAGTTCTCTATTGTAAAAGATGTGATTGCAGAGTATGAAAAAGAGCACACAGATATTAAAATCGAAACTGAAATCTTAAACCCAGATCAATACCGCGAAAAGCTTAAGGTATTAGCTTCTTCTAATGAACTACCAGATATCGGTATGACTTGGTCAGATGGTTTTATCAAGCCTTATGTTGAAGGTGACATGTTAGCTCCACTAGATGATGTTGTTGAAAACGATGCAGACCTTAAAGATGCGTTTATCCCTGGTGTAAAGGAATCATATGCAGTAGATGGAAAAACATATGGTCTTCCACTTGAATTAAATATTTCTTATGTATTCTACAACAAAGAAATTTTTGAGAAATATAATTTAGAAGTTCCAAAGACTTTCGAAGAGTATAAAAAGGTTGTAAAAACTTTAGCAGACAATGGCGTTGTTCCTGCAACTGTTGGTGCGAAAGACGGCTGGCCAGCATCATTCTGGTTCATGTATCTAGCAGACCGTATTGGCGGATCTACGATTCTAACAGACGTTATTAAAGGTAAAGCAAAAATGGACGACCCTGCGATCGTAAAAGCAGCTGAGGAAGTACAAAACCTAGTAGATATGGGTGGATTCGTTAAAGGTTCAAGCGCATTATCAAACGACGATGCAAAAGGTTATTTCATGAACGAACAAGCAGCGATGTTCTTAACAGCTACTTGGGAATTACCAAATTACACAACAAGCCCTGACGTAGCACAAGAATTCAAAGATAAGATTGGCTATTTCAAGTTCCCAACATATGAAGGCGGAAAAGGAGAAAGCATCGACAGCTACGTAGGCGGCCCTGGTGTTGGTTTATTCGTAGCAAAAGAATCTAAAGTTCAAGAAGAAGCAAAAGACTTCGTTGGATACCTTGTAAAGAGATGGGGAGAAAAATCAGTAATCGACGCTGGTGTTATTCCTGCAACGAAAGTAGACACAGCAAGCCTGGACCTTGCTCCAATGTACATTGAAATCTTAAAGGATTTGAGCGAAGCATCAAATGTTACAACATACTTTGATACTCAATCCAGCCCAGCAGTATCTGAATTACACCATGATTTAGTAACAGCTCTATTTGGAAAACAAGTGACACCTGAGGATTTTGTGAAACAACACAAGGATGAACTTGCTGAAGAGAAAAAGTAAAATCGCCTAATTAAAATCTCAGTGTAGAGGGCATACAGGATATGCCCTCTATCATTTTAGCCACTTTTACAAATGGCTGTGTTAAAGGCGAATGTTGATATTGGCACTCTGTTGATTTGCGCGGAAGGTACGAAGACTCCTGCGGGAGGACGGGGCAGGGGAGACCCCGCAGGCGCTTTAGCGCTGAGGAGGCTCCCCGTACCGCCCGCGGAAAGCGAAGTGCCTGGAGCGCAAATCAACAGACAAATTTAACACAGTCTTTCAAATAAGAAGGGAGTATAAACATGAAAAGTGTAATGTCAAACAAATGGGTAATCAGCCTTTACGTACTTCCATCGTTACTTCTTATTCTGCTATTAATCTATATCCCAATTGTCCTAACTGGTTATTACGGTCTAATGGACTGGAACGGCATCGGCAAGATGAAGTTTATTGGTTTAGAGAATTACATTGAATTAGCAAAAGACACAAAGTTTTGGCAAAGTGCATGGCATTCCCTATTGCTCGGTCTTTTTTCCACTTTGAGCTTGGTTGGCTATTTAATTTTATCCTTGATTTTAGCTAGTAAAATCAAAGGAGCTAACTTCTTAAGAAAAATCTACTTAATCCCGATGTTATTATCTTCTGTAGCTATCGGACAGCTTTGGGCGAAAATTTTTGACCCTACGAACGGTATGCTTAACAGATTGCTAGTGTTGATTGGCGTTGACAATCCTCCGCTATGGTTAGCGGATTCTAATATCGTATTATACGCTCTCTTCTTTCCAATCGTTTGGCAATATGCAGGATTCTATATCATTATTTTCTATGCAGCATTAAAAAATGTTCCCGAAGAACTGATCGAGGCTGCAAAAATTGATGGAGCGACTCCTATTCAAATTGCTTATAAAATTAAGGTTCCTTTAATCGCAGGTGTAATCAGGGTCATGGTCATCCTGGCAATTGTCGGTTCATTAAAGTACTTTGACTTGATTTTCGTCCTAACAGGCGGCGGTCCTAACGGTGCCTCTGAGGTTATGGCCTCTTACATGTATACAGAAGCATTCAGCAAATACAACTTTGGGTACGGAAGTGCCATTGGATTCGGTTTATTAATCATTTGTATTGCTGCAACATGGGTAATTCAAAAATTACTTAATACAAAAGATGTTGACTATTAAAAAGGGGAGTGAAAAATATGAGTAAGATTGCATTAGAAACACAAAAAACGACCCTATCAGCTTCTTATAAAACCAGTAAGACACTAGGAAACAAAATTGGATACGGAATTCTTTATTTTATCTTGGGAGTTATTGCAATCATACAGGTTTACCCGTTATTATGGTTGTTCCTGTTTTCCTTAAAAACCAATCAGGAAGTTTTCGGGATGTCCCCGTTTGCACTTCCGCAAGACCCACAGTGGGGCAACTATGCGAAGGCTTGGACAGCAGGCCACATCGATGTTTACTTCTTTAACAGTGTGTTGTATACGGTAGCGGCGGTTGTACTTACCGTTATACTTGCTAGCTTTGTAACGTTTGCTATTACGAGAATGGAATGGAAATTAAGTGGATTAGTCCTTGGCTTGTTTATGGCTGGATATATGATTCCGCTTCATTCAACCTTAATTCCATTATTTAATTTCTTTAAAACGGCGAATATGATTGATAATCCAATGTCCGTTATCTTATCGTATGTAGCATTTAACTTGCCGATTACGATTATGATATTAACTGGATTTTACAAAACCATTCCACGGGAGATTGAAGAAGCAGCCGTTGTGGATGGCTGTTCCATCCACCGGATCTTCTTCCAAATTACACTTCCAATGACCGTGCCGGTACTTTCAACCACTGTCATTATCAACATGATCTATAACTGGAACGAATTCGTATTTGTTAACACGTTCCTGAGCTCTGACAAGTGGAAAACAATAACCGTTGGGGTAAACAATTTCGTAGGACAGTATTTGACTGATTGGGGCGCAATAGGTGCCACATTGATGATTAGTATTATTCCGGTATTAATAGCTTACTTTATTTTAAGTGATCGTATTGTAGAAGGTATTGCAGCAGGATCTGTAAAAGGTTGATGATGAGGAAAAGCTGACTTGAAAATGAGTCAGTTTTTTTTGTATATAAATGCGCAGGGAAAATGGATTAGGCAGCCCATAAAAGAAAACAGACAACTTTCGAAAACAACCTCTGTCGAATATCAATGTAACAAGGACAAATACCTGTTATAATATAGGAAAGATAAATGAATGTTGACGAAGGGGCTGGTAGAGATGAAACTTATCATCGCTGTTGTTCAGGACCAGGATAGCAATCGGTTATCAAAAGCACTGGTTGATAATAATTTTAGAGCCACAAAGCTGGCAACTACAGGCGGCTTTTTGAAATCTGGCAACACCACCTTTATGATTGGAACAGAAGATATTCGTGTCGATCGTGCCTTGCAAATCATAAAAGATAACTGTAAATCACGGGATCAATTAGTGGCGCCCGTTTCCCCTATGGGAGGAAATGCAGACTCTTTTGTACCTTATCCGGTTGAAGTTGAGGTCGGCGGTGCTACCGTTTTCGTTCTTCCAATTGAACAATATATGCATTTCTAAATCTATCATAAATGTAAGTGGGTGATGAACTTGGTGAAAACATGGGATCAACTAGAAGAACTTCAGCCTGCCGTGCTAAAAATGTTAAAGAACAGTATGTTAAAGCATCGTGTCGCCCACGCCTATTTACTTGAGGGAATCAGAGGGACTGGAAAAAAAGAAATCGCCTTGTTAATCACAAAAGCTTTATTTTGTGATTCTGTAATAGAAGGTTTTAAACCATGTGAGACCTGTCATAATTGCCGTCGTATTAATAGCGGTAATCACCCGGATGTCCATAAGGTTGAGCCTGATGGGTTATCGATTAAGAAACAACAAATTCAAGATCTCCAGGAGGAGTTCTCAAAAAAAGGTGTGGAATCGTCAAGAAAGGTTTATATGATTAGTGACGCCGATAAAATGAGTGTGAGTGCGGCAAATAGTTTGTTAAAGTTCCTTGAGGAACCGAATTCACAAACAACAGCTTTTCTATTAACAGAGCAGCCTCAGCAGCTGCTGCCAACCATCCTTTCACGGTGCCAAATTTTATCATTTAAACCATTATCTCCATTAGCGATGATTAATCAACTGACTGAAAACGGCGTAAATCCAATGAAAGCGCCCTTATTAGCACAGCTGACAAATAACCTTGATGAGGCCTATGAATTAAATGTCGATGATTGGTTTGCACAAGCTCAAAAAATAGTGTTAAAATTATATGAGGTGTTGAGAAAAAATTCTTTAGAAGCAATGGTTACTCTTCAAGGAGATTGGTTCTCACATTTTAAAGAGAAAGAACAGATTAATCGTGGTTTAGATCTTTTACTTCTTATTTTTAAGGATTTATTATATATACAATTAGATAAACAGGAGCAAATCGTCTTTAAAGCTGAAAGTGACCGGTTAAGACAGTATGCTCTTGAAACATCCGGACGGCGGTTATCGGATCAAATGTCGGCTATTCTCGAGGCAAAAAGGAAGCTTGCGGCGAATATGAATCCGCAGCTAATGATGGAAGAGCTTGTGTTGAATTTGCAGGAGGGATCTTCATTTGTATGATGTTGTAGGAGTACGCTTTAAAAAAGCGGGTAAAATCTATTATTTTGATCCTGGAGACCTCTCAATTCAAAAGGACGACTTTGTAATTGTCGAAACAGTGCGCGGCGTAGAATACGGCAGGGCAGTTGTTCCGCGTAAACAGGTTGAAGAGCACGATGTCGTTTTACCTTTAAAAAAGGTAGTGAGAATTGCAGATCACAAGGATCGAATGATCGTTGAAGAAAATAAACAAGCTGCCCAGGAAGCATATGATGTTTGTAATGAAAAAGTAAATGGACATCAATTAGATATGAAACTAGTCGATGTTGAATATACATTTGACCGAAATAAAGTGATTTTCTATTTTACTGCTGACGGAAGAGTTGATTTTCGTGAGTTAGTAAAAGATTTAGCGTCCATTTTTCGGACAAGGATTGAATTGCGCCAAATCGGTGTCCGGGACGAAGCAAAAATGCTTGGAGGAATTGGTCCGTGTGGAAGGATGCTGTGTTGTTCCACATTTTTAGGTGATTTTGATCCTGTGTCCATTAAGATGGCAAAGGACCAAAATCTCTCATTGAATCCTACCAAGATATCCGGGTTATGCGGCAGACTGATGTGCTGTTTAAAATATGAAAATGATGAATATGAAGCTGCTAAGGAGCAGTTGCCTGATTTAGGCGAAATGATTGAAACTCCTCAAGGTCGAGGAAAAGTGGTAGGATTAAATATATTAGAGCGGGTACTTCAGGTGGAACTAAAGGAACAGGATCGAGTTCTGGAGTATACATTGGACGAAATCATTAAAGAGGGTGCCTTGTCTATACAATCCACAGATTAAGAGGTGTGCGACGTGGATAAAAAAGAGATATTTGAATCAGTAAGTAATATGGAAACACAAATTGGCCATCTTTACCAACAGCTCGGGGAATTAAAGCAGCATTTAGCCGAAATACTAGAAGAGAATCACTATTTAAAACTAGAAAATGAACATCTAAGACGCCGTTTAGATGTAACCACGGACAAAGAAAAAAAGGATGAGAAAGTTAAAAAAGGGACAACTTCTCGTGTGTCTGCCGGAGATCGGACTTTAGATATCGGAGAAGGCTATGATAATCTTGCTCGTCTGTACCAAGAAGGATTTCACATTTGTAATCTTCATTTTGGAAGCTTACGTAAGGAAGGCGATTGCTTATTTTGTCTCTCCTTTCTTAATAAGAAATAACATGAAGAGGTTGACTCAGGTCAGCCTCATTTTTTTACATATTATTTAGAGGTGTATAGTGATGGTTATATTAAAGGGTGATGAGCGGCTCGATTACTTGCTTGCAGAGAATCTAAGGATTATTCAAAGTCCTTCCGTTTTTGCTTTTTCGCTCGATGCGGTTCTGCTTGCTCGATTTGTGTATGTCCCGATACAAAAAGGGAATATCATTGATCTTTGTAGTGGAAATGGTGTTATTCCATTATTTTTAAGTGCCCGTACAAAGGGGAATATTGTCGGTGTAGAGATTCAAGAACGTCTTTATGACATGGCAGTAAGGAGTATTGAATATAACAATCTTCAGGAACGTCTGCAGATGATTCATGGTGATATAAAAGAAATGCCAAAACAATTGGGTTATGGAAAATATGATGTCGTTACCTGCAATCCTCCCTATTTTCTAACTCCATCAAAAGAAGAAATAAATCCAAATGAACATCTGGCGATTGCCCGTCATGAGATCCTATGTACTCTTGAAGATGCGGTGAAGGCTTCGAGTCAGCTGGTGAGACAGGGTGGGAAGGTAGCGTTTGTCCATCGTCCAGGAAGGCTGATGGATATCATTACGGTCATGCGACAGTATCGCCTTGAACCGAAGCGCATCCAGTTTGTTTATCCAAAGCAGGGAAAAGAGGCAAATACATTATTAATTGAAGCGATTAAAGACGGCAGTCCAGATTTAAAAATACTTCCTCCCTTATTTGTTTATAATGAAGAGGGGGAATACACAGCAGAAATTAGAAAGATTTTATATGGAGAATAGTAAGGGGTTGTGGTTAGATGTGGCAGCAAAAGAGTTTTGAGAACGAGGCGCAAAAAGGAATACTTTATCTTGTTCCAACACCAATTGGCAATCTTGAGGACATGAGTTTTCGTGCTGTAAGGATTTTAAAGGAAGCGGATTTGATTGCTGCAGAGGATACAAGAAATACAAAGAAATTATGCAATTACTTTGAAATTCCAACCCCAGTTGTCAGCTATCATGAGCATAATAAAGAATCAAGCGGGGAAAAGCTTATCCATAAAATCAAGGAAGGCATGAAAATTGCTTTGGTGAGTGACGCTGGTATGCCGGCAATTTCAGACCCAGGGTATGAGCTTGTAGAGGCTGCAATCAGTGAAAAGGTAACGGTAGTACCATTACCAGGAGCTAATGCAGCCCTCCCAGCATTAATTGCCTCAGGACTTACCTGTCAGCCCTTCTATTTCTATGGATTCTTAAATCGAAGTAAAAAAGAAAAGAAATCTGAATTGGAGAGCCTAAAGAAACAAACAGGAACTCTAATTTTTTACGAGTCGCCGCATCGACTTAAAGAAACCTTAACCGTAATGTATGAAATTCTCGGTAATCGTAAAGCGGCTATTTGCAGGGAATTAACGAAAAAATTTGAGGAATTTATAAGAGGAAACTTATCTGAAGTATTGGAATGGGCTCATCAGGATGAAATTCGCGGTGAATTTTGTTTGATCATTGAAGGTGCGGATGAAAGTAAACTAAAGGAAGAAGAAAGTTCCTGGTGGGAAACCTTGTCGATTGAAGAACATGTAAATCACTACATAAATGTAAAAGATATTCCATCAAAAGAGGCAATTAAACAAACAGCGAAAGATCGCAGCATAAACAAACGTGAGGTGTACCAGGCGTACCATATCGACCAATAATCATAAAAAAAGCTTCTCCTGATCTAGGAGGAGCTTCATTTATATTATTTTACTAATTCAAATTGGCTTTTGATTTCATTTACTAGCTGTTCTGCACCTTCGCGGCTAAGTATTAACTTTCCGCCAGCAAGTGCTAAGTTATCATCAGAAACTTCACCAGTAACTTGGCAAGTCATATTAGGCTTGTATTTCTTTAAGATAATGCGCTCATCATCAACGTAGATTTCAAGTGCATCTTTTTCAGCGATACCAAGTGTTCTTCTTAATTCGATTGGAATTACTACACGACCTAATTCATCAACTTTACGTACAATACCTGTAGATTTCATTTTAATAGCTCCTCTCTTATTTAACCTAGTAATTTATTTCTCTATCAATTCGTCATTATTCGACATTATTTTTATAAATTTATAATACCAGCCATTCCCATTTTCGTCAATTATTTTATAGTAAAAAATACTGGCAAATATTATCATTTTACAGGAATGTTGATATACCAATGTATAATGAATGACCATTCAGGTGAAACAGGTTTTTAACATTATTGTTGCGTTTTATATTAGAATTTTAATGTCTTTGTAAAATTCGACAAAAAACTACAATAATCAACTATTTCATTAATATAAATTTCGCAGAGGTTTTATTTTTTTGGGGGGGAGGTTGAAAAATGATAAAATTAATCTACCATTAATAAATGGGCTTTATTGCACAATTATTGATTTTTGGGTATATTTTGATGATATAAGAGGATGAAAAAAGGTAATAATGTTTTAATAGAAATGTCGATTGTTTACTATTAGGAGGGTATCAAATGCAAGAAAAATTAAAAACCTTTTATCTCACCACTCCGATTTATTATCCGAGCGGAAATTTACATATTGGCCATGCTTATACCACTGTAGCAGGGGATGCAATGGCACGCTATAAAAGGATGCGCGGTTTTGATGTTATGTATTTAACAGGAACAGACGAGCACGGGCAAAAGATCCAGCGCAAAGCAGAGGAAAAGGGGATATCCCCGCAGCAGTATGTTGATGAAATTGTAGATGGAATTAAGGATTTATGGAAAAAGCTTGATATCTCTTATGACGATTTTATTCGAACAACGGAAGAGAGACATAAGCAAATTGTCGAAAAGATTTTTGCTAGACTGCTTGAACAGGGGGATATCTACCTGGACAAGTATGAAGGCTGGTATTGTACACCGTGCGAATCCTTTTATACTGACCGTCAGTTAGTTGAAGGAAATTGCCCTGATTGCGGCAGAGGCGTAGAAATTGTCAAAGAAGAATCCTACTTTTTTAAAATGAGTAAATATGTCGATCGACTGTTGCAATACTATGAAGAAAATCCAGAGTTTATCCAGCCAGAATCACGGAAAAACGAAATGATTAATAACTTTATTAAGCCTGGTTTAGAGGATTTAGCCGTTTCGAGAACGACCTTTGATTGGGGAGTAAAAGTACCAGGAGATCCAAAGCACGTCATTTATGTTTGGATCGATGCGTTATCTAATTACATTACTGCCCTCGGTTATGGAACAGAGAATGATAGTAAATATTTGAATTACTGGCCTGCAGATGTTCATCTTGTTGGGAAAGAAATCGTTCGTTTCCATACTATTTATTGGCCGATCATGTTAATGGCTTTGGATCTTCCACTTCCTAAAAAGGTGTTTGCTCACGGCTGGCTTTTAATGAAAGACGGAAAAATGTCTAAATCAAAGGGAAATGTAGTGGATCCTGTTACATTAATTGACCGCTATGGCCTTGATGCCCTTCGTTATTATCTACTAAGAGAAGTGCCATTTGGGGCTGACGGTGTTTTCACACCAGAAGGTTTTGTTGAAAGAATTAATTTCGATTTAGCCAATGATTTGGGTAACTTATTAAACCGTACTGTTGCGATGATTGAGAAGTATTTCGATGGCATTATTCCAACTTATTCGGGTTCTACGGGTGAATACGATGAAGCTTTGCTTCAAGTAAACCGAGAAACAGTCTCGAAATATGAGGAAGCCATGGAGAAAATGGAATTTTCAGTTGCTTTAACATCCATTTGGCAATTAGTTAGCCGTACCAATAAATATATTGATGAAACACAGCCATGGACATTGGCAAAATCAGAAGAAGGCAAGGATGAGCTGGCAAGTGTAATGGTGCATTTAGCTGAATCATTAAGAAGAACAGCAGTACTGCTTCAGCCATTCTTAACTGTGACACCGAATCGTATTTATGAACAGCTGGGTGTTAACAACGAAGACCTTAAAACATGGGATAGTTTAGCAGGTTTCGGTGCTATTCCAAGCGGAATGAAGGTTTCTAAAGGAAATCCTTTATTCCCGCGCCTTGAAATTGCAGATGAAGTAGAATTTATCCGCGCTAAAATGGGAGGTTCAACTCCCGTTGCTGAGGAGAAGCAAGAAGAAAAGCAAGCCGAAAAGCCAGAGGAAATCGCTGAGATTGCTATAGATGACTTCATGAAAATTGATTTGCGAGTAGCAGAAGTTATTCAAGCTGAACCTATTAAAAAGGCAGATAAGCTGTTAAAGCTTCAGTTAGACTTAGGCTATGAAAAACGTCAAGTCGTTTCAGGTATTGCTCAATATTATAAACCTGAGGAGCTAGTTGGAAGGAAAGTAATATGTATTACAAACCTTAAGCCGGTGAAACTGCGTGGTGAATTATCACAAGGAATGATATTAGCAGGATCACAAGATGGGGCTTTGTCGCTTGCCACAGTTGACCAAACATTACCTAACGGCTCGAAGGTTAAGTAGAATTTTTGAATGGAAATGTTCCACGTGAAACAAATTTCGTGGCATTTCCATTTTTTCTTTCCATGTTCGACAGGAAATTGTGATGAAAAACAAAAAAGGAGATAGGTTCATGTTATTTGATACGCATGTACATTTAAACGCTGAACAATATGAGGAAGATCTTGAGGATGTTATTCAACGTGCCCAAGAAGCAGGAGTATCCCATATGGTTTGTGTGGGCTTTGACAGACCGACTATAAAAAGAGCCATGGAGCTTGCTGTAAAGTATGACTTTATCTATGCCTGCGTAGGCTGGCATCCGGTAGACGCTATTGATATGACAGATGAGGACCTGATTTGGATTGAAGAACTAGCTGCCCATCCAAAAGTAGTCGCAATCGGAGAAATGGGACTAGATTACCATTGGGACAAGTCTCCAAAGGATATCCAAAAAGAGGTATTCCGAAAGCAAATTCAGCTGGCCAAGAAGGTAAAACTTCCAATTGTTATCCATAATCGGGAAGCAACAGCAGATATTGTAGAAATTTTACAGGAGGAGGGTGCAGCAGAGGTTGGAGGAATTATGCATTGCTTTAGTGGAAGTCCTGAAGTTGCAGTAGAATGTCTAAAAATGAATTTTTACATTTCACTTGGCGGTCCTGTTACGTTTAAAAATGCTAAAAAACCCAAAGAAGTGGCAGGCGTGGTTCCAATAGAAAAACTGCTGATTGAGACCGATTGCCCATATCTTGCTCCTCATCCGTATCGCGGAAAACGCAATGAACCAGGATATGTAAAGTTAGTTGCAGAGCAAATTGCTGAAATCAAAGGGATATCCTTTGAAGAAGTTGCAGAAATAACCACTGCTAATGCGAAAAAATTATTCGACATAAACTGATAGACAAGCTTGTCGAAGTAAATAGAAGCTTGTCCGAATTTTTTACTATAACTTAAAGTTCTACACGTCTCCTTTTCCTCATAGGATAACCGTGTCGATAAGTTTCCCTTTGCAAATTTCCCAACTATATGCATAATAGGAAATACGTTCACAACAAATGCAAGGGTTGACAGCCGACAGCATGGTTCTCAATAATCTCTCCGAGAGAAGGAGGCGTTTTTCATCGTATTCAAAAACATGAAAAACCTGTTTTCCAAGTCTTTGAGTAGTAAAAGGTTGGCGATCACTTTTGCTAGTTTTGTAGTTTTAGCAGCACTTCTTGGTTTTTCATACTATGAAGGATCTAAGAAAACGTTAGCACTGACTCTTAACGGACAGCAAAAAGTAATAAAAACGCATGCCAATACAGTTAAGGAAGTATTCGCACAACTGGAAATACCGCTCAACTCAAAAGACTACTTGTCACCTTCAGCTGACGCTAAGGTGAAAGACAATCAAAAAATTGTCTGGAAGCAAGCAAAGCAGGTTCAAATTGTCCAAGACAACGAGAAAAAAACGATATGGACAACAGCAGGTACAGTCGCTGAACTACTAAAAGAACAACAAATTGTATTGAACGAACAGGATGAAATTTCACCAAAACCGCAGGAAACGATCAAAAGCAAGATGGATATTCGCATTAAATTCGCTCTTCATCTTACACTAGTTGACGGCGGGAACGAGCAGCAGGTATGGTCCACTTCGGCTACGGTCGCTGACTTTTTAACACAACAGGGTATTAAACTTAATGAATTTGACCGAGTTGAACCGTCATTATCAGAGACATTGCAAAAGGATGGCGTTATTAATGTCATTCGCGTAGAAAAAGTCACCGATGTAGTGGAAGAACCAATTCAATTTGCCGTTATCACAAAGAAGGATGAGGGCTTAGAAAAAGGAAAACAAATAACTGTTAATGAAGGCAAACAGGGACTTGTTTCGAAAGAATATGAAGTCATCTTGGAAAATGGTAAAGAAGTTTCAAGAAAATTAATTGGTGAGCAGAAACTTAGAGAAAAACTCGATAAAGTTGTGGCTGTCGGAACGAAGGAATTAGATATTCAAGTTTCCCGTGGAGCAGAAACTGGAACTGAGTTTTATGTTAATACTACTGCCTATACTGCCTATTGTAACGGCTGTTCAGGAACAACAGCTACGGGATTTGATCTGCGTGCTAACCCAGGTGCAAAAGTAATTGCAGTCGACCCGCGAGTTATTCCCCTGGGGACGAAGGTTTATGTGGAAGGCTACGGCTATGCTGTAGCAGCTGATACTGGCGGTGCCATAAAGGGACACAAGATTGATGTTTTTTTTCCAACAAAGGCGGAGGCTTTCCGCTGGGGAGTCAGAAAGGTAAAGATAAAGATATTACAATAAGCTTCATGCTGCAGAGGTGTAATCAGCCTCTGCATTTTGCTTTTTCTCAAATATTCTTTATACTTACATCGAACACATCAAGCTATTTACTAAATAATATGAATGCATTTGTTAATATAGACGATGGACATTACAAAAATGTTTCATTTTTTTTTCAATATATTTTATCTTTTTATCATTCATGTGCGGAGGAAATAATGAAGATTAAGGAATTCATTGTGGTGGAAGGAAAAGACGATACCACCACAATTAAACGAGCAGTTGATGCAGACACGATTGAAACCAATGGTTCTGCAATTAATGAAGAAACCATCGAAAAAATAAAAAGAGCACAAGAAACAAGAGGGGTTATCATCTTTACAGACCCTGACTTTCCAGGAGAAAAAATCAGAAAAACGATTGCGGAAAAAGTACCCGGTGCAAAACATGCTTTCCTGCCGAAAGAAGTAGCGATCGCTAAAAACGGAAAAGGTCTTGGCGTGGAACATGCTTCTCTAGAGGCGATAAGGAACGCATTAAAAGACGCGCAAACCATGTCAGAGACCATCCAAGAGGAAATCACACAAGAGGATTTAATTATGGCCGGACTCGTTGGAGGACCAGGTTCAAAAGAACGCAGGATCCTGTTGGGAAAACTTTTGAAAATTGGTTATACCAATGGGAAACAATTATATAAAAGATTAATGATGTTCCAAATCAGCAAGCAGGAATTTGCAGAAGCCCTTGCGGTTGTGACACAGGAGGAAAAAAATGAATAAAGACATTGCTACCCCGATTCGTACACGTGCGATACTTGAAAAATATGGATTTTCTTTTAAGAAAAGTCTGGGTCAAAACTTTTTAATTGATACAAATATCTTACATAGAATTGTTGATTTTGCTGAATTAGGCGACCATTCAGGGGCGATTGAAATTGGCCCCGGTATTGGAGCTCTGACAGAACAGCTTGCCCGCAGGAGTAAAAAAGTTGTTGCTTTTGAAATTGACCAGAGATTATTGCCAATATTGGCGGATACTCTTTCACCATATGAAAATGTAAAAGTGATACATAAAGACATACTGGAGGCCGACGTTCAGGAAGTCATAGAAACAGAATTTACAAATACCGATGACCTTATGGTTGTGGCCAATCTTCCTTATTACGTAACGACTCCGATTATAATGAAACTCTTGGAGGAACAAATCCCAATTCGAGGCATCGTGTGTATGCTTCAAAAAGAGGTCGCAGACCGCATTTCAGCAAAGCCGGGGACAAAGGAATACGGATCACTTTCCATCGCTGTACAGTACTATACAAAGGCGGAGACCGTTATGATTGTCCCGAAAACAGTCTTTGTTCCACAGCCAAATGTAGATTCGGCTGTCATTCGCTTAACAAAAAGGGAAGAACCAGCGGTTATCGTAAAAGATGAAACGTTCTTTTTCCAAGTAACACGAGCAAGTTTTGCCCAAAGAAGAAAAACGTTACTAAATAATTTGACCAGCCAGCTTCCGGATGGAAAACAAAAGAAGGAAGAAATCATCAGTGCACTAAACGCAGCTGGTATTGAGCCGACAAGAAGAGGGGAAACCCTGTCTGTTCAGGAATTTGGCCGTTTGAGTGACGAATTGCTTCACTATTTCCAATAGACCTTTATGGTCTATTTTTTTTGGCTTTAGGAGGCCATTCACAAAATCATGTGTAGCTGCATAGCCTAACACAGAGAAACTTTATTTGGAAGGCCTATATGCTGGTCTAATTGGAGTGACAGCAGTGAATATAAAGAAGATGGATATTGTCGGCAGACGGTCCTATAACTGTGATATTCTATTCCGAGTCATTGATATTGAAACACTAAATGGCCAGAAATTTGCAATCCTATATGGTGAGGATATTCGTTTGATGGCAGATGCACCTTACGAGGATTTAGTAGTGATAAATCCAAATGTAAGGTCAAAAATCGTACAGCAATACAAAACCCTTGAGGAGCAATCCTTCCGTTTATTTGCACAGGACGTTGATTTACTAAAGCAAAGGCAGGATTATGAAGCAACCGGCGGTTATGTTCAGCCCGCCAATTACTTTCAAATGCCAGGTAAGGTTCTTCATTTAGATGGAGACTCTGATTACTTACAAAAGTGCATGACTTTATACGAGAAAATCGGTATTCCTGTCTATGGCATTCATTGTAATGAAAAGGAAATGCCAAATAAAATTGGTGGTTTAATCGATCAATACCGTCCTGATATTTTAGTCATTACTGGCCATGATGCCTATTCAAAGGCGAAGGGGAAGATAACAGATATTAATGCATACCGCCATTCGAAACACTTCGTCCAAACCGTCAAGGAGGCACGCAGGAAAATACCTCATTTAGATCAACTCGTCATTTTTGCAGGTGCCTGTCAATCACACTTTGAGTCCTTGATACATGCAGGAGCAAATTTTGCTAGTTCCCCATCACGAATCAATATACACGCACTAGACCCTGTTTATATCGTTGCGAAGATCAGCTTCACGCCGTTTATGGAAAGTATCAATGTTTGGGATGTATTACGAAACACACTTACAGGAGAAAAAGGACTGGGAGGCATTGAAACTAAAGGAGTTCTACGAACAGGAATGCCTTATAATCCTGTCCAGGAAGAAGAGTCATAAGTCTTTAGGAAAAAAATAAAGGCTTTTTTTTTTTATATACACATAATCCGCCCTTGTTAAGGAAACTATAATGATTGTTGAAAATTAGGAGAAAAAGTAGAAGAAAAGATATTGACAATCTTTTTGTCGGACTGATATAATTTTATGTTTTTATTTGACAAGGACTATGTCAGTGTGATATACTTTACACAGTGAGGTGGACCGAATGCCAAAAACCTTAGCCGATATCAAAAAGGCTCTTGATTCAAATTTAGGGAAAAGATTGTTGCTCAAGGCAAACGGAGGACGTAGAAAAACAATCGAACGATCAGGCGTATTAGCCGAAACGTACCCTTCGGTTTTTGTAATCGAGTTAGATCAAGAAGAGAATTCATTTGAACGAGTTTCATACAGCTATGCTGATGTACTTACTGAAACGGTTCAAATAACCTTCTATGAAGATGCAGCAGGAAACATAGCTTTAAGTTAGAATATAGGGCAATTTTTAAGGCAGAAAATCATCCGATTTTCTGCCTTTTGCTTTTTATAAATGGCTGTGTTAGAGATATTTTTGACTTTGTAACTAAGTTGATTTGTGCGGAAGGCGCGAGACTCCTCGAAAATGCTATCGCATTTTCTTCGTGCGTGGGCTGATTCAGGATGTAAAATTCAATGTCCTGCGGGAGGACGGGGCAGGGGAGACCCCGCAGGCGCTTTAGCGCTGAGGAGGCTCCACGGACCGCCCGCGGAAAGCGAAGCGCATGGAGCACAAATCAACGGACCAATTTAACACAGCCAAATAAAAAACTAATGAAAAAATCTCCTAATACCATACTAATAGTGCCGTGAGTGTAAAAAAGGGGTTGTTTAGATGGCAAGAAGAAGAGGTGTAATGTCTAGTCAATTTAAAGAAGAACTAGCAAAAGAGCTAGGTTTTTACGATGTCGTTCAAAAAGAGGGCTGGGGCGGCATCAGAGCTAAGGATGCAGGGAACATGGTGAAAAGAGCAATCGAACTAGCCTCAGAGCAGCTGATCAAAAACAACAGAAACTCTTAAAACAGGCTGTTCGCAGTCAGTAAATTTAAACGCAGCACTGCGCTTCTCATGTTTAAACAAAACAAACACCACGGTAAGGCCAGAGGGTAGAATCCCCCTGGTCTTTAAATATTGCTCTTTTCAGAAATACTGTTGATAAAATCGGTAATTGTTGAATCAAAGGTATGTAAAAGAGTTCTTGCAGGTCTCATTCGGACAAGGCAAGCCCAAAAAAAGCGGAAGCTGTCCAAATACCGGTCTCATTTGGACAAGGCAAGCCCAAAAAAGGCCGAAGCTGTCCGAATACCGGTCCCATTCGGACAAGGCAAGCCCAAAAAAAGCGGAAGCTGTCCAAATACCGGTCTCATTCGGACAAGGCAAGCCCAAAAAAGGCCGAAGCTGTCCGAATACCGGTCCCATTCGGACAAGGCAAGCCCAAAAAAAGCGGAAGCTGTTCGAATACCGGTCTCATTCGGACAAGGCAAGCCCCAAAAAAAGCCGAAGCTGTCTGAATGAAGGTCTCATTCGGACAAGGCAAGCACTAAAAAAGCCAAAGCTGTCCAAATACCTTTCTCACAAGGAAGGATTGAAAAAATACTAAAAGAACAAACATTGCGAAAGCAGCGTTAAATATTATTAATAGACTTTTTTCCTATCAGAAGTTTTGTGGTAAAATAGGAAAAAATATATGAACGATAGAAGTGTAGGTGTGCGTAGTGAAGCTTTTAGTAAAAGCACCAGCCAAAATCAACTTATCCTTGGATGTTTTATATAAGCGTCCGGATGGTTTTCATGAAGTTGAAATGATCATGACGACGATTGATTTGGCGGACCGGGTTGAACTAACATTATTAGAACAGGATAAAATACATATTCTTTCACATAACCGTTATGTTCCTGATGACCAAAGGAACTTAGCGTTTCAAGCAGCACAATTATTAAAGGACCGATACCAAGTTAAAAAAGGGGTCCAAATAACAATCGAAAAAACAATCCCTGTTGCGGCTGGACTAGCAGGGGGCAGCAGTGATGCGGCTGCAACCCTTAGGGGCCTTAATAAATTATGGGAACTCGGTTTAACGTTGGACGAATTAGCTAGTCTTGGTTCGGAAATAGGATCGGATGTATCATTTTGTGTGTATGGAGGCACAGCTTTAGCGAGGGGCAGAGGTGAGATGATTACTGACCTTCCTGCTCCGCCAACATGCTGGGTCATTTTAGCAAAACCGTTTATTGGTGTTTCGACAGCGGAGGTTTACCGCCGTTTAGATTTAAATGGAATGAAGCACCCTAAAATTGATGAGATGGTCAAAGCCATTCAAAACAATGACTATCAAAGTGTATGTGAAAATGTCGGAAATGTCCTGGAAGATGTTACATTAAAACTTCATCCAGAGGTAGCGCAGATTAAGGAGCAAATGAAGCGTTTTGGTGCGGATGCGGTACTGATGAGCGGAAGCGGACCAACCGTTTTTGGGATTGTCCAGCACGATTCAAGAATGCATCGAATCTATAACGGGCTGAGAGGATTTTGTGACCAAGTATTTGCTGTAAGGATGCTCGGTGAACGACACACTCTTGATTAAAAACGTACGTTAGTGATATCCTATAAATAGAATATTCGTCTTTTTGGAGGATTGCTATGAAGTTTCGCCGCAGTGAACGATTGATTGATATGACGAGCTATTTACTTGATCATCCGCGCCAACTGGTACCGCTTACCTTCTTTGCTGAACGTTACTCTTCTGCGAAATCTTCAATCAGTGAAGACTTAGCTATTGTTAAGGAGACCTTTGAACAAAGAGGAATTGGAACGCTGCAAACAGTACCTGGTGCGGCGGGTGGAGTGAAATTTTTTGTAAATGTAAGTGATGAAGAGGCAAGACCATTTGTGAATGAGTTATGTTCGCTAATTGAACACCCTGACCGTCTTTTACCAGGAGGCTACTTGTATTTAACTGATATTTTGGGTGACCCATCCGTTGTCCAAAAAGCAGGCCGGATTATTGCGTCAGCTTATGTGAATACTAAAATCGATGTGGTCATGACAGTAGCTACAAAAGGGATTCCTCTTGCTTATGCTGTAGCGAGTCAGTTGAATACACCTGTTGTGATCGTAAGACGAGATAGTAAAGTAACGGAAGGTCCAACTGTGAGCATTAACTATGTTTCTGGATCTGCCAAAAGAATTCAAACGATGGTTCTTTCAAAAAGAAGTTTAGCTCAGGGCTCCAGGGTCTTGATTGTCGATGACTTTATGAAAGCAGGCGGAACAGTAATGGGAATGATCAGCCTGCTGGAAGAATTTAATGCCCAAGTAGCTGGTATAGCCGTTTTAGTTGAAGCCGAAAAAATTGAAGAACGACTCGTTGATGAATACAAATCACTGGTTAAGTTAACGGATGTGGACGTAAAAGAAAAGAGAATTCAGGTTACAGAAGGTAATTATTTTAAACGCAGAACGGAGGAATAGTATGAAAGTTGTTCAAACAAATCAAGCGCCTGCCGCTATAGGACCATATTCTCAAGGAATTATAGTAAATAATCTTTTTTATAGTTCTGGTCAAATCCCGCTTACTGCAGAGGGAGTTATGATCGAGGGCGGTATAAAAGAACAGACTCATCAAGTTTTTAAAAATTTGGATGCCGTGCTCACAGCTGCAGGGGCTTCGTTTGAAACAGTCGTGAAGGCTACTGTTTTTATTAAAAGTATGGATGACTTTGCAGCAATTAATGAAGTCTATGGTGAATATTTCTCAACCAATAAACCGGCGCGTTCTTGTGTAGAGGTAGCAAGATTACCGAAAGACGCATTGGTGGAAATTGAAGTCATTGCGCTCGTGAAATAATCGAGCGTTTTTTTATTTTATTCTATAACCACTATATTTAACACTGAAATATCTGACTTTTAAAAATGTTCACCATTTTGTCTAAAATATTTTTAAAATATTTAATAGATTAAGAAGGATTTACTAGAAACCATGTTGAATTAATAACACTAGCTTTTTAACATAAGAAAAGGGTGTGAGCACATGGAAGTAACAGACGTAAGATTACGCCGTGTTAACACGGATGGCCGTATGAGAGCGATTGCATCAATTACATTAGACAATGAATTCGTTGTTCATGACATCCGCGTTATTGACGGCAACAATGGTTTATTTGTCGCTATGCCAAGTAAACGTACTCCAGACGGAGAATTTCGTGACATTGCGCATCCAATCAACTCTGGTACGCGAGGAAAAATTCAAGAAGCTGTACTGGCTGAGTACCACCGCTTAGGTGAATTAGAAGTAGAGTTTGAAGAAGCCGGAGCTTCCTAGAAAGTAGTATTCAACTAGAGCCTACTACACAAGTAGTGCTCTTTTTTTATTTCTCCCCCATACATCCTCCTGTTGTTTCCTTCTAATTTTTTCAAAATAACAAATTCGGACACTTTTCTTACATTCCTTGAAATGACTGACTAATTACGTTAATATTTTTAATGGATAAGGCTGTTTTAATAAACATGTTTGTTAAAATCATAAAGCCGATTTTAACGTGGAATAAGATATTTTGGGCTTTATAACGAAGTTTACAGGCTCTTTTCTCATAAAGTGAAGGCTTTTTATATAAAAATAGTGCTCAATCAATCGTATTTTACTTCGAAAAGCAACAACAATTGAGAAAAGAGTATGGATAAAAAGGTAAATTGGAGGACTGTTCATGTCTAATCGTTATGCTGTGATTTTGGCCGCAGGACAAGGCACCCGGATGAAGTCAAAGCTATATAAAGTATTACATCCTGTTTGTGGTAAGCCGATGGTTCAACATGTTGTTGATGAAGTGAAGAAGCTAAATATTCAAGAATTGGTTACCGTGATTGGTCATGGAGCTGAACTGGTAAAAGCACAATTAGGGGAAGAAAGCCATTATGCCCTGCAAGAGGAGCAGCTTGGAACAGCACATGCCGTTATGCAGGCACAGCAGAGCTTAGAGGGTAAAGAAGGGGTTACCATTGTAGTTTGTGGTGATACGCCTCTAATTAAAGCAGAAACGATGGAGTCATTATTTAAACATCATGAGGAATTATCTGCAAAGGCAACAATTCTTACAGCAAGAATTGATGACCCGACAGGATATGGGCGAATTATTCGAAATGAAAATGGCTTTGTTGAAAAAATTGTTGAACATAAAGATGCAACAGAGACAGAGCGGGAAATAAATGAAATTAATACAGGTACTTATTGTTTTGATAATGCTGCTTTGTTTGAAGCATTGAAGAAGGTTTCAAACGATAATGTTCAAGGCGAATTTTACCTGCCGGACGTAGTTGAAATCCTTAAAAATCAGGGAGAAGTAGTTACTGCGTTCCAAACGACTGATCTTGAAGAAACGTTAGGTGTTAATGATAGAGTTGCTTTGGCTGAAGCAGAAAGAATTATGCGCAGCCGTATAAATGAAAGTCATATGCGTAATGGTGTCACGATTATTGACCCTGCGAATACATACATCGAATCAGATGTTGTAATCGGTCAGGATACAATTGTTCTTCCAGGTACAATCTTAAAAGGCAGGACGGTTATTGGTTCAGAATGCCAAATCGGCCCTAACTCAGAAATTGATACATGCGAAGTAGGAGATGAAACGGTAATCCGTCAATCTGCCGCTTATAATAGTTCGATTGGCTCTCTTGTTAATATCGGTCCATTTGCACATATTAGACCTGATTCTGACATTCATGATGAAGTGAAAATTGGGAACTTTGTTGAGATTAAAAAGGCTGTATTCGGTAAAGGAAGCAAGGCTTCTCACCTTAGCTATATCGGCGATGCCGAGGTTGGCAGTGATGTTAATATCGGCTGTGGATCGATAACGGTTAATTATGATGGAAAAAATAAATTTTTGACCAGGATTGAGGATGGAGTCTTTATAGGCTGTAACTCTAATCTAGTTGCGCCGGTGACCGTTGGAGAAGGCGCGTACGTTGCTGCAGGTTCAACGATTACAAAGGATGTTCCTGGCAATGCATTATCGATTGCACGTGCACAGCAGGTAAATAAGGAAAACTACGTCGATAAGCTTAATAAGAAAAAATAAGCATGAATATTGGAGGGCATTATGTCGAATCAATACTTAGATCCAAACTTAAAGGTATTTAGTCTAAATTCAAATCTGCCTTTAGCGAGAGAAATTGCCAAGGTTATTGGTGTGGAATTAGGAAAAAGCTCTGTAACAAGATTTAGTGATGGAGAAATTCAAATTAATATCGAAGAGAGTATCCGCGGCTGTGATGTATATGTCATTCAATCGACTAGCTCACCTGTTAATGAAAACATCATGGAATTGTTAATCATGATAGACGCCTTGAAAAGAGCCTCTGCGAAGACAATCAATATTGTTATGCCATACTATGGCTATGCGCGTCAGGACCGTAAAGCACGTGCTCGTGAGCCGATTACGGCTAAATTAGTAGCAAACCTTCTTGAAACAGCAGGGGCGACCCGTGTTATCTGCTTAGACTTACATGCACCACAGATTCAAGGATTCTTTGAAATTCCAACCGATCACTTAATGGGCGTACCGATCTTAGCGGAATACTTTAAAAAGCGAGAATTTAATGGCGACATCGTTATCGTTTCTCCTGACCATGGCGGTGTAACAAGAGCTCGGAAATTAGCTGAACGATTAAAAGCACCTATTGCGATTATTGACAAACGTCGTCCACGGCCGAATGTTGCCGAGGTAATGAATATTGTCGGTAATATCGAAGGGAAAATTGCAATCTTAATTGATGATATCATTGATACAGCAGGGACCATTACACTTGCTGCAAATGCGCTCGTAGAGAACGGTGCAAAAGAAGTATATGCTTGCTGTACTCACCCTGTTTTATCTGGACCAGCGATGGAAAGAATTCAAAATTCAAAAATTAAAGAATTAGTTATTACAAATTCTATCGCTATGCCGGAAGAGAAAAAGACAGATAAAATCATTCAGCTTTCTGTAGCACCTTTAATGGGCGAAGCAATTATCCGTGTTCATGAAGAACAATCTGTAAGTACTTTATTTGATTAATCGAATCTAGCTCCAGCGCCTAGCCCCTCGGGGCTGAACAAGGCGCTTCCGCTTTTTAATCAAATAAAATGTTTAGACCTTCCTGTTTTGGGGAATTTTTATAGAGACAGTTAAGAACAAAACTAGGAAGGTGACTAAACGCATGAGTACGGTTTTACAAGCAAAGGAACGTAAGGAATTACGCAGTTCGGAGTTAAGAAGGATTAGAGAGACTGGTAACATTCCTGCTGTCATTTATGGGCGGAAGGTTGAAAGTAAACCTGTTTTTGTCAGCTCTGCTGATTTAACAAAAACGATTCGAAATGTAGGCAGGAACGGAGTTATTTCACTTGATATAGACGGCAGTAAGCATGATGTTATTTTATCTGACTATCAAGAGGATTTTATTAAAAAGGAAATCATCCATGTTGATTTTCTGGCCGTTGATAAATCCTCTAAGATTAATGTAACTGTTAGACTCGTCCTAACTGGCGAGGCTGCCGGGGTAAAGGATGGCGGTGTTCTTCAGCAGTCTGTTCATGAATTATCGATTACCTCTACTCCATCAGAAATTCCACAGCAAATTGAAGTAGATGTAAGTAACCTCCAGGTGGGCGAAACAATGAAGGTTTCCGATATCCTTTTTCAAGGATCATTTACGATCAATCATGAAGAAGATGAAGTAATCGCCAGCATTCTGCCTCCTCGACAAGAAGAGGAAATCAATGCAGGTGAGCAGCAAGAAGGCGGCCACCCCGATAACGAAGAAGGCAGAGAAACTGATCCAGTGGGTGAATAGAAAAGCGGAAGCGCCTTCGGAACAAGCACAGCTTGTTCCTGCGAAGTTTATTCTAAGGAGCTTCCCTTTGTGCACAGGGGCGACAGGCATAAGACGAGCCGGCGAGAAGGTTGCTCTTTAACATTCTTGACGGATTGGCTTATGACCCCGAGCCCCTAGGCGCTGCAGCTAGACAATATTTTTCAGACGTAACCTTAAATGGGTTACGTCTTTTGTCGCATTTAATTTAAAAAAGACGTATTATTAAGTGGGAGAGAAAAGAATGCTCCGAAAATTATTTAACAGGTGGACTGGGCCGAAAGAGAGGATAAGAATGAAATTAATTGTTGGTTTAGGAAACCCTGGGAAGCAGTATGAAAACACGAGACATAATATTGGATTTGAAGTCATTGATGAGCTTGCGAACCAATTAGATATTCCATTAAATCAATCAAAATTTAAAGGACTATTTGGAATTGGTTTTCATAAAGGTGAAAAAGTAGTTTTATTAAAACCGCTGACTTATATGAATCTCTCTGGAGAATCCATTAGAGCGACAATGGACTATTACCAGATTGAATTAGAAGATTTTGTTGTCATCTACGATGATCTGGACTTGCCAGCCGGAAAAATCAGGCTTCGCCAAAAAGGAAGTGCTGGCGGGCATAACGGTATAAAATCCACAGTGGCACATCTTGGGACCCAAGAATTTAACAGAATAAGGATTGGGATTGATCGACCTAGAAACGGTATGAAAGTTCCTGATTATGTGTTGGGACGGTTCAACGAAGAGGAATCTCCATTAACAAAGGAAGCAGTAAAAAAGAGTGCTGAAGCATGTAAGTCATGGTTAGAAAAGCCATTTTTACAGGTAATGAATGAATTTAATCAGTAATTCGTTCATGAGATAACCTTTACTATCATAAACTAAAACAATTCTTTTTTTATGAAGAAATCAAATGAATAACTTCCCTTTTCACCGTAAATACTATTATTAATAGTAGTAGAATAGGGAGGGTACCTGAGTGGCCATTCATTACCATTGCCGTCATTGCGGCACGAACCTAGGCTCCATTGAACAGTCATCGATACACAGCGAAGCACTCGGTCTTCATAAATTAACGGAGCAGGAAAGACAAGAGATGGTCGCGTATGATCTGTCTGGTAATATTAACATTACAGCCATATGTGAGGACTGTCAGGAGGCATTAGAAAGAAATCCAGATTATCACCAATATGATTTCCTCATTCATTAAACCGCTTTGGAAGCACTCCAAAGCATTTTTCTATTTTTTAAAATATTAACGTATCGTTAAAATACTAAAAAAGATTCAGGAGAGAGGAGGAACGGGCTTTTGAAAGGTTTAAAATCATTATTTCTAGATCAAGAAGATATTCACTCTATCATATCTGGAGTCCAAGAGGGCTTGAAGGAACAGCTTATTGCTGGATTGTCGGGTTCTTCTAGAACAGTCCTAACCGCTGCTATTTACGAGCAGATGAACAGACCGATTCTATTTATTACCCATAATCTCTTGCAAGCACAAAAACTATATGATGATATTGTAAATCTATTAAGTGAGGATGAAGTTTTTCTTTTCCCAGCAAATGAACTAATAGCTGCTGAAATGAGTATTGCGAGTCCAGAGTTAAAGGCACAAAGGATTGAGGCCTTAAACCATTTTAGTAAGAAAAAAAAGGGTATTATGATTGTTCCTATTGCTGGGCTAAGAAAAGTCATTCCTCCAAAAAACGTCTGGAAGAAGTACCAGCTGACCTATAAGATAGGTGATGACCTTGATGTAGCAGAGGTACTAACCACTTTTGTTAAGATGGGATATGTTCGGGTAGATATGGTTTCGACACCGGGTGAGTTTAGTATCAGGGGCGGGATCATTGATATTTATCCACTTACCGTGAGCAATCCGATAAGAATTGAATTATTTGATACGGAGATTGATTCAATCCGCTATTTTTCCTTAGAAGACCAGCGTTCCATTGAGAAAACAGGTGAAGTTTTAATTGGACCTGCTACGGAGGTTCTTTTTGAGGCAGAGAATTATAGCCGGTTAATTGGTAATCTGGAGGATGGGTTAGCAAAAAGTCTGCGGAAATTAAAGGACGATAAAGCAAAAATTCAGCTCTCGCAAAATATTAGTTATGAGCTCGAGCAATTAAAAAATAGTCATAAACCAGATCATGTATTTAAATATCTTTCACTAGCATACGAAGGGGGTACTAGTTTACTAGACTATCTTCCTTCTAATGGAATGGTCTTTATTGATGAAATAAGCCGGGTCCAAGAGATGAATGACTCATTAATAAAAGAAGAGGCAGAATGGTATACTGCCCTGCTTAGTGAAGGTCAAATTATTCATGATTTGGCTATTTCCCATGATTTACACGGGCTGCTTCAAAAGAACGAGTTTCCGATTCTATATATGAGTTTGTTTCTTCGTCATGTTGCGAATACGAGTCCGCAAAATATTATCAATGTTTCCTGTAAACAAATGCAAAATTTCCATGGACAAATGCACCTGCTGAAATCAGAAGTCGACAGATGGAAAAAAGGAAATTATTCGGTTCTCTTTTTAGGACCAGATGATGAAAGAGTAAAAAAATTAGAACGAGTTTTAGAGGATTATGAAATAGACGCCTCCATTGCACGCAGCGGCCAGCAGCTATTACCTGGAAAAGTGCAGATTATGAAAGGGAACCTGCAAACTGGATTCGAGCTTTCAATTCAAAAGCTTGCTGTCATTACAGAGGAAGAGCTTTTTACTAAACGTGTCAAAAAATCTACTAATAGACAAAAGCTTTCAAATGCCGAAAGGATTAAGAGTTATTCTGAACTTAAAGTCGGGGATTATGTTGTTCATGTTAACCATGGGATCGGAAAATACTTAGGTATTGAGACTCTGGTAATAAATGGTGTTCATAAGGATTATCTCCATCTTCGATATCATGGGACAGATAAGCTTTATGTTCCAGTCGAGCAAATTGATCTTGTTCAGAAGTATGTTGCTTCAGAAGGCAAAGAGCCAAAAATTTATAAGCTCGGCGGCAGTGATTGGAAAAAGGTTAAAAAGAAAGTTCAATCCTCCGTTCAAGACATTGCCGATGATCTAATTAAGCTTTATGCAGAACGCGAAGCTGCTGTAGGTTATGCCTTTTCTCCGGATGGGGACATGCAGAGGGAGTTTGAAACGGCTTTTGCCTACCAGGAAACTGAGGACCAGCTTCGGTCCATCCATGAGATTAAAAAGGATATGGAAAGATCTAGACCAATGGACCGCTTACTTTGCGGTGATGTTGGCTATGGAAAAACAGAGGTCGCGATTCGTGCTGCCTTCAAAGCGATTGCTGATGGTAAACAAGTGGCACTGCTTGTACCAACAACGATTTTGGCCCAGCAGCATTTTGAGACGATGAGAGAAAGATTCCAAGACTATCCAATCAATATTGGTCTCTTAAGCCGCTTCCGTTCTAAAAAGCAGCAAACAGAAACCATTAAAGGATTAAAAGCAGGTACAGTCGATGTGGTAATTGGAACACATCGTATCCTTTCGAAAGATATCGTTTATCGTGATTTAGGTTTATTAATCATTGATGAAGAGCAAAGATTTGGGGTAACCCACAAAGAAAAGATAAAAAGGTTAAAAACAAATATCGATGTTTTAACATTAACGGCAACACCGATACCGAGAACACTTCATATGTCCATGCTCGGTGTTCGTGATTTATCTGTTATTGAAACACCGCCAGAGAACCGTTTCCCCGTTCAAACGTATGTAATGGAATACAATGGTTCGCTTGTCAGAGAAGCAATCGAGAGAGAGCTGGCACGTGACGGACAAGTATACTTTTTATATAACAGAGTGGAAGATATTGAACGGAAGGCCGAAGAAATTTCCATGCTTGTTCCAGATGCTCGTGTCACGTTTGCACATGGGCAAATGTCAGAAAATGAATTGGAATCGGTAATGCTCAGCTTTTTATCCGGTGAGTTTGATGTGCTAGTCAGCACAACCATCATTGAGACCGGGGTAGATATTCCTAATGTAAACACGTTAATTGTCTATGATGCTGATCGGATGGGACTTTCACAGCTTTATCAGCTTCGCGGCCGTGTTGGAAGGTCAAATCGTGTGGCATATGCTTACTTCACGCACCGGAAGGATAAGGTATTGACAGAAGTAGCGGAAAAACGATTACAGGCAATAAAGGAATTTACGGAGCTTGGTTCCGGTTTTAAAATCGCTATGCGTGATTTATCCATTAGGGGTGCAGGTAATTTACTAGGGGCACAGCAGCATGGATTCATCGATTCAGTAGGATTTGATCTGTACTCTCAAATGCTAAAAGAAGCAATTGAGGAAAGAAAAGGTGATTTGAAGGCAGAGCAAAAAGCTTCTGTAGAAATTGATTTAGAACTAGATGCCTATATCCCTGATACCTACATTAAAGATGGTCATCAAAAAATTGAAATGTATAAGCGTTTTAGAGGCCTGCAAACACTGGAAGATATTGAAGAACTTCAAGCAGAGATGCTTGATCGTTTTGGTGAATATCCTGAAGAAGTTGATTATCTATTCCAGGTGGCAGAAATGAAGGTTTATGCGCTTCTAGCGGGTGTTGAAAGCATTAAACAAGCTAAACAGGAGATAACCATTTTAGTCAATGAACGAGCCAGCAGCACAATTGACGGACAAAAGGTATTTGCTATCAGCAGTAAATATCCAAGAATGATTGGTCTTGGAATGGAGGGCCAGAAACTAAAAATGACCCTTCAGATTAAAGGGACAGAAACTGCACACTGGCTAAATATTGCATTTGAGATGATAAAGGGGCTTCAAGCTGCAAAAAAGGGTCAGGAAAATCCTGTATAACTATGTAAATTGGCAGGAGTTAAATTCTCCAGTAATAGGATAATTTTTCTGTTTGTGAAAAAATATTACGAATGTGTATAGAACTTTCCAGATGAAAGATACTAAGTTCAAAGTTGGTGATGATTCCATCTACAGGAAGGATTATCATAACCAAGTTAGTAAAATCATCAGATGAAAGTGAGGCAACATTGGATGAAAGCAACTGGAATAGTTCGTCGAATCGATGATTTGGGTCGTGTGGTCATTCCCAAAGAAATACGCAGAACGCTGCGTATCCGTGAGGGGGATCCGTTAGAGATCTTTGTGGATCGAGATGGAGAAGTTATCTTAAAGAAGTATTCACCAATCAGCGAGTTAAGCGATTTTGCCAAAGAGTATGCAGAAGCCCTTTTTGACAGCCTCGGAAACCCGGTATTAATTTGTGATAGGGACAGTTATATTGCATTAGCAGGCAGTTCTAAAAAAGATTATCTAAATAAAAATATAAGCGATTTAGTTGAAAAAACAATGGAAGACCGTACTTCGGTCCTTGTCACGCAGCAAGGTGATATTTCGTTAGCCGATGGCAACGATGAAACCATTTCATCTTATACAATTGGACCAATCATTGCAAACGGCGATCCAATTGGAGCAGTTATCATCTATTCAAAAGAAGGAACCCTTGGGGAAGTAGAGAAAAAGGCTGTTGAAACTGCTGCTGGATTTTTAGCAAGACAAATGGAGTCGTAGAACTAATATTATTCTCACAAATAAAAGAGGCAGCCTTAGCTGTCTTTTTTATTTTTCTCGATAATCCAGCTGAGCAAGAGTAGGCTTCGGAAGCGATACATCGCACGAAAGAAAAGCGTTAGCTTTTCTGAGGAGTGCCAAGGGGGCTCTGGGTCATAAGCTTGTCTAGTTGTGGCTCCTCGGAACTCGAACAATAAGAGGTGCATAGTGCCGATAAATCAAGAGAGCAGGATTTACGGGAACTAAAAGAGGTTTATAGTGCCGATAAATCAAGAGAGCAGGATTTACGGGAACTAAAAGAGGTTTATAGTGCCGATAAATCAAGAGAGCAGGGTTTACGGGAACTAAAAGAGGTTTATAGTGCCGATAAATCAAGAGAGCAGGATTTACGGGAACTAAAAGAGGCTCATAGGCCGATAAATCAGGAGAGCAGGGTTTACGGGAACTAAAAGAGGTTTATAGTGCCGATAAATCAAGAGAACAGGATTTACGGGAACTAAAAGAGGTTTATAGTGCCGATAAATCAAGAGAACAGGGTTTACGGGAATAAGCCGCTGTCAAGAAGGTAGAGACCAACCTTCTCGCCGGCTCGTCTTATACATGTCGCCCCTGAACAAGGCGCTTCCGCTTTATAATATGCTATAATACACACGAGTTACGTTAGTTAGGAGATAAAAAATGAAGCACGTAAACCAGTCAAAGGCTCTTTTTAGGGGGGCTTTTATTTTAGCCGTTGCAGCATTAGTTACAAAAATCCTAAGTGCTGTATATCGGGTTCCGTTTCAAAATATTGTTGGGGATGTTGGCTTTTACATATATCAGCAGGTATACCCATTTTATGGTCTTGCCATGGTCTTGGCGACAACAGGTTTTCCGGTGGTTATTTCTAAGTTATATGCTGAACAAAAGGTAAAAGGTGACCATGAGAACATAAGACGGCTTTTATTTATCTCGTTCATGATTTTACAGTTATTTGGACTTATATGTTTTCTTATTCTATATTTTGGTTCCGATTATATCGCTATTTGGATGAATGACGAGAAGTTAGCCATTTTACTTAGGGTTGTCTCGATTGTCTTTTTATTATTTCCGATTGCCTCTATTTTGAGAGGCTATTATCAGGGGAAGGGGGACATGGTGCCAACGGCCATATCACAGGTGGGTGAACAATTAATAAGGGCTTTCACCATTCTTTTTTTGGCATATGTTCTAACCAAGCTGGGTTATTCGCTGTATCTAATTGGCGGAGGGGCCATGTTTGGGTCGATTACTGGGAGTATGGTTTCAGCCATTATTTTGTTTACATTCCTTTGGATTCGTAAAGAATGGGGAGTAATTGCTCCACGAAAAGGAATGCTGTCGGGCTATTATCGAGAGGCTGGCATTATTTTAAGAACGCTGGCCTATCAAGGTCTGACAATCTGTATCAGCGGCATGTTGATGATTTTGATACAAATGGCTGATGCATTGAACCTTTACTCTTTATTAACAGAGAATGGATATGGGAAAGAAATGGCCAAGGGGATAAAGGGAATATTTGATCGCGGGCAGCCATTAATCCAGTTAGGGACTATTGTTGCTGCATCCATGTCCTTGTCACTTGTACCGTTAATAACAAGTGCAAGAATAAAAAAGGACATGTCCTTCTTACAGGATAAAATTCAGCTGGCTTTAAGAATTGCAGTCGTCATTGGTGTCGGAGCTTCTGTGGGCCTATGGGCAATTATTGAACCAGCCAATATTATGCTATTTGAGAATAACTCAGGTTCATCCGTATTAGGAGTTCTTAGTTTTGTTATTCTCCTTAGCTCAATCATTACGACGATTATTGCGATCATGCAGGGGCTGGGGTCATTGCTTTTTCCTGCTGTAATCGTTCTAGCAGCCTTTCCTTTAAAATACATTTTAAATCATTTTTTTGTACCGGCATTTGGGACCATGGGGGCAGCTTATGCAACCATCATCACGTTAGTTTTTGCTTGCTGCATTCTTTACATGAAATTTAAAAAAATGCAACACATACCGCTGCTATCGTTTCACTTCCTTCGCACCCTTATGACAGCTGCTTTCATGATGGTACTCCTTTTAAAAGGCTGTCTAGCCTTAACAGATATGATTACCATTCCGGTTGGAACCGAAAGGATAATGGCAGCTATACAGGCGCTCGGAGGTGCCGTTTCAGGAGGATTCCTTTTCTTGTTTTTTATCATTAGAGGGGGCGTCTTTTTGGAAAAAGAATTATCATTATTTCCTTTCGGCAGCAAATTAAGCCTTTTATTACCTAAGAAGAATAGGAGTTAGAAATATATGGGCAAAACAATTGAAGTTCTCGGTTTAGGAGCGGGAGATCTTGAACAGCTCCCATTAGGCGTTTATAAGAAGTTAATGAAGGCAGATCATGTTTACTTAAGAACAAAGGAACATCCCGTTATTGCAGAACTAGTTCAAGAAGGACTGGGCTTTTCATCATTTGATTTCATTTATGAAAAGCATGACCAATTTGAAGAGGTATATCAAGAAATTGTCCAGACCCTGCTGGAAAAAGCAAAAACGGAGCAGGTGATTTATGCGGTTCCAGGTCATCCTCTTGTCGCCGAAAGAACGGTGCAGCTGCTTCTGGAATTTGGCTCAAAAGAGGATGTAGACATCATCATTGGCGGTGGTCAAAGCTTTATTGATGCCATTTTTCAATCACTAAAAATTGATCCTGTAGATGGTTTTCAGCTTTTAGATGGAACCTTGCTCAAATCCAGTCAGCTGCAAATAGATCAGCATATTTTTATAAGTCAGGTCTATGACCAGTTTGTCGCTTCAAATATTAAACTAACCCTTATGGAAAGACTTCCTGATGATTATGAGGTTGTCATTGTTACGGCCGCGGGAGGCAGGAATGAACGCATTGAGCGGGTTCCTTTGTATGAGTTAGATCGAAAAGTAACCCTTGATAATCTGACGTCTGTTTATGTACCTCCTGTACAGGATGAACAAATCATGCTGAAAAATTTCTCCAAGCTGCGGGAGATTATTGCTGTATTAAGAGGTCCGAATGGCTGTCCATGGGATAAGGAACAAACACACGAGTCATTAAAAAAGTACTTGATTGAAGAAACCTATGAAGTAATCGAAGCGATTGATAGTGGTGATATTGACCATTTAATAGAGGAGCTCGGTGATGTTTTGCTGCAGGTTATGCTTCACGCCCAAATCGGTGAGGATGAAGGCTACTTTGCGATTGAGGATATCATTGAGGTACTATCGGAGAAAATGATTCGCAGACATCCACATGTTTTTGGCGATAAGAAAGCAGAGGATTCTAAAGAAGTTCTTCGTAACTGGCAGGAAATTAAGAAGCAGGAAAAGGGCGAAACAGAATCCTCTCTGCTTGAGGGTATTTCCAAATCGTTGCCGAATTTATTAAGAGCTTACGAAATTCAGAAGAAAGCGGCAAAAGTTGGCTTTGATTGGCAGGAAATAACACCAGCTCTGAAGAAAGTGAAAGAAGAGCTTGAGGAATTTGAGAATGAGATAATGCAGGCAAGTTTTGTTGAGGCTAAAAAAGAATTTGGTGATATCCTGTTTGCTTTTGTGAATGTCGCAAGGTTTCTGGAAATACATCCTGAAGAGGCGTTATTTGAAACCAATGAAAAGTTTATTCGAAGATTTCGATTTATAGAAGAAAATGTAAAGAAAAGCGGTAAGTCTATTGAGGAGCATTCACTTGAGGAGCTTGATCAATTTTGGGATGAAGCAAAATCAAAAGGACTTTAGAAACGGGGGAGCATTTAATGAGATTAGATAAGTATTTAAAGGTATCAAGACTAATAAAAAGAAGGACTCTGGCAAAAGAGGTTTCCGATCAAGGGAGAATTCTCATAAACGGAAAAGAGGCTAAAGCAAGTTCCACAGTAAAAGTTGGTGACGAAATTACAATCCGTCTTGGACAAAGACTGGTTACAGCAAGAATTGATCAAATTCAAGATACAACTCGCAAAGAAGCAGCAGCTGAAATGTACACGATTATTAAAGACGAAAGAATTGGCGAAACACAGTTCTAATCATAGCACCGAAAAGGCTTGTTCTAATTCATTTATCCCTTACATAAAAATGTAATAAATGGTTGTACAAATGATTGTGAGGGATGAATGATGAGCCAATATTATGAAACAAATCCTGTCAAAAGTACTGTTCCAGAGCATGATGTCATCATGAGGGGAAGAAAACTTCTCGATATAACAGGTGTTAAACAAGTAGAGAGCTTTGATAATGAGGAGTTCTTATTAGAAACTTCTATGGGATTTTTAGCGATTAAAGGGCAAAACCTGCAAATGAAAAACCTCGATGTAGAAAAGGGGATTGTCTCCATTAAGGGAAAGATATTTGACTTAGTGTACTTAGATGAACAGCATGGGGAGAAAGCTAAAGGGTTCTTTAGTAAGTTGTTCCGATGACACTCTCCACTCAATTCCTCACCATGCTTTCAATGATTGGGATGGGTTCGCTGTTTGGAGTTATGTTTGATACCTATCAGCGTTTCTTAGACCGGCCTAACCGAAAGTCATGGATTGTTTTTATTAATGACTTGATGTTTTGGGTCATTCAAGCACTAATTATCTTTTACATTCTATTCCTTGTTAACAATGGAGAGTTACGTTTCTACATTTTCGTTGCCCTTCTTTGCGGATTCGCGGCCTATCAAAGTTTATTTAAAGGTATATACTTAAAATTACTTGAATTCATGATAAGAAGTGTAATAGCACTTTATCAGTTTTTAAGAAGGACTTTCCAACTGCTTATCTATAAACCTGTCGTAGGCATCATTCAGCTGCTAATTTCTATTATTATTCTACTTGGCAGGGGGACTTTTTCCCTTGTCAAATTTATTTTAAAGGTTTTATTGTTTATTCTTAAGGTACTATGGGTGCCAATCGTGAAGATAATATTAATTCTTTGGAAACTTTTGCCGAAAAGTATTAAAAAATACGTCGAGAAGTTATATAATAAAACGGCAGGAATTTTTATGGAAATCAAGAACTATTTAGTAAAGTGGAGCAAAAAGTGGAAAAAACCAAAAGAGTAAGGAGGGATGGGAACTGAGTTCAGTAAAAGAAAAGAATATAGCCAAAATCCAATCAACTTATGTCCACCAGCAAGAAGTAGCAGAAATTGCTTCAGCTAGGAAAAGGAAATTATTATATAGAAGACTTTCCTTGTTTTTAGTATTTGCTGCTGTCATGTCATATTTAATGATTACTAGCTTTATTTCCCAATCCTCGACTTTGGATAAAAAAGTGGCACAAAAGAGACAGCTGGAACAAGAGCTGACGCAATTAAAAAAACAACAGCAAATCCTTAAAGAAGATATCGTAAAGCTTAATGATGATGAATACCTTGCTAAGCTTGCTAGAAAAGAATATTTTTTCTCGGAAAATGGTGAAATTATCTTCAATATACCAGAAGAAAAAAAGGTAAAAACAAACAATAACTAGTCTTATTGACACTTTTTTTTGCCATTTTGTATAATATAAAACAGGTATGATTTTTTTATTTCTTAAGGAGGAAAATTCTTTTTATGTCAATCGAAGTAGGCAGCAAGTTACAAGGAAAGGTAACAGGGATTACAAATTTCGGAGCTTTTGTGGAGCTGCCTGATGGCTCAACTGGACTCGTACACATCAGTGAGGTTGCTGACAATTATGTGAAAGATATCAATGATCATCTTAAAGTTGGTGACCAAGTAGAGGTTAAAGTCATCAATGTCGAGAAAGATGGGAAAATTGGGCTATCCATAAAAAAGGCAAAAGATAGACCTGAGGCGCCGCAAAGATCCCATTCACACTCGAACTCACATTCACAACGTCCTCGTCAGGGCAGACAAAATGATCGGAATGCTCCTAGAGTAGAGACGTTCGAGTCAAAAATGGCGAAGTTTTTAAAAGATAGTGAGGATCGTTTAACTTCTTTAAAACGTCATACGGAATCTAAGCGTGGCGGAAGAGGAGCTAGAAGGGGTTAACTTGTTGCTTATTTATAAAAAACATATATTGCCTATTCAAGACAGGTCAAGCGGCTTGTCTTTTTTGTTTGCCAAAAATAAAAAAGCGTCGAAAAAGTCGACGCTTTTTAATAGATAGCGGCGGAGGGGATCGAACCCCCGACCTTACGGGTATGAACCGTACGCTCTAGCCAGCTGAGCTACACCGCCAAGTATTCAAGACACAATGAATATAATACAGGTGAAAACTAATAGTGTCAATTAGTTTTTTTAGTTATTCCGTATTCCGACATCCTTTCGATTTGTCAACATTATTTGAATAAATATAGTGGAAACCGTCGAACGAAACTTTGCATACGTTCACTAATTTGACAAAATTCTGAATCTATTAATTTTATAATAGTCTTTAACAAGAATTAATAGAGGAGTGTGACTTATGGAAAAGCTAGAACGGAGTTTACTAGAACCGGTCGGAGAGGTTAACTTTCGATCCTCTAAATGGTCTTGGGACGGCGTCTTGAAAAAATTCCAATTAAAAGTTGAATCCTTCTTTCTTATAAAGGGTTACCTGTTACTGATTGTAGGTTTCTTATTAGGAAGAGCTTTGATACTATCCACGCTTGCTCCCTTTAGTCTGCCTTTTTTCGCTGCAGTCTTTTTAATAAAAAGAGATCGGTCTCCACTGGCACTAGTAGGATTGGTTGCGGGCGCAGCAACTGTCTCATTGAAGAATGCAGCATTTACATTTTTGGTATCCATTCTTTTTCTAGTTATTTATCGAATTAGTGAGAAATGGATTAAAAATGAAATGAGAATGATCCCATTTTTTGTTGCCATCATTCTAGGGATGGGGAAATTAGCCGAGGCTTTTATTATTTCTAGGCAGCTGACACTTTATGACGCAATGATGGTTGGTGTTCAGGCCAGTCTATCGTTTATTCTAACGCTAATCTTCTTACAGAGCATCCCCTTATTAATCTTGAATAAGCGCAGACAATTGTTAAAAACAGAGGAAATTGTCTGCTTAATCATTATGCTTGCTTCAATCATGACCGGAACAATCGGCTGGAAAATTTACGATTTATCACTTGAGCATATTATGTCTCGCTATCTGGTTTTAGTATTTTCATTTATTGCCGGTGCCACAGTGGGTTCGACAGTAGGTGTCGTAACGGGTTTAATTTTTAGCCTTGCAAGTGTTTCAAGCTTCTATCATATGAGCCTGCTTGCGTTTTCGGGGGTACTGGGCGGTTTATTAAAAGAAGGGAAGAAAATAGGCGTTGCGATTGGTTTATTTATAGCAACTCTTTTAATTGGAATGTATGGTCAGGAGGGTGGTTCGGGCCCATTAACTATTACATTATTGGAGTCCGCTGCAGCGATTGTACTTTTCCTATTAACACCGCAGCTATTTACTTCTAAATTGGCCAAATATATTCCTGGTACACCAGAATATACAACAGAACAACAGAAATACATGCGAAAAATGCGCGATGTGACGGCACAAAGAGTGGCTCAATTTTCAAGTGTCTTCCATGCACTTTCAAATAGTTTTTCACAAATGGAAACAAAGCCTAGCAATGGAGAAGATGAACGTGAAATGGACTATTTTATGAGCCATGTAACGGAAAAAACCTGTAATACTTGCTTTAAAAAGGAACAGTGCTGGGCGAAGAATTTTAATACAACCTATGGGTATCTAGAAGAGATTATTCATGAGATGGATCAAAATGATGGCGTAGTTTCGCCTAAATTATCTCGTGAATGGGACAAGCACTGTACCCGGTCAAAAAGAGTATATGAGGCAGTTGGGCAGGAGTTGACCTTTTATCAAGCGAACCAAAAATTAAAGAAACAGGTTCAGGAAAGCAGGAAACTAGTAGCAGATCAACTCCTCGGTGTTTCCGAGGTAATGGATAACTTTGCAAAAGAGATCCAGCGCGAAAGAGAGAATCATCATAAGCAGGAAGAACAAATTCTGGAGTCCATTCAAGCATTCGGTGTCCAGGTTGAGCATGTCGAGATTTATAGTCTTGAGTCAGGAAATGTGGATATCGAAATGTCCGTTCCATTTTGCAATGGACATGGGGAGTGTGAAAAGTTAATTGCACCAATGCTATCTGATATTCTCGGAGAACAGATTATCGTTACCTCCGAAGAATGTGCTGCATATCCTAATGGTTTCTGCCATGTAGTGTTCCAATCGTCAAAAGCTTATACAGTTGAAACAGGAATGGCCCATGCTGCAATGGATGGCGGTTTTGTTTCAGGTGACAGCTATTCAACCATGGAACTTGGGTTAGGGAAATTTGCTATTGCTATTAGTGATGGAATGGGGAATGGAGAAAGAGCTCATTATGAGAGTAAAGAGACACTGCAGCTTTTACAAAAAATACTGCAATCAGGTATTGATGAAAAGGTCGCCATAAAGTCAGTCAATTCCATTCTATCGCTTCGAACGACAGATGAAATTTTTGCGACATTAGACTTAGCGATGATTGATCTTCAAAACGCTTCAGCGAAATTCTTAAAAATAGGTTCAACCCCTAGTTTTATTAAAAGGGGAAATAAAGTAATCAAAATCCAAGCCAGTAATTTGCCGATAGGAATCTTAGAAGAATTTGAAGTGGATGTGGTCAGTGAGCAATTAAAAGCCGGAGATTTACTCATTATGATGAGTGATGGAATCTTTGAGGGTCCAAAGCATGTAGAAAATTATGACTTGTGGATGAAACGAAAAATACAAGAATTACAAACGCAGGATCCTCAGGAAATATCTGATCTAATATTGGAAGAGGTGATTCGTTCACGGGATAACTTGATTGGTGATGATATGACCATTGCGGTCGCAAAGATAAAGCACAATACACCTAAATGGGCGAGTATCCCTGTTACAAAGATGAAGAAACGAGCGTAATCAATTATTTTATCCGGTATATCCTTTAAATATGTATAAATCCCCTCCACAGTGTCGAAAATGGGGGTAACTCGAAAAGTGGAGGGAGAATGAGTATGTATACAGGGAAAATTCGTCAGATTTTATTAATAACAGACGGCTGTTCAAATCAAGGGGAAGATCCCATTGCCATGGCTGCACTTGCAAAAGAACAAGGTATATCTGTAAATGTTATCGGTGTAATGGAACAAGATGTGATTGATGAAAAGGGAATGACGGAAATAGAGGGAATAGCGATGTCCGGAGGCGGAGTCAGCCAAATTGTTTATGCACAGCAGCTCTCCCAAACCGTTCAAATGGTTACAAGAAAAGCAATGACACAGACAATCCAAGGTGTAGTAAACCGGGAGCTTCAGCAAATTCTTGGGCGTTCACAGACAATCGAAGATCTTCCTCCTGAGAAAAGAGGGGAAGTCATGGAAGTAGTCGATGAACTTGGAGAAACTGTCGAATTAGAGGTGTTGATTCTTGTCGATACAAGCGCAAGCATGAAACACAAGCTTCCAACAGTTAAAGAAGCCCTGCTTGACCTTTCCCTAAGCTTAAATGCACGTACAGGTGATAATCAGTTTGCCGTTTTTGTATTTCCCGGGAAAAAGAATGATGTCGAACAAATTCTAGATTGGACGCCAAAGCTACAATCTTTGACAAGTATCTTCTCTCAGCTTACAACAGGGGGAATTACTCCAACTGGACCAGCAATCCGTACGGCTCTATCTTCATTTAATTCAAAACGTTCATTAAGGAGTCTCATGACCGGTGATGATGAATCATTCCTTGAAGAGTCGATGTAAAGTAGCTCCAGGCACTGTAATCACAGGGAAATGGCATTCGAATAAATATACAGTTTTAAAGGAACTAGGATATGGAGCAAACGGCATTGTCTACCTTGCAAAGTTTAAAAATTCGCAAGTAGCCTTAAAGATGAGCGATAACGGGATGTCCATTACCTCAGAGGTGAATGTATTAAGGTCGTTTGCAAAGGTCCAAGGGTCTGCCCTCGGGCCTTCTTTACTTGATGTGGATGACTGGAATAGTAACACAGGACAGATTTCATTTTATACGATGGAATATATTCAAGGACCGGACTTGCTGACTTTTATTCAGAATAAGGGGAAATCATGGACCACTGTCCTCTTTCTTCAATTATTAAATGACTTGAATAAACTGCATGAGAATGGCTGGGTATTTGGAGATTTAAAACCAGAAAACTTAATCGTTACCGGTCCAACACCAAAGATTAGGTGCATTGATGTTGGCGGCACAACGATTCAAGGGAGAGCAATTAAGGAATTCACTGAGTTCTATGATCGAGGATATTGGGGATTAGGAACGAGAAAGGCCGACCCTGCTTATGATTTATTTGCTGTTGCTATGATTATGGTTAATACCGTCTATCCAAAACGCTTTAACAAAACAACAGGTGGTCTCCCGCAGCTTAGAGAGGCCATTAGAAGACAAAAAGATTTACATCCATTCGAAAAGGTCATCGTAAAGGCCCTCCAAGGACATTACACAAATGCACTTCAAATGAGAACCGAAATAATGTCGTTGGCCCTGGGCAGTCAAAATCACGGAACAGTCCATAAATCAGCCGCAACTGCAGCTAATCCCAAAAGCACGATTCAAACACAAAAGATTCATCAAACCGGAAGTCAGCCAAAAACCAGGCATAATTACCGAAAGAAAAAGAAAAAAAGCAGCTGGGCAGAAACAATCATCATCATGATGTCTATTGCACTTTTATACATTTTATATATTTTTCAAAAACTTCTTTGATTTTTGAAACTAATGGTGAATCATAACGTATAAAAGGGAAGGAAAAAAAGACCTAAACCATTAGGTCTTTGTTTTTGATACTTTTGTCATAAAAGTGGTAAGCTAGGATTATTCAAATTAATTATTAAAGAAACTTTTTTAAGGAAGAATGCAGAATGTTAGAAGCAAAGGTAGCAGCACTGCTTAACCGCATCTCATTTGAAATGGAAAATAAAAAAATGGTGGTTGGTGTTTCGGGCGGTCCAGATTCACTCGCATTGCTTCACTATTTGTGGGCCCAGCAGGAAAGGAAAAATCTCTCCATTGTTGCAGCACACGTGGACCATATGTTTCGTGGTCAGGAGTCACTTGAAGATGCTTTATTCGTGAAAAATTATTGCGAACAAAGGGGAATTCCTTTTGAAATGGCACGAATAAATGTTCCCGAGATTATTAAGAAAACAAAGAAAAACTCACAGGTGGCATCTAGACACGCAAGATATGAGTTTTTTGAAAAAGTAATGAAAAAATATGGTTATAACTATCTTGCCCTTGGTCACCATGGAGATGACCAGGTTGAGACGATATTAATGCGGCTGACAAGAGGAAGTTCCGGTGCCGCGAGAGCCGGTATTCCGTTTATGAGACCCTTCGGAAATGGATACATTTTCCGTCCCTTCTTATCTTTAACGAAGGCAGAGCTTGCGGAATATTGTCAGAAGCAAAATTTGGTGCCTAGAATTGACCCTAGTAATAAAAAAAGTATTTATAGCAGAAATCGTTTTCGAAACGAAATTCTTCCCTTTTTAAAAGCAGAAAATCAGCATGTTCATGAACATTTCCAACGTTTTAGTGAAGAACTGCAGAATGATGAAATACTTCTTCAGGAATTAACTGTCCAAAGAATGAATAAAGTAATGAAAAAGAGAGAAAAGAATAAAATTACCATTGACATAATTCCTTTTTTGGAAATGCCAAATTCTTTACAAAGAAGAGGGATTCAACTAATATTAAACTATCTTTACAAAGTAATACCAATGTCACTTTCTGCTTTACATATTGATCATGTTCTATCTTTAATTCGACATCATCATCCTTCTGGAACACTTGATTTTCCCAACGGTCTAAAGGTTATTCGATCGTATTCACTACTGTCTTTCCAATTTGAAGTTAGTGAATCCCGCTCCTATTTATTCGAAATGATAGAACCCGGCGTAATTGAATTACCTACTGGTGCAAGTGTAAAAATGGATGTCATTAATGATAAAGAAAACATTGAAACAAAAGGATATTATGCATTATTTCCTGCTGACAAGATTAAACTGCCCATTCAGATTCGAACGAGAAAAATGGGGGACCGCATGAACCTGAAAGGAATGTCAGGAACAAAAAAGCTAAAAGATATTTTTATCGATAGCAAAATTCCTCTCCAGGATCGTGATGCTTGGCCTGTAATTACTGACAAAAATGGGTGTATTCTTTGGCTTCCTGGAATAAAAAAATCAGCACTTGAAGGCATTAATCATTCAACAAGTCAGTATATACTACTCACATATCATAAGTAATGATCTTCTAGGAGGCACAATTATTATGAAACAGGATATTGAAAAGGTTTTATTTACTGAAGAAGAAATTCAGGGAAAAATCAAGGAGTTAGGTGCTCAATTAACAGAAGAGTATCAAGACCGCTTCCCTCTCGCAATTGGTGTTTTAAAGGGTGCCATGCCATTTATGGCTGATTTACTAAAACGAATGGATTGCTATTTGGAGATGGATTTTATGGATGTATCAAGCTATGGTACTGCCATGGTATCTTCAGGAGAAGTAAAAATCCTAAAGGATTTAGATACTTCGGTGGAAGGAAGAGACATCTTGATCATTGAGGATATTATCGACAGCGGCTTGACCCTAAGCTATCTTGTTGATTTATTCCGTTACCGAAAAGCAAAGTCAATCAAAATTGTTACCTTACTTGACAAACCAACAGGAAGGAAGAGTGCAATAAAAGCAGATTATGTCGGTTTTATTGTCCCAGATGAATTTGTGGTTGGGTACGGATTGGATTATATCGAAAAATACCGAAATCTTCCATATATTGGTGTTTTAAAACCGGAAGTATATAGCGATAATCTTTAAGTGAAAACTAAAAGGGCTATTGCAAGTGTCATTGTCAAAAAAGGTCTACGTAGTTAGAAACAGTAATTTAAGAATTGGAATGATTTTCTATGATACTATCTAAAAAAGTTTTTATCGCGGGAGGAGGTAAGAGATGAATCGGATTTTCCGTAATACCATCTTTTATTTATTGATATTTTTAGTCATTATTGGCGTGGTAAGCTTCTTTAATGGCAGCAACGAACCTACGGATAACATTTCCTACAATGAGTTTGTTGACCATTTAGAAAAGAATGAAGTGGATTCATTTTCTATGCAGCCTGAACGTGGTGTCTTTGAAGTTCGGGGGCAGTTTGAAAAAGGGGTAAAAAACGGTAAGAACTTTTTAACATACGTTCCGAATAGTGAAAAAATCTTAGAACGTATTGATGAAGCAGGTTCGAAGGTAGAAGTTATGCCGGCTAAGGAAACAAGCGGCTGGGTAACCTTCTTTACCTCCATTATTCCATTTGTAATCATCTTTATCCTATTCTTCTTCTTATTGAACCAAGCTCAAGGCGGCGGCAGCCGTGTGATGAACTTCGGTAAGAGTAAAGCGAAGCTTTATAATGATGACAAGAAGAAAGCGCGATTTAAAGATGTCGCAGGTGCAGATGAAGAGAAACAAGAATTAGTTGAAGTCGTAGAATTCTTAAAAGATCCAAGAAAGTTTGCTGAACTTGGTGCACGTATTCCAAAAGGAGTCCTGCTTGTAGGGCCTCCAGGAACAGGTAAAACCTTACTGGCACGTGCAGTAGCAGGTGAAGCTGGCGTTCCTTTCTTCTCTATTAGTGGATCTGACTTCGTTGAAATGTTTGTCGGGGTCGGTGCATCCCGTGTACGTGATTTGTTTGAAAATGCAAAGAAAAATGCTCCTTGTATCATTTTTATTGATGAAATTGACGCAGTAGGCCGTCAACGTGGTGCTGGTTTAGGCGGCGGTCACGATGAACGAGAGCAAACCTTGAACCAATTATTAGTTGAAATGGATGGATTTGGCGCGAATGAAGGAATCATCATTATTGCCGCAACAAACCGTCCGGATATTCTTGACCCTGCATTATTACGTCCTGGACGTTTTGACCGTCAAATCACTGTTGACCGTCCAGATGTAAATGGCCGTGAAGCAGTCCTAAAAGTACATGCAAAGAACAAACCGTTAGATGAATCTGTTAACTTAAAAAATATCGCTATGAGAACACCTGGTTTTTCAGGTGCTGACTTAGAAAACTTATTAAATGAGGCAGCTTTAGTGGCGGCACGTCAGAATAAGAAAAAGGTCGACATGGAAGATATTGATGAAGCAACGGACAGGGTAATTGCCGGTCCTGCTAAAAAGACTCGTGTTATCTCAAAGAAAGAACGCAATATTGTTGCATTCCATGAAAGCGGGCATACAGTAATTGGACTAATCTTAAATGAAGCCGACATGGTTCATAAGGTTACGATTGTCCCTCGTGGTCAAGCAGGTGGTTATGCCGTGATGCTTCCAAGGGAAGACCGCTACTTTATGACAAAACCAGAATTACTTGATAAAATTGTTGGTTTATTGGGTGGACGTGTTGCAGAAGAGATTGTCTTTGGTGAGGTAAGTACGGGAGCTCACAATGACTTCCAACGCGCAACTGGAATTGCTCGGAAAATGGTTACTGAATTTGGTATGAGTGACAAGCTTGGAGTTGGACAGTTCGGTCAAGCATCAGGCGGTCAGGTATTCTTAGGTCGTGACATTCATAATGAACAAAACTATTCTGATGCGATTGCCTTTGAAATAGACCTTGAAATTCAACGCATTCTGAAAGAATGTTATGAAAGAGCTAAAACGATTCTTACTGAGAACAGAGATAAACTTGATCTGATTGCTAAGACTCTTCTTGAAGTAGAAACGCTTAATGCAGAACAAATTGAGTACTTAATTGCAAATGGGCGTATGCCTGAGTCTGCATCTGAGCTAGAAGGTATTAAAGTTGATACTAAAAAAACAGATGACGTGAAAGTAACGATTAATACAAAAAAAGATGAAGATCCTGCCAGCAAGACTTCTGAAACAGATGAAAAGTAATTTTCTAAGAGAGTGCTTATAAATAGCACTCTTTTTTTTCACGATAAAAAGTAATTATGATATGATGTTTGCAGTGTGACACAAGTTAAATCAGAAAAGTGAGTGATTCTTTTGATCTTTGTATTCGACGTAGGGAATACCAATACTGTTTTAGGTGTATATAAAGGGGAAGAGCTTAAATATCACTGGCGTGTAGAAACGAACAGAAACCGAACAGAAGATGAGTTCGGGATGATTATTAAATCCCTTTTTGATGCTTCAGGCCTCTCGTTTTCGCAAATTGATGGCATAATCATTTCATCCGTTGTGCCGCCAATCATGTTTGCCTTAGAAAGAATGTGTAAAAAATACTTTCAACTTACTCCATTGGTAGTTGGACCAGGGATTAAAACGGGACTAAATATCAAGTATGAAAACCCTAGAGAAGTAGGCGCTGATCGAATCGTTAATGCAGTTGCAGCCATACATGAATATGGCAGTCCTTTGATTATTGTGGATTTTGGTACGGCAACCACTTATTGTTATATCAATGAACAGCGTCAATATATGGGCGGGGCTATTGCTCCAGGGATTGGTATTTCGACAGAGGCACTATATTCAAAGGCTGCAAAACTGCCAAGGATAGAGATAGCACGTCCAGAAGGCGTAATTGGTAAAAATACCGTTGCCGCAATGCAAGCTGGAATTGTCTACGGATATGTAGGACAGGTCGAAGGGATTGTAAATAGGATGATGGATCAGAGTGATCAAAAACCTACTGTCATTGCGACGGGCGGGTTATCCTCCTTAATAGCCCAAGAATCAAAAATTATTGATATCGTCGATCCATTTTTAACTTTAAAAGGATTACAGCTAATCTATAAGAGAAATATGGAGAATATAAAAAGTAGCAACTAGAAAGGGGTTACATAATGAGTGATTATTTAGTAAAAGCTTTGGCCTATGATGGTCAAATTAGAGCATATGCTGTCCGTTCGACGGAAATAGTATCAGAAGCGCAGCGACGCCATCAAACATGGCGCACCGCTTCAGCCGCTTTAGGGCGTTCCCTGACAGCTGGTGTAATGATGGGGGCAATGTTGAAGGGTGAGGACAAATTAACGATTAAAATTGATGGGGGCGGCCCAATTGGCGTCATCTTAGTAGATAGTAATGCCAAGGGTGATGTTCGAGGGTATGTATCTAATCCCCAAGTTGACTTTGAAGCAAATGAGCATGGGAAGTTAGATGTGCGCCGTGCGGTTGGCACTGAGGGCACTCTGTCTGTTGTTAAAGATACCGGTCTTCGTGACTTCTTCTCGGGTCTAGTACCAATCGTCTCAGGTGAATTAGGTGAAGACTTCACTTATTACTTTGCTACTTCGGAACAGGTGCCTTCCTCAGTTGGAGTAGGTGTCCTGGTAAATCCAGACGATACCATCCTCGCTGCAGGAGGATTTATTTTTCAACTAATGCCTGGAATTAAGGACGAAACCATAACAAAGGTAGAGGAACGTTTAAAAACAATTGCTCCTATTTCAACATTAGTAAAGAAAGGTCTTACGCCAGAAGAAATTTTGGAAGAACTCTTCGGGAAGAATCAGGTAAATGTCTTAGAGACAATGCCTGTTCAATTTAAGTGTGTCTGCTCAAAGAATCGTTTTGCAGATGCGATTGTTGGTTTAGGCAGAGGCGAAATAGACGATATGATTACGGAAGACGGACAGGCTGAAGCACATTGCCATTTTTGTAATGAAAAGTATCTTTTCACAAGGGAAGAGCTAGAGGAATTAAAGAGTCAGGCAAAATAAATAAGCAGTGCGGGGGGAGGAGCAGTTGAGGCGAAAGCAGCTATGGATTGTAATTGCAGCGCTAATTCTGTTGAACTGTGTAACGCTTATCTTTTTCCTAGCCAAAGTGAAAGAGATAAGCGGGACAGCTCTCAGTGAAGAAGTCGTCGCGTCAGTGGGGAAAAGTGAAATTACAAGGCAGCAATGGCTGAATGAATTAGAGGCAAGATACGGAAAAGATGTACTTAAGGATATGATCGACCAAAAAGTCATAAAAGAAATGACGGCTAAATATAACATTAAGGTTTCCGAAAAAGATGTGGAACGTGAATATAGAATTCTTCAAACTACATACAGCTCGCCAAGTGAAAATAAAAAGACAACCGAGAAGAAATGGAAGGAACATATTCGAAACAGTCTTTTGCAGGAGGAAATTCTGACAAGAGATGTAAAAGTCTCTGAAAAAGAGATGAAAGCCTATTTTGAGGAGTATAAAGAACTGTTTACCATTCCTGATGCCTACCATGTATCACATATTATAGTGAAATCAAATGATGAAGCAGAAAAGGCGATTAAGGAACTCGAGCAAGGTTCCAGTTTCTCAGCACTGGCGATGGAACGTTCCATTGAAGAATTTTCTGCAAATGAGGGTGGAGATATAGGTTTTCTTCTAGAAGGGGAAGAACGCTATCCTTCTGAATATTTACAAGCGGCAAAGAAGTTAAAAGAAGGTGCCTGGAGTGATCCCATCCAAGTTGAACAGGGTTTTGCCATTGTTAAGCTTGAAGGAAAAATAAAGGGTAAAAAGTATACCTATGAAGATGTTAAACAGCAAATTCGCAGAGAAATGGCACTTGAACAAATGAAAACATCAGCGTCCGCCACAACTTTCTGGGAAGAAGCGAAGGTAGAATGGTTTTATGGGAAAACATCAGCAAACTAAGAGAAGCACAGAATTATTTCTGTGTTTTTATTTTAAATTTTAGAATAATGTAATTGAAAATTTGGGAAATTTGTACTGCAAAATGGTTGACAAAACTAGTAGAAAGCTGATAAATTTATTTTAATACCAATAAAAATACTCGGAATTAGAAAGAGGTGCTCTAATGGTACGTGTAGCAAATTCAGTTGCAGAATTAGTTGGTCAAACACCTATTGTTAAATTAAACAGATTAGTAGATGAGAACAGTGCAGAGGTATACTTAAAGCTCGAATATTTTAACCCGGGCAGTAGTGTAAAAGACCGTATTGCTTTGGCAATGATTGAAGCAGCGGAAGAGAAGGGTTTAATTAAACCTGGTGTCGATACGATTATTGAGCCTACAAGTGGAAATACAGGTATCGGTTTAGCTATGGTTGCAGCAGCAAAAGGGTACAAGGCCATATTTGTTATGCCTGAAACGATGAGCTTGGAAAGAAGAAACTTACTTCGTGCATACGGAGCAGAACTAGTACTTACTCCAGGACCTGAAGGAATGAAAGGTGCAATTGCAAAAGCGAATGCACTTGCTGAAGAAAATGGATATTTCGTACCGCAGCAGTTCGAAAATGAGGCAAATCCTGAAGTACACCGTAGAACGACTGGTAAGGAAATTGTGGAGCAGATGGATCAACTTGATGCATTTGTTTCAGGTATCGGTACAGGCGGTACTATTACAGGTGCTGGTCAAGTCATTCGTGAGAAGTTCCCAAATGTAAAAATTTATGCAGTTGAGCCTACTGATTCACCAGTATTATCTGGTGGTAAGCCAGGACCACACAAGATTCAAGGGATTGGAGCAGGATTTGTTCCTGCAGTTTTAAATACAGATGTATACGATGAAGTGATTCAAGTTCAAGCGGAAGAAGCTTTTGCAGCTTCGCGCAGGGCAGCCAAAGAAGAAGGAATCCTAGGTGGAATTTCTTCAGGAGCAGCTATCCATGCCGCTTTAGAAGTTGCTAAGAAACTTGGAAAAGGTAAAAAGGTACTTGCGATTATTCCTGATAATGGAGAACGTTATTTAAGTACACCTCTTTACCAATATGAAGGCTAATAAGCAGTTCAGAAGAGGTTCTAGCGTAAGCTAAAACCTCTTTTTTGCTTTAAAAAACAATCTTCTTGTATGATGTAAGAAGCAAACAAATTTTGTGGAGGTTATAAGCGTGCATACAACTGGGGATTACAGTATTAAATGCGGACCATATCATTTGGATTTTAGGAAAAAAACTTATATTATGGGGATTCTAAATGCAACCCCTGATTCTTTCTCAGATGGGGGGAAATATAACAATTTGGAACAGGCTGTTGAGCATGCAAGGGAAATGGTTGAAAATGGAGCTGATATTATTGATATTGGCGGTGAGTCGACTCGTCCTGGATATACAGTCATTTCTGAAGATGAAGAAATTGAGCGTGTTGTTCCAGTTATAGAAGCTATTTCTAAGCATGTAAGTGTTCCTATTTCCATTGATACATACAAAGCAAAGGTTGCACAACGGGCAATTGAAGCTGGTGCCCATATCATTAATGATATTTGGGGAGCTAAGGCAGATGACAAAATGGCAGCTGTTGCAGCAGAATACAATGTTCCGATCATCCTTATGCATAATCGACACGATCGAAACTACTCCCTTTTTATAAGAGATGTGGTAAATGACCTTTACGAAAGTATTAACATTGTAAAGCAAGCAGGTGTTCGAGACGACCAGATTATTCTAGACCCAGGCATTGGTTTTGCTAAAGACTTGAATGAGAACATTTTAATGATGCAGAACTTAGATACGCTGACTGCGCTCGGCTATCCAGTCCTTTTAGGAACATCGAAAAAATCAATGATTGGACAAGCCTTAAATCTTCCGGTAGAGGAAAGAATGGAAGGGACAGGGGCAACGGTATGTTTTGGTATCCAAAAGGGTTGTCAAATCATTCGTATACATGATGTGAAAGAAATGAGCAGAATGGCAAAAATGATGGATATTCTTATGGGTAAAGGTGTCAGCCATGGATAAAATATTCGTTAATCAAATGGAATTTTACGGCTATCATGGTGTTTTCCCTGAGGAAACGAGACTTGGACAGCGTTTTGTCGTAGATTTAATGGTGCTTGTTGATTTAAGAAAAGCTGGAGAAACGGATGAACTAGAGCATTCGGTAAACTATGGCGAGTTATATCAGGTGTGTAAAGAAGTTGTGGAAGGAAAACCTTATAAGCTTGTTGAAGCTGTTGCAGAAAAAATTGCAGAGACTGTTTTAAAGCAATTTAATCTTGTTACTGAAGTAACGATAAAGGTAATCAAACCAGATCCGCCAATCCCTGGCCACTATCGGTCCGTAGCCGTAGAAATTACGAGGAGAAGATAATTATGGCAAATACAGCATTTATTGCCCTTGGATCTAATATTGAAAACAGGTACGATTATTTATCGAAAGCGATTGAACACCTTGGAAATCATTCGAAAATCCAACTGGTAAATAGTTCCTCGGTCTATGAAACGGATCCTGTCGGATACGAGGATCAGGATTTATTTTTAAATATGGTGATCGAGATTCAGACGGACTTGGGTGCCCTTGAATTATTAGATTTTTGTTTGAAAGTTGAATTAGAACTTGGGAGAAAAAGGGAAATTGTGTGGGGGCCGAGAACGATTGACCTTGACATTCTTCTCTATAATCAAGAAAATATAAAATCAGAGAAACTTATTATTCCGCATCCACGGATGCTAGAGCGGAATTTTGTCATGATTCCATTATTGGAGATTAAACCTGATGTAATCATTCCAAATATAGAAAAACCACTTGAAGCGTGGATCAAAGAATTAGCTAACAAAGAAGGAGTCCGAATATGGAAGCGGAAAAATGGGGAAGACGTATTCGAGCCTATCGGAAACTAAAGGGCTACACACAGGAGAGCTTCTCGAAGGAGCTTGGTGTATCAGTATCAATTATAGGTGAGATCGAAAGAGGCAACCGTATGCCTACAGGTGAGCTGCTTAAGAAAATTGGGCAAACCTTAAATATAACCATAGAAGAACTATCACCAAATGAATAGGGAGGTATGATTATATGTTTAAAATCGGCGACATTGCAATGAAAAATCAAGTCGTTTTAGCACCAATGGCTGGTGTATGTAACTCTGCCTTCCGTTTAACGGTTAAAGAGTTCGGAGCTGGATTAGTTTGTGCGGAAATGGTCAGTGATAAAGGAATCGTTTTTAAAAATGAAAAAACGATGAATATGCTTTATATCGACGAACGTGAAAAACCACTCAGCCTGCAAATCTTTGGCGGCGAAAAGGAAACACTGGTGCAAGCAGCACAATTTGTTGATAAAAGTACAAATGCAGATATTATTGATATCAACATGGGTTGTCCAGTTCCGAAGATCACAAAATGTGACGCAGGAGCGAAATGGCTGTTAGACCCAGATAAAATTTATGAAATGGTAGCTGCGGTTGTAGATGCCGTTGATAAACCTGTGACGGTTAAAATGCGTATGGGTTGGGACGATGAGCATATTTTTGCTGTAAAGAATGCTCAGGCAGTAGAAAGAGCTGGCGGCCAAGCTGTTGCACTTCATGGACGTACACGTGTTCAAATGTATGAAGGAAAAGCAAACTGGGACATTATTAGAGAAGTAAAGCAATCTATAAATATCCCATTGATCGGTAATGGTGATGTCCAAACACCGCAGGATGCTAAAAGAATGCTGGATGAAACAGGTGCCGATGGTGTAATGATCGGAAGAGCAGCCTTAGGAAACCCATGGATGATTTACCGTACTGTACAATACCTGGGGACAGGAAAATTGATGGATGAACCAACAGTTCGTGAAAAAATGGATGTATGTATCCTGCATCTTGATCGCTTAATTGCCCTTAAGAATGAAAATATTGCTGTACGTGAAATGCGTAAGCATGCTGCTTGGTATTTAAAAGGTGTACCAGGCAATGCACGCGTGAGAAATGCGATTAACGAATGTAATACTCGTGATGAATTAGCAGGATTGTTAAATGGTTTAGCGACAGAAGCAGAAGAGAAAGAAAGCCAAGTAATTGTAGGATAAATTTGACTTTACCTATAAGCTTTTCTATAATATTTTTATTTAATGTACACTGCCAGTGAAATAACTGGCAGTTTTCTTTTATATTAATCTTTTTTGATGTCTGAATTGTCGAGATTGTGTAAAATAATAAAGTATGCATAAAAAGTGAACTATTTACAGTATTAAAAGTTAGTTTACATAAAAAGAAGTAATTGGAGTTGATTAAGCATGAGTCAAGAAGAATTAAATGACCAGCTGAAGGTCAGACGTGAAAAAATGAATACGATGCGTGAAAATGGACTAGATCCATTTGGGAAACGCTTTGAACGTACTCATAGTATCATTGAGCTAGTAGAACAGTATGGAGAGTTAGAGAAGGAAGACCTAGAGACAAAGAATGTTGAAGTAACTCTTGCGGGCCGGATGATGACTAAGCGCGGAAAAGGTAAAGCAGGGTTTGCTAATATCCAAGATCTCACTGGACAAATTCAAGTATATGTTAGAGTAGATGCAATTGGCGAGGAAGCTTACGAAGTATTTGATTCTTCTGATTTAGGAGATATCATCGGTGTAACAGGAACTTTATTTAAAACAAAGGTTGGAGAATTATCAGTTAAGGTTCAAAACTATACGTTCTTAACAAAGGCACTCCGGCCGTTACCGGATAAATTCCATGGTCTTAAAGATGTAGAACAGCGTTACCGTCAGCGTTACTTAGATTTAATTGTCAGCCAAGAGAGCAGAGAGACGTTTATTACTCGCAGTAAAATCATCCAAGCTATGCGCCGGTATCTTGATGACAATGGCTATTTAGAGGTTGAAACTCCGATGATGCACTCGATTGCCGGCGGTGCATCTGCAAGACCATTTATTACCCACCATAATGCACTTGATATGGAATTATATATGCGTATCGCTATTGAACTCCACCTAAAGCGATTAATCGTTGGCGGACTTGAAAAGGTATATGAGATTGGTCGAGTATTCCGTAATGAAGGTGTCTCTACACGACACAATCCAGAGTTTACGATGATTGAGTTATACGAGGCTTATGCGGATTATCAAGACATTATGAGTCTGACTGAAAATCTAATTGCACACATTGCACAAGAAGTATTAGGTACAACTACTGTCCAATACGGAGAATATGAAGTCAACTTAAAGCCAGAGTGGAAAAGACTCCATATGGTAGACGCGATAAAAGAATATACAGGAGTAGACTTCTGGAAACAAATGAGTGTAGATGAAGCCCGTGCGATTGCGAAGGAGCATGGAGTGGAAATTACCGAACATATGCTTTATGGTCATATTGTAAATGAATTCTTTGAGCAAAAGGTTGAAGAGAAGTTAATACAGCCAACGTTTATTTATGGCCACCCAGTTGAGATTTCTCCACTTGCTAAGAAAAACGAAGAAGATCCAAGGTTTACTGATCGGTTCGAATTATTTATTGTTGCCCGTGAACATGCAAATGCATTTACTGAGTTAAATGATCCAATTGACCAAAGAGAACGCTTTGAAGCGCAATTAAAAGAGCGTGAGCAGGGTAATGATGAAGCTCATGAAATGGATGAAGATTTTGTAGAGGCATTGGAATATGGTATGCCTCCTACAGGTGGATTAGGAATCGGTATTGATCGCCTTGTCATGCTGCTAACCAACTCTCCATCAATTCGCGATGTATTATTATTCCCATTAATGCGCCATCGTTAATATGAAATAGAAGCACCAGGTTACTGGTGCTTTTTTTCTTATTCAGGAAGAGTAATTTGAAAATTATTATTTTAGTATATTTGATAAATATGTTGGAAAAGCTATTGCACTCATTCGGTAATGGTGATATATTAATATCTGTTGTTGCGAAACAACGAGGTTTTTAAAAAAGTTTTTAAAAAGTTATTGACATTGAGTTAGTAACTTGGTAAGATGATAAAGTCGCTTTCGAGCGATATGGTTAATTGCTCTTTGAAAACTAAACAAACAAGAACGTCAACAAAACAATTTTTTAGCTTTTTATAAAAGCTAAGCCAACGTAACAAATGAGCTAAATCAACTTTCTTGGAGAGTTTGATCCTGGCTCAGGACGAACGCTGGCGGCGTGCCTAATACATGCAAGTCGAGCGAATCTTAAGGTGCTTGCAC
>NZ_JBIVOI010000027.1:0-67728 GCF_044754045.1 Neobacillus sp. NPDC093182
TGGGTTCATTAAGGTAAACTGTTGATTCTTATTTGTCGAAATCTGTTTATCCTTATTTGTGGAAAACTGTTGATTCTAGTTTATCGTTTACACTGAGGCTCAGGATAATTCCACAGCAATGGAAACTGTTGTAACTGCTAGAATATATTTAACAGTTTCCGCCAACGGTTTGTTTTCCCCTAATTACAACGGTAAAAAATTCCCCAATTTCAGGGTTCAACCTTAAGTTGGTTGAACGCCTGCCCGTTGTTTTTTCTCTTAATCTATATGATTGCCCTTTAATATTAAACGATGTAGATTGATGAAATAAACGGTCGAGGAAGGCCATTACTAAAACGTCATCTCAAAATATCTTTCCCCATTCAACGTAGGATTTATTGGATGTAGCGATGATTGATTCATGCTCATATCTTTTTGAATGATTTGAAACAATAAGTTTGTACTAAGTTCATCAAATGGAAAGTATCCCATTTCATCAATAATTAAAACATCAGGGGTTGATAATTTATTTACCAAGCGACAGTAGTTCCTCGCTGCTTTACCTTTCTACACGATAAAATAAAATCATCGCATCTTGTGTAATAGGCTGTATTTCCTTGTTCAATTGCTTCTATGGTTAAACCAATTGCTAAGTGAGTTTTGCCGTTATGGAAAGCTTTCCATAAGGGGAAGTCTCATCTGGTAACGGGACTCGTCATTTAAACGACTATAAGGTTAAGTTTTTCTCGGCTGCAGAATTAGTAGAAGAACTCCTTTTGGCTAATGAACACAAGCTAGGTGCATTGGATAAAAGGTGGCTCAAATTTGATTTGATCATCATAGACGAACTCGGCTACGTGCAATTCTCAAAAATTGAATCTGAGCCCTTGTTCCAATTCTTTGCCGGACGTTACGAACGAGCGGCTAGCGTTATTGATAACTACTAATCTTAAATTTACGGAATGCACGTCGATATTGGAGATGAAAAAATGACTGCATCCTCCTAGTCGACCAACCCCTAAGGCTCATATCCTCCTTAATGGAGAATCGTATCGATTTAGTCAAAGTATCGAAATAAAAATTAATATTGACAAATACAGGTGATGTATCAATTATGGCAGCGTTAATTTTATGAATGTAACTATTCTTATTAAAATTGTTTTTTATTTAACTTATATTTATTAAGGTAATAATTTCCCATCAACTATGTTATTTTGGATTATTTCCTTTCCATTAGTACTAATAGTAGATTTTTGTAAAATGTTATTTCTAATTACTATTAATGGATTATTTATAGTAGAGTTCTGTATACCAACCTGATTGGAATTTTTTGTAGTAAAAGTGTTACTTTCGATATTGATTAAATTCCCGGAAAAACTAGGCTCTAGTAGAACTATTGGTCTTGTTAAAGTATTATTGATTACTTTAAAATTGTTATTGATTAGTTGTAATTCATCTGTGATGTTTTGTATTTTTATTAATGTATTATTTGGTTTTTCTATATAACAATTTTTTATTATTAAAGATTTAATATTATTTACTGTAATTAAGCTATTATTCAGATCTTTACTAATAATATTACAACTTGAAAGTTCAAGAATATCGGAATCCTTTGAGAAAACTGTAAGCAAATCTATATCCTTAAAAGTACAACTTCTATAAAATCCTGCGAGTAATGCAGGATTTTTCACGTTTTGAAAAGTTGTATTCTCAAATATCCATCCACCATTAAATGTAGTATTCGTGGTATAAGTTAAATAGTATACATCTAGTCCTTGAAAAGAACAATTTAAGATACTTTGGGGCTTATTCTTAAGTTCCAAAGTCCATTGGAGATTAGAAAATGCATTTAATTTATCAGAATCATTGTAAAATCTACACCCATTGATTTGTACTAGATAAGAGAATGGATTGTCAATAATTAACTTACAATTATGAAATAAATTATCAGTTACATTTATTGGTCTATTGTTGTATTCTCCCAAAATACTTACCTGAGTTGCATAAAGGTTATTATTTGAGAACAGGATATTGCCAGCCAGTATTACTTTAGCTATATGAAAGTCATTATTATACACTGTAACTTTGTCAGCTCCTGCATTTACAGCTAATGAAGCTCCACCACTTAGAGTATTAGAAAATCTATTATTTTCTATAAAAATTTTTTTTCCATTAACAACAATTACATTATAAGAGCGATTATCATGAAAGTTATTTTGTGAGATATAAATATATTGATTTAAATCATATCCATCTTCAATATCAATTGCTGCTTGTGGCGGTGTGCCATCAATATGATGAACGTGATTATTTCGTAAATATATATTTTTTGCACCTGCTATTGTAATCCCTTGCCTTCTGCAGTGGTGTAAATTACATTTTTCAATAAAAACATACTGGGAAAACGATGGAACTCTTACGTTTATTAGACAATTATTACTTCCTGGTAGATTACTTTGATGTAAAACAATTCTTGCAAAGTTTGCCCCAATGGGAACTTCAACTTCTTCAAAAAACTGCACTTGAGCTCTAGTTGAAAGGAAAGAGTTGTCACTTTTGTAAAAAATAATATCATAAAAATCAGAAATAATGTCTGAACCAAGGTTTCCAAATCCATTTCCGTATAATCCGAAATAGCCATACTTAATAATAGCAGGTTGGTTCATTTCAATTTTTAGCTTTGACCTAATTTTATTTGGGTTATTCGTCAAGGTACCATTAGTAGTGCTAATACCACCTGTTTCCCATGAATTAGCAAGGCTTACAGGGGTAGGGAAAATTTGACCAAAAGTACTATTCAAAGATATAGCATCACCAGTACAATTGAAAATTTCCAGGTTATCAATGGATATATATTTAGTATTATTTCCTCCATTTGCTGGGGGAGTAAAGCTACCTATTTGAATACCATACCCACCTTCATGAGTTCCTCCTATAGAATAATCATGTGTATATCTATCGCCTTCGATTTTACCATTGGTTATCCTTGAATATTGTTGATTGTTTTGGAAGGATATCACCGAATACCCTTGTAAACTATTATCTCTTATTCTTAAGGTTGATCCGCCTAAATTTAACGTCATATTGCTTTGTGGTTTGATTGGATTATTCTCATCTATTAAATATTTACCTTTAGGAAATATTACTTCTAAATATCCTTCGTGAGAAGCCCAATCCAAAGCATTGTTTATGCCAAGTGAAGTGTTAATTGCATCAGTTCCATTATTATTAATTTTCCAACGATCTAGTTCAAGAACGTATGAACCTCCTACCATATTGGCTCACGAAATTTTCTGAAATATGAAAAATCAACAAAAACAAGTGTTAAGGTACTAATTTTCATATAAGTAAAACCTCCATTTAGTAAAATTTTTAATCCAAGTATATTTTTTGAATAGGCTTGTACTCGAGTATGATAATAATTTCGGACTGAAATAGCATAGTGATTAAATGTCCTTTTGAATTTATTCCTATGGTATAAGTTATTCATTAATATTAGTTACGGAAGGGCAAGTATCTATGCATAATAATTAAAGATTGAATAAACGAAGGGGTTATTATTAAACGAGATGAAGAGTTGGATTGTGATCTTCAATGAGACTATAATATCAAAACTATTATTCGAATTCGGTCAATTACGGGCATTTATTGCAGGCAGTGAAGCAGTTACTTTGTTTTTTGTACCCATTGGTAAATACGTTGGCGTAGCTTGGTAAATTCTTGGAAAACAGTGGTAAAAAACATGGCGAGTGTGGTAAAATCTCTTGGCCGTAATCAGATTGGACAAGTTTACTAAAAAATAATTATTTGAACTTCTACTTTTACGTAAATTTATAATTTAGGTGGATTGAGCCAGATTTTATAGATTTATGAATAAATGTTCTTTAAAAAGAACATTATTTGTATTATAATATTTAATTAGAAGAGAATATTTACCTTATTTATTTAACTTGTATTTTTTTTGATTATAAAGTTCTTTATTAGGAACGATTTTGAGGAGGTATTTTGTTTATGGCAATACTAGTTACAGGAGGCGCAGGCTATATTGGATCTTATACCTGTTTAGAATTATTGAATGCAGGACATGAAATTGTTGTGCTGGACAATTTCTTAAATAGTAAACCTGATTCATTAAAACGGATTTCCAAAATTACGGGAAAGGACTTCAAATCTTATGAAGTTGATCTACTTGATTACTCTGCAATAGAGTCTGTTTTTCTTGAAAATGATATTGAAGCTGTGATTCATTTTACGGATTAAAAGCAGTTGGAGAATCAGTGACATACCATTACATTACTATAATAACAATATAGTAGGAACTTTAAATTTATGCCGAATTATGGAGAAATATAAGGTATATAACTTAGTTTTTAGTTCTTCAGCAACTGTATATGGATTTCAAGAACAGGTTCCTTTAAGTGAAGATTTACCGCTTCAAGCAACGAATCCTTATGGGCGAACAAAACTTATGATTGAGGAAATATTACAGGATTTACATATTTCCAATAACAACTGGAGTATTGCCTTGTTACGTTATTTTCATCCTGTTGGTGCTCACAACAGTGGCCTTATTGGGGATGATCCTAATGGTATTCCAAATAACTTGGTTCCTTTTATAACTCAAGTAATAGTTGGGAAATTATCAGAACTTAAGGTGTTTGGTGGAGATTATCCTACGCCTGATGGGACAGGTATTAGGGATTATATTCATGTCGTGGATCTAGCAGCTGGACATTTAAAAGCACTCGAAAAAGTAATGTCAACAAAGGTTGTGAATGCCTATAACCTTGGTACTGGGGTTGGCTACAGTGTGTTAGACATGATTCATGCTTTTGAAAATGTGATTGGGATCATATTCCTCATAAAATTGTTAATCGAAGACAAGGAGATGTCGCAATTAGTTACGCTGATGCAACAAAAGCATACAAAGAATTGAATTGGTTCACTCAAAGCAGGAATTTATGAAATGTGTGAGGACTCATGGAGATGGCAGGTAAATAATCCTAATGGATATGAAGAGGATGGGGCATATAAGAAGTTTGAAACTATCAAATAATTAATAAATGTAAGGATTGGTACCAAGGATGTATATAATTGGTCGTTTTTTAATTTCTATTTTACCAGTCTTCTATATGTACCTGATATGGCTCCAAACAAGCCACTTTGACCCAGAATCTGTTAGTAGTTTATTAGAGGTATTAAACCCCTTTGTGATACTGGCGATTGGTGCTGTATTAGAACTAGGACATCTTTTTGAATTTGGTATTCTTTACTTTTTGCTTATACTGGCATTACTAAGTTATGGCCATTTGAAGAAGTGGAAGGAGATTATAGTTTTAATTTTTTCCCTTTCATATGGAGTGATGGATGAAATTCATCAACTTTATGTACCTTTTAGGTCTTTCTCAACCATAGATTTATTAAAAAATGCTATAGGTGTGTTTGTAGTTGCCATTCTTATTCATAAGAAATATTTTAATGGTAACCGATCAAGTATTGGATTATTTTTAAGAAGCAGCACTGCTTTTTTTAATAAGGATAAAAAAAGTTTGGTTTCTAATAATAAAAAGTTTTCACAGACTAAAGAGTAGATTTTTGTCGAATGGTTGTTCTTTAAAAAGAAATATTTTTGAATTATAATATTTTTAGGTAAGGACATATCTAAGTCTAGTGAGTATTTTAATCAGTTTTATATGTAGAGGCGGTTATATTTTTTTGAATACTACGTTCTTTATAATGAACAATTAGTTGGTAAGGAGGTGATAAGAGTGATTACAGAAAAAGTTTATACCCGTCCGATTGTTTTAAGTCATCAAATGATTCGCTTTGAAACAGCACAAAGTTGGAATCCAGGTAAAGGAAAACATGATCATCCTGGGACGGGAAACGACGGAATTAAATTTCCGGTAGAAACAAATCCAAATCCACAGCCATGTGGTGCGGGTACAGCAGGTAATGGAAACAACAACGGGAACGGAACTGGGAATGGAAATATTGGTGTAGGCCAATGTAATCCAAATGTAAACTAATTTTCGTTATACGACGGGAAGGTTAATGAGGAAAGATCATTGACTTTCCTTAAATAAAATTTTTTAGGAGACCAATATGAAAATGTTAAAAACGAAAATTGGCGACTTTTTCATTCATATCTTGTGTGAACCCAAAAATCTTCGGACCATGATTGGAAAAAATTTCCACTCATACATAGCATCTGAAAATATACAGCCTGATATTGTCATTAAAGTGGAAGATGGATTTGGTGTGTCCTTCCAAAATTATCATGTTGATATCAGTAAAGACAACAACCAAATTCTCTATCGTCGAGCTGATTACGAAATAAAGGTGGATTCAGATTATAAAACTGCTTCTATTTCTGTCCACGATGAGCTAGCCCTTAAACATGCTCTAATGAACCTATTTAGTTCCTTCATTGTTTATCATAATTGGGGTCTGTTGATCCATTCTTCCTGTGTAATTGAAAGTGGAAAGGCACATATTTTTGCAGGACAATCCGGAGCAGGTAAATCGACTGCGGCCAAACTATCCTATCCTCGTAATCTCCTCTCGGATGAAGCAACCCTTGTAAAAATCACGGAAGAGGATGTACAGATATATAATTCTCCGTTTCGTAGTGAAATTGAGGCAGACTCATTTAGCGGGAATCTTTCATTAGCCAGTGTACAAATTCTTTTTCAAGCACTTCAAAATAAGCGGGAAAAGGTTGCCAAATCCGACGCTCTTTTTCAATTAATGGATAAGGTTTTCTTTTGGCCCCAAAGCCAAGAAGAAACTAGTAGAATTATGAAGCTATTGACCCTTTTGGTAAAGCAAGTGCCAGTTTATGACCTTCATTTTCAAAAAAATAATTCATTTTGGGAGTTAATATCATGATGACTCATTTTATTCAAAAAGGAAATGTAGAAGCTACTGAATTAGATGGTGAATGGATCATCTTAAATACAGAACAATATACCATTACGAAATTAAATGGAGCGGGAGGGCTTTGCTGGTCCTTGCTTAATAAAATCCAAACTGTTGATACTCTTACAAATTCCTTGGTTAAGGAGTATAAAGCCGTCCAAAACAAAGAACAAATCAAACAGGATGTCGAAGAATTTCTGTCTAATCTTACCGAGTGTGGGTTGATTGAACATGTTAATCGACTATAGCACGTATCTATTGTTAAAAACCACGATTGAAAAGGATGGCTGTCTCGAGCTCCCTTCTGTTGGTAATAGTATGTATCCTTTTATTCAAGAAGGAAATCTTTGCCGGTTTGTTAACTGTCAAACGACACTCTTAAAAAAGGGTGATGTTATTTTATTCTATACAAAAACCGGTCAATTGATAGCCCATCGTCTAGTTTCTATAAATATAGTAAACAATCAACGATTCTTTCAGCTAAAGGGGGATACTAACCTCGGATTTGACCAATTAATAGGTGAGGATCAGATACTTGGTAAATTAGTGAGTGTCCAAAAGAAACATAAAATATTAACCCCAGAAGGTCGTTTTGCAAGGTTTTGGGGAAAAGTTATCCTTACCTTTCCCGCCCTTTCAGGTATTCTTCGAAGATATCTTAATAGAAAATTGCAATTTTAATAACGAAGTGTGGAGTGTACCTTATGAAAGCAAAGCTAGAATTGCTAATAAAACAATATATTACCATAAAGGATTTACGTAGGACTTTTTCATTTGTGAAGCCTTTTATCAGGAAACAGTGGAAGGCCTATTTGTTTATTATTCTTTTATTAGGGCTGGATATATACTTAACAATTGCCTTTGCAAAGTTCTTTGGTGAGATTACTGACTCCGCTATTCATGGGGGATATAAGGAAATCCTTTCATTCATTCCATATGGAGGACTGCTTATTGTATTAAGTATTTTCTCAAGTGTTTTCTATACTTACTGTGAAACTTTTGCAACCAATGGCGTGAAAATGGATATGAAAAACCATTTATTTAACCATGTACTCCGATTGCCGGCTGGTGATGTTTCTAATTATCGCTCTGGTGAATTAATGTCCCACTTTTCTAACGACATACATGGTGTTGACGGTGTAATTGGCAGCAATCTCATTAGTTTAATTAGATTACCGATTATTTATATTGTTGTCTTTGTATACTTAGCAAATATCAATATGACACTGTGTTTGATTAGTTTAATTGTTGCACCGATTGTGGCAATATCAGGTGTAGTGTTTGGTTTATTACTTCGGAAAAATGGGAGATTGATTCACAGTTTAATAGGTAATATTAATAGCCTCTTAAGTGAAACGTTTCACGGATTTCAGGTTATTCGTTCCTTTACATTGGAAAAGCTTTACTATCATAAGTATGTTAATCAGAACAAGGAACTGCTTGATTTAGAACTGCAAAACGCGAAGCTCAGATCTTGGTATAATACAGGCGGGCAAATCATAGGTTCGATTACTTTTATGGTAAATCTGTCTATTGGCGCCTTGTTCGTATCAAATGGTGAACTAACTGTTGGTGCTCTCTTGACATTTTTAAATTTAGTTAACCACTTGTTTTATCCCATTACCGGATTCGCGGGGCTTTGGGCTGGTTTTCAACGGTCTGTGGCTGCTCTTGAAAGAGTGCTAGACATATTAGAAAAATTACCAGATATAAAGGAACTTCCATCTTTTTCTCCAACAATAAAGGATGTTGATTCAATTGAATTTGATGATGTTACCTTTAGCTATGGAAATTATAATGTTTTAGATGAATTTAATCTAAATATACCGACTGGAAAAATGATCGCATTAGTCGGTCCAACTGGTGCAGGGAAGAGTACCCTTTTTAACCTATTGCAAGGTTTTTATAAGCCGCAAGCAGGGGAAATACGTCTATCGGGTAAATCCGTTAAAGAGTACTCTGTTTCCGAATTAAGAAGTTCGATTGCTCATGTTCCGCAAGATACTTTTTTATTTGCAGGCACTATCCGTGAAAATCTGCTGCTTGCACGCCCAGATGTGACGGAGAAAGAAATGGTTGAAGCGACAGTCAGTGCTGAGATACATGATTTTATCCTATCACTGCCAAAAGGGTATGACACTCAAATTGGTGAAAATGGTGTCAAACTTTCTGGTGGTCAAAAACAAAGAATTGCAATCGCGCGGGCTATTATTAAAGATGCCCCAATCCTCTTACTAGACGAGGCAACATCAGCCTTGGATGGGGAAACGGAGTTTCATGTTAAGGAAGCACTCGAGGAATTGATGAAAGGCAGAACAACGATTGTTATTGCACACCGATTGTCTACCATTCAAAATGCAGACCTTATTTTAGTTATGAAAAATGGGAAAATTGTTCAAAGAGGGACTCATAATGAGTTAATGAATCAGAATGGACTATATCAGAAGCTCAATAAAGCATCATATAACTCAAAAAAAGGAAGCCCATTAGCTTTGGTCTCAAAATCTTAAAGGGGAGGTGAGTGCCATGAGTTTTGATTTTGTTTCAGCCTTATATAAGTCTCAAGTACCAATGCCACTCGATGATCATTACTATCATAATGTTCTTAGAGATATTGAGCACGATGGAATCCAATCACAGGTTTACTTTTTATTAAAGCAGAATGGCATGCTCACACAAACTCCGACCTTTTTTCAAGCCTGTTTAAAAGAAAACTATGATACAGGACTTTTTCAAAACCTATATATAAAAAATCAGACAGATTTACTGTTAAAAAGGTTTGAAGAACAAGGTATTGATGTGATTCCGCTTAAAGGAGTTTATTTTGCTGAAAAATATTTTGGGCATATTGGGGCGAGAGCAACCTCCGATATCGATTTATTAGTCCGGTTTCAGGACTTAAATCATGCCATTGAGTCAGTAAAAGCTTTAGGGTTCTCGGTTGAAGAAGAGCCCATTCCTGGACATTTCCATTGCAGTTTTAGTAAAAGGCTCCCTCATTCTCCCATACCATTAGTAGTAGAATTGCATTGGGGGCTTGTAAAAGAAGAAACATCAAGATTTGATATTAATGACATTTGGAATGAATCTAAGGTCATTGGTCAATATTCACATATCAGAGATCTTTCGCATATACATTGCTTTTATATGATTTGCCTACACGGCTGGAGGCATAATTTAGAATCTCTGAAATATTTTATAGACATTATCCAAATGATTCACCAATATAGGGATGTATTAGAGTATGAAGAACTTTTTAAAATGGCTGAAACTCACCAAACGTTAAAAAGGCTGACTAGGACTTTGTCCATTGTTTATGAACAGTTTCCGCATTTAGATTATGTAGTAAAGCTTCCTTTTAAAAGAAAAACGTTATGGAGGCATAGTAAAGTCAAAGGCCTTAAACAATATATGGACTTCTTTGACTACCAATTTCTTAGCTATGATAGCCTCAAACACAGTATGATAGAAATCCGTCATTGGATATGGCCTTCAAAATTTGAACTCTCTTGTGAACTAGGGGAGATTCAGCAAGAAAGCTCTACCATTAAAATGTACATATCATTATACAAAAAAAGGATTACAGGACTGGTAAAGGTGATTTTTTAATATAAGTTCATAATCAAAAATAGAGCACATAAGGGATTAGTTCCCTTACGGTGCTCTATTTTATTTATAAAGGAAAACCTTTAAGTTGTCTTTTTGATCAATGGTTGCTAGCAGCACGTTTTTAATATTTGTATGATATAAATTTTCTAGCTTTTCAACAACCCAGACCTCATCTTTGTTCACTTGTTTTAATACGTTAGAATAAATGGTACCTTCCTTAATAATTGTTTTTGGAAGGTCAAATGGTTCAGTTTCCATTTTATATGTTGCAGGTGTAATAGGGTTATATTTTGGATCCAAAAAAACGGATACTTTCCCATCAGCTTCCCACAATGCTAATGCAACTTTTTTAATATCCTCAACTTTTTCTTCCCGTAATTCTTCTAACAAAATATCTATTGATATTCGAGCTTTATATAATCCTTTATAGATAATCTCTCCGTCCCTAACAAGTGTGATGGGAGGAGGAGTAATTAGGTTTCTTATTCGTGGAAATTTTAAAATGGTATAAACACTGCCTATATACAATACCACCAACACCACTGTAGTCGTAATAGAACCTTTTAGTCCAAGATGTTCATCTGATAATGGGTGAGCTATAATGTTTCCGATTATTAGAGCAATTGCGAAATCAATCAATCTTAGCTGTGCAATGGAACGCTGGCCCATCACCTTGGCTACAAGAATCAAAAAGAAATAGGCTACGACTGCTCGAAGTATCCACTCAAATGTTGTTAGTGTTTCCTGACTATGAAAGAAATCCACCGTTAACACATCCTTAGAGGTAAGTGCTAATTTCTTATAAACTTAACACAAACCGGGTGTGGTACCTTAATATCTGATTGTAAGAGAGTCAATCTTCCAGTGCTCTCATCCCTTGAATATAGAACTATATTGCTCGATTCTTGGTTTGAAGCCACAATGAATTTTTCAGAAGGGTCAATCTCAAAATCCCTTGGCCAATCCCCCTCTGTTGACGTGTGTTCCACAAAGCTTAGTTCACCTGACTCTTGATTAACTTGAAACAGGGCAATACTGTTGTGACCGCGGTTACCAGCATAAACAAAACGGCCGTCCGCTGAAATATGAATGGCACTTCCTTGGTTATTTTCTTTAAAATCTTCCGGGAGAGTTGAAACATATTGTATTTCCGTAAAATGACCGTTTTCCGGATGATAGTTTAACGCTATTACCTCTGAGCTAAACTCGGTCATAATATAAGCATATTTGCCATTAGGATGAAATGCGAGATGCCTAGGACCACTGCCAGCTTTTAATGGCAGCAGGTTAACCTTTTCAAGTGAGCCGTTTTCACCGACTTTATAGGTAATCAGCGCATCAATTCCCAATTCAACAACGGTTAAATATTTTTCGTCTGGTGTTAATCCTGCATAATGTGTATGCGCTTTTTCCTGTCTAGGGTCTGGACCTGAACCTTCGTGTTTAATAATCGAAACAGCAGGTTGCACGGAGCCGTCTTCTTTATTAAGCAAATAGGATTCAACGCTTCCTTTATGATAATTAGCGCTAAATACATATTTGTTTTTAGTGTCTACACTTACATGACATGGTGGTGATCCTTCTGAAAATTGACCGTCTACTGCTGTTAACTCGCCGTTATCATTAATAGAAAAAGCAGCTAATCCTCCTAATCCTCCTTCTTTTCCTACTGAATATAAGTATTGATTATCAGAGCTAATTGTTAAATAGGTTGGGTTTTCTAACCTAGCTGCCACCTTAACGTCAACGATCGTCCTTTCATCCGTGTCTAGTGTGAAAGAATAGATTCCTTCGCTTTCACCTTTTGTGTATGTTCCAATATAACCTGTAAAATGTTTTTTTTCAGTCATCATTTAAACTCCTTCAATGAAATATCATCATTTTATTTTATCAAACTACCCAAAAAATTATTAACCACTGTATCTGGAATAAAACATGTGGTTGTATGTTTTATGATTACAATAAAAGACAGAATAATACAAGTAATAAGTATCACTAGCCTATTTCAACTTTTAATCATTTTACTGTCTATCTCCGACCTTCTCCATGATATTTATTATCTAGAACCGTTTCCTATTAAACTGGAAACTATACTTTATAAAGAACTTTCCTGTAATATTAATATTTATATTATTAGGAACTTACTCATAGGTGAAGATAACTGTATTTTTGTATAATTTAACATTTTGATTATTCTTAATACCTAAATTTACTTTATTATGTTTCTTTTTTTTTTAATTGTAACAGACGTTTGGAAGAAATGTAAAAAAATGTCGATATTTTTAGAATTATTTATGTTCGATATAAAGAATAAATGTGGTACTATTTGCTTATGAGTTTTATAACTTTAATTAGATAAAGGCAAACCTATCGAAAGATTGGGACGCAAAGCTACAGGTCTAAAGTGCTAAACTATGACGGCTGAGCTGCCTAAAAACTAATATTTTAGGAGGACACCCAGTACCATGTTAACCACTCCATTAGATGAAAAAGAAGTAGATAAGGAATGGCTAGAACTCATTTTAGAAGCTCGAAATTTAGGAATTACTGTTGATGAAATTAAGGACTTCCTAAAAGACCCTTCTAATACATAACCATGTCCTCCTTTGATTAACCTGCGTCTTAGACTGCCTTCTGCCGCAAAGGGATTATGAAAAAAGAAATTGCCTAACAAAAAATGTCCATTAAAATGGGCCTTTTTTCGTTATTGGGATAATCTAATAATACGTGTTCTGTGCCTAGGCATTTTTATTTTCATTACAGTATAAGTTTAGTAAAATTTAATCTAACATTACAGATTCAAAGTTAAAACTATCACATAATTAAGGAGTTTGATTATGGCTCAACGAAAAAATAGTACTAAAAAAGGAACGACGAAACCGCAATCCTCTTCATCAAAATTTGTTTTTTGGATTATTGGATTGATTGCAATAGCTATTATCGGGTTTATCTTTCTAGCCAATAACCAGAAAGCTGATGATAGTGCTAAAGAAGAGATTGATTATTCAAATCAGCCTTTTCTCGGTGAAGAATCAGCCCCTGTTTCAATTGTAGAATTCGGCGATTATAAGTGTCCCAATTGTAAAAACTTTGCTGACAATGTGGTACCACTAATAGTAAAAGAATTTGTTGATACGGGCAAAGCTAAATTTTATTATTTCCATTATCCATTTATTAATGTTGATTCAGAGCGGACAGCTAAATTCTCAGAGGCAGTCTATCATGAGTTAGGCAACGAAAAATTTTGGGAGTTTCATGAACTTATTTATGATAAACAGCCGGAAGATACTCGATATGAAACGATTGATGTTTTTACAGAGGAATTTTTAACTGAAACATTAGAAGAAATGGCTAGTGAAGAAGAAGTTAAGAAGGTAGTTGCTTATTTTGGTACGAAAGCTCCAGAAGACGCTTGGGAAAGTGATGAGTCTCTTGGGGGGAAATTAGGAGTTAGTGGAACACCAACCATTTTTGTTAATGGAAAGCGATTTGATGGACAAACGATGGACGATTTAAACAAATTAGTAGAGGAAGCCGCTAAGGAGAAAGGGAATGAATAAACCATTACTGCTTGCATGGGTTGCAGCACTTATCGCGACCATTGGGAGTTTGTATTTCAGTGAAGTTCTCCACTATATTCCCTGTACGCTTTGCTGGTATCAGCGAATTTTTATGTATCCATTAGCGATCATTCTAGGAATTGCCTTTTACCGGAATGATGATGATATTGTGAAATACACATTACCATTGTCGATTATTGGAATGCTTATTTCAGGCTACCATACGGCTTTACAAAAGATTCCTTATTTGCAGCAATTTGAAATGTGTAAAAGTGGTGTACCTTGCTCAAAAGATTATATTAATTGGCTTGGATTTATCACGATTCCAATCTTGGCGTTTACCGCCTTCACGATTATTACCATCTGCTTAGTTTTCATTGCTCGATACCGAAATAAATAAGACTCAGCATTTGCTGAGTCTTATTTATTTCTATTACATTTAAATCGATTTGCCAAGGAATGCTGTTAACATCCATACATGTTTTTCTAAACCGGAATGAATGGCAAGGAGCATATCACCTGTGGTTTCATCGTCCTTTTCTTCGGCAAAGCTCATACCTTCTTTTAATTCACCAATAATAATTGAAAAATCATTTATAATGGTTTGAACCATTTCTTCAGCAGTTTCGCTTCCTTGTGCTTCTTGAATAGATGAAAGTTCAAGACATTCTCTCATCGTTGCAACTGGATTTCCACCGATTGCAAGTAATCGTTCTGCTAATTCATCGACATGCAATCCCGCTTCGTTATAGAATTCTTCAAATTTAGCGTGTAAGGTAAAAAACTGACCACCCTTCACATACCAATGGTAATTATGTAACTTGATATACAATACAGACCAGTTTGCAATTTGTTTGTTAAGTATGTTCACTAACTGACTATCCATTTAAAAAACCTCCATCATTTTGTCTTCTATTATATTATTACCAAAGATTTAGGGAGAAACCTGTGAAAAATTGAGGGATTTTTTGTCATTTTAGTGAAGATTGTCATTATTACATTGTTATTTCATGAAATAGGCCTGAAATAGTATGTAATAATTTTTCCACGGTTATCCATTAGTGGATTGATTATGGAAATGATAATTAGTTGGTTACTAATTCCATTTACTAGATAGATGCTTTCATAGCAGGAGCCATTTGTGTTATTTAAGCACTGGTTTTTTTTGGTTAATGATTAAGTATGTTACAACTGATAGCCTTATTAGTAGAGAAAACAACCAGAATACTAGGAGGCCATTAAACATGAATAAACTAAAAAAACTTGTTATTGCAGCAGGATTAATTTTGTCAATGTCAGCATTTACAGGTATCACTAAGTCCGAAGCAGCAACAACTCACAAAATTCAATACGGTGAGACATATTGGAAAATAGCTAAAGGATTTGGTATTCCTATTAATAGCTTAATGAGTGCAAACAATAGTAAACCTCTTATTGCAGGTCAAAATATGATTCTGCCAAACTCTCCAATTTCAGCGGCAGATGAAGAATTAATGGCGCGATTAGTTCGTGCAGAAGCAGTTGGCGAGCCATATGCTGGAAAGGTAGCTGTTGCGACTGTTATTCTTAACCGAGTGAAAAGTCCAGACTTCCCTAACACAGTTCGTGGAGTCATTTATCAAATCTCAAATGGACACTATGCATTTACACCTGTTGCAAATGGCGAAATCAATAAGCCAGCTGACGCAGAGTCTAAAAGAGCAGTTAATGAAGCAATCGCTTTGATGGGTAAAGGAAATGGTTCTTTATTTTTCTATAATCCAAAAACAGCTTCAAGTCAGTGGATTTTTTCACGTGAAGTAACGGTAACAATCGGAAATCATCGCTTTGCGCGGTAATTAGGGGACGCTTGGATACATATCCAAGCGTTTTTTCTTATGTAAATGGTAATTAATCATACGATTCTTTTTAAAATAAACCTTCATCATAGGATAGTGATTAAAAGAGCAAAATAGCTTTGTTAGACAAATTGCTAAAATAGTTAAGGAGGTTTAAGAATGGATCAAGAAATGTCCTATGGCGGTGATTATAAATTTATTCCAACAACTTCAATAGGAAGTGGTATTGGAATAGAGGTACTGCCCGATTTATATAGCCATACCATTCAAATTGTGAATATTTGTTTGGTTGGAAATCCAGAAACTAAGAATTTTGTTTTAGTTGACGCAGGGATGCCTGAATCAGCTAACGAAATAATTTCAGTTACTGAAGAACGTTTCGGTGCTAATAGGCGTCCTCAAGCAATCATTTTAACACATGGTCATTTTGACCACGTGGGAGCAATTATTGAATTAATTAATCATTGGAATGTTCCTGTATATGCACATGAGTTAGAGTTACCTTTCCTGACTGGAAAAATGAGTTATCCAGAGCCAGATCCTACTGTGGAAGGTGGTTTGGTTGCTAAAATGTCCCCAATGTTCCCAAATGAACCAATTAATTTGGGGAATCATATTCAAAAACTTCCTTCTGATAGAAGTGTACCGCATTTGCCAGGTTTTCGCTGGGTACATACCCCTGGGCATACTCCAGGACATGTGTCGCTATTTAGAGAAGAAGATCGGGCTCTACTAGCAGGAGATGCATTTGTTACCGTTAAACAAGATTCTCTTTATAAGGTTCTTACACAAGAAATGGAAATAAGTGGACCACCGAGATATCTTACAACAGATTGGCAAGCAGCTTGGGAATCAGTTAGAACAATAGAAACTCTGCAGCCAACAGTTGCTGTAACTGGTCACGGAATGCCTTTGTCAGGTGAAATACTGGCAAAAGGCCTTAAAAAGTTAGTTAGTGACTTTGAGCAAATTGCTATTCCAGACTACGGTAAGTACGTAAATAAAAATAAACATTAGCAAGGGACTATTTTCTAACTGAATAAATCACTAGCCGATTATTTATTATGGTTTTTATCAAAAAAGCAGTGGACTCGTAAATAAAGAGTACACTGCCTTTTAGGTTTATTTAATTTTTAGCGCAACGAGGCTGGCAAAATCATGGATGATAGTTGCAGCGAGTAAGGAGGTAATCTGGGTTGGGTCGTATGGCGGTAAAACCTCAACTAGATCAAAACCAATAAAATTAAAATCTGTTAGGGAACGAATGATTTGTAAGGTTTCAAAGCTGTTTAACCCGCCAACCTCAAGCGTCCCTGTTCCGGGAGCACAGGAGGGGTCAACAAAATCGATATCAAAACTGAGAAAACATGGTGTATCCCCAATTTTTTCTTTCATTTCCCTCACAACATTTTCATATCCGCGTTCCTTTAATTCAGGAGTTGTAATCACATGATATCCTAAATCACTACTTGAATCGATATCTCCAGGATGATTAAGGGTTCCGCGTATACCAACCTGAAAAACCTTATCGGGAATTAATAAATTTTCTTCATATGCACGAATGAATGGTGAGCCATGCCAATATTTTTCTTCATAATAAGTATCCCATGTATCTGTATGGGAATCAAAATGAATTAACGCTACAGGACCGTGGATTTTGGCCGCTGCTCTAAGATTTGCTAATGTGACGGAGTGGTCGCCGCCTAGCCCGATTGGGATAATCCCTTGCTCCATTAACTCCATCACCGCTTTTTCCATTACCTGATAACTTCGATGGATATTATGAGGAATAACCGATACGTCGCCAATATCAATGGCGTTGCATGCCTCAAATGGATACACCTTATGAATAGGATGGTAGGGGAATAACGTCATGGAAGCTTGACGTATTGCTTGAGGTGCAAAGCGGGCCCCTACTCGGAATGAAGCAGCTGTGTCAAACGGTAAGCCGACAATCGCTAATTTAGCATTCTCTCTGTTTGATGGTAACCTCATAAAGGTTCCTGTTGTACAAAATTCTGGTTTAACATCGGGTGTTAAAGGATATTGCATCGTTTTTTCCCTCATTTCCTATTTTCCTTTTTATTAATGCAATTTTTGTGCCATGAACAAAATCCTCATATGCCATTCCCTCGTGACAAGTAGCTATTTATTATGGAATAATGTATGCAAAGTTGAATAATTCCCAAGATTCGAAACCTTCTATCATTCTTCTTTATCGCCATTATTTTTTTAAGAAACAGATAAACACAACGCTGTTTTTATGAAAATAAATTTTGGCATATTAATTGCATAAATACAGAGTGAATTTAGAAAGTAGAGGGGGAATAAAAAATTTATTGTAGACAAAGGGGTACCATCAGAATGAAAACGCTTTAATTTAAGAGGGGGAATGATATGTGGAAAATGGCGTAAAGTTGAAAAGATCGTTAAAGTTATGGCAGGTTGTCATTATGGGTTTAGCATATATGACACCCATGGTAGTATTTGATACATTTGGAATTGTTTCTGGTGAAACAAATGGGCATGTACCTGCCGCGTATGTCATTGCCTTGATTGGCATGCTTTTCACTGCGGTTAGCTACGGGAAGCTGGTACGGGTTTTCCCACAGGCTGGGTCAGCCTATACCTATACCCAAAAAGCGATGAACCGGCATCTCGGTTTTCTTGTTGGCTGGTCTTCTTTACTTGATTATTTATTTTTGCCAATGGTAAATGCGTTGTTAACCAAACTTTACTTAAATGCTTTGTTTCCGTCCGTTCCAGATTTTATTTGGGTATTATTATTTGTTGGCATTGTTACCCTCCTTAATTTACGAAGCGTCCATGCTCTGGCAAATTTCAATACACTTTTTGTTCTTGTACAAATACTAATCATGGTTGTCTTCATCATCCTAGTTATTAAAGGTCTTAATGCAGGAGAAGGAATGGGAACGGTTTTTAGCATGCAGCCGTTTTTTGTTGAGGGTATGAACATTCCAATCCTGATAACAGGAGCAACGATACTCTGCTTTTCATTCCTTGGCTTTGATGCTGTTACAACATTATCGGAAGAAACGCCAAATCCAGAAAAAACAATTCCAAAAGCAATTCTCCTTACAGCTTTATGGGGAGGGGTAATCTTTATCACCACCTCATTTTTTATCCAAGCATTTTTTCCAGATAATTCGAGGTTCATTGATTCAGAGGCCGCTTTACCAGAAATTGCCCTTTATGTTGGCGGGAAGCTATTTCAGTCGATCTTCTTATGTACAACCTTTGTGAATACCCTTGCATCGGGACTTGCCTCTCACGCCAGTGTTTCTCGTCTCTTGTATGTTATGGGGCGCGATAAAGTATTCCCCGAAAAATGGTTTGGATACGTACATCCAAAATGGAGAACACCTGCGATAAATGTGTTAATCGTTGGAGTCATTTCGTTATCTGCCTGGTTCTTTGATTTAGTAACAGCCACTTCACTCATTAATTTCGGAGCATTAATGGCCTTTACATTTGTTAATCTTTCAGTGATTAGTCATTTTGCTGTCCGTGAAAAAATGCACCGTACTCCAAAGGGATTTTTTGATTACGTTATCATGCCGTTAATTGGAGCGGGATTAGTTGGAGTTCTTTGGATCAATCTTGAGCTTAGTTCTTTGGTTATGGGAGGAGGCTGGTTCCTCATCGGACTTGCCTATCTAGTATTTTTAACAAAAGCCTTCAAGGTAGCACCTCCTCAATATAAGGCAGAAGAAGCTGAAGTATGATTAGATGAAAAAATACGCATTCCACCCTCAGGAATGCGTATTTTTTATGTTTATAATTTATGCAAATTTGAATAATACAGTCATTTTTTCATAATATCCATTCTATTACCCTAGAAAAACGTTAATAAATCATTTGGCACGGAACTTGCTAATTAGATTAATAACAATAATAAATGAGGTGTTATGATGGCTATCGAATCTTTAGATTTGAAAATGAATGAGGGTGTAAAGGAAAAGGATAATTCACTTGTTGAGTTTCAGGAAATTCTCAAGGAAGCTGTTGAGATACTGAACTATCCTTCTCAAGTCTTCGAATTCTTAAAGAAGCCAATGAGATTTTTAGAAGTGAGTATTCCTATTCGTATGGATAACGGGCAAACAGAGATATTCCAGGGCTACCGGGCACAGCATAATGATGCTGCAGGACCGACTAAGGGAGGTATCCGCTTCCATCCAGATGTTACACCAGAAGAGGTAAAAGCACTGGCTGGCTGGATGAGTTTAAAATGTGGCATCACGGACCTTCCTTATGGAGGGGCAAAAGGTGGGATTGTCTGTGACCCAAGGAAAATGAGTCTAGATGAGTTAGAACGATTAAGCAGAGGATATGTAAGAGCGGTCAGCCAAATGGTCGGACCAACGAAAGATATTCCTGCACCTGATATGTATACCAATTCGCAAATAATGGCATGGATGCTCGATGAGTATGACCATATTCGTGAATTTGATTCGCCAGGTTTTATTACCGGGAAACCGATCGCTTTAGGGGGATCAAAAGGCAGGGAGACAGCTACTTCGAAAGGTGTACTATATACGCTACAAATGGTATGCGAAATGAAGAGAATTCCTTTAACTGATATGCGGGTCATTATTCAAGGTTTTGGAAATGTGGGCAGTTACTTGGCTATGTATTTATATGATCTAGGGGTTAAGGTAATTGGGATTGGTGATGCTCTTGGTGGTTTATATGACGAAAATGGCTTGGATATCCCCTATCTCCTAGAAAATAGAGATTCTTTCGGTATCATAACCAATCGCCCTAAAAACAGTATCACCAATCAAGAACTGCTGGAAAAAGAATGTGATATTTTGATTCCAGCCGCCATTTCAGGCGTAATCAACAAACAAAACGCCAGCAAACTTAATTGCAATATTGTGATAGAGGCAGCTAATGGACCTACGACCAAAGAGGCCCTAAAAATTTTGGATCAACGAGAAATTCTTGTTGTCCCTGATATTCTTGCAAATTCTGGCGGTGTCATTGTTTCCTATTTTGAGTGGTGCCAAAACAATCAAGGGTATTATTGGACAGAGGAAACGGTGGATACTCGATTAAAAGAAAAAATAACAGACAGCTTTAAGAATGTGTACAACACTGCCGTAAAGTATGGAGTGAATATGAAAATTGCTGCTTATATTGAGGGAATTAAAAAGCTGGCAGAAACCTCAAGATTAAGAGGCTGGTTGAAATATTAAAATCCCCCCATTGAAAGGAGAGGAAGAAATGAAGCTAGATATTCTGTTAGAACAAAAAGACCAGCAGCTCCTGCATTACTTTTGTCTTATTTCAAATAATCACCGCTACGATTTGGCCATTGGTTACTCGAATCATTTTTATGGCAAAGCAATGGTCACTTCCATGCAAACAGGGAATATGGTTTTACTTTGCCAAGAGGATACCTATGCTTCCTATTATTGGGCTGATCGTCTAGGAATCGAAGAAGAGGATATTGCAGAAATTCAAGATTTTTTTGGCTTGGTATTACAATCAGGGCCCTTTCAGGAACAATACTAGCAATAAATTGGGGAGTGATACGATGTATTTGGGAGTGGTACTTAGTCCATGCTATGGGGTTGTTGAAAAAGTTTCAATCCAAAGTGAAACACGGATATATGAATGGGAACCATTATTTCAAATTAAAACGGCTGAAGGCAAGGTTCAAATGATTCAAACGGGTCTTAGCGGTGAGGTAGAATCGCTTGAGGTTCAAGAAGGGGACTACGTTATTCCCGGTATGGTCCTTGCATTTATAAAAGAAGATTTATTTGTAACGGGCAGTGATTAAATACCGAGAAAGAAGATGGATATCGCATCTTCTTTTTTCTATTTAAAAAATTCGAAATAGTGATAATATAAGAGTTGAAAATGGTAAAGGGGGATAAAAAGATGTTTTCCGTCGCAAAGGAGAAGATTAAGGCTATCATATCTATCACTATGGATGAAGAAGTTGTATTGAAATCGACTTTAGACCAATGCAAAGAACCCTTTATATTCTTAAAAAAACAAGGTCAATTATTTGCCTACGTAACAATCAATAATCCATTACTTGAACTGCTTGAATGCAAAAATTATTCGATAGAGGCTTTGCTAGATCAGGCCAAATCTATCAAAAGTATTTGTTTCCTGAGCAAGAATATTTCTTTCCCCTCATTGTTCCAGATTATTGGTGAACCGTTCGCGATTATAATAGGTGAGGATGGCGAACCAGTAGGATACATACGAAGAGAAGATGTTTTAGCGGAGCTTTTTAAACAGGAGAATAAAAGTGTAGATTTATTGAAAATCCTTCTTACCTCGATACCTATGGGAATTTTTGTACTAGATAAGGAGAAACAAATTATTAATTGCAATGAATCAGGCTTAAAGATGATTAAATCTACTACTGAACAGGTGCTTAATTATCCAGGTGGAACTTTTTTTAGCGCACAACAGATAAACAATGTGTTTGCTACAGGAAAAACCATTTTAAATCATCTAGAAATAACGAATGACACGGGGGTTCTCGTCGATTATTGTCCTATTTTAACCGATGATGACGAAGTTGAGGGGATGATCATTGTTGTTCAAGATTTGCCAATGGTTGAGGATATGGCAAATGAAATAGAATATATTAAGGATTTGAATCGAGACTTGAATGCGATATTATCGAGTATTTATGATGAGATTCTTGTGGTTAATGCGGTTGGAGAATTGATCAGGTACAGTGACAATATCATTCAAGATTTCTGGAAGGTAGATCTTAAAGAGCTGATTGGAAAAAATATTCTCGACCTTGAGGATCAGGGGCTTTTTACCCCATCAGTAACAAGATTAGTAATCGAAAAAAGAAAAAAAGTTTCTGTTGTTCAGGAAACAAAAACAGGCCGGAAAATTCTTGCCGTTGGCAATCCGGTCTTTAATAAGGAAAATGAGCTGGACCGGATTATCATTGCTTCACGGGATATTACGGAAACAACGCGTTTAAAAAGTGAACTTCAGGAAATTCGGAAAATAACGGAACAATATAAAAAAGAATTAGATGACTTTAAAAGTAAGGATCGCTTTTTAAAAAAGCTCATCTATTGCAGTCCTAAAATGGAAAAGATTATGAATCAGGTTAAGAAAATTGCTGACTTTTCATCAACCGTCCTCCTTAATGGCGAATCTGGTGTGGGTAAAGAGGTGATTGCTCAGGCCATCCACCAACTTGGAAAACGCTCTGGAAAGCCATTCCTTAAACTGAATTGTGGTGCGATCCCTGAAAATCTGTTAGAAAGTGAACTATACGGGTACGCAAAGGGTTCGTTTACAGGTGCAGACAAAAATGGAAAAGAAGGTTATTTTAAACAAGCGGATGGCGGGATATTGTTTCTTGATGAAATAGGTGAAATGCCGCTGCATCTTCAAGTAAAGCTTTTGCGTGTTCTCCAGGAGCAGGAGGTTATCCCAATTGGCAGTACTGTGCCTATTAAGGTAAATGTCCAAATCATTGCTGCCACCAATAAAAGGCTTGAAAAAATGGTGGAAAATGGGACCTTTCGGGAAGACCTATTCTACCGGTTAAATGTTATCCCGATTCAAATTCCGCCGCTCAGGGAACGGACGGAGGATATCTCGTTACTTGCCTTTCATTTTTTACAGCAGCTGAATGAAAAATATGATCGAAATTATCATTTAACACCAGATGCGATTAATGTGCTTGAATTTTATTCGTGGCCGGGAAATGTCCGTGAGCTACAAAATATTATTGAAAGATTAGTGGTTACCGCTGATCATCCTTCCATTAATGCTGAGTTTGTCAGTCAGTTTTTATCACTGGGCTTTGATAATAAAAAGATAAAGCCTATGATTACTAGAGTTATTCCTTTACAAGAGGCAATAGAACATGTGGAGGAGCAGCTGATTGTTCTGGCTATGAACCAATACAAAACAACCACCAAGGCTGCCAAAGCATTAGGAATCAGCCAATCTTCGGTTAGCAGGAAATATCAAAAAATCCTAAATGAGAAAAATATTAAAATGGAAAACTTATCTTCCCTTTAAAAAAAGCTGTTTCAGATTACATTCTGAAGCAGCTTTTTTGTCTATGCAAATTTAAATACAGTTATGCAAATTTGAATAACTAAAAGTCGCTTATTTTAAAAACACACGATAAAGACGACTTTTCTACTTTGGCACAGTTCTTGCAACTATAGATAGTAAGAGAGAATAAAGGAGGATTTGATAATGGTCGAGATCAAAAACCGCGTTGCTAACCTTAAGATGTTCATTGATGGTGAATGGAAAGACTCTGAAACACTGGAAACACGTCCAGTCATTAATCCTGCAAATGGAGAAGTGATTTCATTTGCCCCTGAAGGAACAGTCGCTGATGCACGAGCTGCAATCTTTGCGGCACGGAGGGCTTTTGAAAAAGGAGTCTGGTCAGAATTATCAGCCCAGGAGAGAGCCTCCTGCTTATTTAAAATCGCAGACAAAATTGATGAGTATGCTGATGAGTTAACGCAGCTTGAAACGATGGATAATGGAAAAACATTAAGAGAAGCTGGATTTGATGTCGGTGATGCGGCAGCGTGCTTCCGCTATTATGCAGGACTGATTACAAAGCCAGACGGCTATACCTATCATGTAGCCGATCCGATGCAGGCAATGGTTGTCCGTGAACCGGTTGGTGTCTGCGGTCTGATAGTTCCATGGAACTATCCCCTGTTAATGAGCGTTTGGAAAATCGCTCCAGCTTTAGCAGCAGGAAATACAATTGTTTTTAAACCTTCAGAGGTAACGCCGGTTACGCCGAAAAAGCTATTCGAAATCTTTGAAGAAGTAGGACTGCCAAAAGGAGTCGCCAATATGGTCATGGGAGCCGGTCCTGTTGTTGGTAATGAAATTGCTTCCCATCCTGAAGTAGATATGATTTCGTTTACCGGCGGTACGAAAACAGGTAAACATATTATGAAGACGGCAGCGGACACGATGAAAAAGGTGTCATTGGAATTAGGCGGTAAATCGCCAAACATTATTTTTGCTGATGCAGATTTTGAAACCGCAGTCGACTATGCTCTGTTTGGCATTTACGCTGGTGCCGGTCAGGTATGTTCGGCGGGGTCAAGAATTTTAGTAGAAGAAAGTATTTACGATCAATTTGTCACCCGTTTTGTAGAAAGAGCGAAGCAAATTAAAGTAGGACCGGGGCATGACCCTTCAACAGAGATGGGGCCGCTTGTAAGCAAGGAACATTTGGAAAAAGTCCTTCATTATATTGAGTTAGGAAAACAGGAAGGTGCAACGATTGCCTGTGGGGGGCACCGAATCGTAAGCAATGGACTTGATAATGGCTACTTTGTTGAGCCTACAGTGTTCGTTGATGTGAAGCAAGAAATGAGAATCGTGCAGGAAGAAATTTTTGGACCAGTCGTAGTCATTCAAAAGTTTAAGGATGAAGAAGATGCAGTAAAGCTTGCTAATGGGACCGTTTATGGACTTGCTGGCGGTGTTTTTACTAATGATGGAGCAAAGGGCTTACGAGTCATTAAAAAGTTAAGATCTGGTATTACTTGGGTAAATTCCTATCACCCAACCTATAATGAAGCACCATGGGGCGGTTATAAGCAAAGTGGAATTGGGCGAAGCCTTGGAACATTCGGGCTTGAGGAATTCCAAGAAATTAAACAAATCAATATTAATTTACAAGTAGAGCCAGTTGGCTGGTTTTCCAACTAATAGACGATGAGGAGCGATCATATGAGTATCGATTTAACACGAGAGACAAAGAGTGAGCAGAATCAACAAGTAAGCGAATACATTAATAAGGTTTTGAGTTTAATAGAAAAAGAAGAAATTAATAAGGAAGAAGCAGCGTGGATCACAAAGCAAACGGTTGATGGCTTCCGTGAACACGTTAATCCAGGATTTCTTGCTTACCGTAAAACCGTTACAAAGGATGGACAATTTGCTGCCGTTGAATGGTCAGATAATGGTGCCTGTTTTAAGGATGTAAATGGCAAGGAATATATTGATTGTCTTGGCGGCTTCGGTATCTATAATGTTGGCCACCGCAATCCCAAGGTCGTAAAGGCAGTAACAGATCAGTTAAAGCGTCAGGCGCTTCACAGCCAAGACCTGCTTGATCCGTTGCGTGCGATGCTAGCGAAAATATTAGCAGATATTACTCCTGGTGATTTGAAATATGCCTTTTTTACCAACAGTGGAACGGAAAGTGTTGAAGCTGCATTGAAGCTAGCGAAAATGTATAGCGAGCGAACGACCTTTATTTCAACGACGCGTGCTTTCCATGGAAAAAGTCTTGGGTCATTATCAGGTACTGCCAAAGGAATGTTCCGTAAACCATTCCTGCCGTTAATCCCAGGCTTTCGTCATGTACCATTTGGTGATATCGACATGATCAGAAAAACATTCGAAGTCTGTGCATCGGTAGGCGAAGATGTTGCGGCTGTTATCTTGGAACCAATTCAGGGGGAAGGCGGAATTATCCTGCCTCCAGAGAATTACTTAAAACAGGTTCGTGAGTTATGTGACCAATATGGTTCTCTGTTAATTTTTGATGAGGTACAAACGGGTATGGGACGGACAGGAAAAATGTTTGCAGCTGAATTATATGATGTAGTCCCGGATATTATCTGTCTAGCAAAAGCGTTTGGCGGCGGTGTAATGCCAGCAGGAGCGATTGTAGCGAGGGAAGAAGTGTTCAAAAGCTGGTTCCCGAACCCATTTATGCATACAACGACATTTGGGGGCAATCCATTAGCATGTGCAGCTGCTATTGCCACCATTGGTGTTTTAATCGAAGAGAATTTACCAGAAAGAGCCGGAGTAGTTGGGGAGTATTTCCTCAAAGAGCTAAAAGAAGCAGCAAAAGGACATGAAGACAAGATCCTTGAAATTCGCGGCCAGGGATTAATGATTGGCATTGAATTTCATAAGGATGAAATCGGCTATGAAGTTTCAAAAGGGATGTTTGACCGCGGTGTCCTTGTGGCAGGAACATTGATTAACTCCAAGACGATACGAATTGAACCAGCATTAACGATTGGCTATGAAGAAGTCGATATGGTAATCGGCACCTTTAAGGAAGTATTAAGTCTAGTAAAAGCATAACGATTTATGTTTAAAAGGGGGGAGCACGGAATTGGAAAAGAAATTTGTTAAGCAGCTTACAGAGATACCCGGGCCAAAATCAAAAGAAATATTGGAGCGGAGAAATCAATATGTCCCAAAGGGAATCAGCAATAATTGTCAGTCCTTTGTAAAAAAAGCGCATGGTTCTCTAGTTGAAGACGTGGACGGTAATATTTTTATAGATTTTGCTGGAGCGATTGGAACATTAAATGTTGGCCATTCCCACCCGAGAGTGGTCAGGGCACTGCAGGAGCAGGCAAGTCAATTTATCCATACGGGCTTTAATGTCATGATGTACGAATCTTATATTAATCTTGCAGAAAGGCTTTGCCAGCTTGCGCCGGGAGATTTTAAGAAGCAGGCAGCTTTCTTTAACAGCGGTGCCGAGGCTGTTGAAAATGCCGTTAAAATCGCAAGAAAATATACAAAACGCCAAGGAATTATTTCCTTTACACGAGGCTTCCACGGCAGAACGTTAATGACGATGACGATGACGAGTAAAGTCAAGCCATACAAGTTCGGCTTTGGACCGTTTGCTCCCGAAGTTTACAAGGCGCCATATCCTTATGTATACCGCCGACCTGAAGGAATGAGCGAAAAACAATACAGTAATATGGTTATAGAACAATTTGAGACATTTTTACTTGCTGAAGTAGCACCTGAATCGATTGCTGCGGTTGTAATGGAGCCGGTTCAGGGTGAAGGAGGATTTATCGTTCCAGATAAAGCGTTTGTTCAAAGAGTCAGAGAAATTTGTACACAATATGGAATTCTGTTTGTTGCAGATGAAATTCAAACGGGATTCGCCCGCACAGGGGAATATTTTGCGATTGAACATTTTGGAGTGGAGCCAGATTTAATCACCATTTCAAAATCAATGGGAGCAGGAGTACCGATTAGCGGTGTTATTGGCCGGGCGGAAATTATGGAAGCTGCAGATATTGGCGAGATCGGCGGAACCTATTCTGGAAGCCCGCTAGGCTGCAGGGCAGCGCTTACCGTCCTCGATATCATTGAGAGTGAAAACCTTAATGAAAGAGCTCAAAAAATAGGTATGAGGGCTGTGGAAAAAATGAAAGAGCTTGCTGAACGTTTCGATAGCATTGGAGATGTCCGTGGTCTCGGGGCCATGTGTGCTATGGAAATCGTTAAAGACCGTCACAGTAAAACTCCTGATAAAGAGGCAGTTGGAAAAATAGTAATAGCAGCAAGTAAGCGGGGGCTTATGTTATTAAGCGCAGGGCTATATGGAAACGTGATCCGCCTTCTAATGCCGTTAACCATCACAGATGAGCAGCTGGAGGAAGGATTACAAATTTTAGAGGAAGCCTTTGAAGCGGTATACATGAATAATCCTGCTGTGTCGGCTGGGAGGTAATGTAATGGACATTGTAGAGCAGAAATATCAAATCCATCCAATGTATTTAGATGGAAAATGGATTGGCAATGATTATGAGGTTTTTACCGAAATTATTAATCCAGCAACAAAAGAGGTTATAGGAGCGGTGCCAACTGGGGGTGCTTTTGAAGCGGAGCAGGCCGTTGATGCCGCCCATAAGGCCTTTAAAACTTGGTCGAAAAAAACAGCTGACGAACGCTATCAGCTTTTGATGAAATGGTATCATTTGATTGATGAGAACAAACATGAAATTGCCAGGATTATGACGATGGAGCAGGGTAAACCTTTAAAAGAAGCATTGGGTGAGGTCCAATACGCCAATGGCTTTATCTCATGGTATGCGGAGGAAGGGAAACGAATCTATGGAGAAACGATTCCGGCATCCCACCCTAATAAACGAATTCTTGTTAGAAAAGAACCGGTAGGAGTGGTTGCAGCGATTACACCTTGGAACTTCCCTGCAGCCATGATTACGAGAAAAGTCGCACCAGCACTTGCAGCAGGGTGTACTTGTGTGGTAAAACCAGCCAATCAGACACCGCTTACCGCATTAAAAATGGTGGAGCTCGCCCATGAAGCAGGAATCCCTAACGGCGTAATCAATGTCATCACCGGCAGGTCAGCAGAAATCGGCGAAACATGGCTGAAGGATCACCGTGTAACCAAGATAACCTTTACCGGGTCGACTGAAGTAGGGAAAACGTTGATGCGCGGTGCTGCTGATAATGTTAAAAAGGTATCGCTGGAGCTTGGAGGAAACGCTCCATTTATTGTCATGGATGATGCCAATCTAGTGAAGGCTGCAGAGGGGTTAGTACAATCAAAATTCCGAAATGCAGGTCAGACGTGTATATGTACGAATCGTGTATATGTGCAAGAAGGAATAGCTGATCAATTCATTGAGCTTTTCCAGGCGGAATTAGAAAAGCTTAAGGTTGGAAACGGTCTTGAGGAAGGAACCGACATCGGACCATTAATTGATAAAGCAGCTTATAAAAAAGTAGAAGCTCTTGTGAATGACGCAATTAAAAAGGGAGGAAAAGTCACTTACAGCGGGCTAAAACCTGCTGAAGAGAATGGCTACTTCTATGCCCCAACAATATTAACCGCTATCGACGACGATATGGAATGTATGAAGGATGAAATCTTTGGTCCGCTGGCACCGATTTCGACCTTCAAAACTGAGGAAGAAGTGGTTGAGCGGGCAAATAATTCCCGCTTCGGTTTAGCTGCTTATGTTTATACAGAAAATCTAAGCCGCTCCTTCAGAATCACAGAACAGCTCGAATACGGAATCATTGGTCTTAATGATGCCCTGCCATCAGCAGTTCAAGTTCCATTTGGCGGCTTTAAAGAAAGCGGTCTTGGCCGTGAAGGCGGTCACTTCGGAATTGAAGAATTTTTAGAAGTAAAATATATTTCAATCGGGTTAGATATTTAGTCTTCAGTTTGTAACGAAAAAGGAAACTGCCAAATTCGTTTCATCCTCCATCCAGGGGAAGATTCACGAATAAATGCCAGTGAAACTTTCAGTGACTTTATTTGTCATTGAAAGATTTCACTGGCTTTTTTAAAATTCTATAAAAAATGAGGTGGGGCAGGAGTGCCGGGACCATTAAATGGAATGAAAGTAATCGATTTATCCAGAGTTTTAGCCGGACCATATTGCACGATGATCTTAGGAGATATGGGGGCGGAAGTAATAAAGATTGAAAGTGTTGATACAGGAGATGAAACGAGGGGATGGGGACCACCTTTTGTAAGCTTTCAATTAAATCATTCACATTGAATTGTACATTATTTAATTTAAAACAATTAAGTACGTTGTGAACATTACATGTTATTTACTTTAAATATAGGTCTTCACTATGTTACGATAACGGAATAAAGTAGCCTGGGAGAAGAGGGTGTTTAGATGATTGGCACAATATTATTTGATGTTGATGGAGTTTTGTTAAGTGAGGAGCATTACTTTGATGCTTCAGCCTTAACCGTATGGGAATTGCTAATTAGTAATAATTATTTGGCATTGTCACCCGAAAAATACAAAACGGATTATAGCCCAAAAGAGATAAAGGTAATACGTGAGACTGTGTTTGGAAAAAATGATGAGGTCCTTAAGCTCATGAAGTCAAGGGGGCTTAATGCAAATTGGGATATGATTTATTTATCCTTTGGTCACCAATTAATCCATCTTTTATCTCAAATAAAAGAACAAGAAAATAGTAGAATTAACGGCTGGCTGCAGGAACCCATTAATAGAGAAGTGCTGCTAGAGATAGGAAGTGTGTTACATAACTATCCAGTAAACACTGATTTCAATTTATTTGTTGCTGATTTTAAATCCTCAACGGAAACTAAGCAAGAATTGTTCGATTATCTAAATCAATTAGCAGAAGAGAAGCTTGGGGTTAAAACTGCCATCTTTAGTGGAATCAGTGCACTTTGGTTAGTATGTGAGCATGTCTGTCAGGAATGGTACGTTGGTGATGAGAATGTAGAAAAATCCACTGGAAGACCTTCTGTGCAGCTGGGAAAGAAAGGCTTTTTAGCAAACGAAACCACATTAGCAGCTAAAGCAGAGATAGAAGCACTCTTCTCATTCCTTAAGGAATCTGGTGTAAAAATAGGAATTGGAACGGGGAGACCTGAACTTGAGACCATACAGCCGTTTCAACATTTGGACTGGCTAAAACATTTTGACCTTAATCATATTGTCACAGCAGACGATGTGTTAAAAGCAGAAAAAGAACTGGTTGAAAGACAGCCATTATCAAAACCAAATCCGTTTACTTACATTATGGGACTTAAAGGAAGGGATACCTCGGTTATAGATTGTTTAAATACCCACTTGCCAATTGATCATGGTGAAGAGGTACTAGTTGTGGGGGATTCATTGGCCGACCTGCTGGCTGCTAGAAAAATGGGCTGTCAGTTTGCTGCCGTGTTAACAGGATTATCAGGAAAAGATGCGAGAAGTGACTTTGAAAAGCACGAGGCAGATTATATCCTTGATAATGTTCTCGATATAAAGAATCTTATCGTTAGAAAATAAGAGGGATTGCAAGTGCAATCCCTCTTATTTTCTATTTAACTTTTTCTAGCTCCGGTTTTCCTGGATAAAAGGAATCTACATTGGACAATTCTAGTGATTGAGCTTCGTTTAAACCATTAATTTGTGTAAGAGCACGGATAACCTCTGGAGTAATCTGCTTATCAAGTGTTAACACCATGATGGCTTCTCCGCCAACAGCGGTTCTGCCTACTTGCATCGTTCCGATATTAATCTGATAATCCCCAAGAAGAGATCCAACCTTACCGATCATACCAGGCACGTCCTGATGTTTTACAAGCAAGAGGTGGCTTTCAGGTCTTACATCAATACGGTAGTCGTTGATTTTCACGATTCTTGCACCATAGCCGTTTAATACGGTTGCGCCAATTTTAGCTGTTTCCGAGCCTTTAGTAATGGAAAGTTCCATATAATTGGCAAAACCTTTATTCGTGGCATTTTTTTGCACATTATAGGAAACACCTTGCTCTTTTAAAAGATGAAGAGCATTAATTAAATTAACAGAGTCACTTAAATGATGAGATAGGACACCTTTAATCATGGTTCGAGTTAATAGTTCAGTATCTTCTTCAATTAAGTCTCCATAATAATTAATTTCGATTTTAGAAGGAGCATGTTTTAATAGTTGAACTACCAGCTGTCCCACATGTTCTCCAAGTAATAAGTATGGCTGCATTTTTTGCTGTGTTTCACCTGACATTTGCGGCATATTCACCGCATTGCGGATGGACTGTGTTTCAAGGATTTCAATAATTTCTTCACTAACCTCTTGTGCTACTTTTTCCTGCGCTTCTACAGTAGAAGCCCCCAAATGCGGAGTAACAATAATATTTGGATTATCCAGCAATTCTGGATCAGCAACAGGTTCCTTTTCAAAAACATCGAGTGCAGCACCTGCAACATGGCCTGCTCGAATCGCCCTTACCAGCGCCTTTTCATCAATAATTCCGCCTCGTGCAACGTTGATAAAGCGTACTCCCTTTTTTGTCTTGCTTAAGTATTCGTCGTTTACTAAACCTTTTGTATCATTTGTAAGTGGTGTGTGAATCGTAATGAAATCTGATTCACGAGCGATTAAATCGAGACTAGCTTTTTTCATTCCTAGTTTCTCGGCTCTTTCCTCAGTTAAATATGGATCGTAACCTAAGATATTCATCCCAAAGCTCTTAGCACGCTTTGCTACTTCGGTTCCGATTTTACCCATTCCAATGACACCAAGAGTTTTTTTGTATAATTCTACTCCCTTGAAAGAATTTCGGTCCCATTCTCCGCCAACCGTTTTCTTGTGAGCTTGGGGAATCATTCTGGCCATAGAGAGCATCATCGCTAATGTATGTTCTGTAGCGGCAATTGTGTTGGCACCAGGAGCATTGATGACGATGATTCCTTTACCTGTAGCAGCATTCACATCGATATTATCTACACCTACACCGGCTCTAGCAATTACCTTAAGACGGTCCGCGTATTGAAGAAGTTCTGCTGTTACTTTTGTTTGACTGCGTACAATTAGCGCCTCGTAATCTCCTATAATATTCTTTAGCTCTTCGAACTTTAATGTAGGCTGGCGCTCTACAATAAAATTAGGATGGTCAAACAAACTCTTTAATCCAGTATCACTAATGCCGTCTGTTACAAGTACCTTAAACATTTTTTAACTCATCCTCTCATTTCTAATTTAAAAAAATAAATAAAAAGTCCCCCATAACAGGACAGATTTGTCTTGTTATGAGGGACGTGATCTACGTGGTGCCACCCTCGTTTGCTGCTTAAGGACGCAGCCTCAATAGGTTAACGGGATATCCCGGGCATTCCTACTAAAATTTCAGTCTGCCAGTTCAGAAGGGCTGGGCAAAAATTTAAGAAATTGCACCGGTTCACAGCATCCACCGGCTCTCTGAAGCATTCTCTTAATGCCGTCTTCATCATCACTTTTAATTTGGATATTTACCTGAATTTAAAGAATATTCTACATCGATACCTTTAATATTGTAAAGGGTTAAAATGAATAATTTTTCGATTATTCAAATTTAAAATTTTTTTAAAAAAAGCGAGGCCAATACTGATACGGCATTAAGCGATTACATTGAATTTTTTAAAAAATTAGTCTATTGTAAATATATTGAGAGAATAATATAATGTCTACTATATAAAGACAATTGTACGTATGTGGTAGACAGAGCGGGAGGGACTATTATGAAAGCAATCCAAATTGGGTTACTCGGTTTAGGAACAGTTGGTTCAGGGGTTGTAAAAATTATCAAAAATCACCAAGATAAATTAATGCATCAGGTCGGTTGTCCTGTTGTCATCAAAAGAATCCTGGTCCAAAATATACATAAAACAAGACCGGCTGAAGTGGATCCAGCGTTGTTAACATCTACCCCATCTGATATCCTGCATGATCCTGAGATTGATGTTGTGATTGAAGTGATGGGCGGGGTCAACGAAACAAAGGAATATTTGCTTAGTGCCCTCCGTCAAGGAAAGCATGTGGTAACGGCAAACAAAGATTTAATGGCTCTTCATGGATCAGAATTGTTAACTGTGGCTTCTGAAAACAGCTGTGATTTGTTTTATGAAGCCAGTGTAGCTGGCGGTATTCCCATTTTAAGAGGGCTGGTTGATGGTCTTGCCTCTGATCGGATTACGCAAATGATGGGTATTGTAAATGGTACTACCAATTTTATTTTAACAAAAATGAGCCAAGATGGGTTAAATTATGAAGATGTTCTGAAAGAAGCACAAGAGCTGGGCTTTGCAGAAGCAGACCCTACTTCAGACGTTGAGGGGTTAGACGCCGCTCGTAAAATGACCATTTTAGCAACTTTAGGATTTTCAATGAATATAGAGCTTGATGATGTACAGGTTAAAGGGATATCCAACATCACAGAAGAAGATTTACGATACGGTAAACAGTTAGGCTATACAATGAAACTGTTAGGATATGCCCACCGAGAAGGGGAAAAAGTAGAGGTAAGTGTTCAGCCTACATTCTTGTCCGACAACCATCCATTGGCTTCGGTTCAAAACGAGTATAATGCTGTTTATGTCTACGGCGAAGCTGTTGGTGAAACAATGTTTTATGGACCAGGTGCAGGAAGCCTGCCAACTGCGACAGCTGTTGTTTCAGATTTAGTCGGAGTAATGAAAAATTTACGACTAGGAGTGAATGGACGCAGTGCAGTTACACCACAGTATCCTAAGCGCTTAAAGGATGATAATGAAAAGTACTCTAAATACTTCTTGCGAATCCATGTACAGGATGAGGTTGGTGTATTTGCTGAACTTACCTCCATTTTCGCGAAGTATGGTGTCAGCTTTGAAAAAATATTACAGCTTCCAGTTAAGAAAAACGAAACTTCAGAAATTGTCTTGGTTACACATAAAGCGTCACTTACCAATTATGATGCAATTCTTTATGAATTAAATGATTTATCAGCGGTTAAAGAAATTAAAAGTGCATACAGAGTGGTGAGAAAATCATTATGAGATGGCCAGGATTGATTGAAGCATATAAAGAATTTCTACCAGTAAGGAATGAAACACCTCGTTTAACATTAAATGAAGGAAATACCCCGTTAGTAAAATTAGAGCGGCTTTCAAAGGAATGGGATGTTGACCTTTACGTTAAGCTTGAAGGAGCAAATCCGACGGGGTCTTTTAAAGATCGTGGAATGGTTATGGCGGTAGCAAAGGCGGTAGAATCCGGAAGTAAAACAGTAATCTGTGCTTCAACAGGAAATACTTCTGCCGCAGCTGCTGCCTATGCAGCGCGGGCAGGATTACGCTGTATTATTGTTATTCCTGAAGGTAAAATTGCCTTAGGAAAGCTTGCCCAAGCCATGATGTACGGAGCAGAAATTATTTCAATTGAGGGCAATTTTGACCAAGCATTACAAATGGTTCGTAATATTAGTGAGGAAGAACCAATAACCTTAGTGAATTCAGTCAATCCATTCCGTTTAGAGGGACAAAAAACCGCAGCGTTTGAAGTATGTGATCAGCTGGGGTCTGCACCCGACATTTTAGCGATACCAGTTGGAAATGCTGGTAACATTAGTGCTTATTGGAAAGGCTTTAAAGAATACGCAGCTCATAAGGGAACGGGACTTCCGAAAATGTATGGATTTGAAGCAGCAGGGGCGGCAGCACTTGTTCATAATCGCGTATTTGAAAACCCAGAAACCATTGCAACAGCGATACGAATTGGAAATCCGGCAAGCTGGGACTTAGCGGTTTCTGCAGTTGAAGAATCCAAGGGTCTATTTGATGAAGTCAGTGATGATGAAATCGTAGCCGCCTATAAAAAAATTGCCGCTTCTGAAGGAATCTTTGCTGAACCAGCTTCATGTGCGTCGATCGCTGGTGTGATGAAGTCTTTACAAAAAGGCAAAATTGAAAAAGGATCAAAAATCGTTGCTGTTCTAACGGGAAATGGCTTAAAAGATCCGGATACGGCAATTCAAAGCAGTCTCGTAGATGTGAAAAAATTGCCGAATGATGAGCAAGCAGTGACACAGCATATCAAGGGAGTTGTCAATCGATGACTCTAAATGATGGGAAGTTCGTAATTAAAGTTCCAGCAAGCTCTGCTAATCTTGGTCCAGGTTTTGATTCAATTGGTGTTGCACTTACACTATATTTAAGTTTAGAAGTAGAGAAAAGTGAGAAGTGGGAATGCTATTCCACATCAGAGGAGTTAAAGGATCTGCCATCAGATGAACAGCATTTTATCTGTCAAATTGCTCTGCAAACAGCCGCTAAGTTTGGAAAGGAATTGCACCCTTGTAAGATAAAGGTAGAGAGTGACATTCCACTGGCACGCGGCCTTGGTTCAAGTGCATCAGCTATTATTGCCGGCATTGAGCTTGCTGATTATGTTGGAGAGTTAGGATTAACAAAACAAGATAAGCTATTACTTTCTACAGAGATTGAGGGTCATCCAGATAACGTTGGCGCATCTTTATACGGAGGCCTTGTCATCGGCAGCTATCAGCAAGGTGAGGTAGATATTATCCCTATCACAGCGGTTTCTTTTGAAATGGTTGCTGTAATCCCGAAAGAAAGCTTATTAACGAAAGATTCGCGTGGTGTCTTGCCAGCGGAATTTTCGTATTCAAATGCTATTCAAGCTTCCTCTACCGCTAATGTTTTAGTTGCAGCACTTCTCAGTCAAAACTGGGAATTAGCAGGTAAAATGATGGAAATAGACCTTTTCCACCAGCCTTATCGGAAACCGTTGATTCCTTTTTACGGTGATGTAGAGAATGTTGCTAAGTCTGAAGGGGCGTTCGGTGTTGCCTTAAGTGGGGCAGGTCCAACCGTTTTATGTTTTTGTGAAAAAGGAAAAGGTCAATCGCTGGAACAATCCATTCGATCAGCTTTTCCTGACATGACAGCTAAACTGCTTAGCATAGACTATACAGGAAGCAACGTATCCAAAGTCAATAATTGAATAGTGAAATAGGGCCGAGGTAGACTCGGCCCTTAAATTATTTGTAAATAAATACTACCCTTTAACTCCTTGCAGCCACTCCTGATAACATTCATCACAAAGGATCTCATCTCTTTCAGTGTTGGAACTTAAAAATGTAACATAATGATGTTGTTTTTCCTCGATTTCATTTACACAATAGAAACATTTTTCCTGCATATTCCTTTCTCCTTTTCCTAGAGATTTCCTTAGTTTTTCTTGAAAATTATTTTTGTTACATAGAAAAATTCCCCACTTTATTAACAGTTGAGTGATTTAATAAGATAAACTACAAATAACCAGAATGAAAAGGTGGATTAGCATGAATTTTATTAATAAAGTAGTCGTTGTAACTGGGGCTGCAAACGGAATTGGACGCGGCATTGCTGCTGCTTATGCCGAAAATGGAGCAAAAGTATTGCTTGCTGATGTCGATGAAACTGCAGGTAAACAGACAGAATCTGAACTTAATCAAATGGGGGAAGATATCCTTTTTGTAAAAACAGATGTTAAAGCAGAGGGTGATATCATTAACCTTATGGAAACAGCAAAAAAGACCTTTGGCCGGATAGATGTGTTAATCAATAATGCTGGCAAAGGGTTATTTAAATCACTGTATGAAGTAACGGTTGAGGAATGGGATGATATTATCCAAACAAATTTGAGAAGTGTTTTCCTATGTTCACGGGAGGCAGCAAGGTATATGCGTGAGAATCAAGAGGGGGGAGCCATTGTTAACATTGCTTCGACTCGAGCAATCATGTCTGAGCCAAATTCAGAGGGCTATGCAGCGACAAAGGGAGGAATTGTTGCGATTACGCATGCTCTAGCCTCATCTCTTAGCAATGACAAGATTACTGTAAATGCCATTTCACCCGGCTGGATTCACACAGGCGACGACTCACAATTAACAGAAATTGATCATAATCAGCATTTTTCTAAACGTGTCGGTAAGCCAGATGATATTGCGAGGGCATGTTTGTATTTAACAGCAAGAGAAAATAATTTTGTAACGGGGATTAATCTAGTAGTAGATGGTGGTATGACGAAAAAAATGATCTATGAGGAATAAGACCTGGTGAATTTTGAAAAACGTATTCTGCCACTGGGGTCTATTATATGGTAAAATAGTGTAAAAATTGAAAAAATAGAAAGGAGGATAATAAATGAAGCTGCCTATTATTCAAACAAAACTGCGAATCCCGGTTGTTAAAGACGAATTTATTAGACGGGCAAAACTTACTAGGAAAATGAAGAAAATACCTGAGTTCCCTTTGACCATTATTCATTCGGGTGCTGGTTTTGGAAAAAGTACGGCACTGGCTTTGTTTATGAGGGATGAAAAAATCCCGGGCTGCTGGTACTCCATCTCATCAATGGATGACGACATCCTTCCATTCCTTTCCTATATCATTCATTCGATTAGAGGGTGGGTCCCTGAATTTGGCCAGGAAATTGAAAAATATATCGAAACCATGGACCGATACATAAGGGAAGAGGATTTGAGTTATTTATGCACCTTGTTTATAAATGAAATCCTTGAAATGAATTCTGATATTACGTTAATTTTGGACGACTATCATCAAATCGAGCACTCCTATACGATTAACAGTTGGATTGAAAAATTACTGCAGCATATTCCTGCTAATTTACACTTAGTGATTTCGAGCCGCAGCCGGCCAGGCTGGAAGCATTTGACGAAAATGAGGGTGAACGGGCAGTTATTAGAAATTACACGAGAAGATTTAGTGCTCACTATTGAAGAAATGGAGTTATTATTAACCGACCTTTATGGGCTGGAAATAGAACCTGCTCACCTGCAAAGTATCTATCAATTAACAGAAGGCTGGATTATTGCATTGTGTATGATTGCACAGCAGATTCCACTTACTGGAGATATCTCCGCCCTTTTTGAACATTCTACCTATTCACTTCAGGACTTATTCGACTACTTAGTCATGGAAGTCTTTTCAAAACAGCCGCCAATCATTCAGCAATTTTTGGAACAAACATCTATCTTAGATGTAATGGAAGAAGAGCTTTGCGATGAAGTAATTGGAATTCATGGTGCTTCTAACATGCTCGAACAATTAAAGGAAAGAAATTTGTTTATCCAAAAGATTGGATTAAAGCATTATCGCTACCATGCCCTTTTTAAAGAGTTTTTAGAAAACGCTTTCCTGAAAAATAACCCCGCTGCCTATTCGACACTGCATGAGAAATGTGCAAGATTCTATGAAAAAAGATTGTTGTGGGAAGAGGCCCTCTATCACTATAAAAAGATTAGTCATTTTAAAGCAATCGCATCCATTTTGCAGGACCATGGTGTTAACATGCTTGAGGACGGGAAGCTAAAAAGCTTGTCTGATCATTTAATGTTGATCCCTGTAAAGGAGTTGGACACTTATTATCTACTCTGGTTTTTAAAAGCAGAGGTACACCGATATCGATCCCATTATAAAGAGGCAGAGAAATGTTATGATAAAACCTACTTAGAGGCCGAGAAGAGGAAGGATTATCTCGGGATGAGCAAGGCATTAGAAGGAAAAGCAAAAATATATTTAGATACTATCCAGCCTCATCAAGCAGAACAGTTATTATATAAAGCCATTGAATCCAGAGAAAAAAGTATGTGTCCCGAAGAGGAAAAGGCGAAGCTATATTATTTGCTCTCTGAAAATCTTCTGAACGCTGGAAAATCAACCAACGCGGAAAAATGGCTCCAAAAGGCAAAGGAGTCCAGCCCGTCCATATTGGATGGAAATATGGAAGCAAGATTGTATTTAAGAACAGGCCGGTTTGAGAAAGCAAAAAAGGTTCTTTACAATCAAAAAGAAGAATTATCAGTACAAAATGGTACCGCTCTACCGAAGTCACACAGAGAAACCGATTTGTTATTGTCCTTAATAGAAGCCTTTACGGGTGAAGGATTAAATGCAAAGGATTTAGCACAAGCAGGCATACAACAAGGTATTAGTTTAAAAGCACCTTTTGTGGAGGCGTGCGGCTGGATTCGGATGGGGCATGCTGTCCAAATTCTTAATAAATATGATTCTGATTTAGCTGAACAGTGCTACAATACAGCTTTGGATATTATGGATACGCTTAATGTAGAGAGGGGAAAAGCCGAGCCATTAATGGGGCTTTGTATCCTGTATGGAACAAGGGGAGAATACGAGCGTGCCCTAGAGGCAGGAAAAAAAGCATTGCTGGAAACGGAAAAAGTACAGGATATCTGGCTTTCCGCTTTTATCAGTCTGTGTATGGGGATTACTTGTATTTATAATGAAAGAGTAAATAAGGGACTAGATTACTTAGAAAAAACAAGAGCATTATTTTATCAATGTGAGGATTCTTTTGGACAAATGTTATCCAGTTTCTGGCTCGCCTATATTTACTTTCTAGAAAAAGAAGAAGATATGTTTAGACACACAATCGATAAGTTTTTATCTATGATTCAAACCTATGAATACGAGTTCTTTTTCCATAAGGTGTCATTATTTAGTCCAAGGGATTTGCAAATGGTCGTTCCATTGTTAATAGAATGTTCAAAAGGAGACATTCAACGTTCATATGCTATAAAAATCCTTCAGGATATGGGGATTACAGGCTTGGAATCACATCCTGGATATTCAATCAGAGTTCAAACACTGGGACATTTTAAAGTTTGGCTTGGGGAAAAGGAAGTTGGCGAAAAAGATTGGCAGCGTGAAAAAGGCAAGGAATTGTTTCAGCTCTTTATTACCAATTACGAACTTATTTCTAAAGAGGAGATACTCCAAATTCTTTGGCCGAATCAAGACACAAAAAATGCAGACCGTGATTTTAAAGTTGCATTAAATAGTCTTCATCATGTTCTCGAGCCAATGCGGAAGGCCAGGGCAGCTCCCTTTTTTATTATAAGAGAAGGAATGTTTTATGGCTTAAATCCTCATGCAAAAATTGAATTAGATACCACTCAATTTCAAACATTGATCCAAAACGGGCTAAATGAAACATCCCAAGAAAAAGTGATTCCCCTTTTGGAAAAAGGCTTAAAACTTTATCAAGGGGAATACCTGCCGGAACGTAGATATGATGATTGGTGTATAAGTAAAAGAGAAAGTATGCTGGTTTATTTCTTACGAGCTGCTGAAAAAATTGCACAAATCATGGTCCGTCAAGAAAATTATGATCATGCCATTTATTGGTGTGAAAAGATACTTAAGCGCGACCGCACTTGGGAAGAAGCCTATCGATTATTAATGTATTGTTACTATCGGAAAAACAATCGTCCACAGGCCATGAAATGGTTTCAAAAATGCAAGGTGGTGTTAGAAGAAGAATTAGGCGTATCGCCTCTAGAACCAACGAAACAAATGCACGAGATGATACTCGAATCAGAAAAGTATTTAGATCAAATTGAACAGCCTTAATGGAGGGCTGTTTTTTTGTTTCTTTGTCTAGCTCCAGCGCCTAGCCCCTCGAGGTCGCTTCGGTCCTGCTGATGAAGTCCAAAAGCGTGACTTCATCAACAGGCCCACCAGCGCTTGTCGGGGCTGAACGAGGCGCTTCCGCTTTTCCTTGTAACTTCGCTGTAACTCTAGTTTTCTATTATTAACTCAAAGCTTTGCATGTTTTTATTTTAAATTACAAGGGGGAAAAGAAGTGAAGGCATTTCGTGGAAAAGGGGTTTTGTTAGGATTTCTTATTTTTATTATGATTTTTGCTACAGCATGCAGCTCAGACAAGACTGAGGGAGATACAAGTGGTAATGGAGAAAAGGCCGAGAATAAGGAACCAATTAAAATAGGTGTTCTTGCTTCTACAACTGGTGCTCTTGAGTCTTATGGTAAACAAACATTAAGAGGTTTTGAACTTGGACTTGAATATGCAACGGAAGGAACCATGGAGGTTGCAGGCAGAAAAATTGAGTTTGTGGTTGAGGATACAGAAACGAAGCCAGAAGTTGCTGTCCAAAAAGCAACCAAGCTATTAGAAGAAGATGAAGTGGACTTCTTAGTAGGATCATCCAGCTCTGCAGATACATTAGCGGTCCTGCCGCTTGCTGAAGAATATCAAAAGATTATGATTGTTGAACCGGCAGCAGCCGATAGTATTACTGGCTCCGAGTTTAATAAATACATTTTCCGTTCAGCGCGAAACTCCTCACAGGATGCCGTTGCGGGTGCAGCTGCGATTGCTGGTAAAGGTGTAAAAATTGCTACCCTGGCTCCAGATTATTCATTTGGACGTGATGGTGTTGCTGCCTTCAAAGAAGCGGCTGAAAAGCTAGGTGCAGATATCGTATTAGAAGAGTATGCTGATCCAGCTGCAACCGATTTTACTTCAAACATTCAAAAAATCATTGATGCTAAACCTGATTATTTATTTGTTGTTTGGGCGGGTGCAAACTCTCCTTGGAAGCAGATTTCTGATATGAAGGTACAAGACAAGGGTATCAAAATTTCAACAGGTGCTCCGGATATTGCAGCTTTAGCTACTATGGAACCACTTGTTGGCATGGAAGGCTTTACCGTTTATTATCACGATCTGCCAAAAAATGAAATCAACGATTGGCTGGTTGCAGAACATAAGAAACGATTTAACGGAGAAGTACCTGATTTATTCACACCAGGGGGTATGAGTGCTGCGATTTCGATTATAGAAGCATTGAAGAAAACCGAAGGCGACGCCGATGCCGATAAACTAATTGAAACGATGGAAGGCATGAGCTTTGAAACACCAAAAGGAAAAATGACTTATCGCCCAGAAGATCACCAGGCACTTCAAGCACTATATGCCATCAAACTAGAAAAGAAAGATGGCGTACCTTACCCAGTCCCAGTACTAATGCGAGAATTGACACCAGAAGAAACAGCACCTCCAGTACGAAATTAAAAGGTGTTATTTTTAAAAAATATGAGGGTTCGACCTGTTGTTTTCGGTCACCCTCTTCCTTATTTCTATCTACAAGATTGGTGGTGAAAGCATGACAACCTTAATTGAAACAGACAATTTAACCATTACCTTTGGTGGACATACAGCCGTTGATTCCGTCAGCATTTCTGTTCCTGAAAAACACTTTAAATCAATCATTGGTCCAAATGGTGCCGGCAAAACAACATTCTTTAATCTTTTAAGCGGTCAATTAAATCCTACAAATGGAAAGATTTATTTTCGGGGAAAGGATATCACAAAACTTTCTTCAACGAAGCGAACGAGAGAAGGGATAGGTCGTTCTTTTCAAATTACCAATGTATTTCCTAATTTAACTGTCCTTGAAAATGTAAGGCTGGCAGTTCAATCTAGAGCCGGAGTTCGCTATCAGATGGTATTTCATTATAAAAAATATCGTGAATTTGAACAAAAGGCACTAGAATGGCTAAGGCTCGTGCTTTTAGACGATAAAGTGGACTCATTGGCGAGCAACTTGGCTCATGGGGAAAAGAGAAAGCTCGAAATGGCAATGCTCCTTGCACTTGAAACGGAGGTTCTTCTATTAGATGAACCGACGGCAGGTATGTCATTAGAGGATGTTCCGGCAATATTAGAAGTCATTAAAAGAATAAAGGAACAAGGAAATAGAACGATTATTTTAATCGAGCACAAGATGGATATGATCTTGGACTTATCAGATTCTGTAATGGTGTTATTTAATGGCAGGCTGTTGGCGGATGGAACACCAGAGGAAATTATGAAAAATGAAACAGTCCAATCTGCATATTTAGGAGGGATCAGCTTGTGAGCGAGCTGCTGAAGCTTAATAATATCGAGACGTATATTGGACAGTATCATATTTTACAAGGTGTTTCTGTTGAAGTGAAAAAAGGTGAGGTAACGGTACTGCTTGGAAGAAATGGCGCAGGAAAAACGACAACATTACGGACCATCATGGGCCTGAATCCAGCTTCAAAAGGAAGTATTGTCTACAAAGGGGATGATATCCAGTCCTTGCCAACGTATACCATTGCCCAAAAGGGAATCGGGTATGTTCCAGAGGACCAAGGAATTTTTGCTGGATTAACAGTCGAAGAGAATATGAAAGTAGCGATTCAAAAAGAAAACGAAGAAACAAATAAGCGGCTTGATTATATCTTAAATTTGTTTCCTGACCTAAAAAAGTTTTGGAAAAAGCCTGGCGGGTTACTGAGCGGAGGGCAGAAACAAATGCTTTCTATCGCCCGAGCCTATGTAAATGATAACGAACTGTTATTAATTGATGAGCCTAGTAAAGGTTTAGCCCCTATCGTCGTTGAAAAGGTGATGGAGTCTATCCTGCAAATGAAGGATCAAACCACCATCGTCTTGGTAGAGCAAAATTTCATGATGGCAAGTACCATCGGTGATTGTTTTTACATTATCGATGATGGCAGAACGGTAAGCAATGGAAGTATGAAACAACTAAAAGAGGATGAGGAAATGAAACGAAAGTATTTGGGAATTGCGTAAGAAAGGAGGAAAGGCTGGATGGAGCTTTTATTCAATTTAACTTTAAATGGATTGGCAACTGGCATGCTAATCTTTTTATTAGCAGCAGGATTAACGCTTATTTTCGGTTTGATGGATGTCCTTAACTTTGCCCATGGCGGTTTGTTTGCCTGGGGTGCTTACAGCGGTATATGGATTTATACCACTACAGGCAGTTTCTTAATCGGTATTCTTGGGGCGATAATCACTGGTTTTTTACTAGGGATTATTACGGAAAAGTGGATTATCCAACCCGTTTACGGCAACCACGTTCAGCAGATTTTAATTACTCTTGGATTAATGTTGGTTTTATCTGAGATGTTAAAAGTAATTTGGGGACCCAATCAATTAACAGCTAATCCTCCAGATTATTTACAAGGAAGCTGGGAAATAGGCAGCATGATTATTATTAAATATCGAGTATTTATCATCGTTGTTGGGCTGCTCGTTTTTGCAGGAGTACAATATTTGTTAAAAAATACGAAAATAGGTCTGGTGGTTCGGGCTGGAGTTATGAATAAAGAAATGGTTCAGGCATTGGGAATTAATATAAAGAAGGTATTCATGTTTGTATTTATGATCGGTTCTGGAATGGCTGCACTAGGAGGAGTACTTTTCGGACCATACTCCGGAGTCATTCACGCCGGTATGGGTATGGAATTTGCGATTTTAGCTTTTATTGTAGTTGTTATTGGTGGCATGGGAAATTTTACAGGATCTGTTATGGCCGCGATTTTAGTTGGATTATCAGGTTCGTTCATGGCGTATTATGTACCGGAATTATCCTTAGCAGTAAATATGCTTTTAATGGCAGTAGTGTTGATTGTTAAGCCACAAGGACTATTTGGCGGGAAGGGGTGAGCGTATGAAGTGGATTGTAAATAATCGAATGAATACTATTTATTTTATCATCGCTGCTTTTTTGCTTATCCTGCCCTTTGTCTACGAATCTAGGAATATGCTCATTCTTTTGACTCAGATTTTTGTATTTGCCATCCTAGCGATGAGCTATGATTTATTATTAGGCTTTACAGGAATTGTCTCCTTTGGGCATGCGATGTTTTTTGGCATCGGAGCCTACTCGATTGGGATATTCATGAAGCGTTTTGAACCTACAATGCTTCATTTCATTTATGCAGTACTGGCAACCGTTTTGATTACTGCAATCGTTAGTTTTATTGTTGGCTTGCTTACACTAAGGTTGAAAAGTCATTTTTATGCGATGTTAACAATGGCATTGGCGGGTTTATTTTTAGTCTTAGCCGAAAAGTGGCGGACATTAACGTTTGGAAATGATGGATTTACTTTTCGAGTACCGGAAGTTTTTATTGATCGCACTAACTTTTACATCATTTGTTTAGTCTCCATGATAGCTGTATTTATGATCCTAAAACGCTTTACGAATTCCCCGCTTGGGAGAGTGCTGCAGGCCATTCGAGAAAATGAACAACGAACAGAGTCTTTAGGTTATCAAGTATTACATTATAAGATTGCGGCTAGTGTGGTTTCTGGCGTGTTAGCGGGAATTGCCGGTATCTTTTACGCGATGTCCCTTCGATATGTGAATACAAGCGTATTCGCGATGGATATTACCTTAGATGCATTATTAATGACCATCATCGGTGGTGTTGGTACCTTAGTTGGCGCCATTATTGGTGCTGGACTAATTGAATTTGCTCATGATGGGTTAACAGAACTGGCAAAGGAGCACTGGATATTTGAGCGTTGGATTATTTTCTTTGGCATTATTTATATTCTAGTTGTCATTTTCTTCCCACTGGGTATTGTGGGAACATTAAGGAAATTCACATGGAAACGAAGAAAACAGGAATCTGCTAGGAAAAAAGAAAATTTAGCGGGTTAGGGGGAGGCTATATGGAATCATTACAAATTGCATCCTTCGTCGTTCGTTTTCAACTAGCGGCCGTTGAAAAAGAAACAGGTAAAAAACAATGGAGAATTAAGGTGACCCATGTGCAAGAAGAACGGGAAACATTATTTGAAACAATTGAACAAGCGACTGCTTTTATGATGTCGATGGTAGAAGACTCTTAGTTTAGGAGGTGAGAGTTTTGGGAATAGGAATTGTTAGTACGGGTCTTTACCTTCCAGATGAATATATGACGGGCAAAGAGATAGCAGAAATGGCAGGTATCCCAACGCATATTGTCGAAGAAAAGATGGGGATTAAGAAGAAACATGTACCGGGCCCTAACGATCATACCTGCGAAATGGGGATTATTGCTGCCAAGCAGGCCATTGAAAGAGCAGGTATAAATCCCTTGGAAATTGATGTTGTCATTTATATTGGCGAAGAGCATAAAGAATACCCACTTTGGACGGCTGGAATCAAACTCCAGGAAGCAGTTGGGGCCTTAAATGCATGGGCGTTTGATGTTGCTTTACGTTGTGGAACTACTGTAATGGCGCTTAAGGTAGCGAAAAGCTTAATGATCGCAGATTCAACGATTAAAACGGTACTGCTGGCAGGCGGTTACCGAAATGTTGATTTCATAGACTACCAGAATCCGCGGACTCGCTTTATGTTTAACTTAGGTGCGGGCGGTGGTGCGATTTTATTGAAGAAAGACCATAACGAGAACGTCTTGTTAGAAACGGAGCTAATCACGGATGGTTCTTTTTCCGAGGATGTTGTGGTTGTTTCTGGAGGTACAAAACATCCCATAACAAAAGAAGCAATAGAGCAGCGCTTAAATAAGTTGGATGTCCTTGACCCTGAGGGAATGAAACATCGATTGGAACAAAAATCAATGGTCAATTTTATTAAAGTAATCAAGGAATCCGTTAGAAAAAGTGGTTATAAAGTAGAGGATATTGCTTATATTTCCATGCTCCACATGAAAAAGTCTGCTCATGAATATGTATTAAAAGAATTAGGATTATCCCCGGAACAATCAATCTATCTTGAGGAATACGGGCATATCGGTCAAATTGACCAAATATTATCATTAGAGCTTGCACTAAAAGAAGGAAAGGTATTAGATGGTGGCCTAGTCGTTTTTGTTAGTGCTGGGATTGGTTATGCATGGGGAGCATCTGCAATCAAATGGGGGAAGGTGAGGTAAATGGCTATTGTAACGATTAAAGAAGTACAGTTAGCAAATGGGGAAACAATCGCCTATCGAGAGCGGCAAGGCGGGGGAAAAAAGGTGCTGTTAATTCATGGAAACATGACCTCTTCTAAGCACTGGGACCTTGTTCTAGATAATATGTCTGATGAATATAAGTTATTTGCTTTGGATTTACGCGGGTTTGGATTATCAAGCTACAATAAACGTATCACATCCATTAAAGATTTTTCAGATGATGTTAAGCTCTTCGTGGATGAGATTGGCTTGAAGGACTTTGCCATTGTCGGCTGGTCAACTGGTGGTGCAGTCGCCATGCAATTTGCTGCCGATTACCCTGGTTATTGCAATAAGCTTATATTATTAGCATCCGAATCTACTAGGGGCTATCCATTTGACGGAAAGCTGAGTGAGAACGATGTGCCACGGAGATTTTCATCTTATGAAGATATTAAACGTGATTTAATTCGAACCTTACCCGTTCAGGCGGCCTATGACACAAATAATGTTGAATTATTGAAACTGATTTGGAACGCTGTCATCTACACAAAAAATCAGCCGGCTCCAGAGCTTTATGATGAGTATGTTCAGGATATGAGAACACAGCGAAACTTAGCAGAGGTACATCATTCTAACAATACATTTAATATAAGTCATCATCATAATGGACTTGTTGAAGGAAACGGACTAGTGGATAAAATCAATGTCCCTGTTCTAGTATTAAGAGGAGAACGTGATCTTGTGGTAACAGCAGAGATGACAAGAGAATTGGTAGAGGATTTAGGACCAAAAGCTACATTCGTTGAGTTGAAGGATTGTGGTCATTCACCACTTGTTGACGACTTACCGCAATTATTAAAAGAGGTTACTAATTTCCTAAATACTGAGGTGTTCAAATGAGATTAAAAGATAAAGTGGCCATCATAACCGGAGCAGCTAACGGGATTGGATTCACTGCAGCTGAAACCTTTGCTAAAGAAGGCGCAAAGGTTGCCATGGCTGACTTTAATGTGGAACAAGGTGAAAAAAGGGCACAGGAATTAAGAAAAAAAGGCTATGAGGTGACCTTTTTCCAAGTAAACGTTGCACAGCGTTCAAGTGTGGATAACATGGTTGAAAAAGTCCGCGAAACGTACGGAAATATTAGTATCCTTATCAATAATGCAGGGATTACAAAAGATGCCATGCTTTCTAAATTAACTGCTGAGGATTTTCAAGCAGTTGTGGATGTTAATCTTACGGGGGTATTTCATTGTACACAAGCGGTTTTACCGTCGATGATTGAAAATGGAAAAGGAAAGATTATTAATACTTCTTCTGTTTCAGGTGTGTATGGCAATATTGGTCAAACGAATTATGCAGCAACTAAAGCTGGTGTGGTTGGGATGACGAAAACATGGGCAAAAGAGCTTGGGCGTAAAGGAATTAATGTGAATGCCGTGGCACCTGGTTTTATCGAAACTGGAATGACTGCGAAAGTTCCGGAAAAAATATTAGACCAAATGAAACAAATGGTACCTTTGGCACGGCTTGGGAAGCCAGAAGATATCGCAAACGCCTACCTGTTTTTAGCTTCTGATGAATCAAATTATATAAATGGAACTGTCCTCCATGTAGATGGTGGAATCATGATGTAATCACAATACGACCTTTTTTAAGGGTCGTTTTTTTTGATTCTATGTCTTGTAACTATTCTGTAACTACATTTAAGTAAGATGGTTTCATCTAGTTGTGAAGGAGCGATTGTTCGGTGAGGTGGGAACTTGATTGGCTGGAAAATAGAGCAAGGTTATCGCCAAATAAGAATGCAGTAATTCTTGAAGATAATAATATGAAATGGACCTATAGAGAATTAAATAATCGTTCATCCGCAGTGGCTGGCTGGTTAAAAAATCAAGGTGTGAAAAAAGGCGATCGAGTAGCACTATTGTCGCCGAATGATATCAGTTATTTTGATTTGCTCTTTGCCTGTGGGAAAATTGGTGCCATTTTTGTTCCGCTCAATTGGCGTCTGTCAGTACATGAATTACATGAAATTTTGTTGGATTGTACACCCGTATTGCTTGGAGTTCATCAAAAGTTTGAGAATATGTTTACTTCCTTGGAAACAGCTGCACCCCAATCTTTTTATGTTGGGGGGACTAAGTACGATGAGATAGTGAACCGAAAATATGATCATACATTTTTCGTAAATATTTCTGAACATGATCCATTAGCAATGATCTATACAGGAGGAACGACGGGCAAACCAAAAGGAGTTGTATTAAGCCACCAATCCTTTCAATGGAATGCGATAAATACCATTCTCAGTTGGAACTTATCTGAAGAGGATGTAACTATCAACTACATGCCGATGTTTCATACAGGCGGACTAAATGCCTTATCACTGCCAATATTAATGATTGGCGGAACAGTCGTTATGGGAGACCAATATACAGGACAAAAAGTGGTCCATTCAATACAACGATATAACTGTACGATCATTCTTCTTGTACCAACCATGTACCATCTACTCATTCAAACAGAAGAGTTCCGGAGAAGTGATTTTCCTTCTATGAAAATTTTCTTATCAGGAGCGGCACCTTGTCCATTACAAGTATACGAAGCCTTTCAGAAAAAAGGATTGGCCTTTAAAGAAGGGTATGGTTTAACAGAAGCAGGACCAAATAATTTCTTTATACATCATGAAGATGCGCTGGTGAAACGGGGTTCAGTAGGAAAACCAATGTTATTTAACGCTATTAAACTTGTGAAGGAAAATGGTCAAGAGGCAAAAGTAAATGAAGTTGGAGAACTTTTAATTAAAGGAAAACATTCTTTTTCGCATTATTGGAATAACGAATTGGCAACGCTAGAAACGAAAAAGGAAGGCTGGATTCATACCGGAGACTTAGCAAAGAAGGATGAGGAAGGATTTCATTATATTGTCGGCAGAAAGAAGGATATGATTATCACGGGTGGTGAAAATGTCTATCCTCTTGAAATCGAACATTGGCTTGCCGAACACCCTGGGGTTGATGAAGTGGCAGTGATTGGACTGCCAGATGAGAAATGGGGGGAACTTGTTACAGCTTTTATCGTGGCTAAACCTTCTTATGTGATTGAGGAAGAAGAGCTTAACCTTTATTGTGAAAAGAAACTAGGAAGGTATAAAATTCCCAAAAAGTTCATTCAACTAACAGAACTTCCAAAAACACATGTTGGAAAAATCGATAAAAAGAAATTAAAAGAATTTAGTAATCAAACCTAAAAGGAGAACCCCCGCGGTTCTCCTTTTCATTACTTTTGGGCAAGTTTTAAGGCAGTATCAGAAACTGTCAAATCAACCTGAAGCTGTTCACTTAAGTCATGAGGATGATAAAAACCTCTTGCAATCATATAATTCGTTATTTTTTCATGGGTGGCAATGGCGGTATTTAATTGTTCCCTTAGAGCAGCCTTTAATTCCGGTGTACCGGTCTCCGTAATCGCGACAGCATAATTTCTTACCCCTGCTTTAGCAGAAATGAGGAAATCTGTTGCAATCACCTGGTCTGTCATACCGCCCATCCCCATTAAATTTTGAATGAGTTGATTCATTCGTTATCACTCCTATCTGTTAAAAACTTCTGGAGCTTCTGTATATGCTGTGTGCCAATGGCAGCATCTTCAGAAAGAATGGCCTTCAATTCTGGATCCTGAGCCAAGACACTCATTGTAGTAGCTTTTGTTAAACATAGATTTTTAAAGGTTAGTAATTCATGAAGGTCAAGCGTCTCGTGAAGACCAAGATATTTTGTCATTGTTTTCCCTCCAAAACGTACAGAGTTAATCCTTTTTATATTTTCTAAGACTAATGTCGATTATTCATTTTGCATAAAAGGAAAAGTAAATTGGGGAAAATACAACTATTACTTGGAGGTGAGTGTGTTGGTCAACGAAACCTTAGCCTTACATGAAACAATGGAAACGCATGAGATTCTTAATTTTAAAACAGTTTGTTTACTTCGTTCAAAACTAATGCAGGGAATCTGTTTTGATAATGAGTTAAAAGCACTTATGGAAAAGGATGTTCAGCAATCTATTAAAGATGTTAATGAACTCGTAAGCTTTTATAAACAAAGTCAATTGCTACAATAAGTGAGGTGGAAGGTATGGAAGATTATTTAGATCCGAGAAACGCGGAGGGTATGCCAAGCCTGGCTGATTCTGCTTTCGCTATGGATTTTTTATTATCTGTCAAAAATGGCATACGCAATTATGGTTTTGCGATTACAGAGACTGCCAACCCAGAACTTAGAAGGATTTTTCACAAGCAAATGGAGGCAGCTATCGATTTGCATACAGAAATAGCAGATTTAATGATTAAGAAAGGCTGGCTACACCCACATAACTTTAAAGAGCAGTATCCGGTTGATATGAAGGCAGCAGAGACAGCAGTCCAGATTGCTAAACTAAACCTTTACCCTAACGATACGGATCGTCAAGGGCTGTTTGCAACGCCAAACCAGTAAAAGGAGGGGATTCAGATGAAGGCTGTTACATATCAAGGAATTAAGAATGTAGAAGTGAGAGAAGTCAAAGACCCAAATATAAAAAATCCAGATGATATTATCGTTAAAATTACTTCCTCAGCCATTTGTGGTTCTGATTTACATTTGATTCATGCGATGATTCCAAATTTGCCAACAGACTTTGTGATCGGTCACGAGCCTATGGGAATTGTCGAGGAAGTGGGTCCTGAAGTAACGAAATTAAAAAAAGGGGATAGAGTCATCATCCCGTTTAACGTTAGCTGTGGTCACTGCTGGTATTGTACTCACGACCTAACCAGTCAATGTGACAATGGTAATCCTCATGGTCAAGGAAGTGGTTTTTTCGGTTATTCGGAAACGACTGGCGGCTATGCCGGCGGACAGGCTGAATATATGAGGGTCCCTTTTGGGAATTTCACTCCATTTAAAGTTCCGGAAAATTGTGAAGTAGAAGACGAGAAACTTGTCCTCCTTGCTGACGCAGCACCTACTGCCTATTGGAGTGTGGACCATGCCGGGGTAAAGCCTGACGATACGGTTATCGTATTAGGATGCGGCCCAGTAGGGTTACTTGCACAAAAGTTTGCCTGGTTAAAAGGTGCGAAAAGAGTCATAGCGGTTGATTATATCAACTATCGTCTCCAGCACGCAAAACGGACAAACAAAGTCGAAATTGTTAATTTTGAGGACCATGAAAATGTCGGGGACTATCTGCTGGAAATGACTCAGGGTGGAGCAGACATTGTCATCGATGCTGTCGGAATGGATGGCAAAATGACCCCAATGGAGTTTTTAGCAGCGGGACTGAAACTGCATGGTGGTGCAATGGGAGCCATTGTAATTGCCAGCCAAGCAGTGCGGAAAGGTGGAACCATCCAACTAACAGGCGTTTATGGGGGAAGATATAATGCTTTTCCACTAGGTGACCTCTTTCAACGTAACATTGATATTAAAACAGGACAGGCGCCAGTCATTCCTTACATGTCTTTTCTCTATGATATGATTAACCAGCGAAAGATTGATATAAGTGACATCATTACTCATGTATTGCCGTTAGAGCAGGCAAAGCACGGATATGAAGTATTTGATACAAAGACGGAAGATTGCATAAAAGTTATTCTTAAACCTTAAAAAAGGAGGCTGGAGAATTTTCCAGCCTTTTTATTTTTAATGCTAAACAGGATTAATCAGCTCTTGTGCACTCTCTATAAACAATTTGGATAACATTGATTGTGTTTTATTTTGGTTATAAACCAGATAGAAATATCGTTCATCATTGAAATCTTTAATTTCGTGAATCATTAATAAATTTCTGTCATAGTATTCCCTTGCTGCCATTTCCGAAATAATCGCGATACCGATATTCTGGAGTACAAACTGAATTAAACTTTGCCCGTTTTCGGTATACGCCACTATATTCATTTGATCCTTTGATATCTTATTTTTTTTCAGGAATTTTTCAATCAGTGAGTTGGTTCCTGAGTCAGAGTTTCTCATAATGAATGGATAACTTAAAAGGTCTTGGATACTCACAGGTCCGACAATGTCAGTTTGCTTTGATGTGATCAGCACCAGGTTTTCTTTGAGTAAGGGAATGTAACATAGCTTTTCATTTTCGTATTTTTCACCTAATAATCCGAAATCGACTGATCCGTTTAGGACCTTATCAGCGACATTTTTAGATGATGATTGATTTATATGAAATGTGGCTTGTGGGTATTGTTCTCTAAATTGCTTAACCATTTTTGGGATCATAAATTGCCCAGGTACGGAACTGGCACCGATTCGAATCATTCCTCTTAGCTCTGTCGCTCCCTCCTTTAAATCCAGCATAGCCTGATCCTTTAGTAATAAAAGCTTTAAAGCCCATTGATACAAACGTTCTCCAGATGGGGTAAGAATGATTTCTCTCCCAACACGATCAAATAGATTTACATTTAGATTTCTTTCTAATGCTTGAATATGTGAACTAACCGTTGATTGACTTAAAAAGATATCTTCAGCGGCTTTAGAAAAGCTCTTATGTTCAACTACTTTCGTAAACACATACAATTGATGTAAATCCATTCGTTCTTCCCCCTTTACTATTTAAAAAATCGATTTAAAATCATTGATAGAATAGATAAATTGAATTTACCTCATCATATCATTTTTTTATAATGAAAGTAATACTGTGATCGGGAGCTGAATGGATGTCACTTCAATATGTACCGGACCTTATCTATGATGCAGGCAAAACCGGATATGAAGAGCTCGTAATTAACCTATCCTCCACTATGAAGAAGTTGAACAAGGGACATATACTCGAAATCATATCCACTGAACCAGGTTTGAAAGAAAGACTGCCATCCTGGTGCAGAATAGAAACACATTTATTGCTTGATCGGAAGGATTATGGTGAAAGTAGCTATTACTATATAGAAAAACGCTAAAAGACCTTTCTTTGATAAGGTCTTTTTCTTTTAAAAAGAATATTTGCCTTTTCGTTGTTAAACACTCAATATTAATAAGACAAAATAATGTTATGGATAGAGAAAGTAGGGATTTTGTTGCCTGATTTTAAATCATTAGGTATTTCTGAGTCAATTGTAAATAAATTAAGAAGCTACGGTGTAGCCCAACCGACACCAATCCAAGAAAAAACCATACCAATTGTGATGGATGGAAAAGATGTGATTGCACAAGCCCAAACAGGAACAGGAAAGACATATGCGTTCATACTGCCAATTCTAGAAAAAATAAATCCGCACGCCTCACATGTACAAGCTCTAGTTGTTACCCCGACCAGAGAATTGGCTTTACAAATTACGGATGAATTTCAGAAGTTGACGGATGATATTCCAGGAGTAGATGTACTTGCTGTCTATGGAGGGCAGGATGTTGATAAACAGCTAAAGAAGTTAAAGAAAAATGTTCAGATTGTAGTTGGCACCCCGGGAAGGCTGTTAGATCATATTGGGAGAGGAACGGTAGAGTTATCGGAAGTATCCTTTCTAGTTCTTGATGAAGCCGACCAAATGCTCCACATTGGTTTTCTGAATGAAGTGGTCGATATTGTCAGTGAAACACCTAAAACTCGTCAGACCATGCTTTTTTCTGCGACTATGCCAGAAGAAATAAGAACGTTAGCTAATAAGCATATGCGTAAACCACAATATATCCAGGTAGAAAAAACGCAGGGTCCTGCTGAAAATGTTAAACTCATTGCCATTCACACGGTTGATAGAGCTAAGCAAGCGACCCTTATTCAATTGGTGGAAACACATCGACCATATTTAGCTGTTATTTTCTGTAGAACAAAACGAAGAGTCTCAAAACTATACGAAGTGTTAAAATCTCATAAATTTTTATGTGATGAACTGCATGGTGATTTATCACAAGCTAAAAGAGAGCAAGTGATGAAACGTTTCAGAGATGGGGAAATTCAATTATTGATAGCAACAGATGTGGCAGCAAGAGGGCTTGATGTTGAAGGAGTAACACATGTTTTTAACTATGACATTCCACAGGACGCTGAGAGCTTTATCCATCGAATCGGAAGAACAGGAAGAGCTGGCACGAAGGGCATGGCCATCACTTTGTATTCGTCAGATGACCGCCTAACCCTGGATATGATCGAAAAAGAATTAAATATTACTATTCAAAAACAAAACATCGGTAACACGGGAAGTAATCAAAAAAATAATCAAGAACCATCTAAGCAAAAGACTTATCAAGGAAAAAAAGGTGAAAAACAGAGAGCTGCTAGTGGAACAGGGAGAGATAGTAAGCCTAAAGCTTCGTCTAGAAATAGCGGCAAGTCAAGATCGGTTAAGGGGAAGCAATCTATCTCCAATCAGCCAGGCGGAAGAAGAGATAGGAACACTGCCACTACGGGATTAGCGAAAAGTAAGCGAAGCAAATAAACAAGGGACTGAATTTACTTTCAGTCCCTTGTACGTTATTATTGGCCAATCCCGAGGTTAGATTTAACTAACACTTCATCATATTTCTTCAAGTCAGCTTTCTGGCCGGAGAGTTTTGTTCCAAGGTACCCTGCAATAAATCCTAACGGTATAGATACAATACCTGGTGTCGTATATGGGAAAAGTGGGTTCCCTACGAAAATGGCCTTTCCTACTTCAGGACTGAAAACATTAGGGCTGATTATGACAAGTCCAATAGCTGAGATAAGTCCAACCACCATGGCCCAAATTGCTCCAGTAGTGTTAAAACGTTTCCAGTAAATCGTATAAATAATAACTGGTAAATTTGCACTGGCAGCTACAGCAAATGCCAGTGAAACAAGGAAGGCTACGTTAAGGGTTTGAGCCCCTAAAGCTAGGACAATTGAAAGAACAGACACACCAATTGCTGCCCAGCGTGCCATACTTACCTGTTGTTTTTCAGTGGCTTTTCCTTTTTTTAGAATTTCGTTGTAGAAATCATGTGCAAAAGCTGATGCTGCTGTGAGAACAAGCCCTGCTACGACTGCAAGTATAGTAGCAAATGCTACTGCAGAAATAAATGCGAACAGCATATTTCCGCCAAGTGCCTGCGCCAAAAGTGGAGCTGCCATGTTTCCAGCTGCATTTGCAGCAACTATATCAGCAGTACCAACAAATGCCGCAGCACCAAAGCCGAGGAATATTGTCATCACATAAAATATCCCTATAATCCACGTTGCATATACGACTGAACTTCGAGCCGTTTTTGCATCTTTAACCGTAAAGAAACGTACAAGAATATGAGGCAGCCCGGCAGTACCTAAAACTAGTCCCATATTTAAAGAAAGGGTGTCTATACCATCCTTGTATTTTACCCCTGGATTTAAGAACGCTTCCTTTAACGGAGTTGCCGTTTTCATTTGATCGAACATATCCGTAATACTAAAGTTAAATTTAGCAAAAACCACAATTGAAATTAAGAAGGTACCTCCCATTAAAAGGACAGCTTTAATAATTTGGACCCAGCTTGTTGCGTGCATACCGCCAAAAATAACGTAAACGGTCATTAATACCCCAACAATTAAAACAGATGTAGTATATTCCAATCCTAATAATAACTTAATAAGTGCACCAGCTCCAACAAGCTGTGCAATCATATAAAAGATAGAAATAGTTATGGTGTTCATGGCAGCAAAACCACGAACCTTTTTGGCATCAAAGCGCGCTGCGATCATATCAGCAAATGTATATTTTCCTAGATTACGCAGTGGTTCCGCAACCAAATATAAAACAACCAGATATGCCACTAGGAAACCAATACTATAAAAGAATCCATCAAATCCTGTTAATGCGACGGCACCAGCAATACCAAGAAATGAGGCAGCAGACATATAATCACCTGCGATAGCCAGTCCATTTTGCCAGCCAGTAAGGCCTCCTCCTGCAGTGTAAAACTCACTTGCGTTCTTTGTACGTTTCGAAGCGTAATATGTAATTACCAACGTTATGAAAACGATACCCAGAAACATGGTAAAAGCAGCAGTATTCATTCGTTTGTTCCTCCTTCTCTGACAACCTTTTCGGCTAAATCGTCAAATTTAGCTGCCTTTTTGGAGTAAAGCATACATAATCCCCATGTCATAACGAATTGAAGAAAAGCAAATACCCATGCCCAAGAAATACTGCCGATGAATTTGTTATTCAATACAGTTGAAAATGAAGTTAAAATAGGTAATGCAAAATAGAAACAAAAGAAGAAGATCGTGATAGGAATGATGAATTTTTTCTTTTCGGAGAGTAATTTCTGGAAAGAAGATGATTGAACTATAGAACTGTAATCACTTTTAGAGTTTGCTGTTATTTTCCGTGCCTCCATTGGAAGCTCCCCCTCTCAATGTAGAAAATGTACAAATAACTTATGAGGATTAAAATAAGGACTAGGCTGAATGTTTGATATCTCCTCCTTTGATAACAGATTTTTCAAAATATTTAATTATTTGTTACGTTTATTATTATAGGAGCAGAATATTAAATTAGGCAATAGGAAAAATTTCATTTTTTTGGAGATGGAGACTATCGGGATCGAACCGACGACCTCTTGCATGACAAGCTAGGGTACTTATGTAGTATAAAATTAATAGTTGAGTTGTTGAAGAGTATACGGCAAAAAGGCTGTATGCTCTTTATTGTGTTTATATTTGTATATGTACTATAAAGAAAAACCGACTCTTCCTACCAAAAATCTGGAATGAGAATCGGCTTTTATTTGGGACTTAATCCTCTGTTTTTAAATCAAATAATATTCTTACAATAATATCATGATTGCAGTTTCCGAAATTTTTGCCGTATAGAGTTAAACCGCCATTCTGGCCCTTTTCTCCGACGGCAAGCTTAAATTTAATATCAGATTTTTGATTTAAGTTAATATCAGAAATAGTTATATCAGAAATACGGCAGCCATCGATAAATGTACCGTTTTTGTTGATTCGCAATAACTTTGGCACACCGTACTGGTTCAAGTGAGGAGGCCACCATTCCGGATTATTACTACCTTTTTTATCGCCAAAATCACCAGGGGAGGTCCAAAAGCCTAATTCAATATTATTTAAATAAAAATAAATATCAGATGGCCAGTCGTTATTATAGCTTGGAGCCTCAGAGCCAAGTTCGAAAATAAACTGAATTTCATTGAAATTCTGATTTGTCTTTAAGTAATTAGGGATACGATATTCCAAAAATCCATTGTTTAACCAAACAATATCTGCATTAATGTGCTGAGGATCAGCAAAATAACGAGGATCGTCAAATTCTCCAATTATACTGTCCTTAGTCGCTAAACCACATGTGGGTTCTGCATGAAAATCACAATAATGCCCTACTTTAATCTGATATTCATTAAGGTTTTGTACCTCTTTATTTTTCAATTCAATTTTCAGAATATCCTCATTTATATAACAAATCTTCTGGATTCCATGTTTCCCAACGGCAGTGGTAACATCAATGAGACCGCTTTCTTCCAGCTTTTTTATATGCATTGTAATAGCACCGTTGGATAGATTTAATTTCTTAGCTAAATCGTTTAGGTTGAGACTATCGTATTTTGTAAGGAGTGTTAAGATTTCAATCCTAATTTCAGAACTTAACGCTTTAAAAATATTAAGTCCTGACCGCAATTCTTTTATATGTATCAACAATATTCCTCCTTTCAAAAGAGTTTATTTTAAATAAGAATAAAACAAAAACAAATAAATGGAAAGATGTTTTATAGGAAACAATTTTTTTAAAAACAGATTAACAAAGCTATTCATTATTTTAGAATTGTTCTGTTTAAAGGATAAACTTTTTAGATAACACACATTCATGTATTAAACTTACCTTTGTGACAAGTAATGAAATGATAAATGAAATTTGTCCAAACCATTTTTTACTATTTTAATGTAGAAAAATATCTGTTTTTTCTGAAAAATTAAAAAGTAAGCGTATACATTTTTTGTTGACAAACGTTGGAGAGGAAATTACTATGACTATATATAAAACGTTTTAGAATTTTCTAAAATAAACAAAAATTTAAGGGAGGGTTTCTAATGTTACCTGCGTCAAGGAATACTGCCCAAGATCTTGCAGCACAGGTGAGAGAACCAAATAAAGTTTTAAGTTTTCTAAATTCGCAAAAAGTAGTACCGTACATCTTTGTCTCTCCTTTTATTCTGTCTTTTCTAATCTTTTCGTTGTACCCCTCGATTAAAGCAATTATTATGAGTTTTCAGAAAGTTTTGCCAGGTCAAATTACGTTTATAGGCATGGGTAACTATTCGAGAGTATTTAATCCAACTTTTTATAAAGCGCTCTCAAATACAACTATATATGTAATTTTGACAGTAGTAATCTTAACGATTACACCCATTGTATTAGCTGTTCTACTAGATTCTAAGCTTGTAAAATTTAAGACGTTTTTCCGGGCATCGTTATTTTTACCTTCATTGGCATCAACGATTGTAGCTGGTATGGTTTTTAGATTAATGTTTGGAGAAACAGATACAGCTGCAGCTAACCAAATACTTAATTGGCTTGGAATTGAATCCGTTGATTGGCGCTATCAAGCATGGTCAGGGATGTTTTTAATGGTGTTACTTTGCTCTTGGAAATGGATGGGTGTCAATATCCTTTATTTCTTAGCTGGCCTTCAAAATGTACCAAAAGAATTATATGAAGCGGCAGAAATGGACGGAGCAACCACATTAAAGAAATTCTATCATATTACTCTGCCATTTCTAAAACCAGTTACCATCTTTGTGACCACTATTTCCGTAATCCACGGATTTAGGATGTTTGAAGAAAGTTTTGTATTCTGGGAAGCTGGTTCACCAGGAAACATTGGTTTAACTGTTGTTGGTTATCTATATCAACAAGGTATTCAACAAAATGACATGGGATTCGGTGCTGCAATTGGAGTTATCTTGATGCTGATCATTTTTGTTGTCAGCTTTATCCAGTTAATTCTTACCGGTGCATTTAAAAAGGAGGGACAATAAATGAAAAAGAAAAAATCTAACATATTAGTTTCGATAACGAACATTGCTTTTGTTATCATTTCATTTATTGCGCTTTTCCCAATTCTGAATCTATTAATTTCTTCCTTCAGACCTTCATCTGATATCATGCGAAACGGAATTAGCTTGGTTTTTGATCCTAGCAAAATGAGTTTTGATAACTACTTATATATCTTTACTCAAGGTGGTAACTATTGGAGTTGGTTTAAAAATAGTTTAAGCATTTCTGCTATTACAATTGTCTTATCATTATTCTTCTCTTCAATGGTGGGATATGCACTGGCACTTTATGATTTTAAAGGAAGAAATCTTATCTTTGGATTTGTACTATTTATTTTGATGGTACCATTTGAAATTCTAATGCTGCCGCTATTTCAATTAATGATCAGTATGAACTTAATCAATACATATACTGCGGTTATAATTCCATCAGTTGTTGCTCCAGTAGCAGTTTTCTTCTTTAGGCAGTATGCAATTGGTCTTCCGAAGGAATTGATGGATTCTGCTAGAATTGATGGTGCAACGGAATATGGTATTTTCTTCAAAATAATGCTTCCGCTGATGACACCATCTATGGCTGCAATGGCTATCCTTCAAGGGTTAGGTGCTTGGAATAACTTCCTGTGGCCGTTAATCGTGTTAAGATCGAATGATATGTTTACGTTACCGATTGGATTGGCTACGTTATTAACACCATATGGTAATAACTACGATATCTTAATCGCTGGTTCAGTTATGACAATAATTCCAATTATCATCCTATTTATCTTCTTCCAACGTTACTTTGTTGCAGGGCTTACAGTTGGTGGAGTTAAAGGATGATACAAAGAATCAGTTAAAGAGGTGTTGGTTACATGAATGGAAAACAAATCGTAACAAATCTAGATTATTTACTTCATTGGATTGTTCGCCTTGTCTTGTTGAACGTATTATGGATTGTGTTTTCTGTATTTGGATTAGTTGCAGCTGGGATTTTTCCAGCTACAACTGCAGTACTGGGAGTAGCTAGAAAGTGGCAAATGGGTGAAGAAGACCTGAAAATTTGGAATACCTTCAAGCAAATTTATCGTCAGGAATTTTTAGCATCTAATATTATGGGATGGATTCTATCGATAGTTGGAATTATTCTTTATTTAAATTATCAAGTTCTATCGAGTCTTGGGGATGAAATGGTTTTTGTTGTACCATTTGCTTTTTACTTTATCTTTTTTTTCTATACCATTCTCGTAATATGGTCTTTTCCATTACTAACACACTATAAAGCTACTTGTCTGCAGCATTTCAAAAACGGAATTATTATAGGTCTATCTAAGATCCATTATACGATTCTTTCTGGTACCGTGATCTTTGCTGGTATATATTTTTCACTTAGTTATCCAGGTGTGATTCCCTTTTTCACGGTTAGTGTAATCGGAATGGGCTGTATGTGGTTTTCGTTGCAAATTTTTAGACAGTTGGACGGACAACAAAATAAACTGTCCAATACATCAGAGATTGAAGAACAACCCACCCTTGCTTAATGGTTTTACTAGTTATTTAAAATATTTCAAAACTGTAAGCGTTATCGTCGGATTCTATTTTGCCTGACTTAAGGGAGGTGAAGTTTTCTCTGAAATAAACAAAGGATTTTTTGCTCCATTTATTAAACTAATATTTAGGAGGAACAAAAATGAAAAAGAAAAGTTTGTTAGCTTTACTTTTAAGTTTAATGATGGCCATGTTAATGGCTTGCTCTGGCGGCGGTAGTGAATCAGCCGGCGGAGAAGCAACCGAAAAAGAAGTAATTGGTGCAGACGAAAAAGATGCTACTGAATTAAAATATTGGACATTTGTTGAATTACACATGGATTTCTTTAAAGATGCCGTTCCTCGTTGGAATGAACTTCACCCAGATAAGAAAATCAAACTGGTAGCTGAAACATTCCCTTACGACCAAATGCACAATAACTTATTACTTGCCTTACAATCTGGTAAAGGCGCTCCTGATATTTCCGATATCGAAGTTGGCCGATTTCCTAACTTCTTACAAGGTGAACCACAATTATTACCTATGAATGAATATGTTGAACCTGAGAAGGAGAATTTCGTTCAATCACGTCTTGACCTATATGCAAAAGACGGTAAATACTATGGTATGCCAACACACGTTGGAGCAACTATGATGTATTACAATAAAGAAATTATGGATGCTGCAGGTGTTGATATTGATTCTATTAAGACTTGGGATGACTATATCGAAGCAGGTAAAAAAGTAGTTGCAAACACAGATGCGGTTATGACAAATGTACATACTGGAGACGCAACTCAATTCCAGCAAATGATCAGCCAACAAGGCTCAGATTTATTTGATGATGCAGGAAACCTGACTGTTGACAGTGAAAAGAATGTAAAAACACTTACATTATTAAATGATATGCTTTATAAGCACAAAATTGCTGAGCTTACTCCGGGCGGAGAGCCACATGCTGAAGAATATTATGCCTATATGAATGAAGGAAAAGCTGCTTCTATCTCCATGCCTCTTTGGTACATGGGCCGTTTCACTGATTACATGCCAGATCTAAAAGGTAAAATGGTCATTCGTCCATTACCTGCTTGGGAAGAAGGCGGCGGCCGCTCTGTTGGTATCGGCGGTACTGGTACTGTCGTTACAAACCAAACAAAGCATGCTGAACTTGCAAAAGAATTCTTAGCATTTGCGAAGCTTTCTAAGGAAGCTAATATTAAATTATGGACAGTTTTAGGCTTTGACCCTCCACGCTATGATGTATGGGAAGACCCAGCTGTACGTGAAGATAACAAGTTCTATCAATTCTTTGGTAATGATATTTTTGATACATTGTTAAGCATTAAAGATGAAATTCCTGGTATTCATGTTACTGAACATCTTCCTGACGCCTTGACTGAGTTGAATACTAATACCTTAAACAATGTTTTAAGACAAAAATCAGAATCTCCTGAGGAAGCATTAAAGAAAGCACAAGAAGCAATAGAATCGACCATGCAATAAGCTTCAATAAATAAGGGAATAAAGGGTCTGAACGATTTTTATCAAAGAGGATCTGACCCTTTTCTCTCGATTTAATAACTATAATACAAGTTTACATACTGAAAGGAGAAACAAATGAGTAAAAAAGCAAAAATGATTTTAGAGAAAGATTTTAAAGTTTCTGAGATTGATAACCGAATCTATGGATCGTTTGTTGAACATTTAGGACGTTGTGTATATGGAGGAGTCTACGAACCTGGACATCCGCAAGCAGATGAAAATGGTTTTCGCCAAGATGTAATTGAAATGGTAAAGGAACTTCAAGTACCGCTTGTTCGTTACCCTGGCGGTAACTTTGTTTCTGGATATAACTGGGAAGATGGTGTTGGACCTATAGAACAGCGCCCACGTCGTTTAGAACTTGCTTGGCGTACGACTGAGACCAATGAAATCGGTACAAACGAGTTTATGAAATGGGCACAGATTGTAAACGCAGAAGTAAATATGGCTGTAAACTTAGGGACTCGTGGTATCGATGCAGCTCGAAATCTAGTAGAGTACTGTAACCATCCTGGCGGCTCTCATTATAGTGATTTACGTATTTCTCATGGGGTAAAGGATCCATATAAGATTAAAACATGGTGTCTCGGAAACGAAATGGATGGTCCATGGCAGATTGGACACAAAACAGCTGCGGAATATGGACGTATCGCCCAAGAAGCAGCAAAGGTGATGAAATGGGTTGACCCAACAATCGAGTTAGTAGCATGCGGGAGCTCACACCGTAATATGCCGACATTCGCAGATTGGGAAGCCACTGTTTTAGATCATACATATGATCATGTTGAATTTATCTCTTTACATCAATATTATGGAAACAGAGATAATGAAATCTCCAATTACTTAGCTTTATCACTTGAAATGGATGACTTTATCAAATCTGTTATTTCGATTGCAGACTATATTAAAGCCAAGAAGCGCGGGAAAAAGAATACTAATCTTTCATTTGATGAATGGAATGTTTGGTATCACAGCAGAGAGCAGGATAAATTAATCGAACCATGGAGTATTGCACCGCCACAGTTAGAAGATATTTACAACTTCGAAGATGCCTTATTGGTTGGCTGTATGCTGATTACTTTATTAAAGCATGCTGACCGTGTCAAAATTGCCTGTCTTGCTCAATTAGTAAATGTTATTGCTCCAATTATGACGGAAGAAAATGGACCTGCATGGAAACAAACCATTTTCTATCCATATATGCATACTTCTGTTTTTGGCCGCGGTGTATCATTAAATCCTATTATTTCAAGCCCTAAGTACGATAGTAAGGATTTCACAGATGTACCATATTTAGAATCAACAGCTGTTTACAACGAGGAGCATGAAACATTAACCATTTTCGCTGTAAACCGTCACTTAGAAGAAGGGTTAGATTTAACAGTCGACATCCGCAACTTCGATAGCTATGAAGTCGTTGAGCATATAGTTCTGGAAAACAACGGTAATTTAAAGCAAACGAATTCTGCTAAAGGAACACCAGTAGCACCTCATACAAATGGTAATGCTAAAGCAGAAAATGGCAGCGTTGCAGCTGTTTTACCTAAGTTATCTTGGAACGTAATTCGCTTAGCAAAGCGAAACTAATAAATATTGATTTCCATATCTTTTTGATCTTCATTTGTGATCGAGAAGGTATGGATTTATCTTAAACAAAATGGGAAGGAGTTTTCAGCTCCTTTCCTATTTATGTTATAGGAGGGAATGTTTTAACAAGACAGTTCAAACAGAGAGAAAAACATCAGGCAAAAGCTAAATGGCAGAAATTGACGGGTGCACAAAGGGGGGGAATACCTTTATAAAGTTGCGAATGTTATTAAGAGCCGACTAGATGATATTGCAGAAACACCAACAAAAGAAATGGGAAAACCCATGATGCTGTCTTAATGAAGCGGAAGAGGCAACTTTGAGCGGGGGATTACGCTCCACAGAACAAAAATGTACGGCAACAAGCCGAGTGAACGTACAGGATGGCATTTATTATCCTTCAAACCATGCGAGAAAGTTACTTTTTGGTGTTTTCAGCCTACGTTTATTTTAAGTACCTGAGATTCACCAGAATGTGCTAATATATAGGCTTGTTGCAATCCAATGTTCAAAAATCTCTTAATATCTTATGCATGCAGTACACGAGGAAAATCATCATAAATAACGTCCATTTTGTTGCTTCCCCTCAGACACCTTTATATATTACCCAATGGCAGGCTCAATAATAAGGACACTAGTTTTACATTCTTGAATTAGGGAAAGAAGAGAATGGGAAAAGAAAACAAAAATAGAAAGAGGCTTAAAAAACTAAAAGAGAAGCTCAACAAGCCCTTGTTGCTTCTGAGAATGAATCTTAATTCTGGAGTATGTAGATTTCTAAAATTACCCCAGGGTTTATTATCCGAGGGTGTCAATGTAAAGGTTATATCTGAAAAATTTAGTGGCCAAAAATAAAAACGACCATGCGTTAGCATGGTCAAAGTAGTATGGAGACTATCGGGATCGAACCGACGACCTCTTGCATGCCATGCAAGCGCTCTCCCAGCTGAGCTAAGCCCCCGTATATGATACAAGAAAAATTATATCTTTCTCATACCATTCTTGCAAGAGTATTTTTGATTTTTTTTGTAAAAGGCTGTGTTAAACTTGGCTGTTGATTTGCGCTCCAGGCGCTGCGCTTTCCACGGGCTCACCCGTGAGCCTCCTCGGTCGTTCCGACCTGCGGGGTCTCACTCAGCTCGTTCATCCCGCAGGAGTCGAGCGCCTTCCGCTCCAATCAACAGGTTCTAATATCAACAGTATCCTTTAACACAGCCTTGTAAAAAAGCATTAACCCATACTTTCAATTTCAACCTTTTGCACTCCGTCTAGATTGGAAACAGAATCATACACTTCTGTTGTTTTTTCTCGATAATCTACTGCAACTAATATTTGAACGAGATGGTCCCCATTATCTAAATCCTTAATACGGATCCGGCGAATAATGTATTTCCTCTCCATTAAAAAGGAAATGGCATTTTCAATTTGAATTTTATCTCTGATAAATAATTGAAGACTGATTTCTTTCTCCCGCAATTGTTTCGGACCAATAAATTTCATTACGTAAGGGACCAATTCAACACTAATGATAAGTAATGCCACACCGACAAACGCTTCAATAAAGAAACCAGCTCCAACAGCAATTCCGATTCCTGCCGCTCCCCATATCATCGCGGCTGTTGTTAATCCAGAGATGCTGTCATTTCCCCTTCTAAGGATTACACCTGCCCCTAGAAAACCGATTCCAGATACAATTTGTGCGGCCAGACGAAGAGGGTCCATCGTAATTCTTACATTATCAGAATCAGGAAACATATAAGCAGATTCGATTGAAACAATAGTAAGCAGACAACTCACGACAGATATGACAAGACTTGTTTTAAGTCCTACGGGTTTTCTCTTTAATTCGCGTTCAAGTCCAATAATAAGTCCTAATATAGCTGAGATTCCAAGCTTTATTAATATGTCGTAATCAATATTCTCCATCCACTTCACGTCCAATATTTATAAATATAGTGGTGCTTGTACAAATTGTTATTTCTATTATACGATAACCGCACTATGTTAAAAAAAGAAAATTTCCATACTGCTAAAATATGCATTAAAAAATAGCAGTACTAAAATCTTTGTGATTTTGTTATTAGGATGAATGATAAAAAGTCTTCTCTAATTACATATACATTAATAGCTGATTTTATGAGTGCATCTCCCATTTGATTTATCCTTTGGCAGATGAATGTTGTTTAATTCCTATAAAAAAGTAATGAATCAAAAAAAGTTAAAAATTATATTGCAAACATTTTTTGAACATGGTATATTAAATCTCGTCCTCACCGAGAGAGTCACACAACAAAAAAAGATTTTAAAAAAGTTGTTGACATTGAAAAGGTGGATGTGTTAAATTAAAGAGGTCGCTTTTGAGCCATTTAAATCAAATGAGTCCAAAATCGATAAAATATTGTTCTTTGAAAACTAAACAAACAAGAACGTCAACAAAAATATTAGTTTCTTCTATAGAAACTAGCCAACGTAACAAAATGAGCTAAATCAACTTTCTTGGAGAGTTTGATCCTGGCTCAGGACGAACGCTGGCGGCGTGCCTAATACATGCAAGTCGAGCGAATCTTAAG
>NZ_JBIVOI010000028.1:0-65703 GCF_044754045.1 Neobacillus sp. NPDC093182
GCGGAAAGCGAAGCACCTGGAGCGGAAATCAACAGGCCTTTGGGCAGGCAGAAAAATAAAAATTGCCGAGAAAGATACCTTTCTCGACAATCTGACCGCTCAAATGAGCGGTTTTTACGTTTTGGCATTGTCAATCTAGCCTGCTGATTCTCTCCAATAAAGGATGAGTTTTACCACAGCCATACTTTTAAAAACCCCGTCCGATTCTTTTGAAGCTTTGTTTTGAAATTTCGTATGATTGCGCTTCTTTTGTTTTTGAAGGAGCTTTTTTACGACAGGCTTTTGGTACTTTATATAAAACCCCAACCTTTTCTTGCTGGACTTCTTTGACACCTTGAATAATCAGCTGCATTGCGAAGATCGCAAACATAAAGGCAACTAAAATCCACAGATACCAATATCGTCCTGAGCTAAGAGCAATTCGGCCGATTTCACCAACTAATCCTGACCATTCATTGGTCATCGACATTGGCGGATCGGCTTCCATTGGATCAAAGGAGCGTTTTGTCCCGCCAAAGAAAAATTTGAAAATCCCTAAATGAATAAAGATTAGTAGAACTTGAATAAACTGCTGCCCAAACAAGATGGTTAATCGTGGGCCGATGTGCGGGAAAACATGACGACAGAATAAATGGAATCTACTTCCGCCTAATACTTTTGCGCTTGCAATGAATTCATTTTCCATAACGCGCTGTATCTCTTTTCCTAATAAAACAGTGATTAATGGAACCACCAAAATCGTTAAGATCAACATTTCTAAAAGGATGCGTTCTGTAAAAGTAAAGGTAAAGACATAGCCGTATCCATCTAGCACTGGCAGTAAGATCGGTGCCAGCAGAATGTAGGCTATTAGACTTAATGGCAGGAAGTGAATAGAGTCAATCAACTTGCCAAGCCAATTCTGGGTCCGTGGTTTGAGTTGAAAAGCGTAAATCACCCCAAATAGCAGTCCGCCGACCACACGCAGTAAAGCAATTAATAAGGCAAAAATTAAGGTATATTTTGCGCCAATGACTAATTGATCCAAAAGACTGAAACCAAGTTTGTCAGAGCCAAAGAAAAATGGTTTTGTCGGCGCATGCGGCATCGCGCTAATCAGCGTTACGCCGTCTTCCGCATAATGGAGGCGGACTTGGTCGACATGATTATCGGTAGTAACGGAATAGATGATGCTGTAGCCAATCGTGACAATAAAAAATAAGATTCCCACTGTAAATTTCCAATTTTTCAAGTGTCTCCCGAATGTGAAGAGGACGTTTAGAATCGGACGTAATGGCGATAGTTTTCGCAGATTACAGATTAATAGATTTAATCGTAAAAACAATATTTTCTCTAGACATCTTTATCCCTACCGCTATACTACTGGGACGCCAATCACTTGTTCTAGTCTCGTAAGACAGTGTTTTCTCCTCCTTCAGCCAGAAATCAATTAGCTGAAAGAAAAAATAAAAGGGGGTAAAAATCAGCATAAGGGTGACGAAAACCATCATCGGTTTAAAGGCATCAAGCAGGAAGTAGGTTAGTCCGTGAACATTAAAAATCCTTTCAATAATAAATTGACTGGATAGTGCTCCCCAAATAATAATCTTCATATGATTAAACGAAATCGGCATGATTTTTTTTATGATATGCTTAATCAAGATGTTGAATTTGCTTATTCCTTTGCTTTTTACAAAAGTAACATACACCTTCAAGAATTCTTCCTCAATCATAACCTGCAATATTTTGAACATCGACACTGCTGGCAGGATGGCCAATGTAATAATCGGCGCTAAATTAGCCTTTTCCTTAAAACTGGCCACTTCAAAAATCGTTATTCCGGTTGCTTTGAATATGGCTATAGCCAATACTTGTAAGAGCGTAGCTACAATCATGTCCGGAATCGACTCTAGCAAATCGAGAATTCTTTTAATTGGACGAAGCACTAATTTAGGTAAAAAAGTTGATCCTAAGGCAAAGAAGATAGCAACACCGAAACCTAATGCGAGTGCACCCACCAGGATTTGCGTCGAATAGATAAAGGCAGGCCACATAATCTCCATCATCGGAGCACCACTGGCGGAACCATCCTTTATATAAATCCATGACTCTGGCTTGAACAAGCTTACGAAGAAGTCGTATAATTGCTCAAAATATTCAGGCGATTCGGGTATTCCTATAGTAGAAATATATTGTGTAAAAACACTCACGCAAATAATTGAAATAACCCCTAGTAAATAATATGTAACTAATCTAACAAGCCTTATCATCCACCCCCAATGGGTTCTTTTTTTGTGAAACCTCATACCCTAACATGCTTCAGCTTGTCGGGGTTCCGGATAATCGAAGAGGATCTACAAACAAAACGAGTTAAAGGGCAACTTTGTGACTAATTATCCTTAAATTTGTACTAACTTTTAATAAAGAAACCTCGAATATAATTATCTCGAATCTGAGGCAATGATAATACTTATCATAATTTTTGTCTATTTCTCCCCGAATACTCGAGAAATCAGTGCTTCGTCCTGTGACAAGTCGTCAAATTATTTGAAAAAGAATATTTAAATTTGTCACAAAATTGCCTCTTATCTCGTTATATTCATAGCCCCTGCTACGAATTAGTGAATGGTAGAAATAGAATGGAAGTGAAAATATGCAAGAACTGTACGAAAAATATAAAATGTTGTTGTTTAAACTCGCGTACCAAATGACAGGATCCGTTTCAGATGCGGAAGATGTTGTACATGACGTTTTTTTAAAATTATATGACGTACCGCCGGAGAAGTTGGGTGAACCTAAAGCTTATCTTTGTAAAATGGTAACGAATCGATGTCGGGATTTACAAAAAACAGCTCGCAAGAAGCACGAACAATATTTTGGAGAATGGTTTCCAGAGCCCCTTCTTAATTCCGAAGAAGATTCAATTGACTCGGTCCTCCGTGATGATCAATTGTCTTACGGGATGCTTGTGCTAGCTCAAAAGCTTACACCTCCGGAACGCGTCGTTTTTGTCCTTCGTGTAGCACTTAGCTTTGAATATCATGAGATAGCAGAAATCATAGGAAAAAGCGATATCAATTGCCGCAAGATATACAGCCGTGCAAGTGCAAAGATGGGTATTAGTTCTGAAGAGGTAGTTCATTCTGAAGCTGCTTCTCAAGAAATAGTTAACTATTTAATAAAAGCACTCAAACAAGGAAAACAAAATCAAGTCGTATCTATGATCAAATTATTGTACTGGTCTCAGATGGAGGTGGCAAAGTATTGGCCGCTGTTGAACCAATTGAAACACGAAATCATGTTGAAACGTTTCTGTTTGGCCCTGTACGTCAGGCAGCAATGATTGAGGGAAAATCAGTTTTTGAAATCAGTCAAACTCATGGACAACCCGCTCTTATTCTTCGTTCCAATGGAGGTATTCACACAGTCGGGATGGTTCATGTCGAAAATAAAATGATTGCCAACATATATTTTACCAAGACCCAAACAAGCTGAAACATGTAGGAATATGAAATAATTTTTTACATAAAACACTCAAAGAGATACTATTTAATGAAATATATCTGAATGGAACAATTGTAAGCCCAATGGAATAGTAATAGCAGGGGCTGAACACCTTCCACTATCTTACAAATACCTTAATAGCTTAAAGGACTAGTACATAGCCGTTTAAGCATATTAACTTTTATTTAGAAAGAGCTTTTGTATCTCCTTTCCAAAAAAATTTTAATTTTGAAATATTATTTATGAGGTGATTATATGTCAGTGCTATTTACATCAAGAGCAACAACACAAGGTGGACGTCAAGGAAGAGTAAAATCAGACGATGGAATCATTGATTTGAATCTTGTTATGCCGGCACCAAACAACAAGAAAGAAGGCTCAAATCCTGAACAACTATTCGCAGCAGGTTACTCAGCTTGTTTCGATGGTGCTTTAAATCTGATTTCCAGAAAAAACAAACACAAAATTGAGTCATCTGTTACAGCGGCAGTAAGTTTATTGAAAGACGGTGTAGACGACGGGTTTAAAATCGGTGTAGTTCTACATGCACATATTAAAGGTGTTTCTCAAGAAGTAGCCGAACAATTAGTGAAAGAAGCTCATGAGTTCTGCCCATATTCAAAAGCAACAAGAGGGAACATTGAGGTTTCATTAGAAACAACAGTAGAATAGTAAAAAAGAACCTATTTGCACTGCGGCTGCAAATAGGTTCTTTTTGTTTCGTTATTTTTGAATATAAGTATGCATGGCTTTTAGTACCTTTTGTTAGTCAAGTTAACAAAAACCGCTCTTTCATCCTCTCCAGACCATCACGAATCGCTAATTTTTGGTCTGCATTCTTTTTAATATAGGCGTAAGAGTACCTGAGTCTATCTCGCTGTTATTTTCTTTTGTATGTAATAAAGATAATATCTTCATAACGTGATTTAGTTAAATTTTCTAATAATTCCAGTTCAGCTTTTAATTCATTAATTTCTTTTGTACAAACTATATTTGTTTTTTTTATCTCATTGATCCTGTTTATTAACAATTTTCTAAAATGGGGAGATTCGTTTAATAAATAATAAATTAATTCCTTTACAGCTTCCATTTCCTGATCGTTCTTGATAGCAAAAATGCTTTGTTGACTTGGTTCAAATATAAATATAGATTGAAAATCGTCAGTAATTTTTATACCAAAGTAGCTTTTTTTCGTTCCATAAAATTCATTATTCCTTATCCGAATGAAGTCTACACCTACAAAAAATTCAAAGATAGGATAGTTATTATCAGGATAATGAAAATCGCTAAGTTCAATATGGGAACTTTCATCGAGAAATATTTCTGTTTCAAACTCTGTTTGGATTACTTTAGATTCTATTAAGTTCATTTTTATGACCTCATATTTCATTTGTTATATATATAATTAAACTATCATGTTAGCATGAAGAATTGCTCCATCATATCCAATGATAAAAATTCTATCATTTGTATTATTCCGGTTTAAGTCGCTGGCATAATAATTGTCTTCTTCTCCCCTCACGTTTCTTTGTTATAGATATAATGATTCATTTAATACATAAGTATTCTCCACAAATGTAACCAGTCCTATTTAAAAGAGCCAATCAAAAAGTTGTGATTGGCTCTTTTAACGTTATTGTTTACCTTAGTAGAATAATAATTTTTTATAGAGTTAATGATTAGTCTATTGCCAGCTTATTGAAAATATATATTACAATTTTCAATTATATGTGCAAAATTATCATATTCCTGATAAAACTTTTTCTTTTCTGACAATAAACGTGTTAACAACATTTACTCTACGGATGAAGGGCAGTCCGTCTAAACCAGTTGCAACACCAGTTGCAATTACACTCTTATTTTTTAATACGATCTAACAAAGCCTCTTTTTCTGCTTCATATCCTGGTTTTCCAAGTAAAGCAAACATGTTTTTCTTATATGCCTCTACTCCAGGCTGATCAAATGGATTTACCCCCATCAACAAACCACTAATAGCACACGCTTTTTCAAAGAAGTAAATCATTCCACCAAAAGTATATTCGTCTAATTTGTCAATCTCCACTTTTAAATTGGGAACTCCTCCATCCACATGCGCTAAAACCGTACCTTGTGCGGCATTCTTATTGACAAAGTCCATTGTCTTTCCAACTAAATAATTCAAACCATCAAGATTAGAAGCCTCTTCCTCTATGGTAATGTCAAGTTTAGGTTCTTTTACAGATACAACGGTTTCAATAAGTCCCCTATGTCCTTCTTGGACATATTGTCCCATCGAATGGAGGTCAGTGGAGAAATCTACAGAAGCAGGATAGAGACCTTTTTGATCTTTTCCTTCACTCTCACCAAATAACTGTTTCCACCATTCAGAAACATAATGAAGGCAAGGTTCAAAATTAACCAGAAGTTCAATTGATTTCCCTTTTCGATAAAGCGCATTTCTGACTGCTGCATACTGATAACTATGGTTTTCTGTCAAGTTGGGATTATTATACTTACCCGCTGCATCCGCAGCTCCTGCCATCATTTTATCAATATCCAGACCTGCAGTAGCGATTGGTAGTAACCCTACTGCTGTTAATACGGAGTATCTTCCCCCAACATCATCAGGAATTACAAATGTTTCATATCCTTCTTCATCGGCAAGAGTTTTTAATGCTCCTTTAGCGCGATCAGTTGTAGCATAAATACGTTTTCTCGCTTCTTCTTTTCCATATTTCCCCTCCATATAATCCCGGAAAATACGGAACGCAATGGCAGGCTCTGTTGTTGTACCTGATTTTGAAATTACATTCACTGAAATATCCTTGTCCTTCAACACATCAAATAAGTGTGAGATATAGGTGGCACTGATATTTTGTCCAGCAAAATAAATTTCTGTTTTGTCATCCATTTGGTTATGAAACGTATGTGATAGAGCTTCAATCGCAGCTCTTGCGCCAAGATAAGAGCCGCCGATCCCTATTACGATTAAAGCTTCTGAATTATTACGAATTCTTCTAGCAGCCTCTTTGATTCTTGCAAATTCTTCTTTATCGTAGGTATGCGGTAAATCCACCCATCCAAGATAGTCAGATCCTGGGCCAGTTTTATCGTGTAGCATGTTATGTGCTGCTTTTACAAAATCACTTAAATAACTCACTTCATGCTGTTGCATGAAAGACAACGCTTTAGAATAATCAAAAGTAATTGACATGGTTGTTCTCCTCTTCCGTTAATTTTGTTATGTAAGGGCGTTAACTCCATTTGCCGTATGCTTTTAATGGCTTTTATACCGTTTTCCAGTCAGCAGCAAACTTTTCAAATTCCTTGATCGGTTAAACCATTTTGGATTGCCAGGATTATGATTCAAATGGTTGGCCCATAAGGCATAAGCCATTGGTGCTGCACCCATTGGGAGACCAGGATGACCTGAATTTGCCGCATTGACGGCATCGATAGATAATGTTCGAATGGTCGAAACTGCTAAGTTCTCAATATTTTGTGACATTTTACTATTTCTCCTTGATACCTTAATTTAGAAGTACATTCTCTTTGTTTTCTTGAATTTTTTCATCTTGCCACCATTTAAACCCATTTTCTAATAACAGGGCATTTGCGGCATCCGGACCATAGGAACCCGATGAATATTCATGTAATGGCAGTAGATTTTCATCAAATGCATCAAGAATCGGTTGTACCCATTCCCACGATAATTCGACTTCTTTCCAATGGGCAAAGAATGTGGAATCTCCAATTAAAGCATCATAAATTAGCCTTTCATAAGCCTCAGGCACTCCTGAGCCATTGCCTCCTGAATCCTCACATGAAAAATCAATTCTAACAGGTTCAATATTTCCATTATTCATCGGGTTCTTGCTGTTCAATTGAAGTGAGACATTTTCGCTTGGGCTTATTTCGATGATAAATAAATTAGGCTCTACTTTTTGGTTATACTGTAGGTCTAAAGTATTTTTAAATTCGATTACGATACGAGTAGACTTTTCCCTCATTCTTTTTCCTGTCCGAATATAGAAGGGGACACGAGACCAAAACGGATTATCAATCCAAATTCGAGCTGCTACAAATGTATCAGTGTTGGAATTGGGATCCACTCCAGGTTCATCCTTATACCCTGGAACCCTCTGACCATTAATCTCACCTGAAATATACTGGCCACGAACAATGTGGGTATGTACATCTTCTTTTTTTAATGAGAGGAGAGATTCCATTACCTTCCTTTTTTCATTCCGGATTTCAGAAGCATTGAATTTTTTAGGAAGATTCATGGCCGTCATCATTAAGATTTGCAGCATATGGTTTTGAACCATATCGCGTATTGCCCCTGCTTGATCGTAATAACCTGCTCTTGTCTCAATCCCAACCGTTTCACTCGCGGTAATTTGAACATTAGCGATATGTTTTCTATTCCAAATTGACTGTAGGACTGGGTTTGAAAATTCTAGGGCCTCTAGATTCTGAACCATTGGCTTACCTAAGTAGTGGTCAATTCGATATATCTCTTCTTCTTCAAATACAGAACTAAATTTATTATTAAGTTGTCGGGCAGATTGAAGATCATGACCAAATGGTTTTTCTATCATCAAACGTTTCCAACCATTCGTTGCTCCTAATCCACTATCCCTGATATTTAAAGCGATAATGTCAAAAAATTCTGGGGCCACAGAAAGATAAAACATTCGATTTTCCTTTATTTGCAGTTCCTCTTCTCTTTGCTTAACCAACCGCAGTAATTTTTGATAATCTCCTGTATTGTTAACGTCTAAAGTGTTATACCGAAAAGCATTTAGGAAATCTCCCATTTCGGCAGTTACATGTTCTAAACGGCGTGAAAAGGTTATTATAGATTCTTTTACTTTTTCTTGAAAATTAATATGAGATAGGTTACCTCTTCCAAGTCCAATAACAGATATAGGTTGAGGCAATTTTTTATCTAAATACAAATTATAAAGAGCAGGAAAAATTTTCCTTTTAGCCAAATCCCCTGTTGCCCCAAATAAAACAAAGGTCATTGATTCCAATTTAAGTCCTCCTAATAATTGATAACAATTATCACTATATTAAATGTCAAACAAGTTTGTAATCACTGAACAGTATTACTAAATTCACAACTAAGTACATTTTTCTGTTCTTTTCCAATCCTTGCCCCGCTCATAAATGATAATATTCTTATCTCGATCCAATGTAATGACAATGTCAGCCATTCCAATAAATAGTCCATTATCGACCACACCAGGTATCATATTAATATATTTTCCAAAATATTCAGTAAACTTTAATCCTGAGAAAACACAATCAATAATATAGTTACCGTTATCGGTTATAAAAGGAACCCCATTTTTTTGTCGTAACTTTGGACTGCCTCCAAGCTCGCGTATATGTTTCATTGTCATTTCAAATCCAAATGGCACCACTTCAACTGGTAGAGGGAAAGATCCTAATTTATTCACCACTTTTTGTGAGTCAGCCACTACTATAAAATTATTTGCTGCTTTTGCGATTATTTTCTCTCTTAAAAGGGCTCCGCCACCTCCTTTAATAAGGTCTAATTCAGGATTCACTTCATCCGCCCCATCTATGGCAAGATCAATATGATCAATCTCATTAAAGGAAACAAGCGGAATACCTACTTCTTTTGCTAGTTTTTCTGTTTATTTGGACGTTGGGATTCCTTTAATATTAAATCCTTGTTGAACTAATTTTCCAAGCTTAGAAATTGTATAATGTACAGTGGTGCCAGTTCCTAGTCCAACTACCATCCTTTCTTTCACAAAATCTACAGCTTTTTCTCCAACTTCTTTTTTCTCATTCAAGGCCTTTTGCCCCTTTCACTTACGGTCAAAAGTTATGAAAAAGTGGAATGCCCAAGTTTCTTGAACATTGCTTTCCTTGACCTATTTGTTCCGTGAATGATTATTTAGCTGGTACGATATGCCAAATTTCTTCTGCATATTTTTTAACCGTATCATCAGAACTGAACTGTCCACCATTTGCGGTGTTCATCAAACTCATCTTACGCCATGTTTTTTGATCTTTATATAACGTGTCGATTTTTACTTGCGCCGCAACATATGCATGGAAATCTAGAAGATTGAAATATTCATCGTTATATTTAATCAACGCATCAAAGATTTCTTGACCTTCACGAATAATATTTGGAATCGTTCCATCAACAAGTGCATTCACCACGCGTTTAATGATTGGATCAGCATCATATACATCCCAGGCATGATAATCATGTGCATAATAGTGGGCATACACGTCATCTTTATCCATCCCAAAGATAACGATATTTTCATCGCCAACAGCATCTTTAATTTCAATATTGGCCCCGTCGAGCGTAGCGATTGTCACTGCACCATTTAGCATAAACTTCATGTTTGAAGTACCAGAAGCTTCTTTAGAGGCTAGTGAAATTTGCTCTGAAACATCTGCTGCCGGTACAATAATTTCGGCGAGTGAAACGTTATAGTTCGGTAAAAAGACAACCTTCAATTTATCTTTCAATGCTTTGTCGTTATTGACTATGTTACCGACTTCGTTAATCACCTTGATAACCGATTTTGCATAGTAGTAGCTCGGTGCTGCTTTTGCTCCAAAAATGAATACGCGTGGCGAAATATTTAAATCAGGATTTTCTTTCAAATCCAGATATAACTTGATGATATGTAAGAGATTTAAAAGCTGACGCTTATACGCATGAAGACGCTTGACTTGTACATCGAAAATCGCATTTGGTGACACTACAACACCAGTAGCTTCTTTAATGTATGCGGCAAGACACTCTTTGTTTTGATGTTTCGCATGTGCAAGTTTATCTTGAACTATTTTATCGTCTGCATAGCTTTCTAAAAGTTTAATTTTGCTTGCATCTGCACGCCATTCCTTACCAATCGTTTCATCCAATACCTTAGACATTGGTTCGTTTGCAATCTGGGACCAACGACGCAAGGCAATCCCGTTAGTCTTATTATTAAAGCGCTCAGGGAAAAGTACATAGAAATCATGAAGCACGACATCTTTCAACAAGTCAGAGTGGATTTTAGCAACCCCATTTGTTGAATGAGAACCGATGATAGCTAAGTACGCCATATGCACTTGTCCCCATTGAATAATTCGTGTACGTCCTACAATTTCAGGGTCAGCAACTTTACTCATTTCTTCTACATAACGACGGTCGATTTCTTCAATGATTTGATAAACGCGTGGAATTAGGAATTTAACCATATCCACTGGCCATTTTTCTAAGGCCTCTTGAAGAATGGTGTGGTTGGTATATGACATTGTTTTAACAGTCGCATTCCAAGCATGGTCCCAATCCATCTTATGCTCGTCAATCAGTAAACGCATAAACTCAGCAACTGCTAAAGCTGGGTGCGTATCATTAATGTGTACCGCAATTTTTGTGTGAATTTCATCAAGCGGGATTCCAAGTTTCAAATAATGTTTGACAATCGTTTGAAGCCCTGCTGAAGTAAAGAAATATTCCTGTACAAGTCTTAATTGGCGACCTTCGTAAGTCGAATCATCAGGGTAAAGCACACCAGTAATATCTTGGATTTGACGACGCTGGTTGATTGAATAGTATTTTCTTTCTTCAGATTCTGGAATTTCTACATCCCACAGACGAAGGTTGTTGACTTGTCCATTTTCATAACCAACCATCGCCGTGTCGTATGGTACCGCTAACAAAACTCTAGGATTTTCATAAACCGGTGTTAAATCTCCTGTCGCTTCGTCTTCTTTTAGCCATACATTTCCTTCCATTTTTACTTCAACTGCTTCATGGGCTTTACGGACCTCCCAAACATTTCCACATCGGAGCCAATCATCTGGAAATTCTACTTGATAACCATTGATGAATTGTTGTTTAAACAAACCGTATTTGTAACGGATACCATTTCCAAATCCTAGGAGACCTATCGATGCTAGAGAATCCATGAAACAAGATGCGAGACGACCGAGTCCACCGTTTCCGAGTGCCATGTCTTTTTCGGCTTCGGCAATCATATCAAAATCCAAACCTAATTCTGATAATCCATCACGTACAACATCTAAAATCCCTAAGTTTAGCAAATTACTGCGAAGCATTTTTCCTGGTAAGAACTCGATCGAGAAGTAATAGGCAGTCTTGGTTTGATTTTCCATCTGGTACCGACGTACATCGCGCCAATCCTCAGAAATATAGTTCTTAATTACCGAACCGAGAGATTCAAATAATTCCTGTGCATTTGCATCCGCAGTTTCAATTGCGAATTTTTCATGCAATCGATTTTTAAAATCTGTTTGGAACTTCTTTTTGGTTAATTTCACAAGTAGCAACCTCTTTTCATTTATATGATGTTCATCGATATGAAAAACATCTAACCGATTTTACTTGTCGTGGCATATCTGTAGGCTCTTCCTTATATTCATCCTTCATCAGTGTGAAATAAGACAACATAACTCGTACTTCTTCACCTTGTTTGACAAGTTCATTAGGAAGTACTCCGGCAACGTCACCAAGACCATCCGTTTTAAAAAATGGTGCACATTCAGTGGCTGCAAATAATTTTTTCATGCCTGTATACCTCTTCCCTCAGTTTTGAATTATATATTCTGTATATGTTAATGGATTAACAGTTTACTATTTAACCAAACTTTTTGCCGGATTCTATTGTCAAGCTTTGGATAACTGTGTTTCTTTATAGCTGTCCTCTAATACCTTATTCTCATTTATAAAATTCACTAATATTTCGATAAAACCCTTTGCGACAGTTCCAATATATTTTTGTTTATGGTGGACAATAGACACTTCCCTGATGATAGCTGGATTCGTTATTTTGATAGCCTTTAACCCCCCTGTATTTTCCAGCGAAAAGAGTGTACCAGATATAATGGAAGCCCCTACCCCTTCCTCGACTAGATCCAATATCGCCTTTGTATCGGTTGATTCAATGATAGGCTCGAGGACAAACCCAGCAGAAAGACACGCATCAGCAAATAATTCCCTAAAACAATGACCTATTGGATTTAATATTAGCGGAATATCCTGAATCTCACGAAACTCAATTTCGTCTCTCTCAGACCAAGCAAGATCCGTTCTCGCGACTAAATAGAAATCATCCTCGTATAAAGGAATTTGGATAGAACACTCTTCTGGTCTTGGCATGAAGGTTAGAGCCAAATCAATTTCGTTATGTTTTATCTTTTCTACCGGGTCATCTATGGAGAAAAACTGGATCTGAACGTGAGGGTACTCAGAATGAAACTCTAACAAAACCTTGGAGGCTATAAGACTTAAGTCACCAGAAAGTGCCCCAATCACTAATTTCCCTTTTTTCACCTTTCGGAGGTCCTCTATTTGTTCCGTGGCAAATTTTAAATTTGTGAACACTATTTTGCAATGTTTCAGGAGGATTTCGCCAGCTTCCGCGATGGTTATTTTTTTTCCTAAACGATTAAATAAACGAACACCCAGTTCATCCTCTAGCGCTTTAATTTGATAGCTCAAGGTAGGTTGACCAATTCTTAGTTTTTCAGCCGTCTTTGTAAAATGCAGCTCTTCACATAGGGCCATGAAGTATTCTAATTGTCTTAGTTCCAAGATTTTTTACCCCTTTGAAGGTTTCATTTTTATATAGAATGGTACTAGCCGTCTTTCTATCCCAAGATCATCATGATAAGTATGCGAGTTTAAAAAGCAATCCTTTTATTGCTTTTACAATTCTTGGATTTTTCCACTCCCATTCTTCTCTAAGATGTAATTTCGAAGAGGTTCTACAAATAAAACGGGTTGAAGGGCAATTTTGTGACGAAATATCTTCATAAATTTCAACTAACATTTCCTGCTACATTCTTTATATGTATTACAATATTGGAAAAACATATAACGTAGTCCCTTTTCCACCACGTCTATCGAGAAAAACTGGATCTGATCCGTCTATCAATACCGAGATAATTATGATAAGCGACAGTTCACGCATTTGTATGGATGGTGAACTGTCACTCCTACTATCTGATAAATTTCAATCTATCTTAATTAATTTTACATTGACAACAATTTATTTGCCTTGAACTTGAATGGTTGGAATCGCTGTCCCCTTTACTTGAACCTTAGCTTGATTCGTATACGTATTATCCTGTTGTGTTTTAATTGCAGGTGCTGAGATCTCATTGTTGATGACCGCGCGAATCATTATATTTCCATTTTCCGGATTCGTATCTTGCTTCCAAGTTCCTTTATCCAGCTCCCAATTACGATCATGGAAAGGGCTATTTAGATCAAGTTTTAAGACCTGGCATTGTACCTGTGACTGACGCCTCAGGCTGTACATAGACTAGATAGAAATCTCCAGTGACAAAAATATTTTTATCCGTTAAATCGACATGAGTCCATTCCCCATCAGTTAATACGATTTTTTTTAAGAATTCTCGTTTATTCGACAGGATCTCATTACCCTCGATTTGTTAACGATTAAATGAACTGAATTCAGATCATAATGGCTTCGTGAAGGCATAGCGAAATAAAAAGTGAAATAAAGCAGTAAATCAGTATTCCATATGTTACTATATAATGTGCATTCTACTCATATCGAATCAAGCGACATTCTCACTAATTCTACACCATCAATTAATTCGATGTTTAACCCTGTAACTTAATGTACTGAGAACCAGATATATTTAACAAAAGGACACTGACCAATCAGGTTAGCATATAAAGTTAATTTTTTTATCAGATAGTTGTAAAATAGAATGATACAAAACAATTGCACTTATTCCACAGTCCTCTTTTGAACTCCACTCTTCAGGGTTATGACTTATCCCGTTTTTTGAACGAACAAATATCATTCCTATAGGACATATAGGATGTAACTGCATTCCGTCATGCCCCGCACCGCTAGGCAATATGAAGGGGTGTACTTCATTTTTCTGGCAAGAATTTTCAATTATTTCTTGAATTTCTTTAGAACAGATAGCAGGGGCTACACGCTGCAAATCTTCAATGAAAAGCTCAATTCCACGTTCTTGGCATATTTTATTTGCTTTTGAAATAATATTTTGTTCAATCTCATCACGAACTTTTTCATCTATTTCTCGTAAATCAAATGTAAATTCGACTAGACCTGGAATAACGTTAACTCCCCCGGGTTTAACTAATATCTTCCCAACTGTTCCAACAGCATTCTTGTGTTTTTTAACTTCCTCTTCAATGAATTGAAGGATTATCGCTGCAGCAACCAAAGGATCTTTTCTTATTTGCATTGGAGTCGACCCTGCATGAGCCGCTTCACCCATTAAGGTCCATTTATTCCATAACGGTCCGGCTATCCCCGAAACAATTCCTACCGGTAAATTTTCTGATTCTAGAACCTTCCCTTGTTCAATATGCAGTTCTATATAAGCTTTGATTGACCCTTTGACTCTTGTAGCTCTGGAAATATTGTTGGGATCCAGTCCAACTCTTTTCATTGCCTCAGAAATCGAAATGCCATGTTCATCTTCTTTTTGCAACTGTTCATTATTAAGAGTTCCAGCTATTCCTCGGCTGCCAATCATCCCTAGTCCAAACCGTGTACCTTCTTCATCCGTAAATGCAATCACTTCAATGGGATGATCTGGGATTATTCCTTTCTCATTCATAGTTTGTAAAACTTCAATACCTGCAATGATACCGAGTGGACCATCAAAATTCCCGCCATTTGGTACTGAATCAAGATGAGAACCTATGATTACCACCGGGTCGTTAATGTTTCTTCCTTCTTTTCTACCAATCAAATTTCCTACCTCATCTTCACGTATTGCGAGACCTGCTTCCTTCATAAAAGAAATAACTAAATCTTTTGCTTTTCTCTCCTGTTTAGTAAATGATAAACGAGTAATCCCTCCATCCTTTTGCTTACCAATTTTGCTTAATTTAAAAAGACGATCCCAAATTCTATCTTGATTTATCACCGAATCACCTCTAATTTATTATTCGATAAAACATCCAAGCGGCAGGTATCATTTAGATGTTAACCATTCTAATGCATTGTAGTAAACTTCAAGGATTTAATTTTTAATCTCTTCTTTTTTCATTTGAAAACGAAAATGGCAAACTCCTTCTTTTAGAATATATTGATCGTGCACTACCTCGAAATTACGATTAAACCCTTTCGCAATGGCCGGATCAATCATTTGACAGTATAGAATTCCATACTCTTGCATTCCGTCTTTTATCCACTGTTCTGCAAAAGCACATTTCGTAAATGTTTGTTCAATTTCTTTTGGATGGAATAATGTCTCATACTGAAATAGTTCACTTCTACCCATATCATAATTGGAAAGATAGTGGTCTATCTCGTTCGGTTCCCCGGCCATTGCTGCACGTTTTGCAATATTTCGCCCTCGTTCTTCTCCGAATGTACGGACAGCTTCCATGATTACTTCACGCCCTTCTTCACCAAAACAATCAACCACTGCCTTGGAGACCTGTGCAAATAGCTTGGCCATAATAGAAAACATCGTTATAGATTCAATGCCAGCTCTTTCTTGTGCTTTTGTATAATTGTTAAATGTTAGTTCAATTTGTTTGGAATCTAAGAATGTTTCATAAAAGAAGACATTACTTTGATCTAATTCTTCTTTAAGGATATTTAGACTCTGAGCTAGTTCTACGCCCTGCTCCTCTGTTAGCACCTTAACCCCTTCTATTAACACATTCCTGCCCTCTTCACCGAAACGTGCACTAACCGCATTCAATAGATGATTCAATAGCTTTGCTGTGGTTTCATACATAGTAACAGGCTTTAAGGTTTCTTTGTCCAGTGTTTTTTCAATATCCATCTTCTTTCCCCTTTCTCTAATCCATTCCTAAATAAATTTTTCTGATCACATCGTTTTTTTGTAACTGTTCAACTGTTCCCTGCGCAACTATTTTGCCTGTTTCGAGTACATAGCCTCTATGAGCAATCGATAACGCCATATTGGCATTCTGTTCAACAAGCAGGACGGTTGTCCCCTCTTCGTTTATCTTTTTTATTATTCCGAAAATTCCCTTAACCATAATTGGAGCTAGGCCCATTGAGGGTTCGTCTAATAATAATAGTTTAGGTTTGGTCATAATGGCACGGCCAATAGCCAGCATTTGTTGCTCCCCACCGCTTAACGTCCCTGCAGGTTGGTTTTTTCGCTCTTTAAGATGAGGGAGAAGTTGGAATATTTCTTCGATGTCCTTTTTTATGCCATCCTTGTCCTTTCGTATGAATGCACCCATTTGCAAATTTTCAAGTACTGTTAGATCTGTAAAGATCCCTCGGCCTTCAGGAACCTGAGAAATACCCATCTTTACAATTTTATGTGCGTTCATTTTGGTTAAATCGGTTCCTTGAAAAAGAATTTTTCCTTTACGTGGGTTTATAATTCCAGAAATTCCCCGGAGAGTAGTGGATTTACCAGAACCATTGGCTCCTATGAGAGTCACAACTTCTCCCTGAAGGATTTCTATACTAATATTTTTTACTGCCGGTACTACTCCATAGTTAATAGATAATCCCTCAATTTTAAGCATATTCCTTCTCCTCTCCAAGATATGCCTTAACAACCTTAGGATTATTTCTAACCTCGGAACCAGTACCTTCTGCAATTTTTTCACCGTGGTCTAACACCACAATTCGATCTGCAATATTCATGACAAGCCGCATATCATGTTCAATTAAGAGAATTTCAATATTCAATCTATTGGATAATGATTTAATAATCTCTATCAATTTTTGCTTCTCTATTGAATTCATGCCCGCAGCAGGTTCATCTAGTAAAAGAAGCTGACAATTTGTCACTAACGCTCGACCTATTTCAAGAAGACGTTGTTCACCATATGGCAGATGATGAGCATATTCATAAATCTTATGGTCAAGTCCCACCATCTTAAGAATTTCTATGCATTCATTTACCACATCAATCCGTTTTTTTTTGACTTTTTTTGTCACGAAGATGGATTCCCATACCTTTTCAGCATTGCAGCTCTGATGGGCAATTAATACGTTCTCCAGAACGGTAAAACTTTTAATAAGACGGATATTCTGGAATGTCCTAGCAATTCCTATTTTAACCCGCTGAAAAGGCTTTAAATGGTTTATTTTACGTTGCTTGTAATAAATGATGCCGCTAGTAGGTTGATAGAGTCCGGTAAGTAAATTGAAAAGGGTTGTCTTCCCAGCTCCATTTGGTCCAATTAAAGCTATTATTTCTCCCTTTCTCACGCTTAGATCAACTTGGTGAACAGCTGTCAATCCTCCAAACCTTACCGATACACCCTCAAGTTTTAAAACCTCTTCCATGTGTCCTACCTCCCTGTTATACCGTAGAAGTTGCGTTTTCGTTTGTTTTCTCCCCAAAACCCAGATGGCTTATACGACATCATTAACACGATACCGACACCAAGAAACATCATCCGATAATCACTTACAAAACGAAGGACTTCTGGAGTGATGGTTAAAATTACAGCCCCCAGAATGGACCCAGGCACACTTGCCATTCCCCCTAGTACAACCATTGCAAGAATAGTAACCGATTCTAGATATTGAAAAGTTTCAGGACTAATAAAAGAAATATAGGTTGCCCAAAATGACCCTGCAATTCCTGCAAAAAAAGCCCCAATAGTGAATGCAAGTAATTTATATTTAGTTGGGCGAATTCCAACGGATTCCGCAGCAATCTCGTCTTCTCTAATTGTCAATAAATTAAGACCTATTCCTGAATGGACAAGCCTGTTAATCACAAAGATTGAAAATGCGGTTAGTATCAACACTAAGTAATAAAATTCAATTTTGCTACTGAAGGTATATCCGAAAATCTCAGGTGAAGGAATCCCAGGGACTCCCATTGGCCCATTAGTAACATCCACCCAGTTTACAAATATCAGCCGAACAATTTCTCCGAACCCAAGCGTCACAATTCCCAAATAGTCACCTTTTAGCCGCATGACTGGAGTGCCTAATAATAAGCCAAAAAAAGCGGTAACTATTGCAGATATTAACAAAACAAGCCAAAAAGAGAGATGCAAACGGATCATTAAAAGAGCACTAACATAGGCACCAATTCCATAAAATGCGGCATGGCCAAGAGCAAACTGCCCTGCGTAGCCAACTATAATGTTAAGACTCAGTGTTAACATTACATAAACACCAATCATGATGACAATATGTACAAAATAATCATTAATTTGTACCAGCCATAACGGCAACGTTAACAGAAAAAGAGCAATTAAAAATGAGAAAAATCTTTTATTTTTCAAACAATCCCACCTACACTTTAGTTATTTCTTTCTTACCAAGAATACCAGTTGGTCTAAGCACTAATACTAAAATTAAAATGGAAAAAGCTATCACATCTTGGTATTGTGAAGAAATATACCCAGCCGCTAAGTTTTCAACTACACCTAGAAGAAGTCCGCCCAATACAGCCCCAGGAATACTTCCAATTCCCCCTAATACCGCTGCTGTAAAGGCTTTTAAACCTAATGTATAACCCATTGTTGGATAAACTGCATCATAATACATTCCTACCAAAACCCCAGCATTTGCTGCCAATATTGCCCCAATGGCAAACGTCAGCATGATGATAAAATTTGTATTAATCCCCATTAAGGTAGCATTGGTGATACTCATCGATGTAGCACGCATTGCCGTGCCAATCTTAGTTTTCGTTACAAATAATTGTAGTCCTACCATTAAAAGGAACGATAAAACCAAAATGAACAATTGGATTGAAGAAAGTGAGACGCCACCCCATTTGAACGTGTGAGTTTTAAATGAATCAGGGTATGGATGTGTTCCAGCCCCCCAAATCTTTTGTGCAAGGTTTGATAAGAAAATCGATACCCCCATTGCACTAATTAATGGTACAATTCGATCTGCCATTCGGAGTGGTCGATATGCAAATCTTTCAATAATTATTCCAAGTACTGCTGTTAAGACAGATGCTAGGATAAGGATTAAATAAAAAGGAGCTTCTACATATTGAATTAAAAATAAGCCAAAAAAGCTGCCAATCATAAAAATGTCTCCGTGAGCAAAGTTTACAATTTTTAATATTCCGTAAACCATTGTATAGCCAAGAGCGATTAATGCATAAATGGAACCAATTGTTAAACCATTTATAATTTGTTGTTCGAGCATAAAGCACCTCCTCTCTCAAATAATTCCTGGTAAGCAATAAGTCCTTACCCGGAAAAGTTACTACTTGTATAATTGGAATTTTCCATCTTTTACAATTAATTTTTCAGGTTCTTTTAATACATCTCCATTTTCATCAAAATCATGAATCCCTGTTGCACCTTGATAGCCTTTCAATGTAGCAATAAATTCTTTAATTTTTTCTCGTTCTGCGCCATTTTTCTTTATCGCTTCTAACACAATGGATGTGGCATCAAAGGTGTAGGCTGCATAGGTTCCCGGATTTTCGTTATAAGCTTCTTTATAGGCATTAACAAACTGTATTGTTTTTTCATTATCACTATTTAGATTAAAGAAACCAGGGGCCATGACTCCTTCTACAGCTTCACCCCCCATTTTGATTAAGGCATCAGAGTAAAAGCTGTCCACACCCATAATTTGAACATTTAAACCGAACTGCTTGCTTTGTTTTGCAATTAAAGCACCTTCGTTATATAATCCCCCCACAAAAATAACATCCGGTTTTGCTTCCTTCACTTTTGTTAAAATAGACGAAAAGTCCTTTGTTTGGCCAGCCACATATGATTCGTTTGCCACTACGATAAGTCCATTCTCTTTGGCAGATTTCTTAAAAACAGTAGATAACCCTAACCCAAAATCTGTTTGTTCATAAATAATGGCTACATTCTTAAACTTTTCTTCTTTCGTCCACTTAGCCACATATTCACCCTGAAAGGCATCAGTTGTTATGACACGAAATGTATAATCCCCAGCATCCGTCACATTTGGTGAACTAGACGAAGGTGAGATTTCTACTATTTTATTCTTATTGTAAATGGGAGCAGCCGCTAATGTAGCGGAACTATTAAAATGACCAATAACAGCAAGAATCGATTTATCGCTTGCTAATTTATTTGCAATATTTACCGCTTCCTTTGGATCACCTTTGTCATCTTCTACTACCAAATCAATTTTTTTCCCATCAATACCACCAGCATCGTTCGCAAGTTTAATAGCCAGTTCCGCTCCTTTTTTGAAAGCATCACCGTATTCCGCGGAATCACCCGAAAGTGGTGCTGCAAGACCAATTATCAAACTTTCCTTATTTAATACGCCATCAGACTGATTGTCTTTTCCACTGCAACCTGCTAATATGTTGACGTTCATTAAAAACATCACAATAAACAAAAGCTGTTTTTTCAAGATATACTCCTCCTAATATATTATTAATAACTCAATTAACTCTATCTATTTAGTAGGAATTAAAAGTTTTAATATCCCATAATAGACTATCAAACGAATAATCCTTACTTCGTAATAATAAATAAAATATAAAAAATGTAATCATCCAATTTATTATTTTTTAAACCATCCACTTAAAAAGATAGAAAAACTGAGTAAACTAGTAAAAGGAAATACATATTGTTCTTTTCCCTACCTAAATTTTTCTAGTCAACATAACTAAATCTAATAAACCCCTTTATTTCTCTAGTATCTTTCAAATAATTTATTTTATAGATTAATAATTATATGTTAGTTCAAAGATATTTTTCTAAAAAAATGTTTTTTCAATTGTATCTCCTTTCCAAAAATATTTTTTTTTTTGAAATATTATTTATGAGGTGATTATTTGTCAGTGCTATTTACATCAAGAGCAAACAAGGTGGACGTCAAGGAAGAGTAAAATCAGACGATGGAATCATTGATTTGAATCTTGTTATGCCGTCACCAAACAACAAGAAAGAAGGCTCAAATCCTGAACAACTATTCGCAGCAGGTTACTCAGCTTGTTTCGATGGGGCTTTAAATCTGATTGCCAGAAAAAACCAACACAAAATTGAGTCATCTGTTACAGCGGCAGTAAGTTTATTGAAAGACGGAGTGGACGATGGGTTTAAAATCGGTGTAGTTCTACATGCACATATTAATGGTGTTTCTCAAGAAGTAGCCGAACAATTAGTGAAAGAAGCTCATGAGTTCTGCCCATATTCAAAAGCAACAAGAGGGAACATTGAGGTTTCATTAGAAACAACAGTAGAATAGTAAAAAAGAACCTATTTGCACTGCGGCTGCAAATAGGTTCTTTTTGTTTCGTTATTTTTGATTATAAGTATGCATGGCTTTTAGTACCATTTGTTAGTCAAGCTAACAAAAACCGCTCTTTCATCCTCTCCAGACCATCACGAATGTCTAATTCTTGGTCCTGCATTCTTTTTAACATAGGCGTAAGAGTACCTGAGTCTATCAAGCTGTTATTTTCTTTTGTATGTACGTATACCTTTTTATCCCGGCGGTACTTTTCTTCGGAATCCACTCCTCTACGTTTGACCAGTTTCTTTCTCAAACGATTTAATAAATCTTCAATATCCTGGTATTGATATAATATACAAGAATATAAACTATTTCTTAAGAAGAGGATTATGTGATAAAAGATAATTTCGAGGGTGGTACGAGGAATAAACTTTAACTGGCGCTCTTATGCTAATGGAGGCTGCTCAAGGGCAGCCTATATATATATCATTAACAACTTCAACCACAACATCTTCATTATATCGTTATCATTATTAATGTTATCATTGACATATCCTGTTTTTAATCCGGACGCATTTGCTTCATCAGTATCTATATGCATATCCAATGCAAAAGTTAATACTTGATTAAAAATAAGACTGCGCTCTCCTTCCGTTTTATTTTTCAACCGATTGATCTTTTGCTGCTAACCAGAAAGATACTGCAATCGAAAGAACGACCACTAATAAGGGGGCATAAAAGATAAGAAATTTTTCTAACATTACTGACGCTCCTTACACATGATTGTTTCGTTTTCCTTGGACATATTCTTTGTTGAACAAAAATAATTTTAGCAGCAAATACAAGGACGGTAAGAGTAATCCAAGACTGGCAATAAAAACGATAATCAATGAAATCGCCATAGATCTATTCGTAAAACCATCGTAAATGGTTAAATGGGGATACAGTAAATAAGGATAATGAGAGACTCCATAGGCAAAAAAAGCAAGCAGAAATTGGCCAATCATCAGCCAAACGGCCGTACCATACCCTCGGCGCTTCCAAATCAAATAGGTGGTCCCTGCGAAAAAGACAACCGACAAGGCAAACAGCCACCATAAATTGATTAATCGCTCGTAATGCTCAGGATTATGTCCAGCAAGCTCTACGATAATCCCAGAAGCTGTAATCATCGATGGAATTGCCCAAATGAGAGCATATTTACGCATCAGATTAGCAGCCTGCTCATCTTTTGCATAATGGGCATACCAGGTTAAAAATACTGCTGAAATGTATAGCACTGCTGATAGGCTTAATACGACAATACTCCAGCTTAATGGGCTCATAAACAACTTCCCATAATCAATCAGTGGCCCTGAATTTTCCAGTGTTACGAAGCCTCCTTCAGAAATTGTAAGCACAATCGATAGAGAGGCTGGAATCAGCAATCCAGAAAGTCCATAGAGGACAGCATAGCGTTTATGTTTCAATCCACCGTAAGTGGTAAACGCATAATACGACCCGCGGATCGCCAATAGAATGATGGCAAAGCTTGCAGGTACAAGCAGGACGGTTCCATAGTAGTAGGCTGACTTTGGAAAAAAGCCAACAATCCCAACAAAGAAAAACACGAGGAAAACATTCGTGACTTCCCAAACAGGCGATAAATACCGCTGAATGATTTTAGTCAAGATATGCTGGCGATTGGTGACAATACTATAGGCATTAAAGAATCCCGCTCCAAAATCAATCGAAGCAATGATTACGTACCCAAAAAGAAACAACCATAACACTGATATTCCAATGACTTCAAGCGTCATATCAGGTTACCCTCCCTTCGGATGCACGGTCTGACAATTCCTGTTCAACCGTATTCTTTTTAAACATCCGCGCTAGAACGACCACACTTGCAATTCCAAGGATAAGATATAGGCCAGAGAATAGGACCAGCATTAAATCTACCCCGTCAGCCGTTGTAGCTGCATCTTTGGTCTTCATAATTCCTCGTAAAATCCAAGGCTGACGTCCTACTTCATCCAGCCACCAGCCTGCTTCAATGGCCAAGATTGATAGCGGTCCCCCTAAAACCACCAGCCAGCGGAACCAGTTGGATGAGACCAGACTCCACTTTTTCCAAACTCCGATCAAATAAACACATGATAACAGAGTCATCCACATTCCAATCGTCACCATGGTGTCAAACAGGTAATGGATATAGAGCGGCGGAACTTCATCTTTCCTAAATTGATCAAGTCCAATGACTTCCGAATTAGGATTGCTATGAGCTAAAATACTGAGGGCAAACGGAATTTTAAGCGCATACTCTACTTCCCCATTATCAAGAACACCATACAAAATCAGTGGTGCACCCTCATGTGTTTCAAAATGCCATTCAGCTGCTGCTAATTTCTCTGGCTGGTATTTTGCCAAATATTTTCCGGAGAAATCACCAATAATGGCAGTAGCAATCGAAAAAACCAATCCTAATTTCATCGTCAAATGCAAAGCTTTTTTGTGATAGATATGGTTAGACCCCTTTAAAAGCCGAAAAGCGGCGATAGACGCCAGAACAAAAGCCGCAGTCATATAGGCTGTCCCAAGAACATGGGCCACTTTTGTCGGCATTGCTGGATTAAACATGGCCACAATCGGACTCACATTGACCACCTGCCCCTTTACCAAATCAAACCCCTGGGGAGCATTCATAAATGCATTGACAATCGTGATAAAAACAGCTGAAAAAGAAGCGCCAATTGCAACAGGAATCAATAGAAGCAGATGCTTTTTCTGATTCTCAAATCGTTCCCATGTATAAAGATAGATACCTAAAAAAATCGCTTCAAAGAAAAACGCAAAGGTTTCCATAAATAACGGCAAAGCAATTATATTCCCCGCCAATTCCATAAAACTCGGCCAAAGCAGTGAAAGCTGTAAGCCAATTGCGGTGCCTGTCACCACACCGACGGCAACCGTTATCACATAGCCGCGGGTCCAGCGTCTGGCTAATAAGATATAGTGTTCATCCTGTTTTTTTATCCCTACCCATTGGGCAATCATGATCATCAATGGAATACCAACACCAATGGTTGCATAGATGATATGAAACGATAATGTTAATTCTGTGAGGACACGGCTGAAAAATACCGCTTCTTCATTTACCATTTTGCCAATCACCTTTCTCTAGCCCGAAAAAATCCGTCCAATGAACGATAGACCTATAATAAATGCAACAATAAAACTCAACCAAACTAATACACGTTCCTGTTTCTTATAGATTTTTATCACTCCCGAAACGTACTCACTTACATTATCGTTCCCAAATTTACCGGCCCCAAAACTCTTACCGTAGGAAACTCTCCTTTTGACCCTATTACCTTTACTGTTTCGTTTGCCGCAAATTCTCCAGGCTGGGAAAGATTTTTTAATACAGTTAATTCAGCACCGATGCCTTAACATGTTCTGGTTTTAAGTGAATATGTCTGCTTGAAACTCCTACTGGAATCAATATAACATCCCCATTCCTTTTTTATACATCTGATAATAATGTTGCCATTATACATTTCGAACATACCCACGCGCAGCGTTACACCAACAGGGTCAGACCACTTATAATACTTTAAAGCGTTAATGCTCTCGGGGACTGTCCCCTCCTCCACCTAAAAAGCAAAAATAAACAATAATAGCATCCGGCTCAGCTACTCTCCCTTTCTCTTTTATTCTTTTAATCTTTTAATCTTTTAATCTTTTGATTTTCCGATTTTCGGCTTGTTTGGTATGGAGAAATTGTTCAAAGATTAAAGGATTGAATGCTCCTCCGGGACATTTACGAGATACTTGTGGGTTTGTCTATAGTGTTACTCCATATGATCCTGAAGTTTATAAAATACTTGTTGTAGAAATGTTGGAAGAGGCTGGCGTTAATCTTCTAGTACACAATTTCGTAGAACATGTTGAAACAAAAGGCAACACGATAAAACACGTTGAAATCTCGTCAAAATTTGGCCGTCATCAAATTCAAGGCAGCATTTTTATCGACACAACAGGTGATGCTGATATTGCTTATTTATCCGGGGCACCTACTCTCAAAGGACGAGATGAAGATCAAAAAACTCAACCTATGACAATGAAATTTCGAATGAGAGGTGTGAATCTAAGTAAAGTAAAAGATTATATGATACAGAATCCAAATAACTTCCTAAGTAAAACACCAATTAAAGACTTGCCCAATCTACCATTGACGGCTGTTCAGGGTTTCTATAAAGAGTGGGAGCAAGCAAATTTACTATCAATCGAGATCAAGTGTTATTTTCTACAGGACCTGCAGAAGATGAAGTACTTATCAATATGACAAGAGTTCAAGGACTAGATGCTACAAAAGTGGAAGATTTAACGAAAGCTGAATATGAAGGTAGAAAGCAAGTTTTAATGGTTGCTGACTTTTTAAAAGAATGGATACCAGGATTTGAACAAGTTTCCATTTTAAGTGTAGGTGCTCAAATAGATTCGCAAGTCGCGTATTATTGAAGGTAAATATATCTTACAAAAAGAGGATGTGATATTGGCTTTAAAATTTGATGATGTTATTGCTAGAAGTGGATACCAAATTGATATTTACGCTCCTAGTGGAAAAGGAATAGAGATTGGATAGGTAAAGGGTGACGGAGCTTTTGATGTTCCTTATTGCTGTTTAGTACCTAAGAAGATTACCAATCTTTTAGTAGTAGGTAGATGTATGTCTGCTTCTCATGGGGCATTAGCTACGACACGTTTAACTCCTAGTGCTATGGCTACTGGACAAGCAGCCGGGACAGCAGCTTCACTTGCTTTAGACAGTAAAGTAAATCCAGCAGACATAAATATTAAACAACTGCAAAAAGAACTATTGAAAGATGATGTAGTACTTTTATTAATTAGAACTAAAAAATCATCAATAAAATCCGAGTCAAGATGTTTATAAATCAGCTTGACTCGGATTTTCCCTTATTCTCTTCTTATTTAATATAGCTGCTCCGTTAGCTTTAGTACAATTCTTTACAATCTTCTCCATACTTTAACAATATATCTAATTTCCTTATAAAGTTTTATTCCACAATCTGGCCGATAAAGAAGGACGCCTTCTTATCAAGAATGGCGCTCTAATATAGAAGATAGATCACTAAAATTCAAAAGAGACCTTCGATTAAAACCCTTGTTCATTGAATTAGTATAGTGTTTTTACTCAACCTTAATACGCTTGTTTCATCAACTCTATAATTTTGCAAGTTATTTTTTCTCACATTTCCCCCTGTTCTTCTTCTTCATAATGAAACTTTTTATCCGACCACAATTCTTTTGGATATTGCCATACTGGCACTTTTAGTCTTTCGTTCCCATGTGTATCTTGGGAATATGAGAGCAACAGATATGTATCCGTATTTCTATAAATTGAATAATTTACTTTATGTGGTTAACCATCTAAATATATTAGTAAAAGTTTGGGTTCATCCTTTAATATGAACGTGCGTATTACAACATCCGAAAAATTATTGAATTTTCCTCTGAGTTATGCTTTGTTCTCTTCGATATATTTGCTTATAGAACTCATGATCAGAAAAACAGAAAAACCCATATCCTTAAAGATACCGGTTTTTCTGTTTTATTGATTTATGAAAATCCCTTAGTTTAGCCCTCCATCAGAAAATCGTGTTGACACTTAGAGAAGTTGGTGATGCCACCACGTCATGGTCCACATCACATTGCTCCTATAAATCTTAGCTTAGGCCAGCTTTTGTTAATCCATACGCTTTGTCAGCTGATCCTGGTACTGTTTGGAAAGCAACATTAACACGGTTCCAAGCATTAATTGCCATAACTGAGAAGGTAAGATCTGATAACTCTTTTTCTGAAAACTGACCACGTACACGGTCATAAATGTCATCAGGTACACCCTGCTCAGGCATTTTTGTCAAAATCTCTGTCCATGCTAGTGCCGCACGCTCACGTGGACTAAATAGTGTTGATTCACGCCAAATTGGGATGTGGTAAAGACGAAGCTCTCTCTCACCATGGATTTTAGCTTCTTTAACGTGCATATCTAAGCAAAAGCCACATCCATTCATTTGTGAAGCTCTGATGTGCACTAAATGACGGATTGATTCTTCTATTGAACTTTCCTTCTCTTGCATGCTAAGTTCCATCAATTTTTTAAAAAATTCTGGTGATTCTTTCATATAATTAATACGTTCAGTCATAATTGGTATACCTCTCTTTTCCTTATTAATTGTAATCAATGTATAAACATGTAACTGTAAATTCACAACTAGAAGATCAAACTGTAAAGATTATCCCGAATTAGAAGTACCTTATCCGCTGTCATCTTCACCTACATTTGACTTCATATATATAACGACTAAGTGACTCATTCTGTGACAAGCAGTCAATTAAAATTAGGTTAGTTCGTTCCCATTCAATGATTATTCCTACGTTTACCTACTATTTACAATCCCCCTTGATTAATAATTGTTTACATTCAGATGAAGTATTAGTTGATGTTATGGAAGCAGCTAACCTTTTGTAATACTACTTCCTTTACTTCTCCATCTACACCTATATAACGACCAAGTGATTCATTCTGTGACAAGGTGTTCAATTAAAAGAGTTTTTAAAAAATTCTCTTTCTTTTTTATTAATTATCAGGTTAACCGTTTTTCCATATTATTTTAAAGGTATACATATTTGGAATGTAGTTGAAATGTTATGTATGATAAAAATTTATTTAATCATACATGATACGGGTTTTCCATTTATAGCGAATACCATATGTTATAGTAACAATCAGAAGTACTCGTAGATGTATTTGACCTGTTCGAGTCACGGGGGTATCTTTACCAAAAAGAAAACGACTATAACCTGCTAATTCCATTATTGACTTCAAATGGAATTAGCATAGGCTACAATCGCAAAAAGTTCATCGTTAGTGGTGGCTGATCAAGCAATTTGTGTTTGAATCACCTCTATGAAACAAAAACTTATTCATTATTTAGCAATTTTATTATTAAGATTTAATAGGCTAAGCTGAACAGTCCTTTAATATGTGACAAATAACGTATGTTACTTGCTTCTTTCATTAGAGTAGCTGGCAGCCCTTTAAGTGGAATTGAGTTGGCTCCAATAGTAGCAACACCATCTTTACGACCTAAGCTTGCAAGTGTACCTGAGTTAATTGGTGCAAACTCTTCAAATGTTTTGTCTTGTAAGTATGCAAATAGATTGTAACCAACAAGTTCACCCATTTGCCAAGCATTTTGTGCAGTAGGTGCGTATGGACGACCACCTTCTGGAGGAAAGACAACAGCACTGTCACCGACAATAAATACGTCATTATGTGAATTAGATTGAAGAAAACTATTAACAGTTGCACGGTTACGATCTACTTCAAGACCTGATTCTCCAACTATAGGAAGGCCTTGTACTCCACCTGTCCAAATGAAAGTATTTGCTACGATTTTGCGGCCATCTTTTAAGCCGATTTCATTTCCTTTAACATTTGTTACAGGAAGACCTATTAAGAATTCAACGCCGCGGGCTTCTAAACTAGCCATTGCACTTTTAATTAATTTATCAGGTAAAACTGGGAGAATTTTTGGACCAGCTTCTACGAGCATGATTTTCAATTCTTTAGGATCAACACCATAGCCTTTAGCAACTTTAGGTATATTATCAACGATTTCACCAACTAATTCAACACCAGTTAATCCACCGCCGCCTATTAGAATTGTTGCATCTGCTTCATTTTTCGTTTGAGCATATTCACGGATGCGATCTTCAAAATGATTGTAAATGTTGTTTGCATCAGCAACAGATTTTAACACCATGCTGTTCTCTTCAAGTCCTGGAATGCCGAAGTAAGCAGTTTGACTTCCTAAACCAACAACAAGGGCATCATAAGTTAAAGTAGAACCATCGGCAAGCTTCACTAGTTTATTGTCTACTGAAAAAGATTCAACCTCTGAAATTTTAAGATCAATATCTTTTCCTTTGAAAAGTTTTTCTAAAGGTATAGAAATAGCTTGTTCAGCAATTGTTCCCCCTGCAAGGCGGTGCAGTTCAGTGATAATTTGGTGAGTTGGATATTTGTTTACCACTGTTATTTGTGCTTCAGCTTTATTTAAATATTTGCGAGCGGTTAAAGCAGTTAGAAGTCCGCCATAACCCGACCCTAAGATGACGATATGTTTAGACATAGTTAATCCTCCGTTCTTACTTTTGAATATTAACTAGTATTATTTATTATCTCGTTCTGCAGTAATTTGTAGATAAGTGTTTACAAAACGGAATAGCTTCTGGACTTGTGGATCTTTTAACATTTTTAAAAGACCAAAAAGGCCTAACACTTCGTTGCTTTCCTCTGCACGATCTTTTGCTTCAATAGCAATTGATGCGATTTTTTTTACTGTGTGTGTTACAGGTTCTAATATTTCTTGTATCGCTCCAACAGTATCATTTTTTAGTACTTCATCAGTAGCGACAGATTGAGCAAAGTCATATGACTTAGTCAAAATATTTACAAGTTCAGTCAATTTTGGAAGCTGATCTACTAACGTAGTCAAGGACTCCTGAACCTCATGTTTTAATAGCCGTTCAAGGATATCAAGTTGTTCTGGATTTGCTGACAAGTATAGTGTTTCTTGTTTAGGCTTTGTTTGAGTAATTGTTTCTGACATTTCTAATTCTCCTTTGCGTATAGTAATATCCTAAATATAAGGAGCTAAAGAGGCTACCCTACCTATAGTAACAGTGGAATCTCCAACGGTTAATACGTTTGTGAAGTATTGCACAAATCATTCGAAAAAAAAGTTGGCTGTGAGATTATAAAGAACCCACAGGATTCCTACCGTAAGCAAGGTTACGAATAAAACGAGCTGAGGAGCAATTTTGTGACAAAGTATAATATTTTTTTCTTAATACGGGTTGGTTTTAAGATTTATTAAAATCTATTAGCAACATCTTTTGCTTTTTTAATAGCTTTTTCTTTAATTGAAGTAGCTAGATCAGGATCTGCATTTATACCTTCAACAAAGATAGTTTCGTAGTTTGATATTCCTAGGAACTTCACAATGACACCTAGATGGCGATCACTTATTTCCATTCCGGCAAAATCAGTGCCCGGAGACAACACCATTCCACTTGCTTGAATATGAACTGCCTTTTTACTATTCAGTAAACCCACTAGTCCTGTTCCAGGGGTATAATTAAAGGTTTTACCTGCAACACAAATGGAGTCAATATAGGCTTTCATAACTGGTGGAAATGAGAAGTTCCACACTGGATTTACAAATACATACTTATCCGCTCCAACAAATTGATCAACTAATTCACCTAGACGACCCACTTTAGCTTGTTCAACACTAGACAATTGATTAAAAGCAGTTCCTTTACGCAATTTACCCCAAGCGCCAAGTACATCCGCATCAATTTGAGGAATATTCATTTTAAACAGGTCAAGATGAACGACTTCATCATTCGGATTATTTTCACGATAAGTCTCAATAAATTCTTTACCTACTGCTAGACTATAGGAATTTTCTTCATTCAATGGATGTGCTGTTATATATAGTACTGTTGACAAAGCATATCACCTTTTTCTTTGATTTTTTAGCTCAATAAGATTTGTTCAAAGTTTTATTCCAATTAATCTACAACCATCAATAACTACTGTTTTTATCAAATTAGAGATGAGGTTTTGTTATGGAAATAGGCTGTACAAAAGCGGGCGTCAAACGAACGGTTTGCCAGCTGTTCTACACCGAGTGCCATAGAAAGTGCTGCAAAAACTGATTATCCAAGCGAAGGAACCCTAAGGATACAGTTCATTAGTATACTTAGACATAGCTCTTACAAATGGTTAGCTAAGGCCCGCTTTAGTCAATCCAAACGCTTCGTCAGCTGATCCTGGTACCATTTTGAAAGCAACCATGGATTTTAGCTTCTTTAAGGTGCATATCTAAGCAAAAGCCACATCCATTCATTTGTGAAGCTTTGATGTGAACTAACTGAAGGGTTGATTCTTCAATTGAACTTTTCTTCTCTTGCATGCTAAGTTCCATTATCTTTTTAAAAAATTCTGGTGATTCTTTCATGTAATTAATACGTTCAGTCATAATAGGTATACCTCTCTTTTCCTTATTAATTGTAATCAATGTATAAACATGCAACTGTAAATAGACAACTAGAAGATTTGAATGATTATCCCTACGTTTACTACTAGTTACAATCCCCCTTGATTAATAATTGTTTAAATTCAGATGAAGTATTAGTTGATTTATAGATGAAGCTAACCTTTTGTAAACTGCTTCCTTTACTTCTCCATCTACACCTATATAACGACTGAGTGATTCATTCTGTGACAAGGTGTTTAATTAAAAGAGTTTTTTAAAAATTCTAGAGAATGTTATCCTCTACGCTTTGCAATCCAGTCATTCCATCTAAATTATTAGTAAAAGTTTGGTTTCATCCTTTAATATCAACGTGCGTATTACAGCATCCGAAAAATTATTGAATTTTCCCTCTGAGATATGCTCCGTTCAAATATCAAAAAAACAGAAAAACCCATATCCCTAAAGATACCGGTTTTTCTGTTTTATTGATTTATGAAAATTTCTTAGTCTAGCCCTTCACCAGAAATCGTGTTGACACCAAGAGAAGTCGATGATGCCACTACCTCATGATCCATTTCACATTTGGCTCATATAACTCTTAGCTTAGGCCAGCTTTTGTTAATCCATACGCTTTGTCAGCTGATCCTGGTACCGTTTGGAAAGCAACATTAACACGGTTCCAAGCATTAATTGTCATAACTGAGAAGGTAAGATCTGATAGCTCTTTTTCTGAAAACTGACCACGAACTCGGTCATAAATGTCATCAGGTACACCATGCTCAGGCATCTTTGTCAAAATTTCTGTCCATGCTAGTGCCGCACGCTCACGTGGACTAAATAGTGTTGATTCACGCCAAATTGGGATGTGGTAAAGACGAAGCTCTCTTTCACCATGGATTTTAGCTTCTTTAACGTGCATATCTAAGCAAAAGCCACATCCATTCATTTGTGAAGCTCTGATGTGCACTAAATGACGGATTGATTCTTCTATTGAACTTTCCTTCTCTTGCATGCTAAGTTCCATCAATTTTTTAAAAAATTCTGGTGATTCTTTCATATAATTAATACGTTCAGTCATAATTGGTATACCTCTCTTTTCCTTATTAATTGTAATCAATGTATAAACATGTAACTGTAAATACACAACTAGAAGATCAAACTCACATTTAGCTCATATAACTCTTAGCTTAGGCCAGCTTTTGTTAATCCATACGCTTTGTCAGCTGATCCTGGTACCGTTTGGAAAGCAACATTAACACGGTTCCAAGCATTAATTGTCATAACTGAGAAGGTAAGATCTGATAACTCTTTTTCTGAAAACTGACCACGAACTCGGTCATAAATGTCATCAGGTACACCATGCTCAGGCATCTTTGTCAAAATTTCTGTCCATGCTAGTGCCGCACGCTCACGTGGACTAAATAGTGTTGATTCACGCCAAATTGGGATGTGGTAAAGACGAAGCTCTCTCTCACCATGGATTTTAGCTTCTTTAACGTGCATATCTAAGCAAAAGCCACATCCATTCATTTGTGAAGCTCTGATGTGCACTAAATGACGGATTGATTCTTCTATTGAACTTTCCTTCTCTTGCATGCTAAGTTCCATCAATTTTTTAAAAAATTCTGGTGATTCTTTCATATAATTAATACGTTCAGTCATAATTGGTATACCTCTCTTTTCCTTATTAATTGTAATCAATGTATGAACATGTAACTGTAAATACACAACTAGAAGATCAAACAGTAAAGATTATTCCCGAATGAAAAGTACCTTATCCGCTGTCATCTTCACCTTCATTTGCCTTCAAATATTTAACGACTAAGTGTCCCATTCTGTGACAAGCAGCCAATTAGAATTAGATTGGTTCGTTCTTATTCAATGATTATCCCTACGTTTACCTACTATTTACAATCCCCCTTGATTTTAAATTCAGATGAAGTATTAGTTGATCTTTTGGAAGCAGCTAACCTTTTATAATAATGCTTCCTTTACTTCTCCATCTACACCTATATAACGACAAAGTGATTCATTCTGTGACAAGGTGTTGAATTTAAAGAGTTTTTAAAATTCTCTCTCTTGTTAACCGTTTTCCATATTATTTTTAAGATATACATATTTGGAATGTAGTTGGAAATGATATATATGTTAAAGATTTATTTAAGAAAAAAATACTATATTTTGTCACAAAATTGTTACCCAGCTCGTTTTATATGAAGCCCATGCTATGAATTAGTGAATGGTAGAAAGAGAATGGAAGTGAAAATATGCAAGAAATGTACGAAAAATATAAAAAGTTGCTGTTTAAACTCGCCTACCAACTGACAGGAACGGTTTCAGATGCGGAAGATGTTGTCCATGACGTCTTTTTAAAATTATATGACGTACCTCCGGAAAAGTTGGGTGAACCTAAAGCTTATCTTTGTAAAATGGTAACAAATCGATGTTATGATTTACAAAAAACAGCTCGCAAGAAGCGAGAACAATATTTTGGAGAATGGCTTCCTGAACCCTTATCTAATTCTGAAGAAGATTCAATGGACTCAGTCATCCGTGACGATGAATTATCTTATGGGATACTTGTGCTACTTGAAAAGCTTTCACCAACGGAACGTGTCGTTTTTGTCCTTCGTGAAGCACTTAGCTTTGAATATCATGAGATAGCAGAACTCATAGAAAAAAGCGAAGCGAATTGCCGCAAATTATTCAGCCGTGCAAATGCAAAGATGGGGATTAATTCTGAAGAGGAAGTTCATTCTGAAGCTGCTTCTCAAGATTTGGTTCATGATTTTATAATAGCACTCAAACAAGGGAACCTGAATCAGGTCATATCTATGCTTGATCAAAATGTTGTACTGGTCTCAGATGGTGGTGGCAAAGTAACCGCGGCTGTTGAACCAATTGAAACACGAGATTATGTTGCAGAGTTTCTGTTTGGCCCTGTACGTCGGGCATCAATGATTGAGGGAATATCACATATTGAAATCAGTCAAATTAACGGCCAACCCGCTCTTATTCTTCGTTCAAACGAAGGTATTCACACAGTCGGGATGATTCATGTCGAAAATAATATGATTCGCAACATTTATATGGTCCGTAATCCTGACAAGCTGAAACATGTAAGAATATGAAATAATTTATTACAAAAAACACACAAAGAGATCGTATAAAATGAAATATATCAGAACGGAGCAATAATGTGGCCCATGGAGATTGTAATAGCAGCGGATGATTACCTTTCATTATCTTATAAATAACTTAAAAGCTTAAAGGGCTAGGAGATAGCCGTTTAAGCTTTTTTAATTAATTCTATATTAGAGTTACATGTTAGATATTGGTCATTTAATTAGTTTGTAAACTACTTTCTAGCAACAAAAACCTACCTTCAAAATAAAAAAATGAAAGTAGGTTTTCATAACTTTACTCAAACTTACTATTTAATATCTCTTCAATTCTCAACAATTCTTCATCTGAAAACTCTAGATTCATTAATGCCCCAACATTTTCTTCAATTTGACTCACTTTACTAGCACCAATAATCGCTGACGTTATACGTCCGCCTCTTAATACCCATGCAAGTGACATTTGAGCAAGACTCTGTCCTCGTTCTGCCGCGATATCATTTAGTCGATTCGCTTTATTAACAAATTCTTCCGTTACTTGATTTTTTCTTAAGAAACTAGTGGAACTAGCGGCTCTCGAATCAGCCGGAATCCCATTTAGGTATTTGTTCGTTAATAATCCTTGGGCTAATGGAATGTAAGCAATAGAACCAACACCATTTTCTTCTAAAACATCCTGTAAACCATCTTCTATCCAACGGTTAAACATTGAATAGTTTGGTTGATGTAATAATAGGGGCGTTCCGAGATTATCAAGGATTTTAATGGCCTGAGCCGTTTGTTCTGGATTGTAATTAGATAGCCCCACATATAATGCCTTTCCTTGACGGACGATAAGGTCTAAAGCGCCCATGGTTTCTTCAAGTGGAGTATTCGGATCTGGACGATGTGAATAATAAATATCCACATATTCTAGTCCCATACGCTTTAGACTTTGATCAAGACTTGAAATAAGGTACTTCTTTGACCCCCAATCTCCATACGGTCCATCCCACATTTTGAAACCAGCCTTAGTTGAAATAATTAATTCATCCCGATAAGGAGCAAAGTCCTTTTTTAAAACGGAACCTAACATTTCTTCTGCAGAACCTGCCGGTGGTCCATAGTTATTTGCTAAATCAAAGTGAGTGATACCTAAGTCAAATGCCTTACGTAGCATAGCACGACCATTTTCAAAAGGATCAACGCCTCCGAAGTTATGCCACAATCCTAAAGAAATTGCAGGAAGTAAGAGTCCGGAATTTCCAGTTCGATTGTATTTCATACTTTCATATCGATTTTCATTAGCTTGATATACCATGTAATATCCCCTTTTTCTTATTAAATTGGCTTCTCCTAAAAGTTCATTTATGAGCCTGTTTGTTTAATTTTGTACAAGTTTAAAAAATATGTTATTTACAAATCCCCTAAATGTGGTTTCCTATTTTGTTTCACTCCATCCATTAATCACACTCTCATATATAACGAATCTGACATACTTTTTGTGACAATTCACTTTTTCACTTGAAAGATTTGAGTTCAACGCGTCGTTAAAAAACAACCTCTCCAAAAATGGAGAGGTTGTTTTTTAGTTTAGTTTTTAATTTGAACTCTTTTGTATGGTTATAATAAATCTAATAAACTTCTATTTTGAATTAAAAGACGAAGCAATCCAAATCACAGAACCCGCTGCCGTGATGATGGTGATGATTACAGGTATGCAGATGGCTCTTATGAGACATTAACCCACTTCCTCCAATTATAGAAGTATTATCATATCCCCCAAAGTAATTATACGGTGACCAGTCAGGACTAGCTTTCGGGGCTGGAGGCGATAGTCTTTGAAATTCGACAGACCCATAGACGATCTTTCCGCCGACTACTGTTAATACCGACTCGATATGTTTGATTTCTTCATCCGATACATCGAAGAAATCAGCAGAAAGTATGCTTAAGTCTGCATATTGGCCTTCTTTGATTTGTCCCTTTAATTCTTCCTCTGCGGAGAACCATGCATTTCCAGCTGTATACATAGAAAGAGCTTGTTGTCGATCTAATCGATTAGAAGCTGGATACAGACTTAACCCGCCAACTGTTTTTCCAGTGACCAGCCAGTATAAGGAAACCCAAGGGTTGTAGCTGGCCACCCGTGTAGCATCTGTACCCACACCTACATTCAAACCAGCTGAAAGCATCTTTGTTATAGGAGGAGTATTTTCAGCAGCTTGAGAACCATATCTATCCACAAAATATTCTCCTTGGAATGCCATTCGATTTTGTACAGCTATCGAACCTCCTAATTCAACTACACGTTCTAAGTCCTGTTCTCGAATTGTTTCGGCGTGGTCCAATATCCAGCGTAAATCTTTGAATGGTACCTCTTTGTTCACTTTTTCAAAAACATCTAAGAATCGCGAGATTGATTCACCATACGTTGCGTGTAGGCGGAAGGGCCAACGATTCTGTACGAGATGCTCCGTAACCTTAAATAAATCCGATTCCATTACGGCAGGCAGTTCAGGGCGGGGTTCGACAAAATCCTCAAAATCCGCTGCGCTATAAACAAGCATCTCACCAGCACCATTGTGCCGATAGTAAGGACTACCAGTATATGGTTTAGTACTGGTCGTCCATGTTTTAAAGTCGTCTAACTCCTGATCTGGATGTTGTGTAAATAGGTTATACGCAGTACGGACTGTTATATCGCCAAGCTTATCCAATTCCTCAAAAACCTGATAATCATCAGGGTAATTCTGGGCACCGCCGCCAGCGTCTATTACACTCGTGATACCAAACCGGTTCAATTCCCTCATAAATAAACGTGTTGAATTCATTTGGTCCTGAAATGACAACTTTGGTCCCCGTGCTAAGGTTGCATATAATATTGATGCATTTGGCCGAGCAATAAGCATTCCAGTTGGATTGCCTTTTTTGTCACGTTGAATCTCCCCTCCAGGAGGGTTAGGTGTATCCTTTGTATATCCAACTGCACGAAGAGCTGCCTTATTCAAGAATGCTTGACGGTATAAATTAAGAATAAATACAGGTGTATCCGGAGCAATCCGATTAATTTCCTCCAAGGTCGGCATTCGACGTTCCTGAAATTGAAACTCAGTCCAGCCGCCAACTACCCGAACCCAATGAGGTGCGGGAGTTCGGTCCACTTGTTGTTTCAACTTGCGCAAGGCATCAGCCACTGATGGAACTCCATCCCAACGCAGCTCTAAGTTAAAATTTAATCCCCCGCGTATGAGATGAATGTGGGAGTCATTTAATCCAGGAATCAGAAGTCGTTGATTTGCATCGATCACTTTAGTTGATGATCCTTTGTATTGCATTACTTCAGATTCGTTACCCACAGCTAAGAAACGGTCACCCTTAATCGCAACTGCTGTAGCCATCGGATTTGCTTTGTCCATAGTCACAATATTTGCATTGTGAATCAATATTTCTGCCTCGACGGTGTTTGTTTCTAGTGACATAATCTATTTACCTCCTTATAAAATAATGTTCAGTTAACGATCATTGATGGTTTAACCATAACTTAATCCAAGGAACAAGCCGCTGCCCTAAGAACATTCCAACTAGACCAATTAACCCTAGCATAGGGGGAGCGGGAGACGGAATACGAAGTGATTGAAAAATTAAGCCAATGATGATACCTGTACCTAAAGCTAAAAAAACAGAACCCATTAACTATCTACCTCCTAAAGTGATTAGTTTTTTTGCTGACCATTCCGCCTGTTTAAGTCTAATAAAATAGTTAGGAAACTATCAATATTGTTTTTCCTATAGGACGCATAGGTAAAATCTATGAAATATATAGTAAAACGAATCATAGTTTCCGCCTATGGGAATTATAGAAAATTTGCAATTGATTAAAGAAATGGTATTCAAATACTATAAATTAGAACAGCACGTCATAATCTGTGAATTCTGCTGTATCTAATATAACGAAAGTAGGAATTTAAAATGTTTCATGCCAATTCTGATTTGCTCACTCCCGATAACTCTGTAGTAATCCTTATTGATCATCAGCCTCAAATGCTTTTCGGGGTACAGAGCAACGATCGACAAACTATTATCAACAACACGGTGGGATTAGCTAAAACAGCGAAAGTGTTCAATGCACCACTTATACTAACTACGGTTGCTTCGGATACATTCTCAGGCCCACTACAGCCACAAGTCCAAGAAGTTTTCCCTGAACAAAAACCGATAGACCGTACTAGCATGAATGCATGGGAAGATGAAAACTTTTTGGAAGCTGTAAAAAAGACGGGTCGTAAGAAATTGGTTATTGCAGCCTTGTGGACCGAAGTGTGTCTGGCTCTCCCCACAATTTCTGCAATTAAAGATGGTTACGAGGTTTATATTGTAACAGACGCCTCTGGTGGTACATCTGTTGAGGCGCACAATATGTCCATTCAACGGATGATTCAAGCTGGTGCCATTCCGGTTACATGGGAGAGTGTCCTTTTAGAATATCAGCGTGATTGGAGTCGTCAAGCTAGTTACGATGCTGTCATGGATATCGTAATGGACCACGGTGGAGCCTACGGGTCGGGTGTATTATATGCCCATACTATGTTTGGTGGACACGAAGGAAATTAGAAATTCTAACATCATATAAGTGGATATATTTGCTATGTTCAAATATCTACATATATTCCAAGTCATGGAAGCAACAATGCATGCTGTAAATCGATAGATATTTCTATTATTTACGGTTTAAAAAACAGCCTAAGCCCGTTATTCCACGGACTTAGGCTGCTTAATTAGTATCATTTTTAACTTTGGATACTTGATAAGGGTATGTCAGGATTTTTCAGACTTACCTTTTCTCATGTATAAAAACTTGCAAGGGGGTTAATTTTTGAAAAGTGAGTTCAACTTGAATGATTCAATGATGACGGTAATCCTTTTCTGGTGTTCGTTAGTGGTTGTATCCTCTTTATATCTTACCATTCCGTTGGTTCCAGTAATTGCCCTAACCTTTGAAGTGACCTTATCACAGGCTGCTTGGACAAGCAGTGCTTTTTCTTTGTCTTTTGCCATTGGAGGTCTTATCTTTGGCATTTTGTCCGACCGATACGGAAGAAAACACTTGATGATAACCGGGCTGATTTTACTTATAGTTATAACACCTTTAATAGGGAGTGTCAGTAGTTTTGCTTCGTTTGTCATCCTTCAAGCTGTCGAAGGACTAGCGGCATCCATGTTTCCTCCTTCTGTTTTAGCTTTGGGAATGGAGATTTTCCCATCTAATAAAAGGGGAACAATCATCGGATTTATTAGTACTGCATTTTTAATGGCCGCAATTGTTGGCCAAATCTTTAGTAGCTTCGTAATTTTAAAACTAGATTGGTCTTATACATACTATATTTTATTTGTGATTTATTTGATATCTGCTATTTTAATCGCCTATTATATACCAAGGGATGCAAACCAGAAGCCCGAAGGGACGCTTTTCTCTTCTTTTTTTAAAATTGGAGCAATATTTAATCAAAATGGCCTGCCTATTTGCTATATTGTTTCAACAGTGCTTTTTATTTCACTAGTTGGCTATTATACAACCCTCGAAAGTTATCTAAGTGGTCCTGATTTTGGATTAAACCACCGGGAAATTCTATTGATTCGAGCTGTTGGTATTATTGGAATGTTCATCTCTCCATTTACAGGCCGTCTGGTTGCTAAATTTGGATTTAAAAACATCTTATGGACCGGTTTAACACTATCTGGTATTGGTTTAGGAATCCAGGGGTTCACTTCAAATTTATATTTTCTTTTAATTATGAGTGTCATATTTGTTACCGGTATTTCCTTGACTCTTCCTACTATAATCTCATTGATTGGACAGTTAGCCGGACATTCCCGTGGTACCGCTGTTTCATTTCATATGTTTATGGCTTTTATAGGTGCCTCTATCGGTCCAATTGTATCAATCGAATTAGTCAAATTTGGAGGTCATTTGATTACGTTTGCATCATTGTCCGGAATACTATTTCTAAGTCTCATGATTCCGTTCTTCATCCGAATTGAAAAAGGAAATTAGACATATAGAAAAGGCGGACCCGGTATCTCTTAGGGATTTTTCCTTTTCCTGCACGCCCAAACAATTGATGGAGGAATTCTTTCTGATTTTGGACAAATTAATCTCACAAATTAATTTGTCTTTTTTGATTATATGCATGGCTTCTTATCCCGAAATAATGGATGTAGTTGTACCATAAGAATTTGTGAAAGCTAAGAAGCCAGGAGTTTATTCAGCTCCTAGCTACTTAGGGTTTACCAATCTTTATACGTAATTTATTATTTTAATGTTTTTCCGTGTCTTTTAACCTATTAATAAAATCACGCGCCGCATAACTTAAAATTTTATCATCACGGTGAATAAGATTAATATCTTGACTTGGTATTGGATCAACAATACGAACCACGCTTAATGTGTCTTCCTTTATAAAGTCAACAATGGAGATTGGTACTATGGCAACCCCAAAGCCATTACGTACTAGACTCAATAGAGAAAACAAAGATTTGGTTACTATACTTACTTCACATAATGATAATCCTAAAGTTTTAATGTATAAATCAATCACCTCGCGACAACTGCTTGAAACCATTATTCTACTAAGTCCTACTAATTCTTGAAAGGTAACAAATGGTTTTTTATCAAAAGGATGATTTTTTTCCACAACAAGAACGAACTCTTGACTATACAAAAGAGTGATTGTTAATGTATCAGGAACCTGTGTACAACGTGTAATACCAATATCAATATTATTTTCAACTATTTGGTTTACAACATCTTCTGACTCTATGATTTTTACAAAGATGTTAGGATAAAGCTGGTGAAACTGCGTAATTTGAGGTGTTAGATAGTTGAGGTCCTCCAATAATCCTCCTACGGTAATGAAACCTCTTTTCATTTCTCTTAATTCAAAGAATTCATTATGTACTTCATCAAGCAGCTGCATGATCGATTCACTTTTATCAAATAGTATCTTACCAGCATCTGTAATCTTGATGCCTCTTCCAATTCGATTAAATAAAGGTATATTAAGTTCACCTTCTAAGACACGTATTTGCTGACTTAAAGTTGGTTGTGAAACACCCAAAACCTCCGAAGCTTTAGTAAAACTACCACTATTACATATTTGCAAAAAATACTCCAACTGACGTAATTCTATTGTGAAACCTCCTCCTAAGTGAAAGTAAGTAAAATGCAGATAGCGTCCCAAGGGAGGCTATCTGCATTTTTTTCTTCTGTAGGCAACCTAATTCCAATCTCAACCACTTAAACTCCGGAGAACCCTACGGTTCTTTAAAATTACGGCAATTTTGCAGGGCTCTCCTCATTGCAAATTTTTTGTGATCATTTAATTTAACTATACTTAAGGGTCGTTTTAAAGGTCTAATTTATTTGTAAATTAAACAGTTGCTTCTCTAAAGCGGTAAGGCAAAAAATCCTCAAGCTTATTTATATAATTTGGTTGGGATTCTTTTAGTATTTCTTCCTTATCATCCAAAGGAGGAGCGATAAATTTTGTGTTAACGTCTATTTTAACTTCCTTGGCGTCTTTTCCCTTCATCATTACTTTTCTATCCCATCCATCTGTAACCAATCCTCCCCATTCTCCAAGATCAAGACATGTAACATAGTAAGGCTGTGCGTAAGGTAATGAATCTTTTTCGAACAAGTCACTTACAACATTATAACCTACAAATTTTCCTTGAGGTGAGGCATGCTGGCATGACATCACCGCAGCATTAGTTTCATCTGTCAATACTCTGATACAGTCACCTGCAGCAAACACATCCTCAGTACCTTTTACACGTAAAAATTGATCAACAGGCAACCTGCCGAAATTATCACGTTCCACTGGGAAATGAGAGGTTAGAGGACTTGCTTTCACTCCTGCTGTCCAAATTGTAGTTAACGCAGGAAGTTTTTCACCATTACTTAGTACCACACCATCTTCTGAAATGCTTTGTACTGCTACTTTTGTGAATGACTCGATACCCAAATCAGATAGAGCACCTTTAATTACTGCACGAGCTTCTTCGCTGAATTCCGCAGCAATGTCAGAATGATCAACTAATAGAATACGAACAGCAGAAGGGTCATCCCCATTTTTTTCTGCAACACCTTTTAGAATGGAGACCATTTCTGTAGCGACTTCTAGACCAGTAAAACCAGCGCCAACAACGATGGCTGTATAGCATCCTTCTAAAGATCTTTTTGATACCAAATTATCTAAGTGTTGATGAAGTTCACTTGCCTCCTGGAAAGTATCAACAGAGAAAGCATGCTCTTTAAGACCAGGGATATTGGGTCTTTGCAAAATGCTCCCTGCAGCAAGAACTAGCCTATCGTATGGCAATGTTAAAATATCAGAAGTGCTTGAGACGGTCACTGTTTTGTTATCGAAATCAATACCTTCTACGTTGCCTTCAATATTTTTCACCCCGATTGGTTTAAGGATTCTATTGAATGGTATACGAACTTGAGACAAATCAGATTCATAATTTCTAGGGCGCATATTTAAGAAAGAATCTCTACTTACCACGGTAACTTCTACTTCATTCTCCTTTTCAAGTTCAATCGCCCTGCGAATGGCCCCTGCTGCACTCCAAAAACCTGCAAATCCCCCACCGATAATCACTATTTTTTTCATAATTCACTCTCCAACCGTATTTAATATTTTAAAAATCGGAGCAAAACAATGATACTATTAGACAAATATCCATTGCAGCTAAAGTTGATTTTATTCTTGTCTTTTACTCTACTGTTGTTTTCACTCCAATCACTAATGGCACTCAAATATATAACGAAACTATGATTCTCTTTGTGACATTCTTCGTAACTTACTTGAATCATTTGATTTCTAATAGACTTACATTTGCTTACTTCAGATTCAAATGATTTGCGTTCCTTTCTAGCAATCAATTGAAAAGAAAAATATTCATTTTTAATTAGCCCTAAAAAATGATAGCAGTGCTTCATTAAATTCTTTGGCATGTGTTACATTGAACCCATGTGGACCAGCCTTAATTAAAGCTAGCTTAGAATTTGGAATTGCTTCATGTGTTCGCTTACCACTATATTCAAATGGAACAACCGCATCCGAATCACCATGAATAACAAGGGTAGGTATATCAAATTTGGCTAAATCCTCTCTGAAATCCGTTTTACAGAAAGCAGCTATACAATCTAGTGTCCCTTTAGGTGATGCACCTGCTGCAATATCCCTATTGTAAAGTCGGAATGGTTCGCTGACTAAGTCAGTTCTGTCTCCAACAGCAAAAAATACTCGCGTAAATTCATCAAGAAATGCTAGGCGATCACTTTTTACTCCTTCTTCAAATCTTTGAATTGCTAAATCATCTAATACTCCCTCAGAATGATCTGCTGACTTGTAAAGAAATGGTGGTACAGCTCCTGCAAATACAGCCTTCTCTACTCTATTTGTTCCATAGATTCCAATATAGCGAGCTACCTCTCCACCCCCCATAGAAAATCCAACCAATGTCACATTTTGGAGATCCAGATGCTCTAGTAACAGATGTAAATCAGTAGCGAATGTATCATAATCGTAACCATTCCATGGCTGAGATGAGTTCCCGAACCCTCGACGGTCATAAGTTATGACTCTGTATCCAGCCTCAACGAGAGCAGGAACTTGGTATTCCCAAGATCGACCACTTAACGGCCATCCGTGAATTAATACAATTGGCTTTCCTTTGCCATAATCCTCAAAATATAGTTCAATGGGTTTTTGATTTTCTGTTCCTACAGTAATTTTTGCCATACTTCCACCTCAAAAAAATAGTTTTGTGATATCTCTCCTAAAACTTCTTCACCTTCATATATATAACGAATTAGTGCTATATTCCGTGACAAGTAGTCAAACAAAAAACCGATTCCCATTGGAAACCGGTCTTTGAATAACATGTTTTACAAAACCTTATACAGTAACAAGTTCTTCTTTTTCTTGTTCTTCGAGGCTGTCCATAGGACCAAAAAATTCGAAATGGATTTGTTCTTCTCTAACTCCCAATTCCTTTAAGGACCGATTGATTGCTTTCATAAACGGCACTGGACCACAGAAATAAAAGTCGGCATCCTTAACGGGTACATTTTTTTCAAGCCAATCCCGTGTTACATACCCTTCTACATTAAATCGATTGTTAACCCGGTCTTCTTCAGTTGGTGAATCGTAAAAAACAACTGAATTAACATTATCAAGCGCTGACACCGCGTCTACATCTTTCCTTAGTGCATGAACTTTACCATTTTGAGATGCATGGATAAAGGTAACATTCCGTTCTGGCTGTACATCAACGACTGTTTTTAACATACTAACCATTGGAGTTAAACCAACACCTCCACTTAACAATACAACAGGGGTATTACGGATAGTATCAAGAACAAAGTCTCCTGCAGGTGCACTTACCTTTAGAATGTCCCCTTCTTTCACCTTATCATGAAGATAGTTAGAAACGATTCCATCAGGTTGGGATGTACCTGCTTCTCTCTTTACACTAATTCGGTAATAGTCTTTTCCTGGAGAATCAGATAAACTATATTGACGGATATGGGTATATTCCTCCCCTTCCATTTCTACTTTAACACTGATGTACTGACCGGGTAGAAAAGAAGCAAGCTCGTTTGCGTCTTCTGGTTTTAAGTAGAAAGAAGTAATGACTTCACTTTCTTTTACTTTACGATCAACAATAAAGCTGCGGAAACCGTCCCATCCACCTAGCTGACTAGACGCCTCGTTATACATCTCAGCTTCTAAACTGATAAATGCATTAGAAATTTCGCCGTATGCCTTTCCCCACGCATCCATGATTTCATCGGTAGCTGCATCTCCCAAAACATCCTTAATGGCTAATAAAAGATGCTTTCCGACAATCGGATAATGTTCTGGTTTAATTCCAAGACTTCTATGTTTTTGCCCAATTTGCTTAACCACTGGAAGAATCGCTTCAAGGTTATCAATATACATTGCGGCTGCATAGACGGCACTTGCAAGCGCCTTTTGTTGTCTGCTCTGTTTTTGGTTTGCATGGTTAAAAATATTGAGTAATTCAGGATGGTTACCAAACATTAATTGATAGAAGCGAGTAGTAATTGCTTCCCCATGCTTTTCTAATACGGGTACTGTGGATTTAACAATATCAATTGCCTTTTTATCTAACATGAAAAACACTCCTTTTTGTAGTTAACACTATTTACATAGTGATTATATAAAATATATAACCTCGAATAAGTGATTCAAATCACATATTATTATTATTATTATTATTTAATAATTTTTCTCATAAAAAAAACGCAAGAGCTTTTTAGCCTTGCGTCCTTGTTATCACCTTATATTTATTGATTTGCGATTTCCTTGTTATTATTTTTAAGATTGTACGCCTTTCTTTCTTCTTCTAGTGCTTCCTTTTGGTCCTTACGGTACCAATCAGCAAAAATTATAGCTATAATGACCCCATATACAATTTCCTGTACCGTCTTCATCAGTATGCCACCGAGCTGTTGGTCATGAAGAGGACCTAATGGATTAAAGATTTTCAACAGCTCCGGGCCGGCGGATTCGAGCCTTAATAATGATGACGGTGTTGCGCATAAAGCCAATGCATTAAACCACGTCTCAGGGTTGGAATAAGTCTGATATATGGGTTTATCTGCAAAGATTATTAGCGCACAAGCTGGCAGCATTAGTGCACCATTTGCAAAAATATATCCTGTCTTAAGAATTCCTGACATTGCTATGGATTCATTCAAATTATTTAGTACAGGCCAAAACAGGAAAATGGCAAGAAAGAATAATAGTGAATGCATGAGAGCATGATAGAAATTATTCGTTTTTGAAAAATCTAGAATCAGCGGGATATGGTAGAATGAAAATAAAACATTAAACAAAAGCATAGAGATCAACGGTTTAGTAAAAAAACGAAACAAAGGTTTTATCAGCTTGATGTTTATCACCGTTTTCCATAACCAGTCAGGTATCCCTTTAATAAAGAGAATGGGTATAATTAATACGAGGAACGCCATTTGAACCATGTGCATCGTCAGCATCATGTGGCTCATCAAGTCAATGGGCGAACCTTTAATCAGATACAAAAGAAGAATGAATCCTATGAAAAAGGCCGCCTGATTTTTTGAAAGAGGTTCACTCTGTTTAAAACATTTCCTATATTTCACTGTAATTAGGTAATATAGAAATAATATCAAGAATAAATACATGGAGAAAAACGGGCTCCACAGTGAGCGAAAGTCAAATAAATAAAATATAGCCATACTTCGATTCCTCCTATTCCTATGATAATAGAAAGACCAAAGATTATACCATCCAAATCCATACTATTTTAGCCATCCAATTTTATCAATATTTTTATTCTTTAAGCATTTATTGATTAACCGTTACAATACCAACAAGCATAGTAGCCTCATTCAACTATAAAATTTCAAGAAACAAACAGGCTTCCATAAACAAAAAAAAACGCAAAAACAAAGAGCTCTGCGTTTCTTCATTGTTAATAAAAATTGGTAACATTCCTATACCATGAGTAAGTTAGATGCAAGTAATTCATTATAGAATTTATTAAATTGATCAAGATCCATTTGCTGTTGAGAATCTGATAGGGCAACGGCAGGATCCGGATGAACTTCAGCCATAACGCCATCTGCTCCAATAGCAATCGCAGCCTTAGCTGTTGGTAGAAGTAAATCTCTTCTACCTGTTGAGTGAGTAACATCTACCATAACCGGTAAATGTGTTTCTTGTTTCAAAATAGGAACGGCAGAAATATCAAGCGTATTTCTTGTAGCTTTTTCGTAAGTTCTAATGCCTCTCTCACAAAGAATGATTTTATCATTACCTTGAGCCATAATGTACTCTGCAGCATTGATAAATTCTTCAATTGTTGCTGCAAACCCCCTCTTTAATAAAACAGGCTTTTTAACTGCACCTGCTGCTTTTAATAATTCAAAGTTTTGCATATTCCGAGCGCCAATTTGAATCACATCAATATAATCTAAAGCAAATTCAATATCTGCAGGACTTACAATTTCACTAATAACAGCCAAATCAAACTCATCAGCAACACGTTTTAATATTTTTAATCCTTCTACACCCAATCCTTGGAAATCGTATGGAGAAGTCCTAGGCTTATAGGCTCCACCGCGAAGAAGCCTTAGACCTTTTTCTTTCATCGATTTTGCAACTAATGCTACTTGGTCATATGACTCAACTGAACATGGTCCAAAGACAAAGTGAGTCTTTCCGTCCCCAATTTCTTCATCTTTTAATGTAACAATAGTGTCTTCAGGCTTTTTCTTACGTGAAACAAGTAATACTTTCTTATGATCATCTTTTTGTAAATCCAAACTAGCTTTAAAAATTTCCTTAAAAATATGATCGATTGTTGAATTGTCGAATGGTCCATCATTATTTTCTTTAATGGTATCGAGCATCGTTCTTTCACGGACTGGATCGTAACGGAATACCCCCTGATTCTCTTTAATCTCTCCAATTCTCTGAACTAGTCGTGCCCTTTCATTCATGAGCGTCAATAACTCCAAGTTTAATTCGTCAACTCTCGTTCTTAATTGATCTAATTTGTCATTAGCCATAATTCTTCCTCTTCCTTTATAAAACATATTTTTGAACGGACAACTATTTATTAGGATTTAATACAAATGATTTTCTCAAATCGGTTTAGGGTCTTATTTTACATCCCCAACAAATTTTCTCATTCTTTCCATCGCCACTTTCAGTTTTTCCATTGAAGTTGCATAAGAGCAGCGTATATACCCTTCTCCACTATCACCGAATGCATTTCCGGGTACAACCGCTACCTTATATCGAGTTAAAAGTTTTTCCGCAAACTGTTCTGACGTTAGCCCAGTTTGGCGAATCGATGGAAAAACGTAGAAAGCCCCTTCTGGCAAATGACAATGTAAACCCATTTCATTCAGTTGTTTTACTAAAAAATTCCGACGTTTACGATAGGAATTTCTCATCTCAACTATATATTCTTGTCCATTTTTTAACGCCTCAATCGCTCCATATTGAGTTATGGTTGAAGCACTAATGATTGTGTGTTGAAGGACCTTTAATATCGGTTGCGTTAACCATTCTGGAGCACATATAAAACCTAATCTCCATCCAGTCATTGCAAAAGCTTTTGAAAATCCGGATACAAGAATGGTCCGGTCTCTCATTCGCTTAATAGAGGCTATCGAGTAAAAGGTGTCGTCTTCATATGTCAACTCAGCATAGATTTCATCAGTAATAACTAACAAATCATGTTCTACGATAATTTCAGCTATTGCTTCTAATTCCTGTTGGTTCAACAAACTTCCTGTAGGGTTGTTCGGAAAACAAAGAATAATTGCCTTTGTTCTTGGGGAAATCGCTTGTTTAATTTGTTCGGGTTGAGGTTTAAACTCATTTTCAAAAGAAGTAACAATTGGTACAGGATTCCCCCCAGCCATTGAAACCAACGCCCTATAAGCAACATAGCTTGGTTCTACTATCATCACTTCGTCACCAGGATTTATAATAGCCCTCAATGAACTGTCTAATGCTTGACTACCTCCTACCGTAACAATTATTTCTGTAGTAGGTGAGTAGGAAACTTTAAAACGGTTACTCATATAGGACGATATTTCCTTACGTAGTTCTATTTGACCTTCTATTTCTGTATAGGAAGTAAATCCCTGTTCAATAGATTGGATGGAAGCATGGCATATAGACCACGGTGTGGTAAAATCCGGTTCTCCAACTCCTAATGAGATTATTCCTTCCATACTATTAGCCAAATCAAAGAATCGACGAATACCAGAAGGTCTTATTTGTTCGATTCGGGAGGAAAGATACGATTTCATAGATATATACCACCATTTTAATTATCTTATATACTGTTCCTTAATACCCAAGTTCGCAGCTAAAATTTGCAAGGTCTCCTACCTATCCCTGTAATAAAAATTGTCAAATCTACTCCTTCCTGAACAGACCTTTAATTAGAAAGCAATCATTAAGATTACCTTTTAATCTATAATAAAGAAACTTCAGATAAAATAACCATCCAATTATCTATTTTTTCAACCATCCTTTCCCGAAAAGACAACATTATTTTCAACAGTTTCGCCACACCATCAGAATCTAATTACTTAGTAATAATCTCAATATCTTTAATCATATCGTCATAAGGAACATCCATTCCATCATAACTTTTGACGACATTCCCATCTTGATCTATAAGAAAAAAAGAAGTACCATGGATGACTTGGTTATCTGTGTCTGGTTTTTTTACAATGGTTTTGAAATTCTTCATAGCATATTCTTCAATAAATTCTTGTGAAAATCCGGTTAATAGATGCCATTTTGTTATATCTCCATTAAATTTCATGACATATTCCTTTAATTTCTTAGGTGTATCTACGGTTGGATCTACGCTGAATGAGACGATGTCCACATCTAATTCTTTTTCTTTTAACATCCCTTGCAGTTTGGTCATATTAGCGGTCATAGGTGGACAAACGGTGGCACAATTGGTAAAGATAAAATCTGCAACCCAAACCTTCCCCTTTAAATCGGTTAAACGTATATTTTTTCCTTCTTCTGTTATGGCCGAAAAGTTGGTTAGCTCCCAATTCAGAGGATCTTTTATTCCTTCTCCGCAGCTGGTTAGCAGAAGAACAAAGAAAAACGACGTTATAATCTTAACAATTTTCTTCATCAATTTTTTCCCCCTATATTAAATCAGAATTGATAAAAAGTAAGTAGCTCGCCATGAAGGAAAGCATAAACATCGAAAAAAAAGAAAGCTGCTTTACTATCGGTAGCTAGTTAAGCAGTTTTCTTTTTAAGAAATTACTCTAAATAACTATTAAATTACTCTGCTAGTATGTTATTAAAAAGCTTATATGTTTCTTCTCATCCTTTATTTTACATTATGAATCTTCAAAAATTCTTCATCAGCATTTTGGGTACCTTTCATGATAGCTTGTGTCGCCCAAGTACTTCCAACAATATAAACTGTTACAAATAAATATGCAAAAAACAAATGATTCCCCACCTTTTACTACAAAATTTAATGAAGATAACAAAGTTTTAAACAATCATTCAACTAACCTAGTATTTTTATAGCGGAGCTGGTCCCAATTCTTGTTGCTCCAGCGTCTACCATTGCTCTCATATCTTCACTATTCTTAACTCCTCCTGATGCCTTAACTCCAACATTTGGTCCAACTGCTTTTCTCATAATCGCAACATCTTCAACAGTTGCTCCATGCAAAGAAAAACCTGTTGAAGTCTTGACATAGTCTGCTCCAGCTTTTACTGATAATTCGCATGCTCGTACTTTTTCTTCATTCGTTAATAGACATGCCTCAATAATAACTTTTACTAGTGCCTTTCCTTTTGCAGCCTCCACAACTGATCGTATATCTTCCTCAACTAGTGCATCGTTTTTGTCTTTCAATGCCCCAATATTTATCACTGTATCTACTTCTACGGCTCCGTTTTCAATCGCATTTTTGGTTTCAAATGCCTTTGTTTCGGGCGTGTTCGCACCTAATGGAAATCCTATAACCGTACAGACATTTACATCCGAATCGCGCAAAAGTTCTGCTGATAAGCTTACCCATGCAGGATTTACAACTGCAGATGCAAAGCCATATTGTTTTGCTTCTTGGCATAAATTAATGATATCTTTTTCTTTAGTGTCAGGTGAAAGTAATGTATGATCGATTAATTTTGCTAAGTTCATCTAATTCGCCGCCTTATCGTTTTTTTATTTAATTGGCTAACTGTTCTATAATCACACGTATTTTTTTTAGTTCCATATCCTCAGCACCTTGTACAGGAAGCCCAGCTTCAACATTCTTCCTTGTATATACTAGATTATCCTGGGTGATAATTTCTCCTGGTATAAAAATAGGAATTCCAGGTGGATAAACCATTACAAATTCTGCAATGATTCTTCCTGCTGACTCTTTAAAAGGAATCACTTCTGTCTCCGCATAAAAAGCATCTCGCGGTGTCAATGCTAACGAAGGAATCTCAGGCAACAAAACCGAGCTGTCTACATTCTTGTCCACCTGTGTTTTGTATTCTTGGGATAGTTCGGTTAAGGCTTGTATAAATGTTAATAAATCTTCCTCCGTATCACCAGAAGTGACGATACAGAGAATGTTGTAGAGATCAGATAATTCCACTTCAATATTAAATCGAGTACGAAGCCATTTTTCCACATCGTAACCTGTGATACCAAGCTCTTTTACTGAGATTAGCAGCTTAGTTGGATCCATTGCTACTGCCGCGCTTGATTCCAAAACTTCACGTCCCAAACAATAAAGATGGGGAATTTCATTAATTTTCGAGCGTGTTTCTTCTGCTTTTCGAATCGTTTCCTCTAGAAGTGCTTGTCCTTCAGTTGCCAGTGATTTTCTTGCCACATCTAAAGATGAAAGTAGTAAATAAGAAGTCGAGGTTGTTGTTAACATACTTAAAACAGATTGTACCCTTTTAGGAGACACAAGTTTCCCCTTCAAATTCAATATTGAGCTTTGAGTAAGGGAACCTCCTAGCTTATGAACACTAGTTGCAGCCATGTCAGCACCAGCCTCCATAGCAGATAAAGGCAATTCCCTATGAAAATGAATATGTGCCCCATGGGCTTCGTCTACTAGTACAGGAGTATCCCTGGAATGAGCAATTTTTACTATTTTTTTCAAATCACCCGAAACACCGTAATAGGTTGGATTAATAACAAGAACTGCTTTCGTATCAGGATGAAAATCTAATGCCCGTTCGATAGAATCTGGTGTAATTCCATGTGAGATTCCAAAATAGGAATCAACCTCAGGATGAATAAAGATAGGAATTGCTCCTGATAAAACAATGGCACTCATGATAGATTTATGAACATTTCGAGGCACCAGTATTTTATCACCAGGTCCGCAAACAGACATAATCATGGCTATAATGGCCCCGCTAGTACCCTGTACAGAGAAGAAGGTATAATCTGCACCAAATGCTTTGGCAGCTAACTCTTGCGCCTGTTTTATAATTCCTTTAGGAAGGTGCAAATCATCAAGAGGTCCTATATTGATTAAGTCGATTGATAGAGCATTTTCGCCAATGAATTCTCTAAAATCAGGATCCATTCCATTTCCTTTTTTATGTCCTGGGATATGAAATTGGATCGGATTTGTTTCTGCGTGTTTTTTTAAGGCTGTAAATAACGGAGTTTCAAATTGGTCAACCAATTTTTACACACCCTTTCTCATCTGCATATTGAAGTCGTAATCAAAGTTGCAATAGATGATTAAAGTGTTGTTTAGACACATACTTTCCTATAAAAAAGGAACCAAACTCACCAAATCTCGCACTTACTTCATCAAAACGCATTTCATAAATAAGTTTTTTAAATTGGATAGGGTCCTCTGCAAATAGAGCTACGCCCCATTCATAATCATCAAATCCGACAGATCCTAAAATGATCTGTTTTACTTTCCCCGCGTACTTTCTTCCAATTAAGCTATGGCTTCGCATCATTTGATTACGGTCTTCGGTTGATAACATGTACCAATTATCACTACCGCTGCGAAGCTTATTCATGGGATAAAAACAAATATAGTCGGTGGTAGGAATTTTCGGAAACAATCGTGTTCTTATTTCCGGTTTACTATATGGATCTTCCCCCTTAGGTAGATAGTTACTAAGTTCTACTACCGATATATACGATGTAGATTGTTCTGTATACTCAGCAAATTTTGTTTTATTGAAAGCTAGTTCAATCCGAAATAATTCTTCTAAGGTTGGACGAAGGAACATCAGCATGATATCTGCTTTATGCCCTACAATTTGAAAGAGGGCATGACTGCCTTTCCCTTTCTCTTCGTTATCGGTCCATTCGTCCCACAGCTCTACTATTTCCTCAAGAATTTCTAGACGTTGATGCTCGTTCAAGGACCTCCAGCTCTTCCAATTTATTTTGCGAAAATCGTTAAAGCAGTACCATCCTTCAAGTGTTTCTGCAGCATTAGACATTTTGGCTTACTCCCTTTGCTTCTAAATAAATGATACCGAAGTAAATTAGTTCAAAACGTTCTTCTCTAAAAGGATAAAAACCTCACTTACTATGGTGAAAAAATAATTGTGAATCATTTCACACGTTAAACCAATCATCATTACTTTTCTATTTAAGTGGACGCAGTAATAAATCCACTTCTCCATAATAAAGGTTTTTAAAATCTTATAACCATCCAATTGGACACTTTTTTAACCGTCCATTTTACTTCAAAATAAAAAGAACCATGATTAAATCATGATTCTTGGCAAAGAAAATATAAGCAGGAATCGTTGTTAAAGAGAATTAAGAGCTTCTGCAAACCTTTTAATTCCTTCATGTATTGATTCCTCATCTTCCCTAGCGAATGTAAACCGTACAAACCCCTTTTTGGATCCCATCGTGGAACCAGGGACATAAATAACTCCCCTTTTTATGGATTCCTCCAGTAGTTGCATTTCGTTAAAGTCTTTTTTTATCCGGCACCATAAGTGAATGCCTCCCTGAGGGATTGAAAATTCAACTTGTTCCTTTAGATAAAAATTAAGGCTAGTGATAATTTGATCCCTTCGTTTTTCTAACTCCTTCACCAAATGATTGATATGTGAATGAAAACTTTCCGATTCTAAAAAATCATTTGCAATCCATTGAGTAAAGCTTGCATGCCCGAAGTCAATTTGTTGTTTCGCGTCGGATAGCCTTTCAATGACTGGCTTTGGTCCGATAATCCAGCCAATCCTTAACCCTGAAGCAACAATCTTTGATAAAGAGCTTATATATAAGACGTTGCCATGAATATCCATCGATTTTAATGTTGTAACCTCTTCACCCGTAAAAGATGTTAGACTATATGGATCGTCTTCCACCACAGGAATCCCATGTTCAGAGGATATTTCTAATATCGCTTTCCTCTGTTTTTCATGAAGTAAGGTCCCTGTAGGATTTTGAAATGAAGGGTTTAAGAATATCATTTTAATTCGATGTTTTTTATGTAAAGTTAATAATTCATCTGGGTTAATCCCATTCTTATCAACTGAAAGAAAATATGGATGTATTCCGGCTGATTTAAAAATCGGAAGATTATACGAATAGGAAGGGTCCTCTAAAGCCACTGCATCTCCAGGCTTTAACAGGCACTGTACTACTAGGTGTAAAGCCTGCTGGGCGCCAGATGTAATTAATATCGAAGAAGGATCGGATTCAATTCTCCGAAATTGCTTTACATGCTTTGTAATGGTCTCCCTAAGAATATGGTTACCTTGTGGATGGTCATATCCTAAGCTACCGATAAACGATCTAGAAGCCGTTATCTGTCTTAAAGAATCTAAGGGAAAAAGATCTTCGGATAGTTCACCACTGGCTAAATTAATGAGTTTATGTTCGACTGCTTCTTTTCGGATTCTTTGGGTAACAGGTAAATTTGGTAAAAATGATCCTGCTTCAATGTACCTGTTCCAGCTCGGAATACGTTTCTTCGTAATCCCCCAGATATCCTTGCTTATGGTTGTCCCGCTTCCTCTATTTCGTTGAATCAGTCCATTTGATTCTAACTCATCGTAGGCGGAAACCACTGTACTTCTGTTTACGTGAAGTTCCTTAGCTAAGTATCTTTCTGATGGTAATGGTTTATCAGGCGGAAATGTACCATTTGCAATTCCATTTTCAATGTATTCAGCAAGCTGTTTATAGATAGCTTTTTTAGCTTTACGATCTGGTTTCCAGTCCATTGACTACACCCTTATGATTTTATTTTTCTATTGATACCTTTTATTATTTTTCTATTTCACATTTTTACTCTTGAGTTATTTCTATAGAAAAATCCATAAAAAATAACCTATCGAATTATTAAGTCAATAGGTAACAAAACAATAGCGATTTATGCGAAAAATCTAATATACACTCCAAGTGAAATTAAGGATAAGATAATGATCACAACATAAATTAACGTTAAATTTGTGGTATTTCTTTTTGTGGAACTGCTATAGTTTTCATCACTTTTTCCTGTGATTAATAGTGTTGAAACAATTGAAATTAATAAAATAATAATAACTAAAACATACAAAACACTCATGTTACACCTCTTAGACGAATATTCTTAACCTATTTAGAAATGGGAGAATAACTAACACAGTATCCCCCTTCAACAATAGATTATCCTTTAAGGACATCGATTTTCTAAATAAATTCATTATAGTATTTATATACCCACAAAAAACCATCCAATTAACAAAAATTTTAACCAACCACTTTCCTGTGACAGTTTTGTTAAACAAGGCTTAATGATTAGGATTTAAAAAAAACGACATTCCTAATTTGAATGTCGTTTGATAAGAATCATACTAAATAAAATATCCCGGCTAGAAATTGGACATTATGAAAGTGCCAGGTAGCTCCTATTTTTAGGGGTGCCTGGCACATTTTAAATTAAATTAAAAGTCGAATGACCTAATTATGAGCTTTTTTCAAGAAATAGTCTAATACCAAAACCAATCAGAATTGTCCCGGTGATTCCTTCAATGATGTTTTGTTTAGCATAAAGATTGAGTAATTAAAACTTTCCACCATAACAAACGTGTATAGACTTAAAGCCTATACACGTTTTTAAATTTCCTCTAATGTCTATACGCCCGAAACACACTATCTACTTATAGGAAGGAATAAACGGGCGCTTTGCATTTATCGGTGCTGGGGACGGCAAAGTCCGGGTGTTGGATGTGGCAACTGGGAAGGCCATTTGGACCAAACCATTGGCAATTAAAGCTGCCCCTTACCGTACACTGCTTTACAGCCCATGGGCATCCAAGGCAGCGGTTTTACCAAAGGGTCCATATGACCGCCAGTTAGTGTTGGTTGGAGATGTAACAAATGCTTATGCTCTGGATTGCGCGACCGGTGCAGAAGTTTGGCGGCTTAAGGGTGGCTTCCTTTACTCAAGCCCGCTGATTCTATCACAACCAGAGCCACTTTTAATTCTTGCCGATGAATGGGGCAAAGTATTTGCGGTTGAACCTGCAACCGGTGTAGTGCGCTGGATGATTACAACACAACAAAGGATATTTAACGCATCTCCTGTTTTTGCAAATGGTATGGTTTATAGGACTAAATCCAAAAGATGGTTCAGTCGTTGACCGATACCACTTCTCCACAGGGTATACCTATTCTACTCCTGCTTCATTAGGAAACATTCTCTTCGCAGCAGGGCAGGACGGAAAAGTTCGAGCGGTGACTGTCGCCGCACGAAGTTTATAGAAATAATGAAAAGAGTGCCAGGCACCACCCGATGGTGTCTGGCACTCTTTCTATTTTCTCCTTATTCAACCTCTTCTTCTTCGTGATAATCAGGATTGATGACGGTAAATTGATCAAAGGTTTCACCATCAGAAGTAATAGTGGTGAAGGTGATTTGATCTTTGTCTACCTTGGCTTGCATGGAAACAGCAATGTTTTCCATATTGACATAGTCAAAATTCTCATCTGCCACGGCATCGTAGTGTTTCTTACCTGTTGTACCGGCGACTACATAAACCGTTCCGTTCGGGTCTTCTTTGCCTGCCTTCAATTTTTTCGTTCTGCCATAGGAATGATCATGGCCGGAGAATACGATATCAATTCCTAATTCATCGACAACTGGCGGAAGCTTTTCTTTCATGATGGCATTTCCACCAAAAGGATTGGTGAAATAAGGCGGCTTATGGGTAACAAGGATTTTCCAAGGTTTATCGGAATTCTGTACATCCTGTTTCAGCCATTCCAGCTGTTTGTTCAGAATCTCGGTATTATCCGTATACCCTAATACACTTATGTGCATATTATTGTATTCTACTGAATACGTACCGCCTTTATCGGCATCTGGACCATTTTCAGGCGAGTTGAAAATGGCTTTCGCTAAATGGCCATCACCATCCCCCATGTATTCATGATTTCCTAGAGCTGCTACAAGGTCAGTCGAACGGATCTTGTTGTACTGGCTCATGGTCCGTAATGTATCATCCCATTGCTTGAATTTAGAAGATTCATCAATCATGTCGCCGACATGAATCATGAACGACAAGTCTTTTTGATCTAAATCCCCTAGTATTTTATTAAAATCACTCAAATCGGAAGGAGATTGCGTGTCTCCTAAAATCGCAAATTCAAACGATTGCTTCCTTTTTAACGTGTTGAACTCTTGTAGTTCTGACCAATTTTTGCCATCACCAACACGATAAATATAAGTCGTACCTTGTTGTAATTTCGTTACGTTTACTTCATTCACGCGGACGATTCCGTTTTTCGAAATATCTTGCTCTCCAGAGAATACTTGGTTGCTGAATGATCCGGTAACCGTTTCTAGTGCACTTTCGCCTTTCTTGTCATAGTCCGTTTTTCTAGCAAACTGGATTACCGTTTTTTCTTCCGCTAATGGACTCGACATCCATGTGAAACCTTTTTCTTTAAAAGGATCACCCGTAGGCGAGCTAATCACATTTTTGATTTCGTTTGCCGCCGCTAGAGAAGGATAGGTCTGCGTGTGCAATTTGAATGAATACTTTCTATCTTTGACAGCATATAAAGCAATTTTATTAACTTCATTAATGATAGAATCGACTAGAAGAGAACCCTTTTCGTCTGTTTTTCCAAGTGAAACAGTATGATCATCAATCACGGCAAAAACTTCCGCATTAGCGACAAATTCATTCTTAGTATCTTTCACCATCATAACCGTTGGCTTGCCAATTAAAATGTGCTCTGTAACTATTTCGAATGCACCTTTGACCTCCACGCTCGCAGGTTTCATGGAATAGGTAGAGACAAAACTTTGATCTTTCGCTGTTCGATAGCTTAAACTACCTTCTGCGATTTCATAGGTTAACAAGCTGCCTTCCTTTGTATTTTCAGGTATGCGAACTTGAATCGTTGCCGCATCTGCAGCTGCCGCTGATTCGCCGTTATTCACAAGATTCAGTGTAAGAATTCCCGTTTCCTTGTCATAGGTTGATGTGCTAGTGCTAAAGGCTTCGGAAAAAGTAACGCTTTCTACTGGATAATTCTTATCAAGTTGCAATTTAATGGCTGATTCAGAGATTTCAACTGGATTTGTTGTTTTCACCACAAGCTCGAACACATCGCCCAGCAACGCTTCCTCTTGTTTTTTTACGATTTCAACCTTGGCTGAACCGGTGTTTACTGTGAAATAGACTGTTTTAATAGCTTGGTTTCCAAATTTATCTGGAACCATAAGGGTGACCTGATGGGTTCCATCGGCAAATTTTAGTCCACTTAAGGACACGGAGCCATCCATATCATATGAAAAATGCCCTTCCAGGTTGGAATAATCCTTTCCATCTATGAAAATACTTATTTTATCCCAATCGATTCCTGTTTTAAATGGATCGTTTTCATATTCATTTATGTTTGCCTTCAGATTCACAGCATTGGTCGTGAATTCTTTCCCGTCAACGTTAATGGACTCTATCACAGGAGGATTTAAATCATCGACTTTATCACCGTATACTGCTCTAATATTATCAACATAGATAGAACCTTTCGTCATCGGACCGGTGATTCCTGACTTTGTCGACATTAAACGGATGGTTTGTGTCCCATGAAGTTTGAATGGTCCTGTAAAGGAGGCAGGAATCTCGGCCTCAATGTACTTCCAGCCTGTCCAATCAATCCCTGGCTTTTCCCCTGTCAAATTGATTGTTTGATTTTTGTTGTTAGCATCGACAATCATCATTCGCAGCCAATAGCCTTGTGCTTCCGGCGTTGCGTACACCCACATCCCGATGCTTGAAGGAACATCAGGAATGGCTGTGTTCGTACCTGGTCCAGCATAAACTCCAAGAGTGGTTCCTGTTTGTGCATTGGTAAAATCAAAATCCAGCTTTAATGACTGACTGCCAAATCGAACAGGTGCTGGATATTTACTTAAACTAAGCGTTCCTTTTTCGCCGCGGTTGGCTGTTGCTGTTCTCCAGCTTCCAAGATCCTTCTCAAAATCAAACATTACTTCAGGAAGTTTTCCAACCGAAACCTTGATTTGTGTTGATAGATTTGAACCTTTCAGGCGTGCTGTGATCGTACCAGAAACGGTTTTATCAGTTGAATGCAGCACACCGTTTTCATCAATGGTACCCATACCTTCTGGGATTTCAAATTCGATATCTTGTAAACTCCAATCTACTACTCTCTTTTGAAACTTTGTCACTAAGCCCAGGTTGCTTTCACTATTCTTTGCAACGGTTAATTCTGATGAGCTGAAAGACATCTCATCCGGTTGGGCGATTTCAATGATACTTTTTCCAACCTCATTGCCTTGATGTTTCAGTACGATATTGAATTGACCGGTTTTTCCGTTCGAAGTAAAATTCCCTTTCTCATCAATGCTCCCGAAGGAAGAATCCGATAATTCCCATGTTAAGCCAGATGTCGGCAATGGAGCGGAAGCCATGGATTTGTCCCTTCCCTTCGCGGTAAATGATATGGCTGAGCCAGGAGTAAAGGATTGATCATACGGTTCAATATGAGCAGAAGCAAAAACATGATCAGCAGGCTCTTCCGTTACAATCAGCCAAGAATTCGCAACACTTCGTTCCGAACGGTCAGATGGTTGGTTGTCAACCTCAATTTTGTCTCCGCCCAGTTCACGAGTGGTAAAAGTTGACGACCCTCCGCCATCAAGGTTTAACGCATCCACAGCTCCTAGATCTATCATTAATTGCGCCAAATCAGGCATAGAGATTCCAGCTGAATATGGCTCTTGTCGGCCATCAATCACGACAAAAAATACGTCGCCGTCTGCTTTAATCCCAACTGCGGTTCTAGGCTCTTTATCTGCGCCTGTTTGCGGAGTTTGATAGATTTGTCCATCTTTAACTAGGATTGCATTCCCGCCTAAGGCTTCTTGTAATTGATCTTTCATGACATCATATTCAGCGGCTGAACCTATTACCGCTTCACCTGACTTGGTCATTCCAAAAAATCTCCAGGATCCATTCTGGGCTTTTATTGCTTTTCCATCCTTATATACAATGCCATTCGGCTCCCCTGTTGCCATATTATAAAAATCGGCATTTACAGCAGCAACCACTTGATGGTTATCCGCATTTGCGGATTCCGCTTGCTTTCTAACCGGCTGAAGGCCATATGATTCTCCGTCATTCGGTGTTCCTGCTTCAATCGAAACACTAGGATTATGTACATCTACATCCACTACAAAACTCTCAATCTTTTTACCGTCTTTCCCCTCAAAACTATAATGTTTTTCCTTCACACCAGGTCCAAGGTCAGCTTGATATAGGTTGATCGGTGTTTGAACAACCGCAGAATTTAAATCAAAGCTACCCAAGGCCGACGTCAGGTTGGGAGAAATGATACTCGTAGCCAAAGCAACTGACAGAGTGATCGGCACAAACCTTTTCTTCCAATTTCTCTTCATACAGCACCTCCTAAGTCTATTAAACATCGTCAAATTATGACCAATTCTTCCACTAAATGACGATAAATTCATTTTATTCCAAAACTATTAAGTTACTATTAATTGGATGTAAAGATTTGCTCGTACCAACCGGTGCCTGTCACCACCCGAGGTATCCTCGACTTCCTTTAATTCGGTAAAAATACATTCCATGACTGGTTTTCCTGCTTTATGCAGGTTATCTTTCCCCCAGTTTTTAATGGCGAGTTCTCTCGTCTCAGGATTGTAACGAATTACCTTGTGATGGTGTATGAATCGTTCCATTAACGAATGAACACCCCAATTGAATAGCCCAAATCAAAAGCCATTTGTTTTTTGGTAATCTTATAGATCCCAATTTGAGTCGTATTTGAATTCGTAAGAAGTAGAGGTAAAAATACTTATCCTCCGGAGTCATCTCTTCCAGAACAATCGGATTCTTCCAAAAATCAGTTTCATAGACGCTACGAATGTCCTGTTTTTGAATGCATTCAGATACATATTTAAACCAACCTTCTTCAGACTTTTTCACAAAAAAAAACACTCACAAACAACATTGATTAATCAAAATTTGTGAGTGTTTTTAGCATTTAAGAAAAAACAATGCTTGTTTAGGCATTGTTATATATCTTTTTTAATGATTTTGTTCTTTTCTTTTTGTTTAGTTAAAAAATATGAATTGATCCAGGCAGTTATCGGAATAATCAGAGCGACACCTATTCCCGCACAAAAGATGGTGATTATTTCAGCACTAAAGATTTTTGAATTGACGATTTCTTCAAGAGTATAAGATAAATCTTTAAACCAAATTAGCAGGGCCAAATAGCCTCCAAAGAAGGCAAAAAATAACGTATTCGTACTTGTTCCTAATATGTCTTTCCCAATACTAATTCCAAAAGCAAATAATTCTTTTCTGCTTATGGATGGATGATGGTGAAACATTTCCCGCATAGGAGATGAAATTGCTATGGCTGTATCTGTAATGGCACCAATTGTACTCATTATAATGACAGAAGCAGCTATCTTAACAAAATCCACCCCAATATAAAGGGAAAAGACGGAAAGCTCCTCTGCTTCTTCCGCACCAAATCCTTGAATCATGGCACTTTCTGTCAAAATCAGAATAAAAAAGAGCAGTATAACAACAGTTATAATAGTAGAAATGAAGGCAGTGATGGTTTTCTTATTCACTTCATTAATATAAAAGAGATTTATGCAACTGATCACGGTTGACGCGATCAATGTTAAGATAATAGGATCAGCTTGGGGAATTGTCATAATAAAGATAGTAAAAAAGAGTACTCCAAAGTTTAGGAATATCGCAATAAATGACCTTTTCCCTTTATCACCGCCAATAAAAATCATCAGGATTAATAAAATGGCTGCCAGCCACAATAATACATTCATCTTCTTGCCCTCTTTCGATTAACGAAAAAAATGGTAGTATATAGCCCTATTGGGATTGTCATCACGATTCCTATACCGCCTGCCAGGGCCCGAGCCACTTCCAATGATAGATTCATGGAAAGAGTGAATATCAATGGGGAATTATTTTTTAAATACAAAATAAGCATTGGAATGGACCCGCTGATATAGGCAAAAAACAAAATATTCGTCATGGTTCCCATTATATCTTTGCCAATCTCCATTCCTGAAGTTTTAAGTGCTTTTACCGGAATGTTGTGATCCTTCTCATACAACCCAAAGATAGATGAAGACATGGTAATGGCCACATCCATTACTGCTCCTAACGATCCGATAAATAACCCTGCCATAAACACTTCTTTATAAGGACGAGTTAAAAATTGCATTTCCTCATATCGAAGTCCTTTTTCGGCCGTTAACCACATCACAAGATAGGTGATGAACAGCGAGACAAAAGTTCCTAATAATGTTGCAACAATTGCGGCATATGTTTTTTCATTAAAGCCGTTAACGAGCAATAAAGAAAGGACCGTAAACAATATCACACTTATACTGCATATCCATAACAAACTGATGCCTGATGTATTCAAATAAACATCCAATGCATAGGATAACAAAACGGCATTGACAGCCAAGCTGATAATAGATAACAACCCTTGCTTTTTTCCCACGAAAAGCAGAGTAAAAATAAACACCCATGCTACCAACAATATATATTTATCGCGCTTTACTTCCATTATGTCTCCAATTAAATCTGTATTTTCCTTTTTTTTCGTATCAATCAAAACAAACAATTCATTTCCAACATGATATTCTTGATCATACGCTCCCGATTTGGAATACTCATTTGTTAAATGGATAAGCTGTCCTTTGTGGTCACCATTTTTTATTTCAGCTATGATCCGTTGAGTGAAAAGACGATCTTTATTTTCATGCAAATCGATCAATTCCGTAGAATCGCCCAACTCTATTTCAATAACCTCAGCTATTGGTCTTTCGTAAAATGAATGATTGTGATAGACAAAAAAAACGGAGGAGACAAAAAAAAGTAAGATTATCGAGTACCAAAATATTTGTTTGTAAGTCATTTTCTTAAATAACTTTACTATAACCTTCAAAAAAAAACCTCCAACTTTTGGGATAAAATACAATATACAAATTTTTAACATAAGGCTATTAGTAGCAAAACAACGACATAGGATAACCTTAAAATACTGCACAGGAGGTTCATATAACAAAAGTATATAGTTTACAATGGACTAAGAATAACAGGAATGATTTTGAACCGTCAAGTTAATCTCCACCCACTTTTAATTCATGCTAAGACACGAATTACAAGAGCAACCCTACAGTGAGGAGACTTTTAAAGATAAAACCAGCATGGCTTTATGGTAAAACCCTTTGATGTAACATAAGACAAGCTTGATATAAAATAAATAACCTTTTCTTCCAGCATCTAGTTTTATTTAATTAGCTGACAGCTGACTATATTTACTATTACAATCACAAACGAATGAAGGCAAAATTAAAAGACCTGAGTCCAGTGGAATACCGAACTCAAGTCTTAAAAGTAGCATAAAGGTATTTGTCTATCTTTATGGGATTGATCGAATTTTCAGTCGCTTTTTGTTCTAATGAACATTACATGACTTGGCATAAGGTCATAGAGTAATTTTGTATGTTTCATGCTACACAATCCACATGGGGTGGGTAGTGATAGTATAATTTTATGATAGCCTTACCACCTCGCCTAAGAATGAGTGCAGTAGGAACAAAATAGCATACTCTACCTATTGAGTGTTTTCACTTTTCTTTTTTTTTGATAGGTTAATGGTGTTAAACCAGTAAATTTCTTAAATGCCCTACTAAAATAAGCAGGGTTATTTTTAAAGCCTATTTTTTCTGCGACCTCAGAGATCTGTAATCGGTTAGATTGAGTGATAAGCTCCTTGGCCCTATTCATGCGATAATGCATTAAGTATTCAGTAAAGGTTTGCCCTGTTTCTTTTTTAAATTGCTTACCTAAATAGTCCTTATTCATAAAAATCACTTCTTGAGCAAGCCATTTTAATGTTAAATCAGGATTACTTATATGTTTATCAATCTCATCAATAATTTGATTTATAACGATACTATATTGTTTGGCATTGTCTTTTGGGTATACTTTGCCTATATCATTTGTAATGTTAATTAATTCTGTTTTGATAGAGTCTAGATTGTCCGTTTGGAAAATAACTATAAGAGCACCTGAATAATAATAAAGAAGTTCAGAATTATCCATTGCAGAAGATATAACATTATTTGGATTGTGATTTAACAAATAACTAATCTGATTCATATATTCCCCTCACTGAAATCGCTTACTAATTAATGATGGCACTCTTGAAACTCCCAAAATAGAAAAGGCCAAGCAAATGGTTCCGCCGCCTATCATTACGACTTAGCAAGGCGGAGCTTGACCTTTTCCCCTTTATTTTAGAGCCTCAATAGCATCCATGATTTCTTTGATAGTAGAATCTTTCTTGCTATATTCCTCATGCATAGGCTTAACCTTCTCGATAAATGGCTCTTTATCTACTTCAGTGAATTTCACGTCCATCTTGGACTTTGCTTCTGTTATTGCCTCTTCAATCGCTTGATTCCAGAGTTCCTTTTGGTAATCTGTAGAGGACTGAGCTGCATCCGTTAGGATTTTCTGCTGTTCTTCAGATAGGCTGTTCCATGTAGTAGAACTCATAACAAGAATATCCGGAATCATGGTATGTTCATTGATAGAAAACTCTTTAGCCACTTCTCCGTGCTTTCCAGTTGTTAATGCAGTTTCATTGCTTTCCGCACCATCGATAACACCCGCTTGCAGTGCCGTATAAACCTCTCCATA
>NZ_JBIVOI010000029.1:0-53044 GCF_044754045.1 Neobacillus sp. NPDC093182
CCCCAAAGGGGATAAAGTGGAGGAGCCGTATGCGATGACCCGCACGTACGGATCTGTGAGAGGCGCATGAAATATTTTCATGCGCCTACTCTATTACGAAAAGATACATAATAACAAAAGGAATATTTTTTGGACTACAAGTTAAGTTATTCATCATGTTTGTTGAGGTGAACGAATCAATGCCAATGCTGAATGTGAAAGATGTCAGCCTATATTATAATGTTAAAGGAAATGGAACGCCCATAGTTTTTATTCATCCTCCTTTACTTACCTGTGAAAATTTCAGATATCAAATGGAAGAACTTTCTCAGTATTTTAAAGTTATTTCTTTTGATATAAGAGGACATGGAAGAAGCCAGTATTCTGTCAAGCCCATTACTTATCACTTAATTGGAGAGGATATAACTCATCTTTTAGATCATTTAGGAATAGAAAAAGCATTTCTTTGCGGTTATTCAACTGGTTCCTCTGTGGCGTTGGAGTTTATGCTGACCTATCCGGACAGAGCATTTGGAAGTATCTTAGTCAGCGGAATGTCGGAAGCAAGTGATTTTTACATTCGTAAGAGGATTTCTTTATCAATCAAACTCGCAAATCCAGCTACTTTTTCTATCCTAGCTAAAGCGATTACTATTGGTAATGCTGATTCAATGGAGACATTTAAAACATTGTACCAGGCAGCCGAAAAAGGTGACGTTAAAAATATTAATCAATATTTTCAATATAGTTTGGAATATAATTGTACGAAACAGCTAGAAAATATTGAACTACCCGTATTACTGGTCTATGGTAAGAAAGACAAATCATTTCATCAATATGCCAAACTTTTGCACGAAAAATTGCCATATAATGAATTAAAGTTTTTATCTAATGAAAAACATCAAATACCCACAAAAGCAACACAGCAATTGAATCAATTAATAATAGATTTTGTGCACTTACACAATAAGAGTTGAATCCTAAAATTATTTTAAAGATATGAAACGATCGTAGGCATGGATAACTCGGGTTATTAAAGGATTCCAAAGGTTCGAAGATAGGTTAACACATGTAGCAACTATACTTCCTATTAAAGCACTGCCTATAATATCGGAAGGATAATGCTGTCCCATCCAAATACGTGATAGCCCTGTTAGGAAAGCTAAGATGGACAGTATAAGACCTAATGTGTGCTTGTAAAAAAGTACGGAAATGGCTGCAGCAAAGGCTAATGCCGTGTGTTTGCTTGGGAATGTAGAATTCTTTTTTGATGGTACCGGCGCTAATAGATTTACTCTTTTTTTCAAAAATGGACGAGGCTTAAAATAAACAAATTTAATCATACTGGTGAACAGGAATGCAGTAATTGCTGAAATTCCTGCTAAAATAGCGATTCTTTTATGAAAGTTATTTCGAAACCACAAGATGATCAAAATAATCGCAAATAGATAGCGAAGTTTCTTTGAGATTATGATCATAAAAATATCAAGAAAATGATAGCGCCCTGTGAATTGATTTAGTATTCTAAATAACCAATTGTCCATCATAATGCCTCCTTTTAAATTGCTCCATTATTTTTTCCTTAATAGTATTTATTATGTGATTTCTGTTCTGTAGTTAATTGGCTCGGTTAAAAGGAGAATCTGATTGAATTATTTCAAAATTCGGGAAATTTTTTCTATTTCTTGGGAAAGCGCAAGAACAGACATTTCTTGAGCTATGGTGTCAATTGTTGTTGTCGTAATAAAAGGCGGGAAAAATTGATTTTCATCGATACCACCAAGAAGCATAGAGTGTTTTTCGAAAATAGAGAGGAATAGGTATGAAAATTGTCGTAATTTCGGATACACATCTTCCAAAAAGAAAAAAAGGATTGCCTCCTAGGTTATTAGAAGAATTAAAGGATGTCGAACTCATCATACATGCGGGAGACTGGCAAACAATTGATATCTATCATGAGCTGCTGTCGTATGCAAGCGTTGAGGGTGTTTATGGGAACGTGGATGAGGAGGAAATAATCGGATTATTACCATCAAAAAAGATTGTGGAAGCGGGCGGTTTTAGATTTGGCGTTACACATGGACACGGGAAAGGAAAAACAACTGAAAAACGTGCCATTGCAGCATTTGAAGGGGAGAAAGTAGACAGTATAATTTTTGGACATTCTCATATTCCTGTCAAGAGGTATGAAGGGAATCTATTAATTTTTAACCCCGGTTCACCGACCGACAAAAGAAGACAAAAGTTATTTTCCTTTGGGGTAATCAGCTTAAGTGATAAAATAACGGCAGAACATATTTTTTTTAATGAACAGCAGTAACGGTTGGAAGGAGAGGAACCAATGGATAAAGGAGTTATTGTCTATACAACAAACGACTGTATCGAGTGTACGATGGTCAAAAAAGTACTTACTGAGGAAGGCATTCCTTTTGAAGTTAGAGATATATCAATTAACGCGGATTATCAACAAGAAGTGGAAAAGTACGGCTATCTAGGCGTTCCAGTAACGGTGTTAGGAAATAAAGCTGTTAAGGGTTTTACGAATGAATTAAAGGAAATTATCGAAACAGCAAAAAAGAGCTAATGTTTAGTTAGCTCTTTCGATATATTAAAAACCTGTTAGCTTTTTAGCATAAAGCATATTGGTTTTTAGAATCTCATAGTAAAGCCCCGGATATCCTGCTACTAACGCAATATCGTGTGATGGGTTGCAATGGTCAATTTCTGTAAGCCAAATATCACCTAATTCTCCTACCGTAATATCAACAGCTGCGTTTGCAAAATGTACGTCCATACCTTCAATTTCTTTTACACAATCAATGGCAATATGGTGCAGTTCCTCATAGGTTAAAGAAGCATGCAAATCACTTTGCTGCAAGAAATCTTTTACGATTTCTTTTTCAAATTTCACCAATGGCAGTAATCTGCCATCATTTTTTACCGATTGGTCTCCTCTCGTAAACGAACCCATTACCTGCCATTCACCTGAGTGATTTTTAACCGTAATAAACCTTATAGTGATGGTTCGATATCCTGTTACATCAATGGATTCTTGGATGATGTTTTCTCCCTCTTTAAAATATTTACTAAAGATAGAATAGGCTTGGTCCCGATTATTAAATCTATAATTCTTTGATTCCATATTTGCTAAATTCGTTATAACGAGAGAGTTTGAATCTTTTAGTAATATTCTATATGTCTGTCGGTTGGCGCTGTTTAGAGGCTTCACCGTTAAATTAGGAAATTTCTTTAAAAAGTAGTATAGATCTTGTGGTGATCCATAAAGATTTGTATCGGGAAGATAACATTTTACCCCGATGGAACCTGCCAATTTCTTATGAATACTCCATCGATTAAGAAAGAAATCATTAAAAACCACATTGCCGATAATCGATTTGAAATGTTGAATCCATGCAGTGCTTACGGAAGATGTCATCACAAAAATAGAGGCTGGATATGGGTAAGTTCCTTCTTCCCATTGTTTTGTCCGAGGATTATAAAGATAGCCTTTAACTTGATGGTTAACTTTATCAACATGGTCAAGAGAAAAGACTAGGATGGCACCCTTAATTTCACGATAAAGTAACACATAATCACGAAGATGATCGAGATATTTCTTAATCGAGCTTTGATAATAACCTGCAAGTAAACCGATAAAGGGTCCAATTTGTAGTTCGTTGCCATTCTGCTTGATTTCAAGGCTGCAATGCTGTGGTATATTCAGCATGTCCAAAATATCTTCAGATAGGCTTGCCCCATTTAGTGGCAGTTCATCAGAGATGTCAACAATAGATTGATAGGTGTTTGCTCCAAATCTGATTTTTCTAGCCGTAATTTGAGTAATTCCCATTGATTCTGCTAACTTGGGATGTAACGTTAAAATCCCTCTGTTAGAGGTGTTTCTTGATAGCAGAATAACATTTTCCATTTTAATTCCCCCCAACCATAATATTGGATAAGTTATTATATGTACAATAACGAAGAGTGTCTTAAAAATGGGGGGGATTCTTACAAATTGGACAAGTGTACCATTGTTATCTTGAAATATGTTTGGAGGCTTATTCGTCTTGTTTATGATTGTTTTTATCTTCGTTTTCTTCAACAGGGTGACCGTATAGCTCATTGATTTCATTAGCTAATTCATCTAAAAATTCATCTGATAAAAGCGGCTTTTTCTTTTTAGACATATATAATTCTCCAATCTTTATTTTTTTATAAAATTTTCATTTACATTTAAGAAACACAGGAGTATGATAATCACAGTTTCATATTTCTAAATCGCTGAGACCAGAATTGGTGCGGGGGACCCATTCAATGGATAGTATATCCAAGGGGTGAATCCTTTAAAAGGTAGGGCTACTCAAGGCCCGAATCCGACAGCTAACCTCGTAAGCGTTAATGAGAAGGAAGGTGGAGCTTGTGAGACAAGTTTATTAATGTCTGCAGGTCTATTTAACTTTGACTTGCAGGCATTTTTTTGTGCTTTTTTAGGGTGAATTAACAACTAATAACTTTATAGAAAATTCGGTGGTGCAGACAATGGTTTCTTCGGTCAAAAGATTATTAATTGGCAGACCTTTAAAGTCAACAGAATTAGGGGAACAAAAGCTCAATAAAACAAAAGCGCTGGCAATTCTTTCGTCAGACGCATTATCGTCGGTAGCTTACGGACCGGAACAAATACTGATAGTGCTCGTAACCATTAGTGCTGCGGCCTTTTGGTACTCCATTCCGATTGCAATCGGTGTATTAGTTTTATTAGTTGCCTTAATTTTATCCTATCGACAAATAATTTTTGCCTACCCGCATGGCGGAGGAGCCTATGTAGTTTCAAAGGAAAATTTGGGTGTGAATTATGGGCTGATATCGGGAGGTTCACTCCTTGTTGACTATATTTTAACGGTGGCAGTTAGTGTGTCAGCCGGAACAGATGCCATAACATCAGCCTTTCCTGCATTTCATGACCATAATGTGGGTATTGCGATTATTTTTGTCATCTTGATCACTACTTTAAACTTAAGAGGTGTAACGGAGTCTGCTTCTATTTTAGCATATCCTGTATATTTATTCGTGCTCGCTTTATTTATTTTAATTGGCGTGGGAATATTTAATATTCTAACGGGGCAGGTTCCAGCAGAATTGCATACACCAGTTGGAACTCCTATTGCAGGGATATCTTTATTTTTGCTCTTAAGGGCATTTGCTTCAGGCAGTTCAGCTCTTACTGGAGTTGAGGCGATATCGAATGCGATTCCGAACTTTAAAGATCCAGCTCCAAATAACGCTGCTAAAACTTTGGCTGCAATGGGAGGATTACTGGCGATATTATTTTCGGGAATTGTATTGTTAGCCTATTACTATGGGATTACTCCGAATGAAAAGGTTACAGTCGTTTCCCAAATTGCGGAGCAAACATTTGGACGAAACTTTATGTATTTCTTTATACAAGGCACAACCGCATTAATCTTAATTCTTGCTGCAAATACAGGATATACAGCTTTTCCACTGCTGGCAGTCAATCTTGCAAATGATAAGTTTATTCCAAGAATGTTTAAGATTAGAGGTGACCGATTAGGGTATTCTAATGGAATTATTACATTAGGTTTAGCTTCGATCTTGCTAATTATCTTTTTCAAAGGACAAACGGAGCACTTAATTCCACTTTATGCGGTTGGGGTCTTTATTCCGTTTACCTTATCCCAAACGGGGATGATGTTAAAATGGCTTCGTGAAAAGCCACAGGGCTGGATGTCTAAGCTTATCATTAATACGATGGGTGCTGTTATCTGCTTTGTCGTAACGATTATGTTCTTTTTAACTAAGTTTGCACAGGTATGGCCTGTCTTAGTGTTCTTACCAGTGATTGTGTTTGTCTTTTACCGAATTAGAAAGCATTATGAAGCAGTGGGAGAGCAGCTCAGATTAAATTGTGACGAACCTGCAGTGCCAATAGAGGGGAATGTGATTATTGTTCCTGTAGCTGGTATTACGCAAGTGGTAGAAAACTCACTTAATTATGCAAAATCCTTAGGTGCGGATCAAGTACTCGCAGTCTATGTTTCCTTTGAAAGGGACGATGAAAAGAAATTTGAAGAAAAATGGAATAAGTGGCAGCCTGATATTAGACTCGTAACCCTTCACTCACATTACCGGAGTATCATTCAACCTTTAACTAAATTTGTTGATACGGTGCAGCACAAAGCAAGTGAAGCAAACTACAGGGTAACTGTCATCATTCCACAGTTCATACCGAAAAAGGGCTGGCACAATATTCTGCACAACCAATCCAGCTTATTAATAAAAGCATACCTGTTATATAAACGAAACGTAATTATTACCACAGTTCCATACCATCTAAAAAAATAATTAAAAGAGCAGACTCCATTTTGGGAGCTGCTCAATTTTCGTTTTCAGGATTCGTGAAGATACATCCGGGAACCTCAAAGGTTAGACCATTCGCGGTTAAAGTGATCGAACAGATCGCAGTACCAATGATTGTTTCATGCAGAAAATGTATGTTTGATAGAACGGCATTGTCATGAAAGTTGACTCCAGAGGCTTGTCCTTCGGCTGTTAATATCATACCGGTACCGCCGCCGGATACGGATTCATATGTTGGCAAACCGGGTGCTGCGGATTTAAAAACAAAGCTATTGTTTTGATTAATATCGTCACCATAAAGAATGGAAATAAAACAGTTATTGGCTGTACAATCAACATCACATATTCGTGCAGATACCGTAATTATGCCGCTAGAAGGGAACCGATTGATTAAGGTTTCGACGGGTACGGCGGTTGCCGATACTTTTGCACGACAGTTACAACTTTCCATAAAACACCTCTCATTCACAATATTACTTATATATATGAAACAGCTTGTCTTTTGGATTGGACAAGAAGTGGAGTAAAATGGAAATAAACAAATAATATTAATTATTAGGGAACACTTTTTTGTGCTGCGGTTTGATTGGAAGTACCATAGTATGGGAAAATATGGAGAGGTGATAAAAAATGTTGAAATTTGATTTACATACACATCATGATCGGTGTGGGCATGCAAGGGGAGGCATTCGAGAATATATCGAAGCCGGTATAAAAAAGGGGTTAAATATTATCGGGATTTCTGACCATACCCCTTATTTTTCAAGTAAAGAAGACCATCCGTTTCCTCACATAACCATGGCAGCAAGCCAATTTCCTGAATATGTAGAGGAGGTCTTGAAGTTAAAACAAGAGTATTCTGGGAAAATTGAAGTACTATTAGGAATTGAGGCTGATTTCTTTCCTGAATATGTAGAAAACTATCGTCTGTACTTTGACCGCTATCCATTTGATTATATTATTGGATCTGTTCATCACGTAGATGGGGTGAGCATTTTTAAAAAGGACCGCTGGGAAGGGATGAGTTCTAAAGACCAAATAACGACCAAAGAATCCTATTATTCATTAATTGAACAATCTGCGCGCAGCGGCATGTATCAAATTCTTGGTCATATTGATGCGATGAAAGGCTTCTATCCTGACTTTTCAAACATTCAAACAGCTGCAGTCGAACACACACTAAAGGTCATAGCGGAATGCGATGTCGCTATTGAAATTAACACCTCAGGAAAAACCAAATACGTGGGGGGCTGGTACCCAGCCGATGACATTTTAGAAATGGCACTCCATCACGGAGTAAAAGTCACCTTCGGCTCAGACGCCCACGACCCAGAGCGAGTCGGCGACGAATTCGAAATCGTCCAAGCCCGCCTCAAACAAATAGGCTTCAAAGAATGGGTTTACTTTAAAGAACGAAACAGATATGCAGTAAAACTATGAATAAATGCATAAATGGTGACAGGCACCAAAAGGCAAAAAAAATGTAATGGAAACTAGTCCATTACATTTTTTCTTGTTTACCAATTTGTTTGCGTTTTTTGGTTAAGGTTCTAATTAGGTAGATACCGCCGATGAGTGCTAGTAGATTCAGTGAGTCACCCAGGTTTATGGTTAGGTTGAAGTTGTTGTTTCAAAATGCTAGTTTTTTACTAACATAGTTTTTGTGAATTTCCTGGTACGCGAATACATGAGAAGAAATACAAAGGCACTTCCTATTCTCATAATGGAATTCAACTCCATAGCTGTTTGTATGCCTAGTCCTTCTAGAAGCAAGATACCAATTTGAGGAGCAATAAAGGCAACAAAGGAAAGGAGTACATTATAAGTAGTGATACAATATGTTCTCGTTTCTTCTGGTGATTGCTCCAGCAAAAGGTTGAACAATAAGAGCACAACCCCAGAAATGAAAAATCCAGAAAGTGCCTGGACACAAGTTAAATAGAATAGATTGGTAGACAAAACAGTTAGAAATGGAACAAGCGCCATTCCCAGCGCAGCCCATACGAGCATAAGCGTATTAGATTTTGCCTCTGCCCATTTTTTCCATAGAGGGAAAGTAAAGATTTGGACCAATTGACATGCCACCGAAAAGATACTAATCCAAAGGATGGTCGCTTCTGCGATTCTGACATGATAAATATTGAAAATACCCCAGGACATCTGCCAGGTGAAATTAAAACAGAGTGCCGCAATCAGGAACCATTTGTACCCATGATCTTTAAAAATCGACCAATCCATCGACGACTTTTTTGTAGAAGTTACGGCTTGAACTGTCTCTTTATGTTTCATTAAGAAAAACACTTCAAGTAATCCAAAAAGTAACGCTGTGAAAAATAACCACTGATAGGCGTTTGCGTTATTTGTTTGGTTCTTCATGATAATCCCGATAATAAGCGTGGAAATCATCCCAGCGATCGTCAATAACCGGTTACGATCACTAAAAAAAGAACCCCTGCGTTCGTCTTTAATCATCCCGCTAATTAATGTCTGCCAGCCAATGTTAGCAATGGTGGCGGGTACATTCATAAATGCGATAATGATTAAAAATACCCATGCTTGGTAAGAGGCAGAGATATAAACAACTCCGATGAGAAGTAAAAATAATAATCGAGCCCCTAATACTGACATGGCAACCGTTTTTTTCTGCGTCTGCAAACGATTTAAGAGAATGGCAGCAGGAATGGTCATCAAAAGGGCAATTAAAGGTGGAAGAGAACTAATTAATCCAACTTGATAATTGGTAGCTCCAAGAATCGAGATAGCAAAGATGGGATAAAAGTTGCCTGCCAGGTTTATAGCAATGGTAGAAACCATTCCATGATAGATACTAATCTTTTCATTATATTTACGCACGATTCTTCACCAGTTTTCTCTATTAATAAATAACGATAATATTATACTACGGTATCCGAAATTTCTATATAATACTTTTGAAAATTATTTAACAAAAAATAGACCGTTTAGAGCAGCAAATATTACTCAAGTGAGCCAAAATCCAGTATAATAAATCTTTGGCTTTTATATTTCAGTTTTTCTAGGAGTTTTTATATGAATCAGACGTTTACATTAAAAGAAAAGACAAAACAAATTTTTGTCATGCTTATACCTATTTTAATCACTCAGCTCGGGATGTTTTCGATGGTGTTTTTTAACACGATTATGTCGGGAAAATACAGCTCCTCTGACCTAGCCGCTGTTGCCATTGGTTCGTCGATTTGGAGCCCGATATTTACAGGGATAAGTGGAATTCTGCTGGCGGTTTCTCCAATAGCAGCTCAACGGTTCGGGGAAAAGCGGAGCAGGGAAGTGGCATCGGTTGTAAGACATGGACTCTACATATCCGTCATGATTACCATCTTGGTAATTATGCTTGGTGTCTTCTTTTTAGATCCACTTTTAGATAAAATGAATCTTCCAAGTGACGTACAGGAAACAGCATTTGACTATTTGGTTGGTCTTAGCTATGGAATTCTTCCGCTGTTTATCTTTAACGTGCTTAGGTCATTTATCTATGCATTAGGAAAAACAAGGATAGTAATGTATATCCTGCTCTTGTCTTTACCGATCAATTTCTTTTTGAATTTTGTGCTGATCTTTGGATATTGGGGTTTTCCGGAACTTGGCGGAGCAGGTGCAGGATATGCCACCTCCATCACGGAATGGTTGATAACTGGGATGACAGTGTACATTGTAAAAACACAGGAACCATTTTCAGGCTTTGCCGTGTTTGAGAATTTGAAGAAATTTTCATTAGCAGAGTGTAAGGAAATACTGAAAATTGGTGTACCCATGGGACTATCAACGTTCTTTGAAACAAGTATGTTTGCAGTTGTAACCATTCTATTAAGTAAATTTAATGTCACAACGATTGCAGCCTATCAATCAGCATTAAACATCGTTTCTTTCCTTTACATGATTCCGATAAGCATATCGATGGCACAAACGGTTCTTGTAAGTTATGAAGTAGGGGCACGAAGATACAAGGACGCAAAGAGCTACAGCTGGTTAGGTATTTATCTCGCTATCTTAATAGCTCTCATTACCGGGGTGTTAGTGGTTTTATTCCGATACCAAGTGGCTGGATTATACTCAAATGAAACAGAAGTCATTAACCTAACGGCGCACTTCTTAATTTTTGCGTTGTTCTTCCAAATCAGTGACGCCATACAAGTAACGGCACAAGCCGCCTTACGGGGATATAAAGATGTTAATATTGCCTTTGTCATGACTCTAATCGCGTACTGGTTAATCTGCCTTCCAGTTGGCTATCTACTTGCAAACTATACAGGACTGGGTGCGACAGGATATTGGCTTGGTCTCACAGCAGGTTTATTAGCGGCGGGAATCGCGTTATCATGGAGACTCATCTACATCCAAAAACGAAAATTCATAGACACACAAAAATTAGAAGCAGTATAACAAGCGGCCAAAAGTCCTCATCACTCTCTATTGTGATGGGGACTTTTTTGAACCAACTGTCCGCCTGAGGTGGACAGTGTCCACGAGCGGTGACAGGCACCGTGATGACGGCTCCAAAATGACAGTGTTGTCATCGTGATTATGGGATAATGTGTTTATTCTTATAGGAAAGAAGGGGTTAGGATGGAGAGGTATTTTGTTTTTGTGTATGGGACGCTTAGGAGGCATGAGCGAAATCATTATTTATTGAAGGATGCGGAGCTTGTTGCGGAGCAGGCTTGGACAGAAGGGAAGTTATTCGATACGGGTTTTGGCTATCCTGCTCTCCAGGAGTCGGCTGCGGATGTGGTTTATGGAGAATTGTATCTCGTTACGGAGGATCAGCTTCATAGATTAGATGAGCTGGAAGGTTATAGTGTGAAGGCGCAAGATAACTTATATAACCGTAAAATACAACGGATCTTTCATGATACTGGGAAAACCGAAGCTTTTATTTATACCATTGCAAAACACAATATTCATATGTTGAAAACGCCCATCAATAGTGGTGATTGGAAGGAATATCACCTTCGCAAACAAGATCCAATCCTTTATTATGCATATGGAAGCTGCATGGATCATGCGCGATTTAAACTTGCAAAAGTGGATCAATATTTTCAAAAGGTGACAGGCACCGGCATTCTGCACGGTTATACATTACGATACTCTGTGAGTATGCCTGATGGCGGTCGTGCTGACATTGTCGAGGAAGGGGGCGTGGTAGAAGGAAAGGTTTATGAGATTCCAACAGATTGTGTTCCCTATCTTTATAGGAGAGAAGGGGTAGGTTCACGCTTATATCGTCCAACATTTGTGGACCTATTCATAAATGGAAGCTTATACAAAGATGTGTTGACCTTTACGGTTGTCAGTAAGGAAGCAGAAACAGCGCCGCCCGAACATTATTCTGAAGAAATCATTAGAGGCGGAACAGGCTTCTTAAGTGAAGCTTATCTTAAAGAGTTGAAGAATCACATAAATATATTATGTAAACAAAAGTAAAACAAAAAATCTTACTCTAAAAACAGGGTAAGATTTTTCAATTTATTAGAGTAATAGGCAAATATGTATTTTATGTGTATTTATGAATTTTCAGTTAACAGGCTGAAAGGTTAATTTAAATGAGCTAAGAATGTGCTTAAAAAGAGAAAAATAGATGAATTTTGAGGGTTAAAATAAATGTCGAACTATGTCTTTGTAAATAAAAGCATTAGTCGGAAATAAAAAATATTCATTATACGTTAAAAATTAACGTTCGTCAATATGGTACACCAACATTGAATAGTATAGTGTGAGTGACCAAAAAATTATTTATATATAACAGATTTACTTTCTATCTTCTTGTAAAATATACTATTTTTGAGGAGGAATTTTGTGGAAATGTGTAACGGAAACGAGGAAAAATTATCACCCTCGGGTATTGATCTTAGCGGAACGAAACCCAAGGGCAAGGCAAGTTGAGTATATCAACTTTATGTTAGTATACTCTTATTCTTAAAATAAGCAACCACTAATACTAGAAAAGAGGCTGACTAATTTATGGACATAAGAGATAAACACCTAATTAATGAAAAGACGGTTTTACTAACAGGTGAATACAATAATCGAGGAGAATTATGGTCAAGGTTAATCGAAGGGGAAGAAACTTTCCTCGTTAGAAAGAGTCCAATTACGGTTATCGAGGAAACACTATTACATTTAGGGTCAAATTTCCTTGGAGCCCGACGCAGTTCAAAATACCTGCTTTCTCCAACAAGGATGCACCCTATAAGTGTGAACCCGCAGATGGGCATTTTATTGTTTCCTACAAAAAATATGAAATGCCATTGCAATATATGGTTTTCACTTATGCATGTAAAAACAACAAACCCTGCTGGAATCAATCAAATTGAAGTGTTAACGAGCTTTGGTCATACAATCTTAATCGATATGTCGGAAAGAGCCTTTAACAACAAACGGCAAAAGGCAGTTCAGCTTCAAGAAGCCATTACCCATAATCTAAATTGTCCCTTAAATTTCTATATCGAACCAAAGAAAGGCTTTTATATAAGTAAAAACCAAAAAGAAAATAATTATTCCCTTGAGAAAAAATAATGAAAGAGAGCAGCGTCCTTAATGGAGGCTGCTCTTATAATTTGGTAGTTTTGATTTTCGGCGAAGCAGTAAGTCAATCCCCGCAAGCACAATACCTATCAAAAACGGTACAACCTTCAGGCTGACAGTCTGATCATATAACAAGAATCCATAAATACTAATCATCTCTGTAAGAAGGATTCCAAGAACAAAACCGGTAATAAAAATTAGCACAGTTCTCATTCCTCGTCTCTCCCTTCAAATATCTGTTTTCTCTGATTACCAGTATAGCAGTGCAGTGATATTTTCAAAATGAGCCAGAGCCGTAACTTTCTCTACACCTTAGGTCTTAGATACACCCACTTTTGTACCAAATAGTGGAATAGTTTAGATAAGAATAAACAATGCTAATATTGGAGGATTAAAGTTCCATAAGCGTAAATTTGTGACATTATGACATTCCCTTGAAACAACAAGAGAAGATAGTAGGAGTGTTAACGTACATGAGACGTCCATTTTTAAAAAAAATAAAAACAAATCATATAGAAACCAGTGAAGAGTTGTTTGAACATGATGAAAGCACGAAAAAAAACTACATTTCAGGAGATCTATTACTCGATGTTCCTAAAATAAAAGAGCTTTACTCTTATCCAAAAAATATAGACTTTACGGTGAGGGAATTCACGATTCATATGATGGGTAGAAAGGCAGTTATATTCTTTATTCCATCTTTGACTGACACGAAATTAATTGATGAGGAAATTATAAAACCTTTAATATTAGCTACCAAAGAAATTATCGATATTCCTTCAGCTATAAGTATCAGTGCAATCCAAGAGGAGAAAATGATATCCGGTGCAGTAAGTGAATTAAACACAGGAGCCACTTTGTTACTTGTTGAGGGCATAAATGTGATCTATATCCTAAAAACTTCTTCCGCAGCAGGAAGAAGTGTTGAAAAACCACAAAATGAAACAACACTATTAGGTCCAAAAGAATCATTCGTTGAGAAAGCAGACCAAAATATTTCACTTATCCGGAAAAAAATTCGTTCAGAAGATTTTACTGTTGAAAAAATGATTATTGGCAGTCGTTCCCACAATGAAGTCTATATCATTTACAACAAAGAATTAGCCGGAGAGAAAATTTTAGATGAAGTAAAATCAAGGATTGGGGCTATTCAAAAAGACGCAGTCCAGAATCTAGGTCTGCTTATTCAGCATATAGAAGATCGGTCAACTAGCTTATTTCCGACCATTTTACAAACGGAAAGACCTGACAGAGCTGCCTCTTTTATCGAAGATGGTCATGTTATTGTGGTAATGAACAACTCCCCGTTTGCGATCGTAACACCAGCAACTTTTTGGTCCTTTTATCATTCTGCCGACGATCATTATTTAAGATTTATATATGGTAACTTTACAAGGTTTTTGCGGATGACTGCCATGTTTATTACGTTATTTACTCCTTCTATTTATATCGCAATTACAAATTATCACATTGAAATGCTTCCTGCCGATTTACTCTTAGCGATCGCCGGTGCCCGTGAGATGGTCCCGTTTCCAGCTATTTTAGAATTACTTTTAATGGAAATGGCATTTGAATTAATACGGGAAGCGGGGATTCGAGTACCAACTCCGATTGGTCCAACGATTGGCATTGTTGGTGCATTAATTTTAGGTCAGGCTGCAGTCGAGGCAAATGTGGTGAGTCCCATCGTGGTGATCGTAGTAGCATTAACGGGCCTCTCGTCCTTTGCGATAAGTGATGTGAATTTAAATTATGCCATAAGGATAGCTCGATTTGGCTTTCTTTTATCCGCTAGTTTATTTGGTATATTCGGCATGGTGGGTATCTTTATGATCGGATTATTTTATTTATCGGTTGTTAAAACGTTTGGTGTCCCTTATTTGGCGCCATTTACACCGAAATACAAGTCTTCAAGAGATACATTATTTCGGAGGTTATTAAAGAATGAAAAATTAAGACCAGCTTATGTAAAAACGAAGGATTTAACAAAAGAGCCTGTTCAAAATGAGTGAAAATAGGTGGTAGTTTGGTTAAGGTTGAGAAGGATTTAATAGGTATTAGGGAGTTTTTTTCAATTATGGTTTTTATGATTAGTACAAAGGCCACAGATATGAACACAACACGTCTTTTTGAAGATACTCTTAACTCAGCTTGGATGGTTATCATTGGTTCCTTTGTCATCATTCTCCCTTCTATCATTGTTTTAAATCTTGTCCTAAAAAAATATCAAACGAAAAATTTAATAGAACTCCTGCAAATAGCGATGGGGAGGTATGTAGCCTTTGGAATTGGGTTTATCCTGTTTCTATTCTTGTTGGTTAACACAACAGTGGAAAGCAGAAGCTATGCGGACCAACTTATTACGATGAATTTCCCGAAGACTCCATTATTTATCCTTTACATTGCATTGTTATTATTTTGTTTATGGGGTGCTAAGAAAGGCTGGGAAGCACTTGGTTCTGTCGCATGGATGATCTTTCCTTACGTTACCATTGCATTAGGGATATTGGTTTTTCTTCTAGCGAAAGATGCTGTAATAAACCGGATATTTCCATTGTTTGGAGCGGGTAAATGGGAGATAGCGAAGTCAAGCTTTGATAATGTACCTATTTATGCAGAAGCCTTTTTCGTTTCTATGTTGTATCCCTTTGTCAAAGATCATAAAACCTATTCGAGAGGTCTTTTTGGTTCTTTAGCTTATTCTGCTTTGATGATGGTGATACTCTATATGTCCTATATATTAGTTTTTGATTCCCAGAGTGTAGGGAAAATAACCTACCCTTTTAATGAAGCAACTAGACTAGTGTCAATTGGAAGAGTCATTACCAATATCGAAACCTTTTTCTTAACTTTTTGGTTATTGGTGATCATAGTAAAGTTTGCTGTTTATCTATACTTGGTAAGTATGTTGTTTGGATATGTTTTTAATATAAAGGAGTTTGAACATACTCTCATTCCAATTACCATATTGGTTCTGTTACTTGGATTGATCCCAACAAATCAATTAGATAATATCTTTATCGTTAAACAAAAAATAATCATGTACTCGAAGTACATGTTGCTGCTCCTTCCTCCGTTGCTTTGGCTAATACTCAAAGTAAAGGCGGTAAGGAATAGATGAGTTACATAAAAATCATTTTAGTGTTGGGGATTGTCTTATCCCTTGCCGGCTGCTGGGATCGGAAAGAGTTAGAGCAAATGTCATATACGATCGCAATTGGATTAGATTTACCCGAGAAGATTGAAGCAAAAGAGAAACAAGCGGTAGATGTAAGCTTTCAATTTGCTAATCCAAAGTTGAATATTAAAGGAGCACCAGGACAAGAGGAAGATCCAGAGAGAAATATTGTTACTTTGACAGCACCGGATATTGTAACAGCCAAGAATATGGCTAATTCTTTTGTTACAAGGCAAATTTCATTCAGTCACGCTAAAGTAATCGTGGTATCAGAGGAGCTGGCAAGAACAGACGTCTTTTATCGTTTCATTGGATCTGCGCTCAAGGAGAGAGAGGTCCGTAGAGAAACAAGTATTATTGTAACAAAGGAGAAAGCATCTGAATTTATTAGAAAAAATAAACCAGAATCACAAATACGTGCACACAAATATTATCAATTTATTATCGATCGATCAGTTGAAACCGGTTTAGTACCAGAGTCAACGATCAATCGTCTATTAGCGATTACAGATGGAGACGCCGACCTATTTTTAGCGATAAACGGCTCAATTGGTAAAAAAAACAATGGTGTTACATTTAAAGAGGAGGACCAATATTTAGCTGGCCATGTTCCGAAAAAAGGTGGGAATCAGGTGCAGTTAATAGGTTCTGCGGTATTTAAAGAAGGGAAAATGATCGCTAAATTAACAGGAGAAGAGACCCGAAGTGCTCTTCTCCTAGATAATACATCGAGGATTGAAGATATGTATGTAAGTTATCAAGATCCATTGAACGAAAAATATATGGTAGCATGCAGAGTTAAGAAAAAAACGGCCACAAAGGTAAAAGTAAAATTAAGACAGGGTCCACCCGTAATTAATGTCATGGTGCCCATTGAAATAGAAGTATTATCTACCCCGAGTATGGAAAATTATGCTGAAGACCTAAAAAAACAGAAGATCTTGAAAAAGAAGATTGAAAATGAATTAAAAGAAAATCTAAGTACACTTGTTAAAAGAACCCAAGATGAATTTAAATCGGAACCTTTTTATTGGTCTTTGTATGCACGTCCTTTATTCAGTTCGACGAAGGAGTACGAAAAGTGGGACTGGACCAATAAAAATTACCCTTTTGCAGCGGTGAATATAAAGGTAGATGTAGAAATTGTCGGATTCGGTAAGCAGATGAAGGAATCTGAAATGGAAAAGGTGAGGGATTAGTCGTGCAGGTCGTTTTATGGATTGTCGTGCTTTTTGGTGGACTTTATAGTTTCGCACATGCTTATTTCCTTATTAAAGATAAAAATAAACTAGGTGCTTTTGGCATTACCTTAATTGGTTTAGTGATATGCGTGTGTCCCTTCTTCATTAGATTAAAATAATCAAGGAAAACAGAGGTCTTTCTAAACCTCTGTTTTTTTAATCACTGATTCTAATGGTTAGGGAGGAATAAAATTGAGAAACTGGTAAAAATTATGAGTTAGGAGGTGGGAGTGTGTCCTTATTTCGAAAGAAGAAACGAACCGTAAAAAAACCGCAATTGTTAACTCCGAGTAAATTGGTATCAAAAAAGGCAAACACACCAACTTCTAGCTCATTAACGGAGACAGAGAAGCAAATAAAGGAAATTCTTGGTAATAACGAAGATTTAAGAATAAAACATTTTAAAATTTTTGGCAAATTTTCAGCAGCTTGCGTGTATTTTTCAAGTTTAGTTAATAAGGATTCACTTAATAAGGATATACTGAAGCCTCTTATGAATGAACCTGACCATTTAGTTGGAAAAGAGAAACCACTTACCCGGTTAATCGATATGATCCTAACAGAAACACTTTATCATAGTGAGGCAATGGTTGGAGAAAGTATTGACGAATTAATTGAGTTAATGCTCCGCGGTGAAACCGTGATTTTTATTGACGGAATAGAGGAAGCCATTCATATAGGAACACGAAAAGTTGAAAAGAGAGCGATTGACCAACCGCAAACAGAACAAGTCATTATAGGGCCGCGGGAAGGTTTTATTGAAAGTATCGCCACGAATATTGCCTTATTAAGATACAGGCTTCCGACACCAGACTTCCAAGTAAAAACGATGAAAATCGGCCGGCTGACAAAATCAACGGTGGCTATTTGTTACCTTAAAGGAATTGCAAATGAGACGGTAATTAAAGAGGTGGAAAAAAGGCTATCAGAGATTGATATAGATGCCATCCTAGATGTGGGGTATCTAGAACAATTTATTGAAGACAATCCTTTTTCACCATTTCCACAGACCCAAACTACAGAAAGACCAGATAAAACCGTGGCAAATTTAATAGAGGGGCGAGTGGCTATACTTGTCGATGGTTCTCCTTTTTCTTTATTGGTTCCAGTAGTTTTTAATCAATTCTATCAAACCACAGAAGATTATTCGTCAAGGTTCTTAATGGGAAGTTTTGTTAGGCTGGCCCGGATATTGGCATTAGTGTTTTCACTTATTTTTCCATCACTATATGTTTCCCTTATTTCATTTAACCCGGAACTACTGCCGACAGAATTTGCAGTAGCTGTTGCGGGCGGTCGGGCAGGGGTTCCTTATCCCGCCGTTATCGAGGTTTTGATTATTGAGGTCGCGATGGAAATATTACGAGAAGCCACCGTCCGGCTTCCCAAACAAGTAGGGGGAGCCTTATCCATTGTCGGGGTGCTGGTAATCGGACAGGCGGCAGTTGAAGCGGGTTTATCCAGCCCGATAACAGTAGTGGTTATCGCCCTGACTACAATTGGATCGTTTGCCACACCTACCTATACAGCAGCGTTTGCACTGAGGATGCTCAGATTTCCAATCATGATTTTGGCTGGTATTTTCGGACTATACGGGATAATGGTAGGTGTTATCTTTATTTTTAATCATATGCTTTCCTTAAAATCATTTGGTGTCCCATATATGGCACCTGTTTCTCCGGAAGACTACCAAGGAATGAAAGATGTTGTGATTCGCAGCCCGTTGTGGTGGATGCCAAAAAGGCCCGACTTTCTTCATCCAGCTAATCGATCGAGACTTCAGGAAAAAGATAATAAGATGTTAGAGGATAGCAAACTTGGAAATGATCAGCGGGAGGGTAAGAGCAATGGGGGATCCGAAGGAGATTACAGCACTTCAAGCGACAACGATCTTAATTAGTACGATTATTGGTGTAGGTGTTCTCCCATTGCCTTTGTTTGCAGTCAGAGCAGGAGAAACAAGCGCTCCATTTGTCACCTTTACCGGAATTGTTTTAGCAGCCATTGGATTAATGATCCTAACGTATCTTGGGGTTCGCCATCCACAACAAACGATTATTACCTATAGTGAAGATATCATTGGGAAATGGCTGGGGAAGATTTTTAGCGTAGTTGTCATCTTCTTTTTTTTAATATTAACCAGTCTGACAGCACGAGAGTTCGGTGCGGTTGTGGTAACGGCAGTGCTAAGAGAAACACCTTTAGAAGTAACGGTTATTGTCATGCTTTTATTGGCAGCGATTAGCTGCCGGAACAATATCAATGTTTTTGCCTATATCCACAATCTTTATGTACCTATGATATTGGCACCGGTGTTAATTGTCGTTGCCTTTTCTTTGAAGAATGCCAATCTCTTATATTTACGTCCGATATTTTTAGGAAATGAAATTCGCGATATGGTCGGAGGTATACTTACCGTTTCCGCGCTATTTCAGGGATCCTTCGTTATTACGATGATTATTCCATCCATGAAATCACCAAATAATGCAATGAAAGCTAGTTTTTGGGGAATTCTTATTTCAGGAGGATTATATCTATTAATTGTGATTGCAACTGTGGCTATTTTTGGCCCAGAAGAAATTAAACAAATCTTTTGGCCCACGTTAGAACTAGCTCGGACGACGGCGATACCAGGTAATATCCTGCAAAGGCTGGATATCATCTTTTTGGCGGTTTGGGTATTGGCAGTTTTTACTACATTATTCTCTAGCTACTACTTAACGATACATTCTATTAAGGAGCTTTTCAGATTAAAAGACCATAAAGTCCTTTCTTATTTTATTTTGCCATTTGTGTTTTTTTTAGCGATGGCACCGCAAAATGTTGTACACATGTATGAGATTGTCCAATTAATCGGAAGAGCGGGTTTGCTTATTACAATTATCTATCCTGCATTCCTTTTACTAATCGATTTCCTCAAGAGCTGGAGGAGGAAAAAAAATGTGGCAAAATCATAGTAAGATAAAAGTTGTTATGATGTTTCACTTCCTCATACCATTACTAACAGGCTGCTGGGATAGTAAAGAAATTGAACAAAGAGCAAATGTTTTGGCGATTGGAGTGGATATAGCGAGTAAGGAGGAGCGAAAAAAGGAGGATGAAATCTCTCATTTGGGAGAAAAATTTCCAATTCCTGATGAAGAAATGATTAAGGTCACGGCCCAAATTGCAGTCCCCGGAAGGATACCACTCGGTCCGCAGCAGCCTGGTGGTTCTGTTAAGCCCGTATTGGTAGTGGAGGTTGTGGGCCATACCTTTCAGGATACCATGTTAAGTCTGCAGCAGGAAGTCGCGGATGAATTGTTTCTGGGACATTTACGGATTATTGTCTTAAGTGAGGAAATAGCAAGAACAGGAACAAACCGTTTTAATGATTTTCTTAGACGTAATCCCGAAATACGCAGAACAGCATCATTAGTGGTCTCAAAGGAATCAGCTTCAAAATATATGAAAATAACCCCTGAGCTGGAACGTATTCCATCTCTTTATTTAGCAGACATGGTTGATAATTTATCCGCAATGGGCAAATTTCCGCCCAGCTTCATTGGTCTTTTTTGGACACTTAACTCTAGTAAAGGTCAGGATCCTTATCTCCCATACTTAGAATTAAAAGGAAAGTCTGCAATACAACTTAACGGTCTAGCTTATTTTCATGGTGATAAGATGGTCGGTAAGACAAATCCATTGGAAATAGGTGTTTTTATGTCCATAAGAGGAATCGGCAGAGGCGGTTATGGTGCCTTTGCCGAAGTACCTGGCAAGGATGAATCCGTTTTAGTAAGGACAGTCAGCCGAAATACAAGAACGAAAGTCAGTATTAAGAATGGTAAACCGCATGTCTCGATTAAGATCCAGTATGAAAGTGAAATTGATGAAAAGGAAAGTGCAACGATAGAGCTATCGGATTCAGCTACATTGAAAAAAATTGAAAAAGAAACTTCTAAAGATGCCAAAAAGGCGATCGAAAAATTAATAGCAAAAACACAGAAAACAAAATCTGATATTTTTGGGTTTGGTGAACACTTCCGAGCCAAATTACCGCGATATTGGAACAAAAACGTAAAGACAAAAGATAAATGGGATGAAATTTATCAGAATCTTACATTTGATGTTAAGGTGGATACCCATATTCACCGTGTTGGTATGAAATCTAAATAAGGAGTTTCTTTTATGTATATCGGATATTTTCATTATGTAATCGTACTCTGCTGGGTAACGGGGGGATTAATCCTATTTACCGATGTAAAAGCATACAAAAATGCTTCCCTCAAAAAAGAACATAAGGTGTCAAAATACTTAGGCTGGGTCAATATATTAATTGGCTTTGGTATCATTACTGCTGATTTCATTTATTCACATTTCATGTGGTGATTTGTTTTTTTGGACCCCAATTCGGGGTCCAATTTTTTTATGAATTTTGAGGGTAAATGTATCCGTTATCACCTTGATGAAATAAAGGTTTTTACGATACTTTATTCGGTTAAAGTGTGAAATAATATGTAAGATAACCTTCCAAACTCATGTTAATAAAGTTGTCATGATGTTATAAATGATTCAGATAATTCAAAACGAATAAGGAAGGTGTTCACATGAAAAAACAAAAGCTAGTTCTCATAGGGAATGGTATGGCAGGGGTCAGAGCGATTGAAGAAGTGTTGAAAATTAATCCAAATGGATTTGAAATTACGATTTTTGGCACTGAGCCCTATCCGAATTATAACCGAATTCAGTTATCAAAGGTCCTTCAGGGTGGTACTTCGGTGAGTGACATTACTTTAAATGACTGGGAATGGTACGAAGATAACAAGATCCGTTTTTATCCCGGAGAGACGGTAACAGCCATTAACACAAAAGCACAAACTGTGAGTACCGATAAAGGGCGAATAGAATCCTATGACCAATTAATTATTGCCACAGGCTCTAACCCATTCATGCTTCCATTACCAGGAGCAGATAAGGAAGGGGTTAAGGCATTTCGGAATATAAAAGACTGCGAAGAAATGATTGAATATTCGAAAAAGCATAAGAAGGCAGCGGTCATTGGCGGAGGTTTACTTGGATTGGAAGCGGCAAGAGGACTTCTTAACCTCGGGATGGAGGTTGATGTCATTCATATTTTCGATTACTTAATGGAGCGTCAGTTAGATCGAACGGCAGGGAAATTGCTGCAAACAGAGTTAGAGAAACAGGGCATGAATTTTATTTTACAAAAAAATACTGCAGAAATTACCGGCCGAAAACATGTTACAGGATTAAAGTTTTCGGATGGCAGCAGAATTAAAGCAGATTTGGTTGTGATGGCGGTCGGGATTAAACCGAATGTCGCGTTGGCGCAAGAAGCGGGAATACCAGTTAACCGTGGAATCCTTGTGAATGATTATTTAGAGACAGATATACAGAATGTGTTTGCGGTAGGGGAATGTGCCGAGCACCGCGGAATTGCCTACGGTTTAGTAGCGCCACTATATCACCAAGGACAAGTATTAGCGAAAAGACTCTGTGGGATACAGGATGAAGGCTACCAAGGTTCTGTTTTATCGACCCAATTAAAGGTATCAGGTGTCGATGTTTTCTCAGCAGGAAAAATCAATGAGGATGAGCGTACAAAAGTATATAAAATGTACGATGATTGGAATGGTGTTTATAAAAAAGTACTCATTGAAGACGGAAAGATTGCAGGTGCTGTACTGTTCGGTGATACAAAGGATGGAAATAAGTTATTTGACTTTATTAAAAAAGGGGCACTGATAGAGGAATATTTAGAGTCCTCTCAAGGTGATAATTCAGAGGTAAATTTAGTTGCCAGCATGTCTGATGAGGAGCTTATTTGCGGCTGTAATGGTGTCACGAAAGGAAGTATTGTCGAGGCAATTAAAGCAAATGGATTAACGACAGTTGACCAGGTGAAAGGCTGTACGAACGCTTCCCGTTCATGCGGGGGATGTAAATCACTTGTTTCTGATTTACTCGCTTGTACACTTGGTGACCAATTTCAAGCAGACCAAAAGGAAGCAATCTGCGGCTGTACGACATTATCAAGAGAGGAAGTGCTGGCAGAAATTCGTGAAAAGGGACTCACTCATATACGCGAGGTAATGAACGTGCTGGAGTGGAAAACAGATGGCTGTTCAAAATGTAAGCCTGCTTTAAATTATTATCTGGGTATGATTGATCCGGTAAAATATCAGGACGAGCGCGAAGCCAGATATGTCAATGAAAGAATGCATGCTAATATCCAAAAGGATGGGACCTACTCCGTTGTTCCTAGAATGTATGGCGGCGTTACAACCTCCGATGACCTAAGAAAAATTGCTGATGTTGCCGATAAATATAAGGTTGGCATGATAAAGGTTACGGGTGGTCAACGAATTGATTTACTCGGTGTCTACAAAGAAGACCTGCCAAAGATTTGGGCAGAACTTGATATGCCATCTGGGTCGGCTTATTCTAAGGGACTACGCACTGTGAAAACCTGTGTAGGTGAAAATTTCTGCCGGTTTGGAACGCAGGATTCAATTGGAATGGGAATCCGGTTAGAAAGGAAATTTGAAGGCTTAAACACTCCTCATAAAGTGAAAATGGCTGTGTCAGCCTGTCCGCGCAACTGTGCAGAAAGTGGAATTAAAGATGTTGGGATCGTTGGTGTGGAAGGTGCATGGGAAATGTATGTAGGCGGGAATGGCGGAACACATCTGCGTGAAGCGGATTTGTTGTTTAAGTTTAAAACAGGTGATGAGTTGGTCGAGATGATTGGTGCATTCCTTCAATATTATCGTGAAAGTGCGAAATACCTGGAAAGAACTTCAGCATGGGTGGAGCGCTTAGGGATCGACCATATTCGAGAGGTACTATCAGACGAGTTAATGGTGCAGGAATACAATAATCGAATTGATGAGGCATTGTCTGTGGTTCAAGATCCATGGAAAGAAGCGTTAAATAATAAAAACCTTTTAAGAGATTTATATCAAAATGTAAAGATTCCAGTAGAAACGAAATAAGGGGGAGTTGGAGCTTATGGAAAAAACATTACGCAGTGTCTTCATCGGTGAAGCAGCAGAATTACCACAAAAGTTAGGAAAAACTGTCATCGTCGGCAATAAGGAAATAGCCGTTTTTAAAACGGAAAATGGCGATATTCGTGCCATTGAGAACCGCTGTCCCCATAAAGGGGGCGTCCTTGCAGAAGGTATACTAAGCGGCGAATATGTATTTTGCCCTATGCACGATTGGAAAATCAGCGTAAAGGACGGCAAGGTCCAGGAGCCGGATATAGGGTGCGTTCAGACTTATCCTGTCGAGGTTACGGGTGGTCAAGTCTATGTCTTAATTAGAGAATAGATGGGGGATGTGGGTCTTTTTTTATAGGTTCATAGTGAGCGAGTCAGGGCAGTCGTCCAGGTTTCGGTCACTATGAGAGGTCTATAGTGCCCGAACCAGAAAATAAAGAAATGGTTAGGTAACTATGAACTTTTCAAAGCGACATAACCCCAAATTATCTAAAATAAGGGGGGTGAAAAGATGGTGATTGTGAGTCCAAATCAAGTAGTGGAAAGTATGATTCAAGCTGGAGAACGAAAGGCGAAATTACCTGTGAAGGATTTGCTCATCAGGGGGGCCCTTGGTGGAGCGCTGCTCGGATTTGGAACAACATTAGCTTTCACGGCTGAGATCCAAACAGGGCTAGGGATTGTCGGGGCATTACTATTTCCAGCCGCATTTGTCATTATCATTCTCCTTGGATTGGAATTAGTAACGGGCAGTTTCGCTCTAATACCCGTTGCTGTGCTGGCGAAAAAAGCATCCACAGCACAGATGTTAAAGAATTGGTTTTGGGTCATTATCGGTCATATAATAGGCGCTGTTTTTTACGCTATTCTATATATTGCAGCAGTTACACAGCTCGGACAGGTCACAAATCATGCAGTTGCAGCAAAGATCCTGGCAGCGGCAGAAGCCAAAACGCTAGGGTACAAAAGTCTTGGCTCAGAAGGTTTACTCGTTGTTTTTGTAAAAGCGCTGCTCTGTAATTGGATGGTGACACTTGGTGCTGTTATGGCGATGACGACAAAGTCCGTAATTGGGAAAATTGCTGCCATGTGGCTGCCGATATTAATTTTCTTTGCCCAAGGCTTTGAGCACGCTGTGGTCAATATGTTTGTCATCCCTGCTGGCATGATTCTTGGCGCAGATATTAGTATGGCTGATTGGTGGCTGTGGAATCAAATGCCTGTGCTAATTGGCAATTTAGTCAGCGGGGTTCTTTTTACTGGATTTGCACTGTATTACACACATGGGAAAAAGCAAACAAAAATGGTGTTGGAGCTGCCGAAAACAAGGGCTGCGGCAACTAGTACACAGCGATAAGAAGGAGTGATCGTTATGGGGAAAGCGTATATTGTTGGAGCGGGTCCAGGTGACCCGGAATTAATAACGGTAAAGGCATTAAAATGTATCCAGAGGGCAGATGTTATTCTTTATGACCGTCTGGTGAATCCAGAACTTTTAAAAGAGGCAAAACGCGATTGCCATCTCATTTATTGTGGGAAACAACCAAATTATCATACATTACAGCAAGAAACGATCAACCATCTGTTAGTCAAGTACACCAAACAGGGGAAAAACGTTGTCCGCTTAAAAGGCGGTGATCCCTTCGTATTTGGACGCGGAGCGGAGGAGGTCGAAGCTTTGCTGGCAAAGGGGCTCCAAGTTGAAGTGGTTCCAGGGATAACAGCCGGAATAGCCGCTCCAGCCTATGCTGGAATCCCGATTACACATCGCGATTTAGGAAGCTCTTTTGCTGTCGTCACGGGGCATAAGCCGAAGGGGAAACCAACCGACATTAATTGGAAGAGCCTAGCTACAGGTGTTGACACACTGGCAATTTATATGGGAATCACAAACCTCCCGTATATTTGCGAGGAATTAATGAAGCATGGAAAAAAGGAAAATACTCCAGTTGCGATCATTCAGCAGGGAACAACTCTGGCGCAGCGAACCGTTACAGGAACACTAAGCTCAATTGTCAGCGTGGTTAAAAAAGAAGGTATTCAAAATCCTGCTATGATCGTTGTTGGAGAAGTTGTCACCTTCCGTGATAAAATAAGTTTACTAGAAGCAGAGGGGAAGGCGGAAAGCTATGCAACAATGGCTTAAAGAAGTCGCAAGAGGAAAAAGAGGGTCGAAAGACTTAGACTATCAACAAACAAAAGAAGTCGCTCAAACGATTATTAGCGGCAAGGCAACAGATGCCCAAATTGCTGCCTATCTGATTGCGCTCCGCTTGAAAACGGAATCGCCGGAGGAATTGCTGGCGTTTGTGCTTGCCTATCAGGATGTTAGCAATAAACTTGAAGTGTCAAACCGGTCTATTATTGATCTAGCCAGTCCGTATAATGGAAGGAATTCCTTTACGGGGACTATTCCTGCTGCCATTTTGATGGCTGAATACGGGTTTCCAGTGTTTTTACATGGCAGCGATTCACTGCCGCCGAAATATGGAACAGCGCTCAAGGATATTCTTTTACAATTAGGTATTAATGTTTCTCAACCGCCGCAAAGATTGGCAGAAACAATCCAAGAAGCAGGAATTGCTTTTGCAAACACAGAGGAATATTGCTCTAGTTTAGGAAAGCTGCGAGGAATCCGCAAAGAGCTGGGGGTGAGAACTCTTTTTAATACAGTAGAGAAGTTATTAAATCTAGCTAATGCAGAATCTCTGATGATGGGTGCATATCATCGGACAGCGATTAACAAAATTGCACCTATGTTTAAAGAGCTTTCCTTTAAAAATGTCTATGTCGTTCAAGGAACGGAAGGCTCTGAGGATTTGCCTGTTCACCGCAACAGCTTTATTTACAAAATAACAGACAATAAGATTGAATCTTCCATCGTAAAACCGGAGGAATACGGCCTGTTGGTGCACGAGTTAGATAAAGATATCAAGCTGTCTGTACAAGAACAGTCTGACATTACGCTGGCGATTCTCAGCGGGGAACAATCTGCATCACTCCAGCCCTATTACAATCAAGTGCTATTTAATACTGGCATAAGGTATCACCTGTTTGGTGCAGTAAATGACATAGGAGAAGGAATAGAGATCGCAAAACAACAACTAACGGATCAACGAGGTTTAAGTCAATTAGAAAAATGGAAAGTGATGTCTAACTAATGCGTTCTAGACGGTATTGCGTCCAGGGCGTTTTTTTTCTTGGCGAATGGAATAAAATGGTAGAAAATTTATTTTTCAAAATTTTTGTTTTACTCATTTACATAAAACCTATTGGTATGGTAGGATTAATTTCATCAAATACAAAATACTTATCAAGAGAGGCTGAGGGACTGGTCCTATGAAGCCCGGCAACCTGCTGTGCAAGGTGCTAATTCCAGCAAAATGATCTTCATTTTGGGAGATAAGGCGTTAAACTATCGTGAGATGCCTTTCCTTTTCGGGAAGGCTTTTTTGATAAACAGAGGAGGTTTATAGTAATGGCTACACCGGTAACATATGAAAACTTGAACCAAATATCCGATCATTTCTCTATTGAGGATAAAACAAAGGGAGCAAAATCGGTATTAGAGTGGGCATACAACTCGTATCCAGAAGACCAAATTGTGTATGCTTCGAGCTTTGGAGCTGAAGCGATTGTATTAATCGACCTTATCCAGCAGGTTAAGCCAGACGCGCATATTGTATTCTTAGATACTGGCTTACACTTTCCGGAAACGTATGAGGTAATTAACAAAATCGAAGAGCGTTTTCCTTCACTAAATATTGAGCGAAAACTCCCAAAGCTGACATTAGATGAACAACGCGAGCAATATGGGTCAGCACTATGGAAGAGGGAGCCTAACCAATGCTGTAATATCCGTAAAGTCATTCCATTAAGGGAGACGCTGACGGCAAAACAAGCTTGGATCTCAGGGCTTCGCCGAGAACAATCACCCACTAGAGCAAACACTCAATTTCTTAATAAAGATGATAAGTTTCAGAATATTAAAATCTGTCCGCTTATTCACTGGACATGGGACGAAGTTTGGGACTATATCAAGGAAAAAGATATCCCTTACAATACCTTACATGATCAAAATTACCCTAGTATCGGCTGTTTCCCTTGTACACAGCCTGTTACGGCAGATGGTGATTCACGTGCAGGGCGCTGGGCGGGAAGTGGCAAAACGGAGTGTGGCTTACACACATCCTAAAAGGGGGCTTTTAGTTTGCTCACAATTATAGCAGTTACGATAGGGTTATTTTTTGCAATTAATATTGGTGCAAGTGGTGCAGCTGCTTCGATGGGAATTTCTTACGGAGCAGGAGTGGTGAAGAAAAAGCTGGCACTGTTACTATGCGGTATTACCGTGTTCTTTGGGGCTTGGCTTGGCGGCGGTGAAGTAGTAAAAACCATTGGCAGCGGAATTGTACCAAACAGCACTTTTACCGTACCAATCGCTCTCATCGTTTTAGCATCAGCTGCGCTGTCTTTATTTTTAGCGAATATATTCGGGATACCACTTTCCACCAGTGAAGTAGCAGTAGGATCAGTAGTAGGGGCTGGAATTGTCTATCAATCTGTGTTTGTGAGTAACCTTGCATGGATTATGTTTTTTTGGCTGCTTACTCCTTTTGCGGCATTCGTGATTGCGATTCTAGCTGCGAATCTATTAAAAAATAAAACGTTGAAACGTTGGATGGAAGCGCCGAAAGCCATTCCAATCCTTTCTGTTCTTGTCGTATGTATGGGGTTATTTGAAGCTTTCTCAGCGGGGATGAACAATGTTGCCAATGCAGTGGGACCGCTAGTCGGGGCTGATATCATGTCGACAAGTGCCGGTATTTTCTGGGGCGGGCTTTTTGTAGCAGCTGGTGCCATTCTGTTAGGTCATCGTGTTCTTGAAACAAATGGGAAGAAAATTACCACGCTTCGTCTGGAAGAGGGCTGTGTCATTTCTGGAACAGGAGCAGCGATTGTTACTGTCGCCTCTGTTTTCGGCATTCCTGTACCACTGACACAAATCACAACATCTTCAATTATCGGCATTGGCTTTGCCAAACAAGGCAAGTCTGTCTTAAAAAAAGGTATAGTGGTTCAGCTTCTTACGGTTTGGATTGTGTCACCTGTTTTATCTATGGTGCTTTCTTATACACTTATCCAATTGCTGATTGAACATAACTTTTATCCGATTGTAGCAATGGCAGGTGTTTTAATCTCCGTATTTGGAGTGTCGTCATTGATGAAAAGGTCGAATCAACCAGTCGTAGAAGCAGCAGAAAAGTAGTTTGTTCGCTTCGCTAAAACATTTTTGATTTCAACGATAAATTCTTTATCGCTGATATAAATCTCTAATTTAGAGGATTTTTAATAAAATAACGTAAATTCAAAAAAGAAAGGTATGATTCTGTTGTCATTTTTACCAGCACCTCATGGAGGTAAACTAATCCAAGCATTTGATCCAAACTATGATGTAACATCCATTGTAAAAGAACTCGAAATCGACGCCATTGCCTTAAGTGACCTTGAGTTGATCGGTGTTGGGTTATTTAGTCCACTAACCGGTTTTCTTGGAAAAGCAGATTATGAAAATGTCGTAGAGAACATGCGCCTTGCAGACAATACGATTTGGTCTATTCCTGTTACACTTCCGGTTTCTTATGAAACAGCAGCAACACTTGAAGTGGGGGAGAAAATAAAGCTTGTTTACAATAAAGAGGTATATGGGGTTATTACCGTTTCAGAATGGTATGAACCGAATTTAGACAAGGAAGCCGTTGAGATTTATAAAACACTAGAAACTGCTCATCCAGGAGTTAAGCGTCTGTATGAAAGAGGACCTGTCTATGTGGCCGGTGAAGTAGTGTTAGTTAAAAAGCCTGAAAAAGGAATCTTCGGCGATGTTTGGTTCGAGCCGAAAGAAACACGTGCATTGTTTGAAGAAAAAGGCTGGAAAACAGTTGTCGGTTTCCAAACAAGAAATCCTATTCACCGTGCACATGAGTACATTCAAAAAGCAGCACTTGAAACAGTTGATGGACTTTTCGTGAACCCGCTTGTTGGGGAAACGAAGTCTGACGATATCCCAGCCGATGTTCGTCTAAAAAGCTATCGTGTCCTTCTTGAAAATTACTACCCTCGAGAACGTGTACAGCTTGGTGTCTACCCAGCGGCAATGAGATATGCAGGACCAAGAGAAGCGATTTTCCATGCAATTGCCCGCAAAAACTTTGGCTGCACGCATTTTATCGTTGGCCGTGACCACGCAGGTGTCGGTAATTATTACGGTACGTACGATGCTCAATTAATTTTTAATGAATTCCCTGAAGGGGAACTTGGTATTAAACCTTTATTCTTTGAACATAGCTTCTATTGCACAAAGTGTGAAGGAATGGCTTCTGATAAAACTTGCCCGCACAGCAGCGAAGACAGAGTGATCCTTTCTGGAACAAAAGTAAGAGAATTGCTTCGCGCAGGACAGCTTCCTCCATCCACATTCAGCCGTAAAGAGGTTGTTGAAGTGTTGATTGAGGGAATGAAAGAAGAAACGACGGTTTAAGGAGGAGAAACAAATGACAAAAGCAACGAATATCACTTGGCATGCTAGTACCGTTTCAAAATCCGACCGTCATGCTCAAAATGGTCATGGAAGCTGTGTACTATGGTTTACAGGACTTTCTGGTTCTGGTAAATCCACGATTGCAAACGCCGTATCAAGCGCATTGTACCGTCAGGGTATTAATGAATATGTTTTAGATGGTGATAATATCCGCCATGGATTAAATAAAGATCTTGGTTTTTCAGACCATGACCGGACAGAGAACATCAGAAGAATTGGCGAAGTTGCCAAATTGTTTGTAGATAGCGGTGCTGTTGTAACGACAGCATTTATCTCTCCATTCCGTTCCGACCGCGACCAGGTCCGGGCTATTTTTGAAGAAGGCGAGTTTATTGAAGTTTTTGTTGACTGTCCTCTTAATGAGTGTGAAAAGCGTGATCCAAAGCAGTTATATGCAAAGGCTCGACGCGGGGAAATAAAGGATTTCACTGGGATTGATTCTCCTTATGAAGCACCGGAAATTCCAGAGATTACAGTCCGTTCTGACCTTTTAACAGTGGAAGAGGCCGTGAACCAAATTTTAAGTTACCTCCTAGAAAAAAACATTCTCTAACATGAGTTGATAAGAAAGGATGGTTGATCAATGGTTGGCAAGGTTTATTTAGTAGGTGCGGGTCCTGGAGATCCAGATTTAATTACAGTAAAAGGATTACGCTGCCTCAAGCAAGCTGATGTCATCCTCTATGATCGGCTGGTAAATCCTGAACTTTTGGAGAATGCGAAAGAGGGAGCGCAGCTTGTCTATTGCGGCAAGCTTCCACATTATCATACAATGAAGCAGGAGACCATTAATCATTTCCTCGTGAAATACGCCAAAAAGGGGTATCAGGTTGTCCGCTTAAAAGGAGGAGATCCTTTTGTTTTCGGACGTGGCGGCGAAGAAGCGGAGGAATGCGCGAAGCATAATGTTCCGTTTGAAATTGTTCCAGGCATTACGGCTGGAATCGCTGCCTCTGCTTATGCAGGAATTCCTGTTACCCATCGGTCCTTAAGTAAAAGCTTTGCATTCATCACCGGACATCAGGCTGGCGATGTTGAGGCGGAACACCAGTGGGCGCATTTGGCAAAGGGTGTAGATACGATTTGTGTGTATATGGGGGTATCTCATCTTTCGACAATTACCAAACAATTAATCGAAAACGGTAAATCATCACAGACTCCGATTGCTCTGATTCATTGGGGTACATTAAGTGACCAGAGAATCGTGGTCGGAACGCTTGAGAATATTGAAGCAGTGGTGGAAAGAGAACAGATTACCAATCCAAGTATGATCGTGATTGGAGAGGTAGTAACCCTCCACAAAAAATTGAATTGGTTTCAAGAAGAAATTGTACCAAATATTCCAGCAGCCAACCGGTAACAGCAGAAGGGAGCACAATGTATGAAAGCAATTCTTTATATCGGCCACGGTACTCGCTCCAAAAAAGGTGCGGTCGAGATTAGAGCCTTTATCGACAAGGTTAAGGCACGAATTGATGTACCGATTCAGGAGCTTAGTTTCCTTGAGTTGACAGAGCCGTTGATTGAAGAAGGCTTTGAAACATGTGTTGAACAAGGTGCAACGGAAATCGATGTAGTTCCTCTGTTTCTTTTGGCAGCGGGACACATTAAACGGGATATCCCTGAAGCATTGTCACCCTTGATGGCTAAATATCCTACTATTCCGGTCAAAATAAAGAATCCATTTGGCGTGCAGGAAGTTATTTTGGATGCGGTCGCTGAGTTAATTAAGGATTCAGCAGGTGAAGTGCTCCCCGCTGATAGGTTATTGATTGTCGGTGTGGGCAGCAGTGACCCTGATGTTCATGTGAACTTTGCTAAGATTGCAGATGGCATAGGGGTGCGGCTTGGACCTGAAAAGGTATCCGTTTGCTATTTAGCAGCGACTGAACCAAAGTTAAGTGAGGGATTGGAGACGATATCGGAAGGAGCAAAAGGCCGAGTTATCGTCGTTCCTTATATGCTATTTACCGGCCTCCTTCTTGCAGAATTGAACAAAATCGTTCGATCCCGTCAAAAAGAAGGTCAAAGGATCCTGTGTACTCCAGCTTTAAGCAGCCATACCGTAATCGAAGATATCGTAATCGAACGTGCGGTTGGTGAGTAGATTACCAAAAGGATTTAGGTAACTAAAACTTATTAAATAGAGAACTGGGTCACTAAAAAGACTAATTTAAATCTAACAGCCTCTAAAAAAATACTGTATGATAAAGTTTATATTCCATAGTGAGGTGGATAACGTTGCAACTTCAGGTAATGAACAGTCCGTTTAATCAGGAGCAGGCGGAACTCCTAAATCGTCTTTTACCTACTTTTACTGAATCTCAAAAAGTTTGGTTGAGTGGGTATCTTGCGGGTGCAGCTTCTGCGCCATTGGCTTCAGTCCTCGGAGTGCCAAGCCAGCAAGGAACCACAGAGGGGACACCTTCAAAAGAAGTGACCATTCTTTACGGTTCACAAACAGGTAATGCACGAGGCTTAGCAAAAAAGGCCAGTACGACACTTGAGGGGAAAGGGTTCCAAGTAACTGTTTCCACTATGAGCGATTTTAAGCCAAACAATATTAAAAAAGTAAAAAATCTACTTATTATCGTAAGTACGCATGGGGAAGGCGATCCACCGGATAATGCCCTGACATTCCATGAGTTTTTACATGGTAAGCGTGCTCCGAAGCTTGAGGAATTAAACTTTTCAGTTTTATCTCTTGGAGACAGCTCATATGAATTCTTTTGTCAAACAGGAAAACAATTTGACGCCCGCTTAGAGGAACTAGGGGGTACCCGGCTTTATCCGCGTTTCGACTGTGATCTTGATTACGATGAACCGGCAGCAGAATGGCTTGAAGGAATCATCAGCAGCTTAGGTGAAGCAAAGGGTGGAATTCCTGCACTAACTCAGGCAGCAACTTCCCAAACGGTTGAATCGACCTACTCTAGAACCAATCCGTTTAGAGCAGAAGTGCTTGATAATCTCAACTTAAACGGCCGTGGATCGAATAAAGAAACACGACATCTCGAGTTATCGCTGGAAGGGTCGGGTCTAAGCTTCGAACCAGGGGATAGTCTAGGAATCTATCCAGAAAATGATCCAGAGCTAGTTGACCTGCTTCTGGAAGAATTGAAATGGAATCCAGAAGAAAGTGTAACCATAAATAAACAAGGCGAAGTTCTTTCGTTAAAAGATGCGCTGACAACCTATTATGAGATTACAACATTAACAAAACCGCTTCTTGAAAAAGCAGCAAAACTTACTGCAAACAGCGACTTACAGGAACTTCTTAATGACAGCGAAAAAGTAAAATCCTATCTTGATGGGCATGATTTACTAGATGTGGTTCGCGAGTTTGGACCGGTGAACAGCTCTCCTCAAGAGTTTGTTTCGGTTCTTAGAAAAATGCCTGCACGACTCTATTCGATTGCAAGCAGCTTAAATGCAAATCCAGATGAAGTTCATTTAACGATAGGTGCTGTCCGTTACAATGCGCACGGCCGTGACCGTAAAGGTGTCTGCTCTATTTTTACCGCAGAACGATTACAGCCGGGAGACACTGTACCAATCTACATTCAACACAACGAAAACTTTAAGCTCCCAGCGAATCCTGATACCCCAATCATTATGGTTGGACCTGGTACAGGTGTAGCTCCATTCCGCTCCTTTATGCAAGAGCGCGAGGAAACTGGGGCAGAAGGTAAGTCTTGGATGTTCTTTGGAGACCAGCATTTTGTGACAGATTTCCTATATCAAACAGAATGGCAAAAATGGTTAAAAGACGGTGTATTAACTAGAATGGATGTTGCTTTTTCACGTGATACAGCTGAAAAAGTTTATGTTCAGCACCGTATGCTTGAACAAAGCAAAGAAGTGTTCCAGTGGCTTCAAGAAGGTGCTGCAGTATACATTTGCGGTGATGAGAAACATATGGCACACGATGTCCATCAAACCCTTATTGAAATAATCGAAAAAGAAGGAAGCTTGAGCCGAGAAGAGGCAGAAGCCTACTTAGCAGATATGCAGCAGCAAAAACGATACCAGCGCGATGTATATTGATACAGTAGTGGAAGGAGATTTTTCTTAAATGGTGAAGCAAAAATTAAAGGCACCTGAAGGCGCGCCAAGTGATGTAGAGCGTATAAAAAGAGAAAGTAACTATTTACGCGGAACACTGAAAGAAGTTATGCTCGACAGAATCAGTGCAGGAATTCCAGACGATGATAACCGCCTAATGAAGCACCATGGCAGCTACTTGCAGGATGACCGTGACCTCCGCAACGAGCGGCAAAAGCAAAAGTTAGAGCCTGCTTACCAGTTTATGCTCCGTGTTCGTATGCCAGGTGGTGTCGCTACTCCCGAGCAGTGGCTTGTTATGGATGACTTAGCAGAAAAATATGGCAATGGTACGTTAAAACTAACAACGCGTGAAACATTCCAAATGCATGGAATTTTGAAATGGAATATGAAAAGCACCATTCAGGAAATTCATGCTGCCCTTCTAGACACCATTGCAGCTTGCGGAGATGTGAACCGTAATGTGATGTGTGCCTCGAATCCTTATCAGTCTGAGGTTCACGCTGAAGTGTACGAATGGTCGAAAAAATTAAGTAATGACCTATTGCCGCGGACAAGAGCTTATCATGAAATTTGGCTTGATGAAGAAAAAGTCGCTGGAACACCGGATGTAGAAGAAGAACCAATGTACGGACCGCTTTATCTGCCGCGTAAATTTAAGATCGGTATCGCGGTGCCACCATCTAATGATATTGACGTTTTCTCACAGGATCTCGGTTTAATTGCGATTGTTGAAGACGAAAAGCTTGTCGGCTTTAACGTGGCCATTGGCGGCGGAATGGGTATGTCTCATGGAGACAAAGAGACCTACCCGCAGCTTGCCAAGGTAATAGGCTTCGTTAAACCAGAGCAAATCTATGATGTGGCAGAAAAGGTTATTACGATTCAACGTGATTATGGAAACCGCTCAGAACGTAAAAACGCACGTTTCAAGTATACTGTCGACCGATTAGGCCTTGAGACAGTTAAGGAAGAGCTAGAAGAGCGCCTTGGCTGGAGTCTTGATGAAGCAAAGCCTTATCATTTTGATAACAATGGCGATCGTTATGGCTGGGTGAAGGGCATTGGTGGAAAATGGAATTTAACACTGTTTGTTGAAGGCGGACGTGTGGCAGATTTTGATGATTATAAGCTGAAGACAGGATTAAGGGAAATTGCCAAGATACATACAGGTGATATCCGTCTGACGTCTAATCAGAATATTATCATTGCCAATGTATCAGCCCAGAATAAGAAGAAAATTAGTGAATTGATTGAACTATATGGTTTAACGGATGGTGAGCATATTTCAGCACTCCGCCGCAGCTCTATTGCCTGTGTTGCTCTGCCAACATGCGGTTTAGCAATGGCAGAAGCAGAACGTTATTTGCCGCGTCTAATCGACAAAATTGAAGGTATTGTGGACGAAAACGGTCTTCGAGATAAAGAAATAACCATTCGTATGACAGGATGCCCGAACGGCTGTGCGCGTCATGCGCTAGGGGAAATTGGCTTTATCGGCAAGGCACCCGGCAAATACAATATGTACTTAGGAGCCGCACATGACGGCAGCCGTTTAAGTAAAATGTACCGAGAAAACATTGGTGAAGAAGATATTTTGAGTGAACTGCGTGTCGTTCTTTCCCGTTATGCGAAAGAACGTGAGCAAGACGAGCACTTCGGTGATTTTGTTATTCGTGCAGGAATTGTCCAAGCTACGACAGATGGCACAAATTTTCATGCTTAATATCTGAAAAGAGACAGAAATCCTGTCTCTTTTTTTTATGTGTAAATGTTCAGAAATTTTAAATAACGTCTAGTTTTGTCACTTTTTAACTTGTTTTATCGAAACGATTTAATAGATTAAAAAAAATGCTATAATTCATTTCATGACATTAAAAGATTAAAGCATCTGGGTAATTTATTTTTTTCAGAGGTGTATTTTGTAATGAGGATAGTAGATTTAGAAGAGGCAATAAATGAGAAGAGAGCTGAGATGATAGAAATAGGGATGGCAAAAGGCCTGTCTAGTGAAGAAACGGTAGTATGCAGCCAGGAACTAGACAGATTGCTCAATGACTATAGAAGGTTAACAGCCATGCAAGGACGGTCTAAATTTCCTTTATTTCGAGAAGAACTTTTAACCTTTATCCAGAACTTGCAAAAATTAATAGTGAGACCGTACAAACTATTACTTCCTTATAAGAGTAATAGATTCTTCTAAGTTAATATGTATGCTAATAAAGGTATGTTTAGACCCACCCATTTGACCAAGATGGGTCTTTTTTTTGGCTAAAATTCTTACGTACGCTGGATCGTAGAGGTAGAAAAACTTTTTACCATTTTCTGCAGGTTTCTATGTGCTTCTCTTAGTTTTATTGTTTCTTCGATGATTTTTTGGAATCCTTCAATGTCTCTATCAGACGCATACAAAAGTGTCTTTGGAACTCCTTCAGCGATTTGTTGTAGGGTAATATCTTGGCTCATAGCAATGACCACCTTTCAACTTATTCGTTAGACTAGCTTTTCGTTCTACTTAAATAGTTTGAGGTAGAGGGGTGTTTCTCCTGCCATGACTGTAAAAAACTTGTCTACATGAATCACCAGATTCTATTAGAAATAGCAGCGTTCTACCAAATAACGACGGGAATCCATCAGGATTGCTAGGCAATTGTAGAAAAATATTTAAAGAAAATTCAGTTAATATAAAAAGAAATAGAAAAAGAATAAATAGAAAAGTTTTCAGAATGAAAGAATAATAGTTGACTTAAGCAATGTTTGTAATATAATAAAACCAATGGTTTTACTGGGTATTAAGAAGAGGTGAAATATAATGTACTTAACGATTGAAGATATTCAGAAAAGTTTTGTAAATGATAGAAAAGAAAAAGTGAAAGTACTTGATGGAATAAATTTGAATGTTAAAAAGGGAAGCTTTGTTTCAATCGTTGGACCATCAGGATGTGGAAAGTCTACATTGCTATACCTTGTTGCAGGACTTGATAAAGCAGATAGCGGCGAAATCCGCGTCGATGGAGACTTGGTATCAAAACCTGGTCCCGAAAGAGTAGTAGTTTTCCAGGAAGCAGGTTTATTTCCTTGGCTGACTGTTTTAGAAAATGTAACATATGGGCTGATGCTAAAAAAAATGCCAAAAGAAGAGGCAAAAGCGAAGGCGCTTGATGTATTAAAAATGGTTCACCTCAGTAAATATGTAAATTCCTATCCTCACGAATTATCTGGAGGAATGAAGCAGCGGGTTTCAATCGCTAGAGCGTTAGTCATGGAACCTGACATCCTGCTAATGGATGAGCCTTTTTCAGCTCTAGATGAACAAACGAGAATGGTACTGCATAAAGAGCTGCTAGAAATCTGGAGGAAGACGAAAGTTACCATCTTCTTTATTACTCACAATATTAGGGAAGCGGTTCTCCTTTCAGAAGAAGTCGTTGTTTTTGCCACACGTCCAGGAAGGATCAAGGAAATCATTCCTGTTCCAACCATGAAAGATGGGGTTACACCTGATAGTGTGACGTTAAATACCGAACAACGAATCTTGTCTATCTTGCAAGAAGAAATCGAAAAAGTATTGAAGGAGGAAATCGGTGATGACTACAGCTTTAAGACGGATCATCTTCATCGCGGCGATAGCGGTGATATGGGAAGTCACATCTAGATTTTCCAGCCTTCCAGATTTTATGTTTCCTAGCCTGACTCAAGTGCTCGAAACGCTTTTTAACGGCTTAATGAGTGGTCAAATTACACTGGCAATCGGTAAAAGTATGGGGCGTATCCTACTTGGATTTACGATTGCAATCGTCGTCGGATTGATATTAGGGTACTTCATCTGGCGATATAAACTGGTCGAAGATACACTTGGTTTTGTCGTAACGGCTCTTCAATCGATTCCAAGTATTGTCTGGTTCCCGCTGGCGATTATTTGGTTTGGTTTAAATGACTTTTCGATCTTGTTTATTGTTACAATCGGTGCCACGTGGACCATGACGGTTAACGCAACCAGCGGATTCAAGAATGTCCCACAGCTTTACCAGCGGGTTGCCAAGGTGTATGGTTCAAGTGGTTTTCACTTCCTGCGCACTGTGATCCTTCCAGCATCTGTACCACAAATCATTTCAGGGCTGCGGATTGCATGGGCATTTTCATGGCGCGCGTTAATGGCAGGTGAACTGCTTGGAGGCGGAGGAGGACTTGGTCAGCTGCTCGAGATGGGTCGTTCACTCGGTCAAATGGATTTAGTTATTTCTGTCATGATTATCATTGCGATTATCGGGACAATTGTCGATAATGTTGTTTTTTCAAGACTTGAACGCAATGTAGAAGTAAAATGGGGTATTAGAAAAAGAGCTTAATAAAATACTTATATGGCCAGGAGAGAAAAAAATGTTGAAAAAATCTATGCTGTATTTATTTATCACCATATTATTTATCGGTCTGCTAAGCGGCTGTGCGCAATCTTCAAACGAAGGTGGAGGCGAAGGTGAAGAGGTAAAAACTGTTAAGATTGGATATTTTCCAAACTTAACTCATATCGCAACAATTGTTGCACTGGAAAAAGGCTATTTTGAAGATGCTTTCGGTAAGGATGTTACAATTGAAACGAAAACAGTTGCAAATGGCGGACTATTTATGGAAGCTATGGCTACCAAAGCAATTGACGTTGGTACAGTAGGACCTGGTCCATTACTTAACTTTTATGTGAAAAACAAAGAGTACCACCTCATCTCAGGTGCGGTAAATGGCGGAGCGGTTCTTGTAGCTGCAGAAGGCAGCGGAGTGGAAAAATTAGAAGATTTAGATGGAAAAAAAGTAGCGATTCCGGTAATTGGAAGTACACAGGATGTTATGTTACGTAAAGCGCTAAAAGAAGCAGATTTAAAAGCGAAAACAAGCGGCGGTACAGTAGATTTATTTGCTGCAGCCCCTGCTGATACAGCATCTTTATTTGTTCAAAAACAAGTAGATGCAGCTGCAACACAAGAGCCTTGGGGATATGTACTTGAAAACCAAGCAAATGGAAAACTCCTTTTAGACTGGGATGAATTTGCATGGGGGAAGGAATCTACCAATACAGTAGTTGCTGCTAGAGCAGACTTCTTGAAAAACAAAGACCTATCACAGAAGTATCTTGATGCACACAAAAAGTCAGTACAATTCATTCAAGACAACCCAGAAGAGAGTAAAGAAATTGTTATCAAACATTTAAAAGATCTTACAGGGAAAGAATTAAATAAAGACGAAGTAGATGCAGCATTCTCTCGTTTAGCGGTCACAACAGACGTTAACGAAAAAGTCATTCAGGAAATGGCAGATATCAGCAAAGAAGCTGGATATATTCCAAGCAGTGATATCAAAGGCTTAATCGACATGTCATTATTGAAGTAATACGAAAGGTTTTGGACTCAATTATGGGTTCAAAACCTTTTTTTAAGGTAAAATAAGGGTGGTATTACATAAAGGAAGGGATGGTAGAAATGAAATCAACGATTACATGGACAGGAGATATGGCTTTTACGGGTACGACACCGTCAGGACATGAATTAAGGATGGATGCTGCACCAGAGGTTGGAGGTCAAAATAGCGGTCCGAGACCAACAGAGCTGCTCCTTTATTCACTAGCAGGCTGTACAGGAATTGATATCGTGATGATTTTGAAGAAGATGCGTTTAGAATTAACGGGTTTTGCCATGGAAGTAGAGGGAACACGTGCGGATACAGAACCGAAGAAATTTACAGATTTTCATATTCACTATTCAGTAGAAGGGGATCTGCCAGAAGACAAAGTCGTTCGTGCAATCCAATTGTCAAAAGACAAATACTGCTCCGTATCCCATTCATTAAGTGCTAACATCGTTGCAAGTTATTCTATTAATGGGGTAAAAGGGGATCAAGTATTATAAAAAAAAGGGATTCAGCTTTTGGCTGAATCCTTTACTTTGTCATAGTGTTCATAAAATACTCTAAAGAGCCGGTCATCGCCGCCTCGATCGGGATGAAGGGCTTTTAATAGTTTCTTGTATTCTTTTTTGATAGTATCACTATCAGCCCCAGGCTCTAAGCCTAATAAAGAGGTTAAAGTCAGAGGCGGAGTGTCAGAAAGAGCATATTCAGCTTTTAACATTCTTTTAAGTGAACGATTTTTTGCTTGTTCGATCCGAATGGTGGTTTTTAACTGATCCATTTCTTCTCTTAATTTTTGATTGTCACGAAACGTTTTTTCCCAATCGTGAAAATCTACTCCAAATTGCCTCGTTTTGTTTTCAATCTTCTTTTCTAGAATAAACGACGCTAAATCAACGGGAGTTACGGAGTATTCAAGATTAAGGTGCTTCGTTCTTCTAGCTTTAATTTTTCCATCGAGAATCCAGCGAATAACAACCTGTTCACTATCTGTAATCCCCTCAGCTCGAAGCTGTTCCGTAACCTCTTTAACATTTAACATAAAATCAACTCATTCTACATTCGTCTAGTATCTACTAAACTAATGTATCACATGGAAAATGTTACAGGTTTACAAGACTATTTTATTTTTGTTAAAAAAAGTTTTCATTAACGATTATCGACTTTTTCTGGGTAAAGGTCATGGTTCATCAAACGGAAAGCTGCCATCTCTTCGAATTTGGTACCTGGCTTGCCATAGTTGCACCATGGATCAATGGAAATGCCGCCGCGTGGCGTAAACTTACCCCAAACCTCAATATAGCGGGGATCCAAAAGCTTAATTAAATCGTTCATAATGATATTAACGCAATCTTCATGGAAATCACCATGATTTCTGAAGCTGAATAAATAGAGTTTTAGAGATTTACTTTCTACTATTTTCTTATTGGGAATGTATGAAATATACATCGTTGCAAAATCGGGCTGATGGGTAAGCGGACACAGACTAGTGAATTCCGGGCAATTAAATTTTACGAAATAATCACGCTCTGGGTGTAGATTATCGACTGCCTCCAAAACCTCTGGAGCATATTCAAATGAGTATTGTGTATTTTGATTTCCTAGTAGTGTTAAATCTTTTAATCCTTCTTCGTGGCTGCGGCCTGACATAAAAAAACCTCCAAGTCAAAATGTATATTCCAGAGAGCCCAAGCAATCATTCTATAACAACTAATATGATAAAAACAAAAAGCCATGTCCGGTATGGACATGGCATAGAGTCATGTATCCATAGTTTTTTATAGAGGGTATCAGCTATGAACCTCTCCCGTGTAAGTACGGGTATTATCTTCCTCATATGATAAAGGACACTCAGCCAAACGTCAATTGAAAAATTTTGGACCAAAAATAATCCCAATATTTAAAAGATTAACCTTTTACTTTTATTATGGTATCATACAAACAGAAAATAATAGAGGTTCTAGCACCCCTCGTTAAAAAAACTAAGATGAAGCGGTACTTCTATCTTGGGGTACTGCTTTTTCTATTTTGGAAGGAGTTTCCTTAAACATGTTAAAAGATGAAAAAGCCATTGTCGTATTTAGCGGCGGGCAGGACAGCACTACTTGTTTATTTTGGGCATTACAACAATTTAAAGAGGTGGAAGCCGTCACATTCGACTACAATCAACGGCATAGCTTAGAAATTGAATGTGCCAAAAATATAGCCAATAAACTCGGTGTAAGACACCACATATTAGATATGTCTTTATTGAACCAGCTCGCACCCAATGCGTTAACACGCTCAGATATTGAAGTCAAAGACGGAGAAGAGGGTGAACTTCCATCAACGTTTGTTCCAGGAAGAAACTTATTGTTCCTGACTTTTGCCGGAGTGTTAGCCCGTCAGGTTGGTGCGAAGCACTTAGTGACAGGAGTTTGTGAAACAGATTTCAGCGGCTATCCGGATTGCCGCGATATTTTTGTCAAATCACTAAATGTTACCTTGAATCTTTCTATGGACGAGAACTTTGTCATCCATACCCCGTTAATGTGGCTTAATAAAGCGGAAACTTGGGCATTAGCGGATGAATTAGATGCATTCACATTTGTACGTGAAAAAACATTAACCTGCTACAATGGTGTCATTTCTGACGGCTGCGGGGAATGTCCCGCATGTGTGTTAAGAAAACGCGGACTCGATGACTTTCTAAGTGGGAGGTTTTAAGACATGTACGGCTTTAGAATCGTCGATAAACTACAAATAATTGATGAAGATATCCAGCGAAAAGAACTCAAGTATCATAATAAGCGCGTATTAGTCAGTAAAGAATTTACTTTTGACGCAGCCCATCACTTACACTGCTATGAAGGTAAATGTAAGAACCTTCACGGTCACACTTATAAAGTAGTTTTCGGTATCAGCGGCTACGTGGATGAAAGAGGGTTAATGATGGATTTTGGCGATATCAAGGAGATATGGAAAAATGAAATTGAAATTTACCTTGATCACCGTTATTTAAATGAAACCCTTCCGCCAATGAATACAACGGCTGAAAATATCGTAGTTTGGATTTATGAAAAAATGAAAGAAGCATTAGCCAAAGAAGAAAACAAGGATCATTACATTGGAGCTAGAGTTGAATTTGTCCGTCTCTTTGAAACGCCTACGAGCTATGCGGAAGCGAGAAGGGAGTGGATGGAGGAATGAAGAGAATTCCCGTACTAGAGATTTTTGGCCCCACTATCCAAGGTGAAGGTATGGTCGTTGGACAAAAAACAATGTTTGTTCGAACAGCCGGCTGTGATTACTCCTGCAGCTGGTGTGATTCAGCCTTTACGTGGGACGGCAGCGCCAAAGATGATATCAGACAGATGACCGCAGAAGAAATTTGGACAGAATTAAAGGCCCTTGGCGGGGATAATTTCTCCTTTGTTACCATCTCAGGGGGGAATCCTGCGCTATTAAAAAACCTAGATTCTTTAATTGATTTATTAAAAGAAAACGAGATTAATATTGGAATTGAAACGCAGGGAAGCAGATGGCAGGATTGGTTCTTAAACATTGATGAACTCACCGTCTCTCCAAAACCACCAAGCTCAAAAATGGAAACCAATTTTGAAATTTTAGATTCTATTTTTATTAACCTAGACGAAAATCAGTTTGAAAATAATGTAAGTTTAAAAGTCGTTATATTCGATGAAGACGATCTAGAATATGCGAAAATGGTTCATAAAAGATACGAAGGCATTCCGTTCTATCTCCAGGTTGGAAATGATGATATCACGAATGCTAATAATCAAGAACTTATTCAAAAACTTCTCCTCAAATATGAGTGGCTGGTAAATAGTGCAGTTGAAGACAACCAATTGAATAATGTTAGAGTACTGCCTCAATTACATGCCCTGCTTTGGGGAAATAAGCGCGGAGTTTAACTGGATAAGCCCACCTAATAACTTAGGCGGGCTTATCTTTGTCTTTTAACAAAATTTGCTCATACCGTAGACCATTAATAAAAATACAGTTTATTTTCTTTTATTAAATTAAGATGAAGTTTGCTTTAAGAGTAGGTAAAAATGCTAAAAATCGACACACACCCGCCAAGGAAAAGTTTACAATCGGATAGGTAACTAAGGAGCATTAAAAAACCTGGAGGTGACATGGTATGAAGAACATTCTTCGAACCGCAGTCCAGCAAAGAAGGCAATTTCTTATAGATAAACTGCTTAAAGTGGGTGTGTTCAAAAAAGAAGATCGACATCTGTATGAATGGACCTTAAGTGACCTAGAGGAAGAATACAAATATATTGAAACCAGCAGTCTGGCAAAGGGAAAGATGGACCGAGACAGCCAACTACAACAATAATGTGGTAAATACTTAGATAAACACAACCAAGGCCGGTTACTTGACCGGCCATTTTACATATTAATTTACGTTTTTTCGGTACCTAACTCACCACGATCTGCAGCCATCGGAGGTTGTTCCATCCATTTATTATTGATCATGATATTAGCGCCATCTTCTGAATACAATTGAATTTCTAATGATAATCTGTTATACATGACCCCCAAATCCATCCGAGGGCTTTGTGCCACACCCGTACCGTAATAACCAATGCTTAAGCCAATTAACCCGGCCGTAAAGAACATGATCAATTTATCGGAAAATGTATACGATGTGCTTGTTGTCACTTCAGCAGATAAGCTGGCCGGAACGGGGAGGTTACATTCCTCTAATTTTTTCCCAAACAATTTTATATGTTTCTTACCAATGTCGATCCCTCTTAGCAAAAATTGGATAACTTCTTTGTCCCTTGCGACCTGGCTAAATCCCATTAATGTAGCCACCCCTAAAATGTTTCGCTGGACGTTTGCATATAGATTGCCTACTTCTGCGACAATTAATGGTCTTTTTTCACCGATAACATCGAAAAGAAAGGCTTGCTTATTGACAAATTCCACCTTCTCCATTGATACATGAGGAGACCTTACATACAGACCTTTTTCCAATAATAAATCCTTCGAAACTTTGTACAATTGCATGGTTTCAGAAACACATTCCATATAATAATCAGTAATGTCGGATCGTACGGATGAAGCGACACTGGCTGAATAGGTGGTAAGACCAATCTTTGCCATTTGGTTGATAAATTGAAGAACATAACTGTCCGTATACAACTTCGGAGCCGTTAAATCAACATCCTCCTCTACTTTAAAACCATAAGGGACCGGATAATCCTCTTCATTAAAAAAGACCGTTAGTTTTTCAATATGTTTCTTCGATAAGTTTAAGGCAAATTCAATGACTGGTTTGATTTCGGGGTCCTCCGCCTTTTCTAAAAAATAGGTAAGGACACAAGCGCTGCCGCTGTCATTCATGTATTGAGCCCAAAGCTGAGCAAATTCTGCAGAAGTAATCATTACTTTCTTATCAATTTCCATCATCTGACCTCCAATTACGGATACCTATTTCCATCATTTCCTTTAAAAATAAATTTATGTATGTATAGTAATTTATTTAATTCCATCCATTAAGGGGCTCTTTTGTTAAGGTTTGTTTAAGGTTTCCTTTTTAAAATGAATCCATGTTAGTGAGATACCAAATCCCTGGATTTGTTAGAAATGAAAAAGGAGACAATATAATGAGGAAAAAATCAATGTTTTTAAAAGCAGGTTCTATCATAGTATGCTCAACCCTTTTGTTTTCCTGCAGTCAGAATACTGATTCGATGAACGAATCTAGTACGGTTGCAGCTGTAAACACGGAGAAGTTAAGTACAATTGGAGATAAGGAGGTTAGCGCAGTTATAGGTGAAACGGTTTCCTATAGCGATGACGATTTTTACACTAACTGGGAAAATGAAAATCCAACGTATATTGAATTAAATGGGACAAGCGCCAGCTTTGATGGTGCAGGTGCAGTGTTCGTTTCTAATAATGTAGTTACGATAAGAGCGGCAGGAGTCTATGTCATCAGCGGAAAATTAGATGATGGGCAAATCGTGGTTGACGCTGAGGATAAAGGAAATGTCAAAATAGTATTAAATGGCGCAGAAATTAATCGTTCTACTCAATCCCCAATCTATGTAAAAAACGCAGGAAAAACGATTATTTCTCTACCTGAGGGAACAGAAAACACTCTTTCGGATGGACCAGAATATGTGCTTGAAGATTCATCTGATGAGCCGAATGCAGCCCTTTTTAGTAAGGACAACCTAACGATTAACGGCTCTGGAAAACTTACGGTTCATGGAAATTATAATAATGGAATAACAAGCAAAGACGAACTAAGAATCACAGGCGGTACCATTAAGATTCATTCAGTGGATGACGGATTAATGGGACGAGATGTTGTTGCCGTTAAGGAAGGTAACATTACAATAGAAGCAGGTGGAGATGGAATTAAGGCATCAAATGATAAAGATACTTCGAAAGGGAATATTGCCCTTGAGGGAGGAACGTATGACATTACAGCAAGTAGTGATGGAATGCAAGCGGAGGCCTCCTTATTAATCGCTAATGGAGACTATACCATTTCTTCTGGTGGCGGCAGTCCAGAAACGGTTGCTGTTAAAGGAAATGATATGAGACCAGCTGGCAATGAAACCACAACCACTACAGTAACAGAAACTGAAAGTGCAAAAGGATTAAAAGCAACGGTAGATGTGGCAATCGGCGGGGGAAGCTTTATGATTGATTCTTCTGATGATGGAGTTCACAGCAACAACAGCGTCACGATCGCAGGCGGTGATATGACCATTTCTTCAGGTGATGATGGCATTCATGGAGATACTGCTGTCCTTACGAAAGGCGGAAAAATAAACATTACCAAGAGCTATGAAGGAATTGAAAGTAAAGTGATAAGTATATCCGATGGTGAAATTGATGTTATCGCAAGTGACGATGGTATCAATGTTGGCGGCGGAAATGATGGTTCAGGAATGGATTTCCAATCTACTGAAACGGAAGACAATTTATTGTCGATCTCAGGTGGAACTGTAACCGTTAATGCAGCTGGTGATGGACTCGATTCAAATGGTTCGATTCAAATGACTGCTGGTACAGTTTTAGTTAATGGTCCAACAACCAGTGGCAATGGTTCACTTGATTACGATCAAAGTTTCGAAATGACGGGTGGTTTCTTGATTGCAGCAGGCAGTGCAGGGATGTTACAGGCTATTTCAGAACAATCAACGCAGAATGCCATCGTTATGACCTACCCTGATACACAGGCAGCAGGTACACTCTTGCATATTGAAGACAGCGATGGAAACACAGTAGCAACCTTTGCACCGGAGAAGGATTATCAAGCCGTATTTATCAGTTCACCAAGCCTCGAAAAGGATAAGAATTATACGCTTTATTCAGGGGGAACGTCAACAGGTAAAGTGGCAGATGGTCTTTACAATGATGGAGATTACAAAGATGGTACAAAAGTAGTAGAATTTACAATTTCGGACAGTGAAACATGGCTTAATGAATCCGGTGTAACAACTGTCAGCAGCGGTGGCCCTGGAGGCGGAGGTATGAGAGGCGGCGGTCAAAGACCTGACCGTAACCAAGCACCTCCAAACGGTGTTATCCCTGATGGCGGTCAGACTCCACCTGTAAATGCTGAATAACTATTGATTAGATTATAACGAACCATCGTTATAATCTTTTTTCAATTAAAATGAAAGGGAAGGATGAGAACAACTGTAAAAATTAAGGCTTTGAAATATTCCGAGATTTCTATTAATATAAAATAATTAGACTTGCTTTTAGAATGCCAAAATATTTGTAAATAGTACTTTAACGGGATGTGTTAGCATGTGCGTTACAATTTATGAAGAGAGTTATAGTCAGGATGTCGTATTAGGGGACCGTAAACTTGTAACATCAGCGTCCGTTTTCGGGATACTCAGACAGCAGCTTGCTAAAAATATAGGAATTAAGAGAATAAAAGGATTCTTGTTTCATTATGGCTGGGAAATGGGCGTTAAAGCTGCCAAAGAAGCACTGCAAACAGAATCATCTTTAGAATATCTCATTAAACATGGACCGATTCTTCATATTGAAAACGGGCATATTAGAGGGATTAAGCATGAAGCCAATTATGAACTGGATGTTCAAGGCAGGATCAAATCTTTTTTTTCTCACGGTACCTGGTTTGGTTCTTATGAGGCAGAGGAGCATATAAAACGCCTTGGACATTCTAATCATTCCGTCTGCCATACACTGATTGGTTATGCAAGCGGTTTCATGTCGACGATTTTTGGAGAAACGCTGCTCGCTAAAGAAGTCACGTGCGTAGGTAAAGGGGATGATGGCTGCGGATGGGTCATTAAGCCGAAAAAAGACTGGGAAAATGAGCTGGATGCAGATGAGGTTCTCGAGTTTTTTTATGAAACACCAATTGTAATGGAATTAGAGTATACCTATGACCAGTTACTAGACCAAAAGAATGTCGTTACTCGTTTATCAAATTTTCAAAATAAATTAACAGAAGAGATTATCAATGGAAGTGATCTTCAAACGATTGCTGATATTGTCTTTAACATGGTTAACATACCAATAATCATTGAGGATTCAGTCCTTCGAACGATTACGTATTCAGGTTTATCGGAAGAAACCTATTCGGTGTTAAAAGCAGAAATGGAAGATTATCTGGAAGAAAGCCGCATCAATCATAAACAGCTTTTACCTATAAGTAAAAAATTAATTAAAACGGCCAATCACAAACGTCTTATCACGCCGATACTTTTACAAAGGGAAGTAATTGGTTATTGTACCTTGGTATATGTGAGTGGGAAGGATCATCATGAGGAGGATTATTTATTTTTAGACCGTTTCGCCAATGCTGCGTCTCTGATTCTATTAAATGAGAAGACGAAGTTTGAATCGTTTGAAAGAATGAAAGGGAATTTTCTAGAACAAATACTAGAGTCACGATTGCCAGTCAGTGAGATCGTTAATCGGGGTAAATATACAGGAGTAGACCTTGAGCAAAACTACTATATAACAGTAATGGAATATAAGAACACAAAGACTACTATTGAGGATGAATTTCTTTTACAGGAGCAGATATTTGAAACGACGTTCCGCTATTTTAATGACAGAAAAACGAATTTATTGGTTGGTCACCGCGATGGCCATATCGTTTTATTGATCACAAATGAGTCGCTCAAACATACTTCCATCCATGATGTAATCAAGGAATATCATGATTATATGATCAAAAAATACCCTTATGGCAATTTTAAGTTTGGAATAAGTCATTTAGGTACTGATATTCATCAAGCACCGAAATGTTACGAGGAAGCGAGTATTGCTCTCCGGTTAGCAGGGAGTAAAAAAATCGTACCGTTTGATTCATTAGGGATTGTGGGGGTCCTGATCAATTCCAAAAATATTAACGGTATTAAAATGATTGCCGAGCAAGAGTTGGGACCTTTGTATAACATGAAGGATCCAAGAAACATTGAGCTGCTAAAAACATTATATAGTTTCTTGCTAAATGGCGGGAAATTGGAACAAACAATGAGTGATCTGTCACTCTCTATGAGCGGACTTCGCCATAGAGTTAGCAGGATCGAAAGCCTGCTGGAAAAAGACCTGAGAGATTCAAACGAAGCCCATCAATTATTATTAATTATCAAGTCATTAATCGCGATTGGGGAACTAACCATCGAATAAAAAAGACCATTCAGCTTAAACTGAATGGTCTTTCTTATTTTTTAATGAACAAAAAATGTCTATGAATGAAAAAAACATGAGCAGTTTTTGCTCTAGTAGGAAAATTATGAATTCTTTAAACTTTATTTATAAGGTGTTAATAGTAACAACCGGAAAAGCACTAATGTAAGCGATGTCAAATTTCTGACCAAAGGACAATGGTCCATAAAATTTATTTTTCAAAAATATGAACCTATCAGAAGGGGTGTAAACAATGGCAACTTTTGTAGTTAAAGAAGAAAATGTATCGATTGATCAATTGTTAGCTGGAGCGGAACGAATTGGAAAATTAGCCGAGGAAGAAGCCCAGGAAGCAGAAAAAAATGCAAGTATTTCACAAAATGTGGTGGATATCATTAAAGAAACGCAAATTTCACGGATGATGCTTCCGAAGAAATATGGCGGACCGCAGGCAGATTTGAAAACGTTTGCGAAGGTTGTTCGTAAGGTAGCAAACTACAATATTTCAGCTGCGTGGCTGACCTATCTATATCCGCTTCACAATATGCTTCCAGCTTTCCTGCCAGAAAAGGGAGCGGACGAAATTGTCAATCAAGGCGGATTAATCTGTGATATCTTTGCTGCATTAGGTAAAGCAGAACGGGATGGCGATGGGTATCGCATTAGCGGTAAGTGGAGCTTTGTCAGCGGTGTCAATTTTAGCGACTGGGTCGGTGTTGGGGTTATGATCCAATTCCCTGACAGTCCTAAACCAGTATATTGCTTGCCGATGTTAAAGGTTTCAGAAGTAGAAGTGGTAAATAATTGGGATACATTTGGGCTGAGAGGGTCAGGAAGTAACCAAATTTTTGCGGAAGATGTATATGTCCCGATGGAACGGATTTTACGACTAGACCAGGCAGAACTTACTAGAAGACCGCCAGTAGAAGAGTATGACACAGATTACCCGTTTTACCATGTACCATTCTTTCCTTCCTTCTATCTTGGATTCGGTTACATGGCACTTGGGGGGGCAGAGCGGATTCTTAAGGAATTTAAAGCCCAAACCGAAAAACGTGTGCGCTTGATGGATGGTGTAAGAGAAAGCGAGTCGCCAAGAAGTCAACGGGTATTAGCAGAAATGACGACTGATTTCCATATGGCAGAAGCTTTACTCGATAAATATATTGATCTTCTAGAAAACTATGAAAAAGACGGCTGTGTGACACCGCCTTCTGAATTCTTTTCGATTCGGACAAAAGCAATCAAAATTTGTACCGATATTGCTGTAAGGTCGCTATTAACACTAGGTGGCGGGGCTCTTTATAAAGGCGGTGCAATGGAATTATTCTTACGGGATATTATTGCCGTTGCTACACACAAAACTTCTTTATATGAAGATGCAGTCGCCGCATATGGAAAGGAATTGTTTGGTTTTGATGGAGGCGTTAGGGGATAACTTCATTCCAAAGAGTATGAAGAATAGAAAAATATAAATATTCATAACAGGAGGATTATAAATGGATGACCGTAAATTTCGTACTGCAATGGGTAAATTTGCAACTGGTGTGACTGTAATAGCAACAGAGGTTGAGGGGGACGTTCATGGAATGACAGCCAATGCTTTCATGTCCGTGTCACTTGATCCAAAGCTCGTAGTAGTTTCAATAGGGGAAAAAGCAAAAATCTTGAACAAAATAAAAGAAAGCAAGATTTTCACTGTTAATATTTTAGCTGCTGACCAGCAGGAGCTATCAATGATTTTCGCAGGACAATTGAAGGAACATAAAGAAGTTACCTTCGACCGCTTGGATGGAAAACCAGTTTTAGCGGGAGCGGTCGCACAAATTGCCTGTGAAGTATCAGCTGAGCATGTAGAAGGGGATCATACCTTGTTTATCGGAAAAGTAACCGATATTCATCTCGAAGACGCTGAACCACTTGTATTTTATAGCGGAAAGTATCGTTCATTAACGGAAGAAAAAGCTGTAACAGTCTAAAAGACTTGAGAGGAGACCGATATGGAAACAATTCATATAAACCGTAGTAATTTGGCAGAATGGCAGAAAAGGGCGAAGCCAAATGTGATGGCACTTGGATGTTTCGACGGTCTCCATCATGGTCATTGTACCGTCATCCATACTGCTTATCAGAAAGCAAAAGCGAAGAAGGCAGAATTAGCAGTAATGAGTTTTTTTCCTCATCCGAAAACCGTCATCTCAAATGGTAACGTTCATGTTCACACGTTAATGCCGCTTGCAGTAAAAGAAGAAAAGCTTCGGAAAATGGGTGTCGATACGTTTTATATTGTTGAATTTGATATAGAGTTTGCTGCCCTTTCGCCTGAACAGTTTGTTTCTCAATACTTGAATGGACTAGGTGTTGTTCATGCTGTTGCAGGATTTGATTTTTCCTACGGCAGCCGAGGGGCTGGGAATCTTGATCGCTTGAATCAAGACTCTGGCGGCCGAATTGATGTGACAAAGGTTGAAAAAGTTGAACTGTGGGGCGAGAAAATCAGTTCTACTTGTATTCGTGAACGGCTGTTGAACGGCAAGGTGGCAGAGCTGCCTGATTTGCTTGGACGCTTTTATGAAACAGAGTGCGAGTGGGATGGAGAGGCATTTATACTGTACCCGTACTATACTCTCCCTGGTCCTGGCAGATATGCTGTGACACTAAGAAACGAGGGCTTTTCTGTTCAAACAGAAGTAACTGTTTTCCATGAGGGAGTCCAATGTACAGCAGAAAATCCTCCATTCTTAAAGGGAAAACTTTCAATTATATGGAAAAAGCAGATTCATAATGCACCTAAGAAACTACTAATCTCTTAATAATTCTTAAAAGGAGTGGAACCAATGGCTAAAATTATCGCAGGTGTCGCGATGTCACATAGCCCGATGATGATGACGAATGAAGCTGGAGGCGGAGAGAAAGGACAACGTTTCCTTCAGACAGCTGCTAAAATGAAGAAATATATCGAAGATTTAGGAGCAGATGT
>NZ_JBIVOI010000030.1:0-41530 GCF_044754045.1 Neobacillus sp. NPDC093182
ACTTCCCGTAAAATATGGCGCGCCCGAAAGGAGTCGAACCCATAACCTTCTGATCCGTAGTCAGACACTCTATCCAATTGAGCTACGGGCGCATTTTTTAAAGCCAACTTTTATATTATAACAAGTTGAAAATTATTTGTCAACATCTTTTTTGGTGCGGCCGAGAGGACTTGAACCTCCACGGGGTTGCCCCCACTAGGCCCTCAACCTAGCGCGTCTGCCATTCCGCCACGACCGCATATGTTACAGCGACATTTACAATCATACCAGACTATCAACATCTTTTCAAGAGTTAATAATTGGATGGTGCGGGTGAAGGGAGTCGAACCCCCACGCCTTGCGGCGCCAGATCCTAAGTCTGGTGCGTCTGCCAATTCCGCCACACCCGCATATTGAATTGAAAAATGGTGAGCCATGAAGGACTCGAACCTTCGACCCTCTGATTAAAAGTCAGATGCTCTACCAACTGAGCTAATGGCTCTTGGCTGGGCTAGCTGGATTTGAACCAACGCATGTCGCAGTCAAAGTGCGATGCCTTACCGCTTGGCTATAGCCCAATATTACTTAAATTAATGGCGGTCCGGACGGGACTCGAACCCGCGACCTCCTGCGTGACAGGCAGGCATTCTAACCAACTGAACTACCGGACCAAATGAAAGTTTTAGATAAGAAACAGGAAATGAGCTATAATCATCTCCCGTCCCTGATGACCCCTACGGGATTCGAACCCGTGTTACCTCCGTGAAAGGGAGGTGTCTTAACCACTTGACCAAGGGGCCTAAATTTTATGGCGGAGAAGGAGGGATTTGAACCCTCGCGCCGGTTACCCGACCTACACCCTTAGCAGGGGCGCCTCTTCAGCCTCTTGAGTACTTCCCCATAAAATTGGCTCCGCAGGTAGGACTCGAACCTACGACCGATCGGTTAACAGCCGATAGCTCTACCACTGAGCTACTGCGGAATAATATGATGTTTTCTCTACCGGACAAGCACAATCACCTTGTCGACTCTTTACATTATAATGACGATGTATTATAAAGTCAATACGATTTTTTGATAAAATAACTTGAAAAATTTTTCCTTATTCCTCATGTAACTCTTTTACCTTTACTAGCTTACCTCTACACTTTCCACACACATATCGACTTGTATTAATGCTTCGTTTTCTTTTATATTGCTGATGGCAGTTTGTACATTGATAAAGGAGGATTTTATTGGAGGTGCGTTTCTTAGGTTTATCTAGCAGCGGACTGCAAAATCTCGGTGCGCCTACTTTTTTTAATAACATTTTAAAATCGGAATCACGGTGCTGATATCCTTTGCCTTCTAAGTGAAGATGATAATGGCAGAGTTCGTGTTTAATGATCCCAATTAGTTCGTTTAAGCCTAGTTGGTCTAAGTATTTTTTATTGATATCGATGTTGTGAGTACCAAGCAGGTATCTTCCCCCAGTTGAACGCAGCCTGCTATTAAAGGAGGCTTTATGCCTAAATGGCTTACCAAAAGATTCAATCGAGACTTTTTCAACCAGTTTTTGTAGTTCTTTATCCTCCATTTAGATTCCCTCCTTTTTTAAGCGAACGTGACAACCTATTATAGCATATATTGTATATACCTTTAATGATCTACTTTTCGGGAGGGTTAAGTATGCCGACTTGGTTTCAAAACCAAATGAAAAGAGCTTTCTACGAGAAGGACCGATACCAAATTAAACTGTTAAACCAATGCTGGTTTTTTTACAGAAAAAAACACATTTCGTAAGAATTCCAGTTCAGTATTATTCACAATTCCATTTGTCTCGTTGCTTCGGTAGCCAATAGCCTCTATTGGTTACCACTTTTTCGATTTCCCTCTGATTTTGGTCATCATGAACGCTCCAAGTCCAATTTAATCAACTAAAAAAGATGACCATCTAGAAAAAACGGTCATCTACTAATAGTATTCCTTTATTTAGACGGAGGCAGCATGGTTAACGCTACTCTCCCCTTTTTCATATCCACGGAGTCAACCCAAACGGTTACGACATCTCCAACAGATACAATATCTAATGGATGTTTTACAAACCGATTACTTAACTTCGATATATGAACTAACCCATCCTGCTTAACGCCGATATCGACAAAGGCTCCGAAGTCTACTACATTTCGAACCGTGCCCTGAAGCTCCATCCCTGCACTTAAATCTTCTAATTTAAGAACATCCTTTTTCAATAATGGACGCGGCAAGTCGTCGCGAGGATCGCGCTCTGGTCTTACAAGTGCGTCGATGATATCTTTTAATGTTAGTTCCCCAATAGATAGTTCAGCAGACACTGCTTTAAGATCAAGTTCATTTAGTGCATCCCGTAATTCAGCTGTTCCTAAATCATTGGCTGAAAAACCTAGACTGGTCAATAACTTTTTCACTTCATCATAGTTCTCTGGGTGAATTCCTGTTCGATCTAACGGCTGTTTCCCATCTAAAACCCGTAAGAAGCCGATTGCTTGTTCATAGGTTTTTGCTCCAAGTCGTGGGACTTTCTTTAATTGCACCCTGCTCGTAAACTTCCCTTCCTCTTCCCTTTTCTTCACAATATTGTGTGCGGCGGTTTTGGTTAATCCCGCTACATATTGGAGCAAGGAAGCTGAGGCTGTGTTCACATTAACCCCTACTCGGTTTACGGCTGTTTCGACAACAAAATGCAGCGATTCCGATAAACGCTTTTGCGTAACATCATGTTGATACTGGCCTACTCCTACTGATTTAGGATCAATTTTTACTAACTCAGCAAGCGGATCCTGTAATCTGCGTGCGATGGAGACTGCACTTCTTTCTTCTACTTGAAAATCAGGAAACTCTTCTCTTGCTATATCTGAAGCAGAGTACACACTGGCTCCCGCTTCATTAACAATTAAGTAATAGATTTCTTCATCCATTTCCTTAAGTATATCTGCGACGAACTGTTCCGTTTCCCTAGAGGCCGTTCCATTTCCAATTGCCGCCATCTCTACTTTATAATCACGAAGAATTTGAATGAACTTCTCTTTTGCTTCCTTTGTCTTTGATACTGGCGGATGCGGATAAATGACATCAATTTTAAGAACCTTACCGGTTTCATCCACAACAGCAAGCTTACAGCCTGTCCGATACGCAGGGTCTACACCAATAACGACTTTCCCTTTCAATGGCGGTTGTAAAAGTAAGTTACGAAGATTTTCAGAGAATATATGAATGGCTTGCTCTTCACCTTTATCATTTAACTCACTTCGAATCTCCCTTTCAATCGAAGGCTGAATCAGACGCTTATAACTATCTTCAATTGCTTCTATAACATATGCTGCAGCCGGCGAATGCTGAGCGCGGACCCATTTTCTTGATAGGTAGGACAGGATGATGTCATTATTCATTTTTATAGATACCCTTAAGATATCTTCCTTTTCACCGCGATTTAACGCAAGGATTCGATGAGGAACGATTTTATTTACAGGCTCCTCATATTCATAGTACATTTCATAAACCTTTTTCTCGTCCTTTTCTGCGTCTTTTACGGTTGATTCCACTTTACCAGACTTAAAGGTTTCATTCCGAATCCACTTTCGGCTTTCAGCATCATCAGAAATCATTTCAGCAATGATATCTTTTGCACCTGCAATCGCATCTTCAACAGTAAGAACTTCTTTTTCATCAGATAAAAATTCCTTGGCTTTATCCTCGATTGGAGTCATCGGAAATGTTAATAACCATTCTGCCAACGGCTCTAAACCCTTTTCCTTTGCAACCGTAGCTTTTGTACGGCGCTTTTGTTTATAAGGGCGATATAAATCTTCAACCTCTTGCAGCTTTTCTGCTTTCGTTATCTTATGAGTAAGTTCGTCCGTTAGTTTACCCTGCTCCGCAATGGTTCGAAGTACTTCTTCTTTCCTTTGCTCAAGGTTTTGTATGTATTGCCAGCGTTCCTGGATATCTCGAATTTGAACTTCATCGAGTGCCCCCGTCATTTCTTTACGGTAACGGGCGATAAATGGCACAGTATTCCCCTCATTCAATAAGGAAATAACACTTTTAACCTGCTTTTGAGATATCGCTAATTCGGCAGCTACCTTCCCAAGAAGCTGTTCATCTTTCACAACTGTATCATTCACAACACAAACCTCCATTCCTATTACCATATTGTATCAAATTACCTCAATCGATTCACATATATAAAAGCCTTTTGTAAACATGTTGGGCTTTTAATCTCCAAAAGTAAAAATGTTTAAGAAAAGAGCCTAATAAAAAAAAGCAAGCTAATTAGCTTGCTAAAGCAGAAACAAATATGAGGGCAAAGCATACGTATAAAAAAACGCTCTTTCTTAAAAGAGCGTGCGTACATGCTAAAATTCGATGAGACCTATACTTACTCGCAAGGCTTCATCCACTTTTTCCATCATTTCGTCATCGAGATGGGTTATTTTATCGGTTAACCGCTGTTTATCAATTGTACGAATCTGTTCTAAAAGTATGACTGAATCTCGTTCAAAACCGTAGCGCTTCGCATCAATTTCGACATGAGTGGGAAGCTTCGCTTTTTGAATTTGTGCTGTAATCGCTGCAACAATAACTGTGGGACTAAACCGATTCCCGATGTCGTTTTGAATGACAAGTACAGGACGGACGCCGCCTTGCTCAGAACCAACAACTGGGGATAGGTCCGCGAAATAAACGTCACCACGCTTGACAATCAAGGTATTACCCTCCGCTTACAAGACGTTCAACTGTGTGTTCTGCCTCAAATTCTGCTTGAAACATTTCCGATGCAATCGTTAAATTGATCATCGCCATTTCCATGTATCCACGTCTCATGGATTCGCGAATTTGTCTCTTTTTTCGTTCGCGTAAATACATTTTAGTTGCTTGATAAATAAACTCGCTCCGGTTAACGTTTTCTAATTTTACAAAACCATCTAACTCGGTTAAAAGATGTTGCGGTAATTTTACTAAGATTTCCGTAGTTGCGCCGGATTCAGACACAAACATACACCTCCACCATCACTACACACCAATTTTTCTATCTACCATATTTAATAATAACACTTAATGCCCAAAATGCATAGACTAATTATAATACTACTGTATTATAGGCCAAACAAACTACCTTTTATGCACTAAAATTCCGCATTATCATAAATATGTTACATTTTCATTATTAGCCCACTTATTCGTGAAGAAGATAATTTTTTAATACGACAAATTTACCCCCCTGTTTATATAGACGGGGTACTCTAGTTGAGATGATACATGGGACTTCGTAATTGATTGTTTCCAGCTTTTGCGCAATTTCATTAACAGAAATGAATTCATTATTCTGTTTACCAATTAAGGTAACAGTCGTCCCAACCGGAACCGCATGCGGTAATTTTACCATACATTGATCCATACAAATCCTGCCAACTATTGGAACCCTTTTACCCTCAACCAATACTTCCTGACCCTGGAGACGACGAATCCATCCATCTGCATAACCGATTGGAATCGTGCCTATCCACTCTTCTCCTTCCGTCTCATACGTAGCACCGTAACTAATCTTCTCACCCTTATCAAGTTTTTTCACATGAACAAGCCTTGACCGGAGCGAAAAAGCTTCCTTAAGCGGGAAAGGCAGCTCATGTTCAATCTCAGGAGAGGGTGTTAATCCATACATAGCAATCCCAAGACGAACCGCGTTAAAATTGGCATTTGAGAAGCGTAATGCTGCTGCACTATTACTGCAGTGCACGTACTTTGGACGTTTCTTTAAAACAGATAATAAATCATGAAATAACTGCATTTGTTTTTCGAAATAGGCTAGATCTACTTCATCTGCTGTTGCAAAGTGTGTAAATATCCCTTCAATATCCATTCGCTCATCATCAGAAATTATTTGCACAACCGCTGCTAACTCTTCCTTGGTTCGGATTCCAATCCTCCCCATCCCCGTATCCAACTTAATGTGAACAGAAAGTACCTTATCATGCGGGAGATAGGGTTGAGCAGCTTTCACCCATTCCAATTGGAAAACTGTAATGGTGATGTTAAATTTAACTGCCAGCGCAGCATCCTCTGGACGTGTAGCGCCTAAGACTAGAATGGGTCCCTCTATCCCCTTATTCCTTAGTGCAATTGCTTCATCCATAAACGCTACTGCTAAATAGGACGCACCCGCTGCGAGTGCACTCTCAGCCACTTTAACGTCTCCATGTCCGTAAGCATTTGCTTTCACTACAGCTATGATATCCACTTTGGGCGGCAAAAGTTTTTTAACGGAGGCAACATTTGCGAGAATACAATCTAAATCGACTTCTGCCCATGTATCTCTATAGAAAAAGCCCTGCTCTATCATTATTTCACTTCCTAATTAACTAAAGTCACTTTTTATCATATTTTAATTTTACCTTATTGATTATCAAACTACTTATTTTAATTGTCAAACAAAAAACAGGCCCTATTAAGAGCCTGTAATCGTAAATCTTATTTTTCAACATCGCCTTGGACTGTTCTTGCAATCTCAACGAGTTCTTTTTCCGTTAAGTCGTTTGAGGCAATCATGTAGTCAACACCATCCATCGTCCAAGTAATCGAACCATCAGAAACAGCACCGATTGTAACACCTAAATCCACTAAATCTCCATCGACATATGTCGGTGATGTAGAGGCTTCCTTCACTGTTACCTTTTCTTGTACAAGTGTAAATGACTTTTCACCCTCATACGTTAAGACGACGCGCTTACCATTTTCAAGCTTCACTTCTTTTTCATCCACTAAATTCGCACCTAAATCGGCAGTAGGATATTTAACCGTAAATGCCGTGTCCTTACTATCTGCCATCACAGGCAGGTTAAGATCAGCACGAGTCATATTCTTTTTCATATCAAAATCACTGTCATCGAAGCTTGCATTAAATTTAACTTTAGAAAATTCCACTGTCACAAGAGCTTTTCGATCGGGATCCATCACTTTTACAACCGCAGGTGATAAATCTTCTTTGTTTAGTTTAATTTCTTGTGTTGGCAGCATACTATTGTTCTGATAGCGGGTTTTTGTTTCAAATACATAATGTTCTTTCGTAGAAGAAAACTTCGCTTCTTTATCTTCAACGATGTCTTTAATTAATGATTCGTATAAATAGGCCTGGCTGCTGTTTTGCGGCCAATCACTTTGGAACTTGAAACTCTTCTTAAGAGCAGGAGTTAACACAAATACTCCTTCATTATTGCGTAAAATCATTTGGCTTTGGTCTTTTTCAGCGTTTTTTAAATTAACACGATAAAACGTTGGATCTTTATGCCAAATTTCAACGTTATACACTTGTGAATCGGTACCCATTTTCAACGTCATCTTGGCGTCTACTTTATAACCTGATAGATCATTTAGTTTTCCATTCAACTCTTTCACTACATCTTCTTTTGACTTAGAGCCACAGGCTGCTAGTAAAAAAACGACCAGTAACCCTGTAATCACAAGCAACAACCTTTTCTTCAATTCCTTCAACCCCTTCTTGTCTCATTTTCATATGAATTTAAAGAAGACTTGTCTCTCCCATTTCCCTATGAATATATGAGACAACCTTTTGGAATATGATAAAGGTTTGTCCGTTGTGTTGTTTTTTTCTACTTTTCCTCAATAACTACCTGAGCAACCGCATAATCCCTGCTATGTGAAATAGAAAGAAAACCATTCGTTTCGGGTTTTACTATATGAGGCTTGCCTAATGAATCTGTTTCGATTTCAATATCTAAAAACGAGAGTTCCTTGCCTATACCCGTCCCAGCAGCCTTTGAATAGGCTTCTTTCGCAGCAAACCTTCCTGCTAAAAATTCAATCTTTCTTCGGTCCGGAAGCTGTTCAAATGTTTGTTTTTCATTTTCGGTCAGTATGCGGTCAATCAATTTCCTTTGTCTAGTGACAATCTCTTCAATCCTGGAAAGTTCAATAATATCAATCCCAATCCCTTTAATCATGCGCAGGTATCCCTTCTATTTATATTAAACAATGCATAATAGTACAACAGGACCAAAATTCAGTCTATTATATAAGTAAGTCCATTCAGGAGGTTATTATGTTTACGAGAACAGAGAGTTTTCGCGAATTTATCCGTTTATATCCAGTTATTTCTACTATAATTGCCATCCATTTGCTATTATATCTTTTTACTGCGTTACCTATTTTTCCAAACTTTTGGTTTAAAGCCACTTTCTCAGGTGTAAATCTCTATATTATGGAAGGGGAATATTGGCGGCTGATAACCCCAATCTTTATGCACGGCGGCTTTACTCATGCTTTATTTAACAGCTTCTCACTTGTCCTTTTTGGTCCAGCGCTTGAAAGGCTGCTAGGTAAAGGTAAATTCGTACTGGTTTACCTTGTTTCCGGCGTCCTGGCTAATGTGGCGACACTGCTGCTCGAACCATTAACTTATGTACACGTTGGGTCAAGTGGAGCGATCTTTGGATTATTTGGTTATTATATTAGCATCATTCTCTTTCGTAAGCATATGCTCTCACAGCAAAACTCGCAAGTCATCCTTACTATTTGTGCCCTTAGCTTGATCATGACCTTTTTGCAGCCCAATATTAATATTACTGCCCATATATTCGGCTTAGCAGGCGGATTTTTACTAGGCGCTATTTTTTATAATAAAAAAAGGGGTTGAGCCATTAGTTGGTTCAATCCCTTTTTTCGGATTCCCTCGAAAACCAGGTGTAGACCTTTTTCACATCCATTCGATCCATATCGATCACACGGCCTCCGGCCCCGCCAAAGCCTACTTTCACAAAAGCCTCTAGTGTAGCCAGATCTTTTCTTCTTTGAAAATAACTTTCTTTCAATTCTAGGCTTTGAATTTTATTTTTCTTTATAAACACAGTGGTCCGTACCATAGATCGATAACGAAGACTCAATTGCTGCTCTTCCAAACTCCAGCCTGCGTCCTTATATATTAATACTCCCCAAAATGTCACTAGGGCAAGAATAATCAACGAAAGAAGGCCCCAAACCTTGAGGAAAACAATCGAAACCACAACGAGTGGAACAATGATTATCCAGCCTCGAAGAATATAACGATTCATGGCTCTTTTAGGAACGGGATTAAAACTTGATGTGAATTGATAATCCGTAAGATAAGGTCCTATTATTTGTTCAATATCCTCCAGCTTGACAAGCGGAAGAAGCAAAACCTTCGAGCCTTCCTTATTACTTGCTGAACCACCAGCACTTTCAACGCTGACAGACCCGTATCCCAGCCATTGCCGGACGATATTTTCATTAATCCTTATTGCTTGGATCCTGGTTAACGGAATGGTAATCTGCCTTTTTTCTAATAGACCTTGAGAAATAACTAAATCATGTTCTGTTTTCGTGACATGGAAATTGCCGTATTTCAACATGGTTCCAAAAAGAGCCAGGATCCAAGCAACGAAAAGTCCCGCAAAAACGAGAAGGGCAATCAAAATTAGATTACTTACAGCCCATTGTTCAATTCCTCGAAATAGTTTTTCATAGGGAATAAAGTCATCCAACTGAGACAAAAATGCCAATACGGCTGATATGACAACTCCTATTCCTCCTGAGGTAAGTGAAAGTAAAAGTAACTGTGACGGTGTAATTTTATAAACGATATGACTAGGATCTTCGTGAACAGATTCATCATTTTGGACAGAAGGATTTTTGGCACCAGCAACATATTCTTGGATATAGCGTGCCTCTTCTTTGGAGATGGCTGAAAGAACTGCCTCCGCTTCATCGTTCCCACTTCCGCCAGCTGTTTCAATCTGAACCTTTACCATCCCGCATAAGCGCTGAAGGAGCCCTTCTGAAATATCCAGACTTTGGATACGTTCCAATGGAATATACCTTTTCTTGCGGACAAAAACACCGTATTCTATCCGAAGTTCATTTTCCTCTAATCTATAGGTATAGCGCAGCCAAGAAAGAATACTGACGAGAATAATTCCTATGATTGCAATCGCGGAAGCCCCAAAAAGCAGCAACTTGCCGCCATCACCTTTATTCCAAATGAAAAACAATGCGACAAATGTAAAAATAAAATCCTTTATTCGCTTACCGATTGTTAACAGTATTACAATGGGATGAAGCCTTTTCGGTTCAGACATCTTCATCCGCCACCCTTGCTAGATTAGAAATAAAGCGCCTTAATTCTTCCGCTTCACTCTCTTCTAATGCTGGAATTTCATGAGCTGTTGCTGCCGTATTAATAATGACAGAGGCTAATTGATAGTTGCGTAAAATAGGTCCCTGAACGGTATCTACATGCTGTACTCTAACCATCGGAATCAAGGTCCGCTTAACAATAAAAATTCCTTCCTGAAGTTCAATTTCCTCTTCCCTCACATCATACCGCCAACGCTGCCACCTAAGTTTTGGTACTAAAAAAATGATAAAATACGTTGAAATAAGTTCAATTGCTATTAATAAAAGTGTTATCCAAATTGGGCCATTAAAGATATGTAATAGAAAGATAGCAGCACCAGCTAAAATCCAGCTGATGACAATTTTTATCGCACCTGAGATTCTCCAAACCGTTAATGCCTTTACAGATATTCTTTTTTGCGGCTCTAGTATCATACTTCCCCTCCACTTCACCATGCTTTCCCTTAAGTATACACGGGAATCGATAAGGAAACATCATTGTTATTCAACGACAAAGCTCGATTGGTCTATTACATTAATCCCCTTCCGGTTTCGCAGGTCATCCATTAATTGAAAGAGAGCAGCATCCTTTTGTTTCGCTTCTATCATGCAATGTATCTCTGGTACCGTTCCTTTTATGGTGTTTAGGAATTCTAAAAACATTTCTGGATCAACAAAATCAGCATGTGCCCTAAATTCCTTTTCTGAACGCGGGCTTGATATGTGCATTTTAACGGGAAGCGGAGATGCCTTCCAGGTGGTGACAATTCTTTCCCAGTCCTGCTTCCACTCCACTTCTTCGTGATTAGCCAAGTGATGGTGATAATCAAATATCATCGGTATTCCAAGCTTTTCACAAAGATAAAGCGTCTCTTTCACTGTGAAGGTTGTATCATCGTTTTCAAGCATAATCATTTTTTGAATGCTTGGCTGGATGTATCCCCAGTTATGAATAAACTGTTCAAGTGCCATTTCTTTATCCTCATAGCCGCCACCCACATGGAGAACACAGCGATGTTCTGTATCAATATCCATTCCTTTTAGCAGTTTCTTATGCATGACAAGAGTCTTTAGTGCGTTGGAGAGAATCTCTTTATTAGGTGTATTCAGCACAACAAAATGATCAGGGTGAAAATCAATACGCATTGGATGTACTTTAAGATAGTCAGCCATTCTTTTTAAAGATTCCTTCAGTGGCTTTATATAATCCCAGTCCAACAGCTCCTCGTGATTGGCCAATGGGATGAGACGGGAGCTTAGTCGAAAGAAGTGTATTTGATTTCCAACATTGTGTTTTAATAACCTCAGGCAATTATCTATATTTGACTCAGCAATTCGCTCCAGCTTTCGAATAGCCGCATCACGGTCTTTTATTTTGCTAAATTGTGCAAACGTCATGGTTTGGGAGGGTGAGGCATTCTGAAGCTCAACGCTCATTGCAACATATCCAAGTTTCACGATCATCTTATCACTCCTAACAAGCTGTTACCCTTAATGTTCCCAATACACACCTGAAAAAATAAAGGCTGTTAAACTTGTCTGTTGATTTCCGCTTTTGCCGTCTCTTGTCCGAATCAAGAGCAAAAAAAAGAGAGCATTGGACATTATGCCCATGCTCTCTATGTTTATTATCGGTTAAAGCTTCTTGGTTTTGATTTTCCTGATGTGCGTTTTTCACCTGTTCTTGGCTTAGAAGGTGCCTTTTTACGATCACGATCACCGCGTTCTCCACCGCGTGCAGAACCATAACTTCTATTATCGTCTCTTCTTCTGCGGTCACGGTCTTGAGGCTTTCTGTCCCTCTTAGAATGAAGTGGTGATTCTTCTGTTAACTTAACCGGTGTTTGATCAGGCTCTTTTGTTAACATTTTTAATACTGCAGCAACAACGGTTGAAGCATCATTTTCTTCAAGTAATTCTTTAGCAGCTGCTTTATAATACTGAAGATTATTTGATTCAATCGTTGCAACAATCTTATCAACTACTGCTCGTTGCTGTCCTTCTAACGCCTCATCTAATGTAGGAGGCGTCATTCTTTCCATCTTACGCTTCGTTGTTCTTTCCAATACTGATAGGTAAGACTTTTCACGCGGCGTGATGAATGTTAGTGCCATACCAGATTTACCCGCACGTCCAGTACGACCAATACGGTGTACATAGCTTTCTGGATCCTGCGGAATATCAAAGTTATAAACATGGGTTACGCCAGAGATATCTAGACCCCTTGCTGCCACGTCCGTTGCCACCAATACATCAATTGTTCCTTCTTTAAATTTCCGAAGGACCTGCATACGTTTTGCCTGCGTTAAATCTCCGTGAATCCCTTCTGCTGTATAACCTCTTAAGGTTAAAGCTTCAGATAATTCATCCACACGGCGTTTCGTCCGGCCAAAGATAATCGCTAACTCTGGTGATTGAATATCAAGCAGTCTTGTTAAGACATCAAATTTATTCTTTTCCATAACTTCAAGATAAAATTGCTCAATCGCCGGAACTGTCATTTCTTTCATCTTAACACGGACAATTTGAGGGTCTTTCATGAACTTTTCTGCCATTCTTTGAATTGGTGCTGGCATTGTTGCTGAGAAAAGTAAGGTTTGGCGCTCTGACGGTGTAGAAGCAAGAATCGTTTCAATATCTTCAATGAATCCCATATTTAACATTTCATCTGCTTCATCAAGGATTACAGTATTAACTGTGTCTAAGCGCATTGTTTTTCTATTTATATGATCTAATACACGACCAGGAGTACCTACAATGATATGTGGGAATTTCTTTAATGAACGGATTTGGCGACTGATGTCCTGTCCTCCGTAAATGGATAAAACGCGGACTCTTTTACCAGAACCGATTTTATAAAGCTCTTCCGAAACTTGAATGGCAAGCTCACGTGTAGGAGCGATAATGATTCCTTGAATCGCGTCCTTGCTCACATCAATTTTTTCAACCAAAGGAATACCAAATGCAGCAGTTTTACCAGTTCCTGTTTGAGCCTGCCCAATCAAATCCTTATTTGCAAGGCCCATCGGAATTGTTTCTGCCTGGATTGGTGTTGCTTCCTCAAAACCCATTTTGAGGACAGCTTGTAAAGTAGCCTGACTTAGGCCTAAATCTTCAAACTTTGTCAATGTTTTCATTCTCCTTCATTTATATAAAAATTTATTCTATGTGCTGAATACTTATGATTCGCATCAAAATACCGTATTAGGTAACATCTTTATTTTACCAAAAAAAAGACATCCCTCCAAAGGAGTATGCCCTATTTTATTCGTTCTTTAGACACGTTGCTGATAATCATAACATTATTACAAATAGATTGCAATTAATGCGGTTTATTAACGAGTCCCATATCAGCATTACCGCTCCATCAAAAAGTCATACACTTGGGAAAATAGGGCCTCTTTTTCCTCACAATGACAAATATGATGGCTAGAATCCTTAATATACGTAAGTCTTTTTGTTTTTGCACTAATCGTCCGGTATAAGTATTCAGCACTTTTGGGAGGGACGATTCCGTCACATTCTCCCTGTGCAATCAGCGTTGGCACTTCTACTTGAGGGAGAAGTGGTTTGATGTAAGAAACAAGTCTGCGAAATTGGAAAGTTGCTTTTATGGGAGTTGCTTTTATTTTTCTTTTATAGCGCTGAAAAAATTCATTGTTTTCTAAATTTCCTTTAATTAAATCAACCATCATCGACTTAATTTCACTCGCCATTTGTTTTGGGTTTAGATAATAGGCTGCTGCACTAAGTAGTACAAGCTTGTCCACAGGGTATTTTGCTGCTAGGAGGCTTGCAATCATACCGCCCATGGAAAACCCGATTACATAAACTTGATCACAGGTTTCAATCAATTTCTTTAATTCAGACTCTGCATGTTCTATCCATTGTTGATAATGGATATCTTTTAGTGAAAGATTTTCGCCATGGCCAGGAAGAGTAGGGACACTGAATATCCAGTCCGTATGCTTCGTTAAATACTCAGCAAGCGGCTCTACTTCATATGGCGCCCCTGTAAAACCATGAATACATAAACAGCCAATCAAGACTCTCCACCTACTTTGCTTTGAATGAATTATTTTTCTTTTAGTGTTCCATTAACAGCATTTAGCATACAGTCTTATTTTGGGACTTTATAAGCCTTATTTTTGTTGTAACGCGGTCACAATTTCCTCAAGCTTCATCCCTCTTGAAGCCTTTACAAGAACTAATGTTTGGTTGTTTACATGCTGCTTTAACACTTCAATCAACTCATTTTTATCGGTAAATGAAAAAACTCTGTGTTTTCCTAGAGTGGATCGTGCACCTTCAGCCATATGTTCCGCTAGCTTTCCATAGGTAAATAACAAATCGATTTTTTCAGGATGCAAACCCTCGCCAATTTGCTTATGATATTGTGCTTCTTGAGGCCCTAATTCAAGCATATCACCGAGGACTAAGATGATTTTTTCATAACCCTTTAGATGTGACACTAGTTCAATCGCAGCCATCATCGAGGTAGGACTAGCATTATAGGCATCATTAATGATTTTTTCACCATGACTTCCTTCAACTAGCTCCATTCGCATATTGGTTAGTTTCACGCTGGTTAAACCTTCATTCATTTTTTCAAATGGCACATCAAAGTAATGAGCAATAATCATGGCAGCAAGGGCATTTAATATATTATGTGTACCCAATACAGGAAGTTCGAAACTTTCCGAGGACTTATTGATTTTAAACATATTTCCTTGTTCTAACTGAGTAATTTCTGTAGGAAAAAAGTCATTTCTGTTCGTTCTTCCAAATGTTTGCAGGTTAACATTTCCTTTATATTTATTAATTCGTTCCATCAGAAGGGGCTCATCACCATGAAGCACCGCCAAACCGCCGTCTTTTAGACCTTGTAATATTTCCAGCTTTGCCTCGGCGATTCCTTCTCTTGATCCCAGGTCAAGAAGATGGGATTCACCTATATTAGTGATCACCACTGCATCTGGAGAGGCCAGTTTTGTAAGGAATTCAATTTCCCCCCTGCCGCTCATGCCCATTTCTAAAACAGCAATTTCCGTATCCTTGTCCAGCCCTAAAACCGTTAAAGGCAGTCCAATATGATTATTATAATTCCCTTCGGTTTTTTGAACTTTATAGGTGGTGGATAGCAAGGAAAACGTCATATCCTTTGTCGTGGTTTTCCCATTACTTCCTGTAATACCGACTACTTTTACTTGTAACTGTTTGCGATATTCTCTCGCTAATTCTTGTAATGCCACTAAGCAATCGTCAACGATAAGAATTGGTAAATGAAGGGGTGGATTCGGAACATCGCTCTGCCAAAGCGCCGCTGTTGCCCCCTTTTTCAAGGAATCCTCTACAAATTTATGACCATCTGAGTTTTCCCCTTTAAAAGGAATAAACAAGTTTCCCATTTCAATTTTTCTAGAATCGATCGAAACACCACTGATTTCTGTATCAGCAAAAGAGGTGATCTCATTTTTGACAGAAATCATATCCGATATCTGCTTTAAGGTTCTTGTTATCATGTCAATCCTCCAGTTGGTTGGGAATTTTAATAAAGACACGGCACCTAGCCGTGTCATTGTAATCTAGAAGGTATATTTAATGTTTTGTTTCTGTGCATGGCGTTCTTTTGCAAGGTTTACCAATGTTTCAATCAACTGTGGATACTCAACACCTGTATGCTTCCATAACAGCGGGAACATGCTAAATGGCGTGAAGCCCGGCATTGTATTTACTTCATTAATTAAAGCCTTACCGTCCTTTGTTAAGAAGAAGTCAGCACGGACAAGACCTGAGCAATCCAACGCTTTAAAGGCTTGAATCGCCATCTCTTTAATTTGCTGGTACTCTTCTTCGGTCACATCCGCAGGTATGATTAAAGCTGTATCACCATCTTCATATTTCGCTTTATAATCATAAAAATCCTTCTTCGGAACAATTTCACCTGGAACCGAACATTTTGGATCATCGTTGCCAAGAATACCTACTTCGATTTCACGGGCTGTGACACCTTCTTCGATGATCACTTTTCGGTCAAATTGAAACGCTTCTACAAAGGCAGCTTCTAATTCCGTTCTATTTGTACATTTGCTAATCCCCACACTTGAGCCTAGGTTTGCAGGCTTTACAAAGCAAGGGTAGCCGAGCTGCTCTTCCACTTTTGCATAAACCAACTCTTTCTCCTTTTCCCATTCCGTTCGAATGAAAGCAACATACTTTACTTGCGGGAGACCAGCTTGTGCAAATACATTTTTCATCATTACTTTATCCATACCAGCTGCGGAAGCTAATACACCATTGCCGACATATGGCAGGTTTAATAATTCCAATAACCCTTGTACTGTTCCATCCTCACCATTTGGTCCATGAAGCAGTGGGAAAATGACATCTAATGGCTCGTTATTCTGTCTTTCACTATTGCTGAAAAGAGTTGGTGCCAATGATAAAGGTGATAACTGATTTTTATTTGAAAATTCTAGTGCTTTGACATTTTCAGCTGGAGCCGTTAGCTGAGGTCCCTTTATCCATTGTCCTTCTACATTTATGTAAATCGGATGAACTTCAAATTTTTCAAGATCCAGCGCCTTAATCACCGCAAGAGCTGTTTGTAAAGATACTTTATGTTCAGCGGATTTTCCTCCGTATAGTAAACCAATTTTTGTTTTCATACTAAACCTCCATTTTCTCATTCACGATTTTATTTTATCACTTTTATTATTTTATGAAACCTACAGCTTGGCTAAAAACTACCTATTCCATTAACACAAAGAAAATCTCCCCAGAAAAATGGAGAGATTAAATAACGGTAAGCTTCCATTCTTTTGTTTTCTTATCAAAGATGATTTTCGCATGACAGTTTTCACCTGAGATTTGTTGATATTCCTCGTACATATCATCCATCGATGCAAAATCACCTATTACCCAAATGGGTATTTCCAGCTTATTGCGCTGATGGTCCACATCTCGTAAAGAAATACAGATACCCTCCTTAATAAAGGGTGTGAGAGATAGGAGAATTTCCTTATTAATAGGCGGATATGAACGCTTTTTCCTAAGTCCCAGCAGTGTCTTTTCAAGCTTCAACTCTCCTAATTTAATGGAAAGTGCATAACTTAAAAGATGAAAAAAATCCTTAAAACTTCGATAATATACTTTATTAAAGAAACCATCATCGTGCGCCAAATAAACAAAACGGTTTCCAAGCTTATTATAGAACGGCAGTTTTAAATGTTGCTTTTGGTGTCCCAAAAATAATAACTCCGCCATTTCCTGTCCGGTTAGTTCATTTAATCCTTCTTCTTCAACAAAGTCAATCCAGCAAAAATCACCGTAGCCATATATATCTTCAGCAGCAAGCTTATTGATTCTCTCGTCCGGACAATATTCGAGCAGAGTATGCATATTAAAATCACCGTCTTCAAAGCGATGTTTTAATAATAACAAATGATTCATTGTTCCCGAAAAAGCAGCAGCAAATTCAGCAAATTCAATACCGTAGGATAGTACATACTGATCATTTTGATTTAAGTGGACATAGACGAGATCCTGTATGTCTTGATGGTGCTTTTTCAAAGCCAAACTCCTCCGTTCAGGAAAATAAAATCTATGATAATGAGATAAAGTACTCAGTTAAATGCTAACCAATATTAGCCAATCTTCCACTATTTTATCATTAATAGTCCAAATAGCTTATTTCAATTCTTTTACATTTCTAAAGATATTTGTGATACTTTTGAAACAGTTAGCTTTATTCGCTTGTGAAAAACACATACTAGTTTTAAACTTGATACTAGTATTTACTGCAGGATTATCAACAAATCATTTTTTACATACATGTATAGAGAGATTAAAACGCACCGTTAGAAAGGAGCGTGCAGCAAATGATTAAGGATATGACGCAAGACGAAATAACTCTCCATATTATTAAATTATTAAAAGAAAACAAAAAGACTGACTTTATTACGATCCTCGAAGAATTACAGCCTTATGATACAGCAAAAATATATGAAGATTTGCCAGAAAAGCATAAACTCCGTTTTCTTTTATTTTTAAACTTTGAAGTCCTCGCTGACCTGACGCAGGAACTCGAAAAAGAAGAACAGCTTGAGGTGTTAAATAAGCTTGGAATCGAGAAATCCAGTAAGGTCCTTGATTTAATGGACAATGATGATTTGGCCCTTCTCTTAGATGAACTATCGCCAGAGAAAAAAGAGTCACTGCTCTCCGGTATGAAGGTGGAAGAGTCAAAAGCCGTTACCGATATCATGAATTACCCTCCTGAAACAGCAGGAAGATTGATGACCAATCGCTTTGTCTGGATTCGAAGTTATTATAGTGTTAGAGAAGCAGTGGAAAAGTTAAAAACGTTTGCTGAGTTTGCTGAATCCATTAACTACTTATATGTCGTCGATGAAGAGAGAAAGCTGGTTGGTGTTGTTTCTTACCGCGACTTACTGCTGGCAGATATTAATGAAAAGATTAATAATATTATGTATGAACGCGTCATTTCGGTTTCTGTTACTACTGACCAAGAAGTAGTGGCACGAATGACGGAACGATACGATTTCCTAGCGATTCCCGTAGTGGATGAGAGTAATATGCTTGTCGGTATTGTAACCGTCGATGATATTATTGATGTCGTCATTAAGGAAGCAAATGAGGATATAGAAAAGTTATCAGCCTCTGGAAAATCCATTGACTTTGATACAAAAACATTTGTCGCAGCTACAAGGCGGCTTCCATGGCTCATTTTGCTTTTATTTATTGGGTTGATATCCGGCAGCATTATCTCAAGCTTTGAAAATACCTTGGAACAGGTCGTCGCCATTGCCTTTTTTATGCCAATGATTGCAGGAATGACAGGTAATACTGGTACTCAATCACTAGCTGTGGTGGTGAGAGGACTTATTACACATGATATTGAAAAAGGAGTCATCCTTCGCCTAATTGCCCGTGAACTAGGTGTCGGTGTGACAATCGGGATTACCTGTGCCATTCTTATATCGATCATTGCTTATATATGGCAGGGAAGCTTTATTTTAGGTGCAGTCGTCGGTGTTTCACTTTTCTTTACGCTCGTTATTGGCACCCTCGCTGGTACAATCATCCCACTCATTTTATTCCGATTAAATATTGATCCAGCTGTTGCGTCTGGTCCATTAATTACGACGATTAATGATATTTTTTCTTTACTCACTTACTTTGGAATTGCAACCATGTTTCTAAACTATCTCATGTAGGCACGGTCCATTAGACCGTGTTTTTATTTTTTTGAAACATATTCTTTAGTGGACTCGTCATAATATTAAAGTTCTTGTAATAAATTTCCTAAATATATTGTTACCAAATCTTTTCTTTGTTAGCATATCACTATATAAACAGACAAAAATTGGGTGTGGCATATGGACAATTTCACAAAAAAAGTGGACCGCTTTGATTGGACGTTAACATTAATTTTGTTTCTATTTTTTCTCGTTAGCTGTTTAGGAATTTATAGTGCACAAACAGCTGGACAGTACGATGAAAATTTCTTAGTCAAGCAAACCTTCTGGTATGTGGTTGGAGCAGCGATCATTTCCATTACCATTCTTTTTGACAGTTTTCAATACAGGCGGCTTTCCTGGTACTTGTATGGATTTGGACTGATTTTACTCATTGGTGTCCTTGCTGCCCCTGAAAGCATCGCTCCAATTAGAAATGGAGCCAAAAGCTGGTTTATCACTCCTCTTGGTTCGATTCAACCATCGGAATTTGTCAAAACTTTTCTCATTTTAGCACTTAGCACTGTCGCAGCCCAGCACCAGGAAAAGTATCTTGAGAAAACAGTTAAAAGAGACTTTTGGTTATTGCTTAAATTAGCCATTATAACATTCGTTCCAATCTTCTTTATTATGAAGCAAAATGATTTAGGTACTTCACTCGTCCTATTATCGATTTTAGTAGGATTCATTCTAGTGTCCGGGATTACCTGGAAGATAATTTTGCCTATCTTTAGTACCGGTGCTTCACTTGCCGTTTTCATCATCTATTTAGTTGTCCAGAGACCTGACATACTCGAAAAATATTTACATGTACAAGAATACAAATTTAATCGAATTTACGCATGGCTTGACCCGTTTAATCATTCAAGCAGTTCAGGATATCATTTGTTGAAATCATTAAGTGCGATTGGGTCAGGTTTGATAACGGGGAAAGGCTTTGGCAATCGGGAAGTTTATATTCCTGAAGGACACACAGACTTTATATTTAGTGTGATTGGTGAAGAATATGGTTTTGTTGGAGGCAGTATTGTCATCGGACTGTTCTTTCTATTGATTTATCACTTAATTAAAACGGCATTAGATACGAATGACCCATTTAATACATATGTGTGTGCAGGAATCATCTCTATGCTCACTTTCCATGTATTCCAAAATGTCGGTATGACGATACAAGTGCTTCCGATTACAGGGATTCCCTTACCGTTTATCAGTTACGGCGGAAGTTCATTAATGGGGAATATGTTTGCGATGGGAATCGTCTACAGCATTCGCTTCCATCATCGTAATTACATGTTCTCATCCTCAAGATTTTTTAGCAGTTAATTGCGAAGCAGCGGCAAATACCGCTGTTTTTATTTCTTTCTGTTTGAATCTGTTATAAACTTATAAGAGCAAAAAACATTTACAAAAGTGAAGGTGAACTATGAAAGAATTTATTTTCTCTGTTTTAGAGTTCTTATCAGAGTTAGGTTACTTCGGAATTGCCCTAGGGTTAATGATAGAAGTTATTCCAAGTGAAATAGTCTTAGGGTATGGCGGTTATATGATTTCAGAGGGGATCCTCGGATATCCAGGAGCGATTATTGCTGGAACAATAGGCGGGACCTTTGCACAGTTATTCCTTTATTGGGCAGGTTATTACGGAGGCCGGCCATTTTTAGAAAAGTACGGCAAATATGTCTTTATTAAAAAGAAGCAAATTGACCTATCCGAAGAATGGTTCCGAAAATATGGAGTCGGCGTCATTTTCTTCGCCCGTTTTATTCCCGTCGTCCGGCATGCGATATCCATACCTGCTGGGATTGCTAAAATGTCTGCAACAAAATTTACGCTTTATACGGTAGCAGCGGTTATTCCTTGGACTATTCTTTTCCTTTATTTAGGACATGCGTTAGGCGAAAATTGGTCTCATATTAAAGAATATGCTGCGCAATATACAATGCCTATTATTATCGGTGCCGTTATTCTTGGGGTTATTTACTTCTTAATAAAGAAAACCAAAAAGACAACTACTGATTGATTACAGTGGTTGTTTTTGTTTGTCATCAAAGCTTCATTTGACATTTACTCAGGTTAGAAAATAAAATAGACAAAGTAGTGTTTTCTGTCGAAAACAATAGATTTATGTTGAAAGGATTGATTTTTTGAAAAAATTTGGTTTAGCTTGGCAAATTTTAGTCGGATTAATCCTCGGGATTGCTGTAGGTGCGATTTTTTACGGAAACCCTGAGGTGCAAACATATTTACAACCCATAGGTACCATCTTTATCCGCTTAATAAAAATGATTGTCATCCCAATCGTAATTTCCAGCCTTATTGTTGGGGTTGCTGGTGTAGGTGATATTAAAAAGCTTGGATCTTTAGGCGGTAAAACGATTCTTTATTTTGAAATTATTACTACCATTGCCATTATTATCGGGCTAGGTGCAGCCAATCTCTTTCAGCCAGGAACTGGCATTGATATGGATAATTTAAGCAAAAAGGATATTGGCGGCTATATTTCCACAACAGAACAAGTGGAAAGCCATAGCTTTGCAGATACATTTGTTAATATTGTTCCACAGAATCTATTTGAGTCCCTCGTAAAAGGCGATATGCTTGCCATTATTTTCTTTTCCGTCTTCTTTGGTCTCGGTGTCGCTGCTATTGGTGAAAAAGGAAAACCAGTGCTGGCATTTTTCCAAGGAACCGCTGAGGCGATGTTTTATGTAACAAATCAAATTATGAAATTTGCTCCATTTGGTGTTTTTGCCCTTATTGGAGTTACCGTTTCAACCTTTGGGGTTTCCTCATTAATTCCATTAAGTAAGCTCATTTTTACTGTTTATGGTGCAATGATATTCTTTATCCTAGTGGTTTTAGGACTTGTGGCCAAGCTTGTTGGAATTAATATCTTTAACATAATACGTATTTTAAAGGATGAACTAATTCTTGCTTATTCAACCGCCAGTTCTGAAACAGTACTTCCAAAGGTGATGGAAAAAATGGAACGCTTCGGCTGCCCGAAGGCGATCACCTCTTTTGTCATTCCGACTGGGTATTCATTTAACCTTGACGGGTCTACCCTTTACCAAGCATTAGCAGCGATATTTATCGCACAAATGTATGGAATCGATCTTTCTATCAGTCAGCAAATATCACTTATGCTGGTACTGATGGTAACCTCAAAAGGTATTGCAGGCGTTCCAGGTGTTTCGTTCGTTGTTTTATTGGCTACCTTAGGATCTGTTGGGATTCCGCTTGAAGGCTTGGCATTCATCGCTGGTATCGACCGAATTCTAGATATGGCTAGAACGGTTGTAAACGTGGTTGGTAACTCTCTGGCAGCGGTGGTCATGTCAAAATGGGAAAAGCAATTTGATACAGAAAAAGCCGAGAAATATATTAAAGAGATTAGCGATGTAAAACCTGTCATTGAATAAAAAAGAGGCTGCCTGGAGTCCATTCCAAGCAGCCTTGTTTTATAGCATAATACTCGTTATTGCCGCTGTTAATAAGCTTACGAGTGTTGCTCCATATAGTAACTTTAAGCCAAACTTTGCTACTTGATTTCCCTTCGCTTCATTCAGCCCCTTAACTGCCCCCGTGATAATTCCAATTGAGGAGAAGTTCGCAAACGATACAAGAAACACTGAAATAATTCCAACGGTTCTGCTTGATAGAGAGTCAGCAATCTTTGCTAAATCCATCATCGCAACAAACTCATTTGATAATAATTTGGTTGCCATAATCGTACCGGCTTCAACCATATCGACTGCAGGGATTCCAACGATAAAAGCAAGCGGTGCGAAAATATAACCTAATACCATCTGGAAGCTAATGCCGAAAATGGCTTCAAATACATGGTTAATCATGCTAATTAAAGCGACAAAACCAATTAACATCGCTCCCACGATAATAGCTACCTTGAACCCATCCATAATATATTCCCCAAGGACTTCGAAGAACGTTTGTTTTTCTCCTTCTTGAATATCAATAATATCTTCTTCCGCAGTAACCTCATAGGGATTAATAACGTTGGCAATCATAAATCCGCCAAATAAGTTTAATACCAAGGCCGTAATCACATATTTCGGATCAATCATCGTCATATATGCCCCTAATATCGAGGCAGATACCGTGGACATTGCTGATGTACATAATGTATAAAGGCGGTGTTGAGGTATATAAGGGAGCTGTTTTTTTACAGAGATAAATACCTCTGATTGACCAAAAACAGCAGACGCTACTGCATTATAGGATTCCAATTTACCTAAACCATTTACCTTACTTAACACAATTCCAAGATAGCGGATGATAATCGGGAGGATTCTAATATGCTGAGCAATACCGATTAACACAGAAATAAACACGATCGGCAGCAGGACATTTAAGAAAAATGGTCCAGCACCTTCATTCGCCATTCCTCCAAAAACAAAGTTAATTCCCTCTGCTGCGTAACTTAAAAGGTGGTCGAATAATGTAGAGACAGCTGTAATAATGACAAATCCAACCTCAGTATTAAGCAGCAAAAAGGCAAAAATCAGCTGCAGTACAAGCATAGTAACTAGCGGTTTAACCTTAATCTTTTTCTTATTGTTACTTGCGATATAGGCTAACAAAAAGATAATAACGATTGCAGCTAGAAAAAGTAAATACTTCAAACAAATTCCTCTCCTATTCTTGATGATCTATCAATTAGGTAAAGAGATAGAAAATACTATTAATTTCGACAAATATCGACATATCTTAAATCACAAAAATCAGTATAATGGTACCGTTTACTTCTGTCAATTGATTGAAAGATAGTGGTAAAATTCAGGTTTTTCACTTTTTTATTATTCCGCCCCTTCTTTTTACTACTCTTTACAAAAAAAATCCACCCGATAAGGTGGATGATGAACTAAATGATCTATTTATTTTTTTCCAGTTTCAATAACACGTTTCATAGCTTGAATATGTCCGAGGTGCAAATTCTCGTGGAAAAGAGCAAAATTAACGAGCTCACCAAAGGTTTCTTGACCAAGGAATGGCTCTTTTAACTTCACGTCGAGGTTTTCAACCGGAATTCCCTTCATTCTATTTAATTGGTCTTTTAACTGTGTCACTAAGACCGAAACAGAAGGAACATCCCCTTTCCAGTCAGCCGGCTTCGTCCCTCTTGCAAATAGTTCCATATAGTTTGCTGGTAAGTTACTAGTATTTTTAGGAAAACCAAAAAGAAAACTCTCGGTCGCTGTTAACACATGTCCAACATGCCAATGAATGTTGTTGTTAAATCCTGTAGGTTGTACATCAACTAGACTCTCGTCAACAGCATCTACATTCTTGATAAAGAAACTTTTTGTTAACTCCATATTATTAAGCAAAAGTTGACTCATCCTCTTATTCCTCCTCTTTTCTCTATTTCACCTCTTCATTTTATACCAAATTAACCCATTTATTAAACTATTTTATCTTACATTTCCTCTGGAGCTTCAATCCCTAATAATCTCAAACCTTCCTTTAGAACAATCGTCACAGAATAAACCAGCGCTAAGCGGGCTTGTTGTTCTGCATTGTCTTCAAGGATTTTAACATCGCCATAATATTTATTAAAGACTTGTGCGAGGTCAACAATATATTTGGCAATTTGAGATGGATCAAACTGCTCATAAGCTCTTTTAACCGCATTTGTAAATTCAGTAAGCAGACTTACAACCTTCCATTCTTTTTCCCAGGAAGGAGACGAGACTGGAGCTGCTTTATCTATCTGCCAGTTTGCTTTGCGTAAAATAGAGCAGGCACGGGCATAGGTATATTGTACATAAGGTCCTGTTTCTCCTTCAAAACGAAGCATTTCTTCTAGAGAAAATTCGATATCATTCATTCTAAAGTTCTTTAAGTCATGGAACATGACCGCCCCTACCCCCACCTGTTTAGCCACTGTATCCTTGTTCGTAAGGTTAGGATTTTTTTCTTCAATATTATGTCTGGCCATACCGATTGATTCATTTAGTACTTCCTCTAATAAGACGACCTTCCCTTTTCTGGTCGACATCTTCTTTCCGTCTTTAAGCATCATTCCGAACGGAATATGGACCATATTTCTTGCCCATGAGTATCCCATCTTTTCTAACACAGCCATTAACTGGTTAAAATGAAGACTCTGTTCATTACCGACAACATACAGTGACAAATCAAAGTCATAGTTTTCTTTACGGTAAAGGGCTGCTGCTAAATCACGCGTTGCGTAAAGGGTAGCTCCATCGGATTTTTTAATTAAACATGGAGGCAATCCTTCATCTGTTAGTTCCACGACTTGTGCCTGGTCAGATTCTACTAGCAATTGTTTTTCCTCTAGCAGCTTGACGACACGGTCCATTTTATCGTTATAAAACGCTTCCCCTGCAAACGAATCAAATTGGACATTCATCAGTTCATAAATTCTTGAAAACTCCTTTAAGGACTCATCCCGGAACCACTGCCATAGCGAAGCGGCTTCCTTATCACCGTCTTCAAGTTTTTTAAACCAGTTTCTTCCCTGTTCCACAAGTGAAGGATCACTTTCTGCTTCATCGTGAAACTTCACATAAAGCGTTAATAATTCCCTAATAGGGTTCAGTTTGACCTTTTCTGCTTCTCCCCAAAGTTTATATGCGGTAATGAGTTTACCGAACTGAGTGCCCCAGTCTCCAATATGGTTAATTCTGATTGGTTTATATCCGCATTTTTCTACAATAAATGCTAAAGAGTTACCAATGACGGTTGAACGCAAATGCCCCATTGAGAATGGTTTTGCGATATTAGGAGATGAGAGGTCAATGGTTACAGGACGGTTATTCCCGATGTTTAAGGCGCCATACTTCTCCTGCTGCTTCATAATTTCAGCAACCGTATCTTCAGAAACTAATTTTTTATTTAAGAAGATGTTGATATAAGCTCCGACCACTTCCACCTTCTCGATCGTTGGGGATTGGATTTTTTCACTTAACTCTTGAGCGATACTAGTTGGCGATTTTCTTTTTACCTTTGCTAATGCAAAACAAGGAAAGGCTAAATCACCGTGCTGCTGATTTTTTGGTTTTTCAATTAGCACTTCCAGCTCTTTCACTTGGATTTCATGGTCTAGTGCTTCAAATAATATCTCTGCAAACTCCAGTTTATACCTCATATTTAAGACCTCCATTTTATCTCTTTGGCTGTGTTAAATTTGGCTGTTGATTTGCGCTCCAGGCGCTACGCTTTCCGCGGGCTCGCCCGTGAGCCTCCTCGGTCGTGCCGACCTGCGGGGTCTCACTCAGCTCGTTCATCCCGCAGGAGTCGAGCGCCTTCTGCTCCAATCAACAGGTTCTAAGATCAACAGTACCTTTAACACAGCCTATAAAAAACAAAAAACTCCCGTCTCTATGTTGAAGAGACGAGAGTTAACTCGCGGTACCACTCTACTTGTTCCAAAGGAACCAGCTTGGCTTGTTAACGGAGGACTACTCCGGTTTGCCCTACTGCTTTCAGGCAAACATCTCAAAAGTGCGCTTCATTCTCTGCTCCATACCAGGCTCACACCATCCCTGACTCGCTTTGACTTCCCAGAGAACTACTCTCTTTCTCATTGATTTTATCCGACTTGATTGTAGTTATTATACTGGATAAAAAAGGATTTATCTAGTCAATGCTAATTATTTTTTCATAATGGGCATCCTACCCACAAAGGAGGGATAACATGGCCAGAAGAAATCGAAATAAAATTCTCGTCCCTGAGGCTAGGAATGGATTAGACGTATTAAAAGCAAAGGTCGTCCAGGCGCAAAATCCTGAAAGTGCCAAATTTGAGGCTGCCGAGGAGGTCGGTGTTCCTTTAAAGAAAGGTTACAATGGCCAGCTCACTTCACAGCAGGCTGGTAAGGTCGGCGGCAGATTAGGCGGAAGCATGGTCCGTGAGCTTGTCAAAATGGCACAGGAAAATATGGCTAAAAAAAGGTAAGCAGCGGCCCCCCGCTGCTTTTACTTATGACCCGGTGGATCGATAATGCCTTACTCCAAATTGCCAGACGAGAAAACAAGGAAGAATAAAGAGGCTGCCAAGAAGGGGAGTCAGCATATAAAGAATCTCATCTCCCTTTGTTTTTCCTAAAATAAACAATAACGGAAGGTAATTTACCGTGCCAAAAGGGATGACATAGGTAAAGAAACGTGCTACCCATTTTTGATAAATATTTAACGGGTATTGAGCCATCTCTCTGCCGCCATCCGTAAAGATATTTGCCACTTCCAAGCCCTGCACCGTCCAAAAACACATAGTTGCAGCCAGCATATAGATGCCTGTGAAAATGAATACGCCGCTCGTAATCATAAAAAACAGGGTGACTGCCTTAACCAGGCTCCATTCAATGGGGAGATTATTCAAGGCCCATATCAGAACGATAACACTTTGAAGCAGCCTGCCTATCCGCGTGAATTCAAATTTTGATCCGAGTACCTGAAGAAAGGTGCTTCTTGGTCGTACAAGAACTCGGTCAAAATCTCCCTTAATGATTAAACTAGAAAAAGTGTCAAAGCCCCGCGCAAAACACTCGCTTAACGAAAAAGCCATGTGAATCACAGCAAAACAAAGTGCAACCTCGAAAAAATCCCAGCCTTTTATTTGTCCAAATCGTTCAAACAAAAAGTATAGTCCGGCAAAAACCGAGAAAGGGATAAAAAACTGACCGATCGATAACAGCCAAAATGATGTCCGGTATTGCATTTGTGATTTAAATAAAATAAGCAGATACTTAAAATAAAGAGTCATCTCCCATTATCCCCCCTGTACGACTACCCTTTTTAATACACTGTTAAGCGCAAATTTTCCTAGCCATAGAAGCACCAGCAAATACCCGAGTTGAATAAAGACACCTATTATGGCTTCATTTTGTGTGATATGTCCTGAATAAACGCGGAATGGAAAATCGGCCGTCCAACGAAATGGCAGGACATAAGCAATTTTTTGCAGCCAGAGAGGCATTAGCGGAACCGGAATAATCAAACCAGCAAAGAATTCCCCTGTAACTCCAAATAGTAAAAGTGAACCCATTGGCGATAAAGTCACAAAAACAGAAATATATAGGAACATTGAAATGGCTACTAAGAGTAATAAGCCTAATAAAAGAGTAATCACAAATAATATGAAAGTTATCGCATTTGGAGGCAGTGTCATGTTGTAGGGTTTTGGTAAAAAGTACGCCACCAGTAAGATGGGATAGCAGCGTAATAGCGCACTGGATAACCGCTGTGCGAGAAGTTTTGCAAACCAGAAACCATATAAATCAGTTGGCCGGCAAAGTTCATAGGCAATATTACCGCTTGTTATGAGATCAAATAATTCGTTATCACGAAACCAAAGCATAATAAATGCAAGAAACGCCTGCTGTAACCATATGTAAGTAATTAGTTCTTTTAAGGATATTGGCGGTGTTTCTGCTGTGAATTCATAAAATGCTTCAAAAACCATAATGGAAATAAATCCCCAGAAGAATTGGGTCGCTACTCCAGCTAATGCAGCAGACCGATACTGCATACCAATTAACAGCCTTAGTTTAAGTACCGAAGCGTATACTTTCATATTTGGAACTCCTTATAAAGCTGGACAATAATATCTTCGATTGGCTGTGATTCGATCCTTACATCTAAAAGGTCCACCTTTTTGGATAGTTCGGTAATTACCTCCGAGGTAAGGATTTGTTCTGTATCGATACTGAGGACAGCGTGTTCAGGAGACCATTGGATAATGGAGGTCCCAGGAATATCAATAGAATGGGTGTTTTTACGATAGTCTACCGTAATCGTTTTGTGTGTTCCAAAACGTTTTCTCAATTCCTCTAATTTCCCATCATAGAGCAAACTGCCTTTACCAATTAAGATTACACGGTTGGCTAATGCTTCAATATCATTCATATCATGAGTAGTCAGGACCACCGTTACGCCCTTTTCTTGATTTATGGTCTTGATAAACTGGCGGACAGCTATTTTCGAAACAGCGTCGAGCCCAATGGTCGGTTCATCTAAAAATAGAATCTGAGGATTATGTATAAGTGAAGCGGCTATTTCACAGCGCATTCGCTGGCCTAAACTAAGCTGCCTGACCGGAGAGTTGATGATGTCTTTTAATTCTAATGTTTCGATGAGCAGGTCTAACGTAGTTTTATATTCTTGTTGTGGGACGTTGTAAATATCCTTCAATAGCTCAAATGAATCGATCACCGGAACATCCCACCAAAGCTGCGAGCGCTGACCGAAGACGACCCCTATATTTTTTACATATTCGACCCGGTTCTTCCATGGTGTGAAGCCCATGATACTGCACTTTCCCCCATCAGGAACTAAAATGCCGCTCATGATTTTAATCGTTGTCGATTTACCAGCACCATTCGGTCCAATGTAACCGACAATTTCACCAGGCTCAATACTGAAAGTGATATCTTTTAGGGCTTCCACAATCGTATGCTCCCGGTAAAAAAGCGACTTGGCGGCCTGCAGCAATCCTGAGGAGCGCTTTGCCACTTTGAATGACTTCGTTATGCCTTCTACCTTTATCAAATGTTTCCCTCCTTTTTTGTCACAGAGGAAAATAATATCACCTCAATCGGAAAGGTGTCAAGAATTTTCTAAATTGTTTTTTGTAGATATATTGTCACAACTTTTAAGGCCATTATTTTATATGATTAGATCAGAAAGGATGTGGAAAATGTTAGTCAAATCTAGAACTGAACCTGATTTATTAATACTACTTCGCTTCTTAAACACGAGAATGAGCTTAACAGTAGATGATACGAAACAGTATTTAAACTTGAAGAAAGGATACGAAGGGGAAGTATTATTTGACCAGTTGACGGCAGCGTATCTCAATAAAGAAATTTTTATTCTAAACGATATAATGCTCGAAATAAATCATTCAAAATTTCAAATTGATTCCTCCCTGATTATTCAAGATACAATTATTCCATGTGAAGTAAAAAATTATGAAAGCAATTATTTTTACAAGGATGGTGAATTTTATTTCTTTGGTGCAAAACAGCCAGTCACCAATCCATTGCACCAATTAAAAAGAGCTGAAACTTTGCTTCAACAATATCTTAAAAAAAATGGGTTCCATTTTCGGATTCTTCCATATCTGGTTTTTATAAACCCTAAATTCTTCTTATATCAAGCTCCCCAAAACGATTCAATTATTTTTCCTCCACAGCTAAGCAGCTTTATGGAAAAGCTGAACTCAAAGCCATCAAACCTAAATGGGATGCAGCGGAAACTGGCTGACAAAATGATAGCGGATCACATCATTGAATCTCCCTATCCCAAATTACCTCCTTATAATTACCACTCACTACAAAAAGGGCTAACTTGTGCTATCTGTAGCTCCTTTTTTATAAGTTATGGCGAAAAGAAAATTAAGTGTAATAATTGTGGTTCCGAGGAGGACATTGAGTCAGCTGTCTTACGGTGTGTACAAGAATTTAAGCTACTATTTCCAGACCTTCGAGTTACCACTAATATTATTTTTGATTGGTGTAAGGTTGTGGAGTCCAGAAAAACCATAAGGAGAATCTTGCAGAGTTATTATAAAGTTATGGGATGTAAGCAATGGACTTACTATGAGTGACCGCTCTTTATGCTTTTTGCTATTTTCGGCCTCTTGTCAATCTTATGAGTGACCACTCTTCCTTCTTTTTGCTATTCTCGGGCTCTCATTCTTATGAGTGACCTCTCTTGCTCTTTGTGCAGTTCTCGGGGCTCTCATCTATCTTATGAGTGACCGCTCTTCTTTCTTTTTGCTATTCTCGGGCTCTCATCTATCTTATGAGTGACCGCTCTTCCTTCTTTATGCTATTCTCGGGCTCTCATCTATCTTATGAGTGACCGCTCTTCTTTCTTTTTGCTTTTCTCGGGCTCTCATCTATCTTATGAGTGACCGCTCTTCTTTCTTTTTGCTATTCTCGGGCTCTCATCTATCTTATGAGTGACCGCTCTTCCTTCTTTTTGCTATTCTCGGGCTCTCATCTATCTAATGAGTGACCGCTCTTCCTTATTTTTGCTGTCCTCGGGCTCTCATTCTTATGAGTGACCGTGCTTCCTTCTTTTTTCTATTCTTGGGCTCTTATCAATCTTATGAGTGACCGCTCTTCCTTCTTTTTTCTATTCTAGGGCTCTCATCAATCTTATGAGCGACCGCTCTTCCTTCTTTTTGCTGTTCTGGGGCCCTAATCCATCATATGAGTGACTGCTCTTCCACCTTTTTGGAAGTTCTCAAGCTCCCATCTTCCTAACAAGAACAATAAAAGCCCCGATCTATAAAGATCGGGGCCATTGCATTACTCAACTGTCACGGATTTCGCGAGATTACGTGGTTTGTCAACGTCACAATCACGGTGCAGTGCAGCGTAGTAGGCAATTAATTGTAATGGTATTACAGAGATAAGTGGTGTTAATAAATCATGTACTTCTGGGATGACGAAGCTGTCTTCGTCCATGTTTAGACCCTTCATCGAAATAATGCATGGGTTAGCACCGCGGGCAACAACTTCTTTTACGTTACCGCGAATGCTTAAGTTTACACTTTCTTGAGTTGCTAACGCAATCACTGGTGTACCTTCTTCAATTAAGGCAATCGTACCATGCTTTAATTCTCCGCCAGCGAAGCCTTCAGCTTGAATATAAGAAATTTCTTTTAGCTTTAACGCTCCTTCTAAACCTACATAATAATCAATTCCGCGTCCGATAAAGAAGGCATTGCGTGTTACTGCTAAAAACTCTCTAGAAATATGCTCAATTAGCTCTTTTGAATCACAAAGGACCTCCATTGCATTCGCAACCAGACCCAGCTCATGGATAAGGTCAAAGCCAGGATTAAGATTACGGCTTTTTGCCGTCACTTCCGCCAAGATTGCTAAAACAGCTAATTGTGCTGTATATGCTTTGGTAGAGGCAACTGCAATTTCAGGTCCAGCGTGCAGCAATAGTGTATAATCTGCTTCACGGGAAAGTGTTGATCCAGGAACATTTGTAATCGTTAATGCTTGATAGCCCATTTCTTTAATGTTAACAAGAACGGCACGACTATCCGCAGTCTCGCCACTCTGAGATATAAAGACAAATAGAGGTTTCTCAGACAGAAGTGGCATGTTATAGCCAAACTCGCTAGAAATATGAACTTCAACTGGAATCTTAGCCATTTTCTCGATGAACTGCTTTCCAACAAGACCTGCATGATAAGAAGTTCCAGCCGCAATAATATACACTCGATCAGAGTTGTTCATAGCATTAATGATCTCAGGATCAATTGTTAATTCACCTTGTTTATTTTGGTATGCTTGGATGATTTTACGCATAACCGCAGGCTGCTCATCAATTTCTTTTAACATGTAATGAGGATATGTGCCTTTTTCAATATCGCTTGCGTCCAGTTCTGCAATGTAAGAAGTACGAGAAACAGTTTCCCCATCAAGATTTTGGATCGTTACATCGTTCTTTGTAACGATTACGATTTCTTTATCCATTAGCTCTACGTATTCATTCGTAACTTGAAGCATTGCCATTGCATCACTTGCTACAACATTAAAGTCTGAACCTAATCCAACAAGTAATGGACTTTTGTTTTTTGCAACAAAAATCGTATCGCTGTTTTGTTCGTCCAATAACGCAAGGGCATATGAACCATGTAAAAGGGTAAGTGTCTTACGGAATGCTTCTAATACGTCTAAGCCTTCGTGTACAAACTTTTCAATCATCTGAACGATGACTTCGGTATCAGTTTCACTTACAAACGTAACATCAGCTAAATATTCGCGCTTTAAAAGATCATAATTCTCAATAACACCATTATGAACTAATGTAAAACGTCCAGAAGTACTCTGGTGCGGATGGGAATTTGTTTTGCTAGGTACACCATGTGTAGCCCAGCGTGTATGACCAATTCCGATGTTAGCCATAACATCTAGGTCTACTATCTCACGCAAATCAGCAATACGTCCCTTTTCCTTAAAAACATGAACTCCATTTTCGTTCATTACAGCAATACCTGCTGAGTCATATCCTCTATATTCGAGCTTTTCTAAGCCTTTTAGTAAAATTTCTTTCGTATCATTTAATCCAATATATCCAACAATTCCACACATTTTTCTTTTCCTCCCTGATACAGGGGGCAAGAATGCTTTTGGAGGCTCACCTTGCCCCCTTATCTCTGTTTTGAAAGGTATCTGTATATACCTTTTTCTTTTTGTTGCTATGTTTAGTATGCGCATTTCCTTCTCTTTGTGCACCAAGTTGCCTCGATGTTTTAAAGAAGAAATAATCGGTTGTGCGTTCAACCGGGAGGTATCCGCCGAACATTCGATAAACCTCCTCCTCGTCAACTAACCCCCTTGGTTAGTTCAGGCGCTTTTGTTTATTCTTTTGTTACCACTATCCTCCTTTTAAGTAATATGTTTGCTTTTAAGAAACAAAGCAGATTAATCGTAACCGATAGACCCAATTTCGTCAACTAAATAATAAAAGGCAAAGATGTTTAACTTTACCAATTATATAATAAAATATGCATAAGGGAGCTTTTAAGTTCCCTTATGCATATCTCATATTATCTATTCTTTTAATTCCATTTCTGCTTTTACTACAGAAACAATTCGGTCTACATAGTCTTCGCACAATTCTTCTGTAGGTGCCTCTGCCATTACTCGAACAAGCGGTTCTGTACCAGATGGACGAACAAGGATACGTCCGTTTCCGTTCATTTCTGCTTCAACCTGCTCAATAATCGTTTTTACCTTTTCATTATCTGTTACATGATGCTTATCTGTTACGCGAACATTAACAAGCTTCTGAGGGAATTTTTTCATGTCTGCTGCTAATTCAGATAAAGTTTTCTTCGTTGCTTTCATAATATTAACTAATTGAAGCCCGGTTAATAAGCCGTCACCAGTGGTATTGTAATCCAAGAAAATGATGTGTCCGGATTGCTCACCACCGAGATTAAACCCATTTTTCTTCATTTCTTCGACAACATAGCGGTCACCGACTGCTGTTGGTACACTTTGAATCCCCAGTACTTCTAGACCTTTATAAAATCCTAAATTACTCATGACTGTGGAAACAATTGTACTATGTTTTAGACGGCCGTGTTCCTTCATATACTTACCACAAATAAACATAATTTGGTCACCGTCTACGATATTACCCTTTTCATCAATGGCGATTAAACGGTCTCCGTCACCATCAAAGGATAGACCTACATCAGCACCCTTCTCTTTTACCATTGCTGCTAAGGCTTCTGGATGTGTCGAACCAACTCCAGCATTAATATTAATGCCATTTGGCGAAGCACCCATGACAGAAATATCTGCATCCAAATCAGCAAATAGGTGTGTAGCAAGTGAAGAGGTAGCCCCATGAGCACAATCTAAGGCAATATGGATACCAGAGAAATCTTCATCCACTGTATTTTTCAAGTATTGCAGGTACTTTTGACCGCCTTCAAAATAATCCATGACCTGGCCAAGATCAGCTCCAACTGGTCTAGGTAATTGATCCTCTGCCATATCGATCAATTCTTCAATTTCATATTCCTGCTCATCAGAGAGCTTAAATCCATCAGGTCCGAAAAATTTAATGCCATTGTCTGCCACCGGATTATGGGAAGCAGAAATCATTACTCCTGCCTCAGCCCCCAGCGCTTTTGTTAGATAGGATACGCCAGGTGTTGAAATGACACCTAAGCGCATTACCTCTGCACCAATTGAAAGTAATCCAGCGACCAGTGCGCCTTCAAGCATATGCCCGGAAACACGGGTATCACGACCGATTAGCACTTTTGGTCTGTCCTTGTCCTTTGTTAATACAAACCCACCGAAACGCCCCAGTTTAAATGCTAATTCAGGTGTTAATTCACTATTCGCCACTCCGCGGACGCCATCGGTACCAAAGTATTTTCCCATTATCAAAATCGCTCCTTATCATGTATACTGCTGTGTTTTATGCGTTGTCTCTCGTTATAGTTATTTTTGCTGATGATTTATCAGGTTTCCAATTTACATCCGGTGGTCCATCGACTTGAATCGGAACATTATGATCACCTTCTGTAAAGCCTGTTAAATCAACGAAAATATTGAAGTTGTTTGGTCCAAGCCCTGTAGCAGCACCTGGTCCAAAGACTAATAAACTTACTAATTGATTGGAAGGGTCATTAATAACCGCTTCATATTGTTCGGATAATCCCCTTATATTTATAGGGATACCTGATACAGTGGTCTCTTCCTCTTTTTTAACTACAACGGTGACCTCTACTGTTTCAGGTGATACCTTTGTTATTCCATTTGAGATAATCACGGGTAAAGTAATCGTCGTATTCTCACTAATCTTACTTACGTCGACTTCAACACGGACATTATCAGTATCTTTTAGTACATCCTCTGCACCTGAAATTACTGCTTCTTTTACATCCAAGTCAATCGATTCAATTGTGACCCCGTCTGGTGGAGTTCCTTTTTCAATGATGGTAATAGGTACAGTTTTATCATTGCTTTTTATCGGAATGGTGACCTCTACAGTTGCCGGCTCAACCACTACATTCAGTTTATTTAAATCCTTATCAAGCACCTGTACCTGTGCCTCTTTAGTGACCGTACTATCAAGTAGATCTTTGCCTTCAAGCGCTGCTTTAACATATGTAATTCGATCGATTACATCTTTTGCACCTGTAATTTTCACCTTTTTTGGATTAACGGCAGGTTGTCCCGCTGAATAACCATCTTTTATCAAGTCACTATTAAATTCAGCCTCTACCGTAAATTCAGTTGTTACTTTTTCTTGAATGGCCACCGTTAAAGTACTTGGTTTGATTGTGGCTTTTAACTTTTCAGATAACCCGCTTACTTCAAATTTCACCTTTTGATTACCTATTTTAGCATTGGTTAAATCAACAAAAATCTCAAAGTTTTTTAAAGCCTTGGCTGACTGAACATGTGGCATTGGACCTTCGATCGTTACTTCCACCGTATCTGGTATTCCTGAAACTACAAGGTTTTCGGTATCATAATAAGCCTTTACTGGAATATCAGCTAGGGTCTCTGTAGTAATTTCCCCTGGCACATTGATCTCTGTTGTTTTCCCTCCGGAATTCGGGACAGCAGAATAAAGCAGGACGGCCATTAATAACGCCAGTATTTTTATAAACCAGGGATTATCCATCAGTTTATCCATTATTCTTTCCCCTCCAGTTCCAACGAGCTGAAGAAGCCGGTTTTACTTTCGTACTAGTGATAATTAAATCATGAGAAATCAATTCTTTAAATGCGTCTAATGTTAAATTTCGATGAAGCTCCCCATTTTTGGTTAAAGAAATATTTCCGGTTTCTTCAGAAACAACCACTGTAATACTGTCTGTGACTTCACTTATTCCTAAAGCGGCTCGGTGTCTAGTACCAAGCTCCTTTGAGATAAAAGGGCTTTCGGATAAGGGAAGATAACAAGCAGCGGCGGCTACATTATTTTTTTGAATAATAACAGCGCCATCATGAAGCGGTGTATTTGGAATAAAAATATTTATGAGTAATTCAGAAGAAATTTTCGCATCTAATGGAATACCTGTTTCTATGTAATCACTCATCCCTGTTTCCCTTTCAATGGAAATCAAGGCACCTATGCGCCGTTTAGCCATATAGTCTGTGGCCTTAACAATCGCTTCGACCATTTTCTCTTGCTCTTCATCATCCGGACCGTTGCTTCGTGAAAAAAACCGCCCTCTTCCTAATTGCTCAAGGGCTCTCCGAAGTTCTGGCTGAAAGATAATGATAATGGCTAGGAATCCCCAATCAATCGCCTGCTGTGTTAACCAGCTCAGCGTATTTAGGCCAAAAAACTCACTAACAACTCTTATAAGGAGAATAACAACAATTCCTTTTAATAATTGTACAGCTTTGGTTCCTTTGATTAGGTTTAACAGTTTATAAATGACCCACGAAACAAGGAGAATATCAACAATACTAGCTAAATACTTCCATATAGTAAAATCCTCAAAAAACGGCATTGTTTTTCCTCCGTAAATTTGTCTAACTTATAACCAATTTATTATACCATAAAATAAACATGTACTTATTATTAATCATTCTTATACATATCATTAAAAAAGAAATCACTCACTAGGAGTGACTTCTTACTATTATTCTTCACCTTCATTAAAGATATCAATTACCTCATAAGCAATCCTCTTCATATGATACCAAATCCAATCGAAGACTTCATTTACCTCTTCAATTTGCCCGGTTACATGGCCGGCAGAAGCTAAATACTGTTCCCCATTAATGACTGTGACGTCTCCTTGCACTTCACCTTCAATTCTTAGCTCCCCGTTTCGGACGATGACATCACCTTTGACTACTTCCCCTTCCGGGACGATTACAGTACCGTTCTGAACTACTAAATTCTCTTGTTTCGAAACGGAAAATTCACGTTCTTGATTCCAGGTTGAAAATACGCTTCCTGTCATAAGGACTAAAAATAATGACGCAGCCGCAATTAACGGATGATTTCGTAACCATCTTTGCATGCTGACCTTTTTCTTTTCTTTTGGGAGGCTGGCCATTACCTTCGCTGTAAAATTGGGCGGTGCCTGCATTCTAGAAGTTCCTTTTACTACCGCAATAGTCTTCTTATATTCATTGAACAGTGTCTCACATTCCTTACAGCTTTTGAGGTGGTCTCTTAAAATCATCTCATTTTTGGGGTCAATTTCTTCATCTAAATATTCGTGCATTAACTCAACGATTTCTTCATCACACTTCAACGTGTTTCACCTCTTATCACACATAACGTAATTGTTGACGTAACGCCTCGCGCCCCCGATGGATCCGCGTTTTGACTGTACCTAACGGCAAATCAAGAATTTCACTTATTTCATTTAAAGACAACTCTTCAATATACTTTAAAACAATAACAGACCTGTATTTTTCAGGAAGCTTTAAAATTTCCTTTTGAACGGATTCTTGAAGTTCGAGACTTTCCAACTCATTTTCAGGTAAAGGAGAATTTGAGGCCAGCTGTGAATACATCGTGAGGCCGTCAGTGCCCGAGACCTCCGCATCAAGATAGTAATCTGGCTTTTTCTTTCTTATCCTGTCTATACACAAATTTGTTGCAATCCGAAATAACCAAGTTGAAAACTTTAAATCCTGATTAAATGACTTGATATTAACATATGCACGGATAAAGGCCTCCTGTGCAATATCTTCTGCTTCGTGGCGATTTCCCAGCATTCGATAACCTAGCTGATAAATACTATTACTATAAATCTCAACGATTTCAGCAAATGCATCTTGATCGCCTTTTATCACCTGTTTAATTCTTTTTTTTATAAGGGCTTCCATCTATTTTTCTCAGCTCCAATACCGCTATACAATCTTACGAATCAATAGCAAAAAGGTTTCAATATAAATCATTTCTTTCTTACATACTTTTTATATTAACAAAAATTTACTATTTTGGATAAAAGGAAGCTTAAAAGTTTTTTTACTGTGGGAAGGAATAGCGGAAGGAAACAATAATAGCAGCTTTCAAGGAAAGCTGCCTGCTTAATCATTATAGTAATTTTTCACCGAACAAGGAGCCCATCAATTCAACAGCTGCCCCAGCCGTTTTATTCTTTTCGTCTAAAATAGGATTGACTTCTACAAATTCTGCTGAGGTTATAATTCGCGCTTCTTCAAGCATTTCCATTGCCAAATGACTCTCACGATAACTAATACCGCCCATAACCGGAGTTCCTACACCGGGAGCATCATTAGGGTCTAATCCATCTAAATCTAGTGATAAGTGAACACCATCTGTTCTTTCTTTTAGATAGGCAATCGTTTCCTCCATCACTTTAGCCATCCCTAGTCTGTCAATCTCATGCATGGTGTATACTTTTATGCCTTTTTCTTTAATTAAGATTTTTTCACCCTCATCAAGAGATCTTGCACCGATGATAACCACGTGCTCTGGTTTTACTTTTGGGGAATATCCTCCGATATCCGTTAAAGAACGATGACCAATTCCTAAACTTGCTGCTAACGGCATACCATGTATATTTCCGGAAGGTGAAGTTTCTGCCGTGTTCAAATCACCATGTGCATCATACCAAATTACCCCTAAGTTACTGTAATGCTTCGAAACACCTGCTAAAGTTCCAATGGCAATGCTATGGTCTCCACCCAAAACAAGCGGAAATGAACCTGATTGAATTACTTCGTCGACCTTTTCTGCAAGTAAGGTACTTTTTTCAGATACAAGATCTAAATTCCTTAAGTTAGATTCTTTATCGATCACCACTTCAGGTCTTCCAATCGGAATGTCCCCCATGTCATGAATTTCATCAAATAGTGGTTTCAGTCTTTCATTTATCCCCGCATATCGGATAGCACTAGGTCCCATATCAACTCCCCGTCTCATTTGACCTAAATCCATCGGCATTCCAATTATAGATAGCTTCCTCATACTTTACCTCCTACCCTTCATAAATACTATTTTAACCGTTTTCATAGCGATGACTCAACTCGACAAAATTATGTATATATATACGAAGTTTGGTTTTATTTAAGGTGTTAGGTTTTGGCTTAAGAAAGGTAGTAGTTTGATTACTTCATCATGAAAGCTGCATGGTTACCACTTTTTCGTTTTTCCTTTTATTACGGTCATTTAAACAAAGCAAAAAATAAAAAAGCCTTAAATCCAAGTGATTTAAGGCAAAGTTTATATGTAGTGTGATGGTTATTTTACTTCGTAAAAAACCTTGGTGGAGCCTAGCGGGATCGAACCGCTGACCTCCTGCGTGCAAAGCAGGCGCTCTCCCAGCTGAGCTAAGGCCCCATATGGAGCGGAAGACGGGATTCGAACCCGCGACCCCCACCTTGGCAAGGTGGTGTTCTACCACTGAACTACTTCCGCTTTTCATAGAAAAGACCCGTAGAGATATCAATCTCTTGGGGCCAATTTATAAACTGATGAGCCATGAAGGACTCGAACCTTCGACCCTCTGATTAAAAGTCAGATGCTCTACCAACTGAGCTAATGGCTCTTGGCTGGGCTAGCTGGATTTGAACCAACGCATGTCGCAGTCAAAGTGCGATGCCTTACCGCTTGGCTATAGCCCAATGTTTAGTACATTTACTAGTATGTCCAATACTCAGTAAAAATATAAGTGGTGGAGGGGGACGGATTCGAACCGCCGAACCCGGAGGGAGCGGATTTACAGTCCGCCGCGTTTAGCCACTTCGCTACCCCTCCACTTATTAAAAATGTTTAAAATCCCTTCTGGGATTTTTCGCATGCTTCCGCTGAAGTTGATTCAAGAAGTAAGAAGCATGGTGCCGGCGAGAGGACTTGAACCCCCAACCTACTGATTACAAGTCAGTTGCTCTACCAATTGAGCTACCCCGGCACATATTAAATATTATTTACTTCGTGAAGTAATTATGGTGGAGGATGACGGGATCGAACCGCCGACCCTCTGCTTGTAAGGCAGATGCTCTCCCAGCTGAGCTAATCCTCCATATAAGGAAACTTTATCGTATTAGCGAAATAAAGTGGTGACCCCTACGGGATTCGAACCCGTGTTACCTCCGTGAAAGGGAGGTGTCTTAACCACTTGACCAAGGGGCCGTATTGTTAAAAAATAGGAAAGCTTCCAAGCGGGCTCGAACCGCTGACCTCTTCCTTACCATGGAAGTGCTCTACCTACTGAGCTATGGAAGCATAGCTAATTTTAATTTAAATAAAAATGGCTCCGCAGGTAGGACTCGAACCTACGACCGATCGGTTAACAGCCGATAGCTCTACCACTGAGCTACTGCGGAACAATATAAAGGCCTGGCAACGTCCTACTCTCACAGGGACGTTTGTCCCAACTACCATCGGCGCTGAGAAGCTTAACTTCCGTGTTCGGTATGGGAACGGGTGTGACCTTCTCGCCATTATTACCAGACCTATTTTTCTCAAAGACAATTTCTATTATACTGTCTTTCGAAAAAAATTCAAGAGGTTTTTGAAAAAAATTCATTCCCTCAAAACTAGATAATTTCAGAAGAAGTTTGTAAAACGAGTTCACCTTAAAAATTGGTTAAGTCCTCGAACGATTAGTATCAGTCAGCTCCACACGTTACCGCGCTTCCACC
>NZ_JBIVOI010000031.1:0-19101 GCF_044754045.1 Neobacillus sp. NPDC093182
AGGCTATTTTATTAGGACAACATCATCCTGTGATACATATAGATAAGGTGTAAATATATATATTTAATTTAAAGGGGAGACATCATGAAATATTTTATAGGTAAAGTTATCAGGGTTAATCGAGGCGGACCAGAATCCAGAATTGGGAAGTTAATGGATGCATGTGACGATCATATCGCCCTTCTCACGGAGGATGAAGGGGTGGTTTACTACAACTCTAAACATATTAAAAGTTTAACTGATAATGTAAAGGGCGAGATGAAATTCAACATTGAAGTTCCTATCGATTTCGAATTTAAAAAGGCGGATAATTTCCAAGACCTGCTTGAGTCATTGAAATTAAAATGGGTAAAAATTAATCGTGGTGGTCCTGAGAAGGTAGAGGGTGTAATCACTGAGGTAAATAAAGATTTCGTTCTTTTGATCAATAATCAGGAAATCGTTCGCCTTTCCATGTTCCACATTAAAAATATCAGTATTGGGGTAAAAATTGAAAAGGCTGAAAAAGAAAAATCTGATAACCAAGCTAGTGACAAAGCTGGAAACCAATCAAGTAACCAATCAAAAATTGCTGAATCCGAAAAACAACAGTCACTTCAAAAAGTAAAAATCAAACGATGACAGTGAAAATAAAAAAAATAAGATCATAAGTAGAACAAAGATAACTTCGCAAAAAATAGCTGCTGAAGAAGCTGAAAGTGATCAATCTGATCTCTTATCCACAATGGAAAAGTTTTTACGAAATTACTCTAAAACCAACCAATATTAAGTTTTTAAGGATCCTCACGCACAGCGATTCGCAGAGTGGTTGAATGAGGGGACACTGTCAAGAAAACGCTTGATAGTACCCCATCATTCATTTTTTTTTGTAAGAATATCCTAAGTTTTAAATATAGGTGGTATTCACTACCTCCATAGACTCTTCTTTCTTAAAACTAACCTGCCAGTAAGTACAACAAGAAAAAATACCGCTGCCTTAAAAGCTTTTAACATAAAAAACTTCTGTAGAAGTAAGCATAAGTTCTACAATTTGCTTGGACATATATTCAGGTGAAGTTGAAAAATCTTCTTCAATCCATCGAATAATTAACCCTGCTATTCCATGAGAGCGATAAATATACAACCACTTAGTGCTTATTGATGTTCCTTCTTCCAGTTCATACTGATATTCCTCAATAAACAACTGTTCTATAGCCTTTGCCATTTGATAACGGAAATCGACACGTATATGTTTACTTAATAATAATTTATAAAGCTTTGCATTTTCTTGAAAATACTTAAACAATGTTATATCATCCGTATTTAAATCTTTGATATTTACTTTTTTATTGGATTTATAAGGATTTCGAATTTGATTAATCATTTCTTTTAGCACATCTTGAATGACCTCATCAAGTAAATGTTCCTTTGTTTCAAAATTTGCATAAAAAGTTCCACGATTATAATTTGCTTCACGAACCATTTCTGAGATTGTAATCTGATCAAATGGCTTCTGATAAAGCAATTTTAAAAAGGTTTCTTTTAATGCTTTCTTTGAACGTTGAATTTGTTTATTAAAAAGTTCTGTCAAAGTTGGTCACCTCACAATAAAGTATGTTGGAAAAATTAATCTTCTGGACTAAGTTATTAATTTACTATACAAAACCTATCGATTTGTATAGTAATATACAAACTTGAATACTTTGATGATTGATGATTTTAAGTATAAACACTATTGTAATGAGTATAAAGTATATATTTGTCTTTAGGAGGTATTTAATATGACATTTCCATTATTAGAAGGTAAAGTTGCAATCGTTACAGGTGCTGCAATGGGTATGGGTGAAGCTACAGCAAAACTATTTGCAGAAGCAAAAGCAAAAGTTGTTATTGCTGATTTTAACGAAGAAAAAGGTCGTGCAGTGACAGATGCTATTAATTCGAGCGGAGGCGAAGCTGCCTTTGTAAAAGTAGATATTTCAAAATCTGAAGAAGTGCAAAAAATGGTTAAATTTGCAGTTGATACATTTGGTAAATTAGATGTAGCAGTAAATAACGCTGCTTTAACACCAGATGACAAACCAGCAGCAGAATTTGATGAAGCGTACTGGAATCGCCTAATCTCAGTTGATTTAACTGGTACTGCACTTTGTATGAAATATGAATTACAACAAATGCAAAAACAAGGACATGGTGGCTCTATTATTAACATTTCATCTGTTAGTGGATTCCGTCCACAGCCAAATAACATAGCCTATGTTGCAGCGAAGCATGGTGTAGTTGGTATGACAAAAGTGGCTGCCATGGAAAATGGTCCACTCAATATTCGTGTTAACTCAGTTGCTCCAGGTGCAATTGATACACCAATGCTTCGTGGTGCATTAGAGCAATTTGGTTTAACAGAAGAAGCATATTCCCCTCAATTAAGCTTACTTAACCGCTTTGGTCAGCCACGAGAAATTGCTCAAGCTAGCCTTTGGTTAGCTTCTGACGCATCCTCTTATGTAACTGGCACAACACTTCATGTAGATGCAGGTTATACTTCTCGTTAAGCATGTTAAAAACCGAAGATTAAACCCTTCGGTTTTTTGTTTTATCTATCATCATATTGAGACAAAGAATACAAGTAAAAGGAAGTAGGTCGGGACCTATTGTTGGATACCCGTTAAAGATCACTCTTCAACTGACCGTTAGCCCCATAACAAAAAAGGATCACCGAAGCGATTCCTCTTGAGCTCAAGCACCCGTTACTTTAAGTAAAATGTTTCACAATCTTTTCACTCATTCAGGCAGGAATCATTTTTTAGTAACTCATTATATTTAACCTAGTTACAATTGTCCATTTTCCTTAACCATCTTTACACAGGATGGTTAAGGAAAATGGACAATGAGGTCTACTTCAACCTGTATACAACATAAATATCTCATTGAAGGTTTACGCTACTTTCACCTCTTTGCCGTAGCCGCTAGCTACGGTTTTTTCTCATTTTAAAAACCACCCTGGGTACTTTTTCCTTAATTCCTCGGTCAATAATTTACACGATGTTCATTGTGATTAAGGGTTCGAATACTGTTAAGTGGTACCATTTTACCGAGTATATATGCCTTTCTTCAATTTTTATTGATTTTTTCAAACGAATTCATTCATAGCCATCATTGGCATTCCCACATATGCACTTAATCCACCAAAAAAAATAGCTTTAATATAGGGATTAAAGCTAGGCTTAAATTGCAGTAGCAGCATTACGAACACAGGTAAAACCGAGAGTCGAAATGGAAATTTTATAGTAGCCACTGGTATAACTTTCACGGGATAGGACCACTTTCCAAAACTAACACCAACTGCATCAAGTATTTCTGATAAAACCATCACTAGTAAGCCAGCAAAAAATAAACGAGCTGTACTTTCTTGGTTTCGGAATATCCACCATATAATCCAAGGAACAATTAACATGGCATTTAGGTTAGGAGTTTCATTTTTATTTTTCCATGAAATTATAAACCTTGTACAATTTAAAAGTGTCCAAGATTTTTCTCTCTCATCATATGTAAGTTTGTAATACGATAAATATTTATTTACATTATTAGGAAAGATAACTATGTGGATTACTTTTCGATTTAAAGGAGGAAGAATTCCTTTGCAAAGTGAAAATAACATTAAACTAACGTCTGCTGAGATTTCACAGCTATGGTCCGCTTACATGAATGATAGCCTTTCGATTTGTGTACTTAAATACTTTTCGGCTAAAGCAGAAGATCTTGAGATTCGTCTTGCAGTTGAATATGCACTGGGGTTAGCAGAGGCACACATAAAAAAACTGACAGTAATCTTTAAAGGTGAGAAATTTCCCATTCCATATGGATTTAAAGAAGAAGATGTTGATATTACAGCTCCTCGATTATTTTCGGATCTTTACTTTCTATATTATCTTCTACAATGGAGTTCATTAGGGTTAGAAGCTTATAGTATCTCGTTGAGTTTAGCAACACGTTCGGATGTATTTGATTATTTTTCAGAATGTATTGATGATTCAAAGAAACTTCGAAAAAAAACAGGAGATGTTTTACTATCTAAAGGTCTCTATATACGAGCACCCTATGTTACGACTCCTGAAAAAGTCGATTTTATTCGAAAACAAAACTTTTTAACCGGTTGGTTTGGAGAGCGTAGATCGCTGACTACGTTAGAAGTAACGAATCTTTATGCTAACCTTCAAAGAAATGTGTTAGCTATGGCAACATTTATTGGCTTCAGTCAAGTGGCAAAATCAAAAGAAGTGGGAAGCTTTATGGCAAGAGGAAAAGAAATCGCTTCAAAGCATATTGAAATTTATAGTTCCATTTTAATTGAAAATGCCCTTCCTGCTTCTGTATCTTGGGATAACCAAGTATTAGACTCAACTGTTTCCCCTTTTTCCGATAAACTTATGATGTTTCATGTAAATGGCCTAGCCGCGGGTGCTATCGGATATTACGGAACAAGTTTGTCAACAAGTTCAAGACGTGATTTATCTACACATTACCTCCGAATTTTAGGGGAAGTCCTAAAATATACAGAAGACGCTGCAAACATAATGATTGATAATGGGTGGATGGAACAACCACCAAAAGTAGTTGACCATGATAAATTAGCTATTACTTAGAAGGAAATAACATGACGAAAAAAGATCAACTTGAACATGTCCTATGGAGCATTGCATTGCCAGGATTTCCCCAAATCTTAAACGGAAAATTTCTCAAAGGATCACTTTTCATTTCTTTAGAATTCTTGATTAACATTCAATCAAACTTTAACGAAGTAATCATGTTAAGCTTTTATGGTCTTATTCAATCAGCAATTGATAGTACGAATTATCAATTGCTGATGTTTTACACCTGTCTATATATGTTTGCCATGTGGGATGCTTATAAAGACGCTGGCGGTGGAAAAGAATCTTTTTCGTTTTTCCGTTTGTGTTTTCTGCTTATTTTTAACAGTTGGTCTAATCTATTCCCCAACCATTGAGGATAATGGGGATACTCTTCGGACCGGTTTGGTTGCCAATATTATTTTAATTATTGGGTTATGCATTGGCACACTTTTTAAAACCATCCTTCAAAAAACCATCAGATTCAATAAAATCTGATGGTTTTTTAATGTAATGTTCCTTTGGTTGATCTTCCACTAGTCGAGTAGAAGGGAACCTCTCTACCTTTCGGTAGATTGTGTTCCTCCCCCCTCACAGAACAGTTAGCCCCCCTACGATCCCGGACGGTCGGATTTCCCGAGTCCGGTTCTGACCTTGGATTAATCACCTACAAGCCTTCCCATGAAACCGCAGGATTAAATGTCGGTACGCATATTCCCCCATCATTTGTAGGTTTACTTGTAAGCTAGTTTAAACATACTTTATAGCTCAGAGTCTATAATGCTCAAACATTCAAAGTGCCCAGAGGTCCTTTGCCCTATCAAAGGTGTTACCTTGATAGAAGTGTAATTTTCTTACACTTAAGAAGGCATTACCCTTCCCTCATTGCTACTACGACCTCATGCGCCAATCCTAAATCATCCTACCATTTTCTATTAGCCTCTTATATGATAGGTCTTTATTGGTTAGTACCTTCCCAATTTGAAGTAGGACCTTCCCGTCGTTATCTCTGAAAATCTTTCCACAGTTGCCAGAACCCATACCCCGGCTGCTCTTACGGTGCTTTTGACCGTTTCTTCCCGTAAGACATCGGTCTTCCCCCGTTAGGCAAAGGTCGACGCTAAGCAAAACATCCCTCGAACAGTTTCTTTGAGGGGCGTAGATTTCGGGATTGCAGTATTCGTTAAATCCTTCTGGCCTCTGTGTTTGCTCGCCACACAGACTGTTCCGACCTTATCCTCTCTGTGTAGAATAGGCCGCCGTGACTTTTACTTCCAAGCAGAACGTAGTTCGTTACCTCCCCACGCATTGGATATGCTAGTCATCCGAATCGGTCAATTGATGACAGGAGACTTTCACTCCATAAGATTCTCAGCCTTGACGGCTGCTCCACCTAACTGTCTACGCTTAAAAGCTAAAGTTACCTTTTGCCCTCCAAGTCTCGCAACGAGCGAATGGCTAATTCTTACTCGACGGGAATCCCACCCGCTATATGATACGACCTATGCTCGGCCGCACACACACCCTTTAGTTGAAGAGTGGGGAATAGATTATTAAGAGAACTCCTAATAAAATAAGACCAACAATAATAATTAATCCATTACTTAAATCTAATACGACACCTAAAATCACCCATAGGAAATAGAAAATTTTAGTTTTTGTATTTTCATTTTTATAATTTTTATTTGCTTCTTTAATAAACCACCCTAAAATGATACTTCCGCCAACAACCAATATAATCCCAATAGCCACTATTTTCATAATCGTACGGTTTTCTTACTCCTTTTAAGGAATTTATATACGTGTTAGTTTGTCACTTTTCTACTTCCACTAACCTGACCTTTAGTTCAATAACAAAGAAGCCGCCAAGAATGGCAGCTTGATTTTGAGCCTCAGCCCCGTTTAGTTGATTAGGATTCAGGGGATAGACCATTAATGGTTCAAATATACCTCCTCATTAAGAAATTAACTGTCTAAAAATACTATTCAAATCTTATCTAGCTGTCTTTATTATGATTAGGTTCTAAGGGATGATGAGGAGGATTAGGGGAGTCATTACGATGAATTACCACAAAGTCAGCATGTCGGAAAAACATTGTTGGTTCTGCCTCATTCAGAGAACTGCCACCATCAGATGAAAAACCACCTGTGACACAGATTTGAATTAAGTCTCTTGATGATTTATCTACGTTTCCACTAATTGAAATGATCAATACTAGTTGGTCGTTTGAAGCCGTATTACTGTTGTTAATTGGCAAAGGAAGGACAACCGATTGAGAGAGCATAACTGCTGAATTTGGTTCAACTCTGATTAGTGCTGGTGGGTGTATCAGAGTACAAGGTGATGGTTGGTGATTTGTGTAGGATGAGTGAATCGCATTTGGTTGAGTGAAGACTTGGTGAATCTTTAATGTTACCGTCAACATTCGATTACTCAAATTTGTCAAGCTTATAAAAAAGAAGTTGACAGGATTTCCGTTGCATATACGCCTGGGAACCACAAAAGGTCCCGTACTTAATGTTGCCATAGCAAACACAACCTTTCAAAAAAATCTATTATCTAGTATATTGAATGCAAAAATCGTAATTTTTGACAGGGACAAGTTATTTAGTTAATCTGTACAATTATTGATATTCACCTATTGTATAGTACCGTTCAACATAAAAATTGAAAAATGTTTTATTATTTTTATTTCCATTCTTCAACTCCCAAACCTACAACGTTAGCTCTACAAAGAAAAAGAGCTACCGTAGCAACTCATTGTTAAACTCTAGCACCCGTTAGTTTAAGTGTAATACTTCACAATCTTAAGACAAGAAAAACAACGTAACATTCTCCACAAATAACTTTTCATTAATTAGATATCGGTTGTATTATTTATTTGTTCTATACAATCATTGATACTATCAATGACTACTTTAGGCTCTGATAATTGTGGGAAATGACCACTTTTTTCAGCTATAATATGTTTGGTATTTCTTGATAACGAAAGTAATTCTACTTGATTATCTAGTCGTTTTTTTCTAACTTCCTTAGGCATCATTCGGTTTTCTTGTCCACCTGTAATTACATATACTGGTATATCGGGAAAAGAGTCTATCTGATGAATTTGGTTTACTGTTTCTTCCACAAAATTAACTTCATTGAATTGTTTATGGGAAGACAATGAATCAAACATTGTGAACACCTTATTAATTGCTTTTACAGTCATACCTTGATATTCATTAAGCTTTAAATCTTTTGGATGGCTGGATTCTAGAAAGACAATTCCTGCTACTTCGCTTGGGTAGAGACGGGCATATAAATTTGCATATAAGCCACCTAGCGAATGTCCAACTAATAAGAATGGGGGTTCAAATCCCACTATTGTTAATGCTTCACGTAAAGTATTAACAATCGTTATCCCATCTTGGGACTCTTTCGGTTTATCGCTACCAGTAACACCAAGACGATTATAGGAAAATACAGATGATGATTCCGAAATTTCTGGTAGTATTTTCATCCAACCTTCTATCGGCCCCGAACCACCGTTAATCAAAACTATATTTGGTTTTCCGTTTCCACTAATATTATATTGTAACTTCCCATTTGATGTTTCCACTCTAAATTTCTCTATTTTCAATTCGTTACACCTCACTTTGTTTATGTCACTTTAACCTTGAATACGTGTTTAATAAGCTATTGGTTTCATTTAATATTCTCATTGGGCTTTTTTGATTTCTTCATCAACTTAACTGCTTCGTTAGGACAATAAGCGACTGTTCTTGTGGAACAATCGCACTTCGATAGTTGATTAAGGATTTTATTTTATCTATATCCACTTAAATTAAATATCAATGTGATGACAATTAACACTGGTATTACAACTATCCATTTCCTCATCTTTAACTCCCCCTAATATCCCATTATTCTATCTCCCATTATTCAACTCCACGATAGTTCAATCCCTAACGTTTTCATTTCTATACTCAAGGCAATAATTCCTCTATATAACGGTTAGGAGGAATATATTGAAAAAATGAGCTCCCATTTATGTTATTCAGAGTTTACTAGGGCACGAAAAAAGTGAACCCACTCGGATATATGATCAGCTAAGTGGGAGTATTGAAGAGAATTTTATAAAATTATTTTTAGAAATGAGTTGGAAAAGGCAACTGATTTTTCCGCTACTTTTGACTATTTCGGTATCTAATTATATATAAATAACGTCCTATAAATGTCTAGCCTTCTACAATTAACCTGCCTTTAGTTCAATAAAAAAAGCAGTCACAATGACAGCACCATTTTTCAACTCTGCACCTGTTAGACTGTTTCTTCTACAGCTACTCTAAATAATGAAATAAAAAAGACCTCCTGAGGAAGCCTTTATTCTCGTATACCAAACCAATGTAAAGCGTTTAATTAATTTTATTTCCCGCAGCATTTTTTATATTTTTTGCCGCTTCCACAAGGGCAAGGATCATTGCGGCCGACTTTAATTTCGTTTCGGACTGGAGCTAGTGGGAGATCATTCCCCTTCTGTCTAAAGTCGAGTTCTCTTTCCATTGCCGCTTGTCTCCATAGAGCTAGTTCTCGATTCTTTAACCCCAATATCGAAAAGTAGCTATAGACGGTTTGTTCAACATCAACAAGTCCAGATGTATAATCTAGCTCCATATGTTCGTTAATTTCAGGTAGAGCTTCTTCCGAAAGCTGGTGACAAAGTGCTTCGATTAGAATATCTTGATCATCCAGTTGCTTTGCAGAACGGTAGGCTTCTCTTAAAACCTTGACCGCAAAGTCTGATTTAATGTTTTCAACAACCGAAGCGGCATAAATAATGGAATTATCTTTCCTTAGATAGGGTGCTACTTCCTTTACTACCTCATCCGATTGGAAACTGATTAACGTTACAGACAGTTCTTCTAATAAACTATCTTCATCGCGATCCAATAAGCTAACCAATAAAGGAATATGCCTTTCTAACTTTAACAATCCAATCATATAGACCGTCAAGATTCCATTAAATGAAAACCATTGTTCCTCTAACTCATCTTCTAGTATTTGGTCTATTTCTCTTTCTGTAACCCAGCCCTTTTTCACCAAACAGGCTGCCAGTTTTTTTGCTTTTATGTAGAAATAATGCTGCTCTGAACCGGCCCTCTCCAGGTCATTTAAGATTTGACCATATTCCGAGTACACTTCTTCTTCCGTGCCATGTAACAATATCTCATATAAGGACCATGTATCCTTGGGTATATATTCTTGAAGCTGTTCCTTATATTTAAGAGCAAGTTCCGGTTCGATACGGTGGACCAAGTTCACCGCTAAATGGCGTTTGGACGGTTCCATTAATGGAATATTTTCAATTAATATCTTAACGGCCTCTTCATTAAAGGTTTGATTTTCTACATAGATGAAGATCGAAGATTGTTTGTCTTTATTTTTAAATGCTTCTTTCAGCAATTCATTGGTCCATTCTTCCGGGACATTCGGATAATCATGAAGAGCATGCAGCACTACCTCTTGGATTAATATATCATCGCTAATCAAATGCGGTTTAATTTTTTCTAAAAATGTCATTATGTTTCCTCTCATTCTTCCATTTATCAGTACAATTATTGTACTTTATTGTCCAGACAAAGTAAAAAACGAGCAGAATCCGCCCTTTTTTTGTTTTAGAACAATAATTGGGGTGATAAGTTAACATGAAAAAATTGCAGATTTACGAAAAACGAAATAATATAAATATTTAATTGAAAAAAGAAGTCCCAGGAATTCTAATTCCTTGGGACTCTTTAGGATAAACCAAAATTATGCATTCACTGTTGTTTAAATTCATAAAATTGTCAATAAAATATTTCTAAACACTAAATAAACAACCGAATGCTCTTTTATTTCAAGTGCTTTCTTTTATTTATGTATAAGTGTGTGAGGTAAACCGACTTCTCTGATCTTTAAATGCCTTAGTCAACACATTATTGCTGAACTCCAAATTGTTCCTTTACTAGTGCTGCTTCTTCACTCGGGCTCAAGATTCCATACGCCTTTCCAACTGATCCATTTTTCATTTTCCATATTGAGTTATGTTCAGCTACAATATCACTAAAATCGTTATTTAACCATTCAGTCACTATAGAAAGCATATTAATATTTTGATTAAATGCAGGATTCTCCTGCAGCACTTCTTTCACTGCTAAAAGATTCACTTCGTTGATATGAACAAATCCCCATTTTTCTTCTGAACGGACTTTCTGGTGCGTCATATTATGTAGAATCTCTAATACGTCTTCTTCTGATGGCGCTTGGTCTATACCTAAAGCGACTTTTGCTTGATTAATGTTGACTTCTAATTCCGCCAAACGTACTTCTTCTTTGGCCTTTAGATTTCGAATATACTCTTCTTTCACACTAGCTGCCCTATCTACTAGTTTTCGTTTTTCTTCGCTTTCTGGCAATGAACGGGCTGCTTCTTCTGCAGCTTCGATATTCTCTTGGGTTGGATTCATTTCCGCACTAATGACCTTCGTTTCAACGATTCCACTGGCCTCTTGGGAAGCTTCCTTTTCTACCTGTTGTTGGGTTTCGATCACAGCTTCATTCTGTTTTTCTTGATAAAACTTATAACCTATCATTCCTCCGCCAGCTAAAACCATGCATGCTAGAACAACCATGGCAAACTTACGCTTATGTATACCCATATTGAAATCCTCCATTACTTATTTAACTCACATTTAATATAAGGAATGAATAAATTCATTGTAAGAATCATTCATATACTCTCAATCTCTCGAACTAAACCAAGACTTATAGTACCATTATGCCTCCGCCACACTTCCATGATTACACGTCCCGTATGTTAGTTTTAAAGCTAAAAATCCATAGCTCTGTTAACCATTCGTATCATTCTTTATTTTGAAATAAATCAATACTTATTGCAACTTTCCAGCTGGGCTCAATGCCTTGTTTCCAAATGGGCTGACATGAAGAGAGCTGGTAACGCGAATCAACCCTCTTCTTATCAAAGAGGGTTTTTTGAAGAATGAATCAATACTGTTGTTGAATAACTAGTCTCATTGTCTGACAGGAAAACATTAAACGACTATACGCCGCCCTTCAATTAATAATCCAGAGATTTTTCATGTGAAATATGAAGTATGGTATAAACCACACCGCGTTTTTCTTCTATTAAATTACTTACATCTCTTAAAAAGTAAAAAACATCATATTCCCACTTATCGGGATTATACGTAAGCATATATTCAGCATTATTAATCTGGGGGATATCCTTTAGTATTTCATCTTTTGTGTTACGCAAACTTCCCTGTGGCGGTATTCGATTTGTAAGGTGAAATAGAAATTTATATGGGCTCACGTCTACTGGTGGATCAACCAGTGGAATCCCCAACTGGACTTGTTGCCATCCAAACGAAGTAAGAATATTGTCATAGTAGCCCTCAAATAAGAATTTGTTAAGGCCGTTATGATTTTTCCAAAGGTAAAATGGGCTATAACTGTTTTGTAAATTATGATTGATCCCTTTTTCCGTGATCAGATACAATTTGAATTTCAAATCATCAAATCCATCTGTTTTATGTCCATTATTTATGACTCGTTCCTTGATGATGTTCATGTCATAGTCACTTGGTAATAAGATTTTGTATTGTGTCGTAATCATTTTTTCCCTCAGCTTTTCATATTGTTTTCAATTCCTATATGCTAAATAAAATGAAATTAAGATTTTGTTATTAGAGGTTTTCTGTGATCGCTTTTAGTACTTCCATCGGTGCTTCAAATGGGACAAAATGTCCGATTCTTGGCAAAATTTTCAACGTATAATTTTCAAAAAATAAAGCTAGATTGTCAGACCATTCTGCTAGCATTACGGGGTCTTCTTCTCCCCATAATACCGTTGTTTTTTGTTTGATTTTTTCTTCTATCGGTTGTATAGATGTTGGTTTTTTCGCTAGTGCTCTCGCCTTACTCTCATTTTATTTCCTCCTTACTCTATACATCCAATGAAGGCTGCAGAACACTAGATTTCTAGTATTTCCTTAGGCTGGAGCAGTTGTACCTTTATGTTTTCTTGCTTAGCAGCTGATAACAGCCGGGCTTCTGCGTTTTCTGTTTCCATATATATAGGTGGATGATGAAATGTTCGATAATGAATGGGGATTAAGAGTTTTGAGTTTAAAACACGTGCTGCTGACACAGCCTGTTCAGGTGTCAGGCAAATAGGCTGTTTACTATGGCGTATTCCAGGTTCATTAACAGCTGCACCGTTGATCGGGAGGAATGCTGCATCAAATGGACCATACTTTCTTTCCATCTCCCACCAATATCCATGCCATAATGTGTCTCCACAATGGATGATGGTTTTGACACTATCTGTTACAACCCAAGAAACCTGATTGTCACCTAATCCATCTACTGAGTAGGAAGCAGCAGCTGACAATTCACCAAAAGAATAAACTTCACCCACTGACATTCCCTTAACATTACTTAAACCTTTTTCCCTTACACCCTTCTCATTTCCATTCGCTACGAATACCGGAATATCAACCCCAAACCTTTCAATGATAAAGTCAGGATCAAAATGATCGGAATGTAGATGAGTGATTAAAATAGCGTTAGCGGAAGACAATTCCTCGAGTGGTGAAAATACATGTTTTGGCTTCCCAAAGAAGCTAGCTTCAGGGCTTTTATATACAGGATCAATGAGTATGCGATTATTTTCAGTCTCAATCAATACCCCGGCCCAATCTAATCTTTGTATGATCATATTAAATCTCCTCTCTAGCAAGAAGATAAGCGAAGGAAATCCTCTTATCTTACTAAACTAACACTCTACTCTCTCAACATTTAGCGGAACAGTCTCAATTCTATAAACATTTTTTAATTTGAAATGCCTGATGAATTCAATTTTCATCTCTATCATCTTTGAAATTGTTATTATGATTGTTTTATCGTTTTTTACAATAAAAGCTTTTCATTTGGTTGTAAAAATCTAATGTTAACCCCGAGGTCCTTCCCCCTTTGGCTTAACCTCTCTTTGATAGACTCTGTTTCACAGTAAAATGGAGGGTTATGAAACGTTCCATAATGGATTGGCACTAAGTATTCTGCATTTAATATGCTGGCTGCTTCTACTGCTTGCTCAGGGGTCAAACATGCTGGTAAACTACTTTGTTTCTTCAATCCATAAACATTTAGTATCGGACCGTTAACTGGTAAACAAGCTGCGTGAATTGGTCCATATTGTTGTTCCATCCTCCACCAATAGCCATGCCATTGGGTATCCCCACAATGAACAACCGTATGGTCCCCGTCACAAATGACCCATGAAACCTGAGGTGTTCCATATCCGTCAACGGAATAAGATGCAGAAATTTTAAAATGATTAATGTTAAAATCGTCGTTTGGATTTACTCCCACTACCTGCCTAAATCCTAGTTTTCTAGCATACTCGGTTGTTTCCTTTGGAAGATAAATCGGAATTTCATCGCCAAAACATCTCAGGATGGATTGAGCGTCAAAGTGGTCGGGGTGAAAATGGGTAATGAAGATAGCATTCGGGCGATGGATGGTATCGAGTGAAACCAAGGGCTCCAAAGGTTCCCCAAGTTTTGCAGCAAGAGCTTGATCTTGACCTTTTATCGGTGCTCCTAATGGATCAATCAACATATATGTTTCTTTTGATTCAATCAATACAGTTGCCCAAGACAATTTTGTTACTTCCATCATAACGACCTCCTATTTCTTACCTCAATTTTCCAATCTTTACATATTCATCATACTTTGGTGAGTATTTTTTTGCAACTTACTTTTAATTAAAAACTCAGAAAAATTAAAAACAGAATTCGTCTCCTATAAGAGACAAACACTGTTTCGCTATTAAACAATGAAATAAGTAGTTACTGCCTGCCAAAATTATTCATGAAACCCCATAAGCCTTTTTACATGGTCCGCATGTTCTTTTGTTGTAAGTTGTTCAAGAAGGGCAAACGCTACCCCAAACGAGGTGGAAGGGTTGTAGGAAGTAATAATATTTTGATCGATGACAATCGGTTGATCCTTCATCACATTCACGCCCATTTCTGCTAATTGAGATTGCCGCTTGCCTGTACCTAAGTTATAGGTGGTAGCATATCTTCCATGTAAAACGCCACTCTTTCCAAGCACCAATGCTCCAACACAGATCGCTGCGATGATTTTTCCTTGTTTTTCGAATTCTTGGATAAATCCAAGCACTTCTGGACGATAGGCGTCTTCATAAAATCCTGCTTTCTCAAAACCACCTGGTAAGGCTAAAGCGTCAAATTCCTCCGCAGTTACTTCTGAAAGCAGCTTTTCAGGTTTAACCGTGAAATTCCAGGTGCAAGTCAGTTCTTCTCGTGTGCCGACCGTAATGAGTTCCGTTGACCCATCGGCTACATCTTTGCTCCACCCAAACACATCTGTGAACACACTTGCTTCAACGGCTTCAAATCCATTCGGTAATAATAAACATATTTTTTTCATTTTCTCCATCTCCTTTAAATGGATTGTATGCTATAATTATCCATTAGTAAAATTGAAATAACTAAAGATTATGTTTAGAAATACTGATAACAAAATGAAAGGTTGGAGGGATACCCTTGGAAATTCGACAATTACAAACGTTTAAAACCGTCGCCGACTTAAATAGCTTTACAAAGGCTGCTCAAACTCTTCAGTATTCCCAAGCTTCCATTACTTCTCATATTCAGCAGCTGGAAGATCAAATCGGCCTTCCCTTATTTGATCGATTGGGAAAGCATATTCAATTAACGATGGCCGGGCAGGAACTCTATCAATATGTAATCGAATTACTGGCTGTGTATTCGAAAATCCAACATATTTCGTCCGATAACATGTCGATGAAAGGTGAAATCCGTATCGGTGCAGCCGAATCGATAACCGTATATAAACTAGGCAAAGTAATTTCCGAGTATAAAAAGAACTATCCGGACGTTACTTTTTCGCTTATGAATGACGACTGTCTTCCACTGAGAGAGAGACTTTACTCTGGGGAGATCGATATTGCGATCACTTTAGAACCAAAGGTAAATGATCAGAATTTAATTACACAAGTTTGGTCTGAAGAACCATTAGTTTTTATTGGGGAAACTAACCATACGTTCAGTACGATTGAAGATGCAAATGGAGAATGTATCATCTTTAGTCCTAAAACATGCGCCTTAAGACAATTTTTTGAAGCCTATTTGATTAGGAATAGTATAAACACTTATAATCATTTGGAGTTTACGAGTATGGAAGCTATTAAACAATGTGTGATGAGTGGATTAGGAATCACCTTAATCCCCTATTTGAGCGTTGAAGCATTATTACGAGAGGATAAAATGAAGGTAATTAAGTCATCTTCTGAACATCCAAGTTTCTATGCGCAAATCTCCTATCATAAAAACAAATGGCTGTCAAAAGCACATCAGAAGTTTATTGAAATGGCTTTAACAGATAAATGAATAGGTTGTTTTAAATAATGATGATAATGTGAGGCTGACGTATGAAAAAAAAGAGATATAATTTACCATGTAATATCGCAAATACACTTGACATCATTGGAGACCGTTGGACATTATTGATTGTGAGAGACATCATGCAAGGGATTACCAAATTTAATGAATTAAAGACTTCTTTGGTTGGGATTGCCCCCAATATATTATCCGACCGATTGCAAATCCTGGAATCGGAAGGCATCATCCGATCAAAACGTTACAGTGACCATCCTCCTAGATACGAATATGAACTGACACAGGATGGATGGAAACTTAAAGATGTTCTATTTGCCCTTGCCATTTGGGGAAATAACCATTTTAATGAAAAATACAACCGACTGGTCGATCCAACCTGTGACCATGAAGTCCAAATCGCCTATTTTTGTCCTCATTGTGAGAGTTATACAAAAAGACCTAAATTTATACCTTATGAAGAGTGATTACCTGCTTATTCAAATTATAAGAATAAAATGGTTAGGAAAATAAATCTTTAAAATATCCAAAAAAACTGACGTATGAATGACCATGAATGAGAGGCTGTAAGAATGCTTGTAAGTAAAGAACTATTTCACAAATTTATAAAATACGGTGTCGTGGGTTGTGTAAGCATACTCATTTATTATCTTTCTGTTTTCGTTTTGGTAGAACTTCTTGGCAAAAATCCCCTTTTTGGAACATCTGTTTCCTTTGTCATCATGTCTTATTTTTCATTTCTACTAAACAGAAAGTTTACCTTTGGAAGCGACTTTTCTTACAATAAGTTATTGCGCTTTCTCGCTGTTTCAGCAATTGGTTTCACATTGAATTTTCTAATTATGTATTTAGTAGTCCATGTCTTATCTCTTCATTATTCAATAGGAGAGGTCGTAACAACATTGGTTATTCCTATCATCAATTTTATCTTGAATAACTATTGGACATTTAAATAAGACCGTTTGAAAGCAGGGATCTTAATAGCTCCCTGCTTTTTACTTTCTCAGCCTTACACAGCACTCTTCACCTGCAGTAAGGTCAAGTACATATCCCCTGGTTTGTTTTTAAATTAAACTTAAATAAAAAAATTTATCCCGCATTGATAGAGGAAAAAACACATCCTTTTATCGTAAGAATACGTATATTTAACAATATTTGTCCTGTAATATACGGAGTATTCGGCACGATTACTAAGATAGAGGCAGTATTTTGCGGATAAAGTTGCTCTAAGCGTGTTATATCACAGATTATGTCGAATTATCATGTTTGAGTACAGCCAGTGATTATTGTTATGCTAATTACATTAGTTCACTATTTATGGAATTTGTTCATTGCAAGGAATATCCTTGTGAAATCCATCACAAAAGGAGTTGATAATGTTGAGATCTGATAACTCTACTGTTCAGAATCGCAACAAAGAGTTGAGTGATGATTACTCATTGGATAGAGTACCTCTTAACAAAAGAAACATGGGTTGGTTAAGCATTACAAATATTACATTTGGAATTGCTACGGCCATATTTTATTTTCAAATGGGAAGCGTAATGGCCCTGCAATTTGGTGCTATCAATGCAATTATTTCGGCTATATATGCCATTATTGTCGCAGGTATCCTTGGAACATTTATTGCCTATTTATCTGCAAAATCGGGTATGAACGTTAATTTACTATCAAGGGGCGGCGGATTTGGTTATATTGGTGCCTCCTTGACCTCTGTTATTTATGCCACTAATTTTATTATGTACTGTGCGCTTGAAGGCTTAATCTTAGTTGCAGCTGTACACGAATTCTTTCCTCTTATTCCCAAATGGGGTTTAATTCTTTTCTTTGGTATCATCGTCATTCCTTTAAATTGGTTTGGCATCAAGCAATTGGATAAATTACAAAAATGGTCGTTGCCGCTGTTTGGTATTTTTCTAATCGCAGCAATTGTTGTGGCTGCAATCAAACCATCCGTTTATGATGGAAGCTTTTGGTCTTATATGCCTGAAAATGTTCAGGTTGGAGGAACTGCCCTTTTACTTTGTATTGGCATGCAGCATGGAATTATGGGATTAACACCACTTCTCGCTTCTGATTATGCTCGTTTCCTTAAACCGAAGGATATAAAAGTTGGAATATTTGCAATCGGATTTATCCCACAGATCTTTTGTTTTGGAGTGATGGGGGGTCTTGGAATTTGGTTCGGTGTTCGTCTCGGGGAACCAAACCCTGGAATATATATCGTTCTACTCCTTGGCGGTTGGGGAGCTTTATTTACGATGATTACTCAAATAAGAATTAATGTAACAAATATCTACAGTGGTTCACTGTCACTATCCAATTTTTTCGAAAATGTTTTTAAATTTAAGCCAGGTAGACGCTTCTGGGTAGTTGTTACGGGGGTATCGGCAATTGTCTTAATGCTCGGGGACATTGTGAATCACCTTGAAACCGTTTTGACATTTCAAGGAGTTTTCCTATTGTCTTGGGCAGCTATTCTGGTTACAGATGCTGTTTTCGTTAAGAAACTATTAAAGATTGGGCCTGGATATTATGAAGCCAGACAACAGAATTTGCATAAATGGAATCCCGTTGGTGTTGGATCACTATTGATCGCAAGCAGCATAGGCACGTTTGCTGCACTAGGTTTTATGGGAACATTCCTGCAAAGTACTGCAGCCTTTTTTGCTGCTATCCTTGCATCTATTTTAACGATCATTTTCGCTATCACTACAAAAGGAAAATATTATATAAAAGGAAAAGCCAAGGATATTGCAAGAGAAGAATATATTGCCTAAAACCATGGGAAAACAATGGGGACGGTTCTACTGGTCCACATTTTGCATAACTTGAACCAAGGAATGTACTGCACCCCAAAAGTTAGAGTAAAATCTGGCTTTTGGGGTGTTTATTTATGAAAAAATATTGTGAAGAATTTAAACTTATGGTGGTAAGAGAATATCTGGAAGGAAAACTTGGATATAGAGCCCTTGCCAAGAAACATGGGATTAAGTCGAAATCA
>NZ_JBIVOI010000032.1:0-17883 GCF_044754045.1 Neobacillus sp. NPDC093182
CTTTTATTATAAACGGGTTTTAATTCAGGGGACATAGAAAAACCCGATTAAGGGGCACTTTTTATTTAGTGTCCATTAATCGGGTTATAGTTCAATTAAATAATTACGATCCTTTTTGAAAGATAAATTAATATGAAGATATATCTAATGTGGAGGCGGTTTTAATGCTTAGACGCCCGAGAACGAATGAATACCATCCGTTTTTTGAGAGGTATATTACACTTGTTCCTAACGAAGGATTACTCGATATTCTAAAAAAGCAACAAGAGATAACTATTACCAAAAATCACTCACTCCATGTTATGTAAAATGATGAATATAATTAGTACGAAAGCAGACAAATTACATTCATTTCTTGGGTATCATATTTTTCTAATGGTGCCCATTGATGTTTTTCTATTTTCACAAAGATTTCTCAACCATAATAATAGTGAAATTTTGTGAAATATTTCACTTCAACTAAAGGGTGCGATAGAGCAACAGGCAGCGGAGTATCCGCTGCCTTTTTCCAACATTTCTAAAAATATTTTCTATAAAATTCTCTTCTAATGCTTCCACTTAACTGGGCATAAATCCTAGTGGTCTCGCTTTTTTCGTGTCCTAGTAAACTTTGAATGACATCTAGAGGGGCTCCGTTGTTCAATAGGTGTGTGGCATAGCTGTGGCGTAGTTGGTGTGGGTGGATTTCTTTATTGATCCCTGCACGACTGGATATTCGTTTTATTATGTACCTCATCTGACCAATACTCATTTTATGCGGGTGCCGTTCAGTTACAAAAATGGCTGGGTCTTTATCCTGACGAAAATCTAAGTATCGTTTCAGCCAAATTTCACAACGTATATTAAAATAGACCTCCCTTTCTTTATCCCCCTTTCCCTGGATAATGGCAGAGTGATTTGACCAATTGATACAATTCTTTTCTAGAGAAACTATTTCACCAATTCTACATCCTGTGGAAAACATAAACTCAAATAATGCCTTTTCCATTGGAGTTAAACACGCTTCACTTAAATGCTCAATTTCCCTCTCTGTTAAGAATTTTGGGATTCGTTTCCCTTGTTTAGGTTCTTTAATTTTAGTAGCTGGATTTTTGGTTATATGACCTTCTTCGTGTGACCAACGAAATATCGATTTATTAAATCGAATTCGGTGAGCTAAACTTGATGGTTTTAGATGTTCACTAGATTTTGCTAGGTATCCTTTCAACTGATCAGTGGTTATTGATTCAATACTTACATCGTTAATGTGATGCGATGAGTAACTTAGATTGGAGCCTATACGCTTTTAATGTCTGTGGAGAGAATCCTTCGATCCTTTTATCCGATTCATAAAGTTCCCAGGCTTTTGTTAATTGCAAAATCAATTCCTCCTTATTGGTTATATTAGAGCAATTATTGCCTTGAATATTGAAATAAAGACTTAGCTATTACCAGATTACACGAAACCAAAAAGCCTTTTATATCTAACAAGAGATGAGAAAATTAATCAATTCAAGGAAATCGGATACGATTTAAATGAACTTGAAAATGCTTTTAATAAAACACCAGGCTTTTATTAATTTCATAATTTGTTCTTCAACTACTATGAAAATTAAATTATGTATAGATGAAAAAAAGGCAATGCTAAAGAAGACGCAGCTCATTCATTTTTTAAAAAAGGAGAGCGCCTGATTCATAGGCTATTAGAAATCTAATCTTTAGACTGGATCAAGATGCTTCTGTTTCTGTCAGCGAAACGGTGTAGCCTAAGCTTTCAAGTCGTCGAAGCGAATGACGTACAATGGATTGTGCTCTCTTTTTATAATTATCACCTATACCTAGTATCCCCCTTTTTCATCTTATTAAGCTAACGAAGCAGTTTAGTGGAAGAAAAAAATAGAGAATTTTTCTTTCAGTTGTGATTTTAATGGTAAAATAAAGAAAAGCATATGAGGTGAAAATATGTATTGGGAAACACTTCCAAGTTGGGTTTGGGTAATTTATTATATATTTTTATTTGCAACACTTGGAACTGCAATTATGAATGTTACACGAAAGAAACTGATAGTTTTATCGATTATCACGATTGTTCTAACGATGACTGTTCCGATAATAAGCATGCTAAATAGTATAGAAAGAGATATAAGTGTGAATGAATTAGAACACTTAATTGCTCAGTTACAAATAGGTTCAATCTGGTCTATTTATGCAGTCATAGGTACTCTATATTTATTTGTTTATTGGGTTATTTTTTTCGTTAAAAATAAGAGAAATACTGAGTTATCTTACTAAACTAAAGGGTAGCATTAGTGAAAGAAGAATTAATTGATTTTAAGACTGAGATCTTCCAGAAAAGGCGCCATTCCTGAGGATTGGCGCTTATTTTGCAATTTAGTTCCTTATTGTTGAATTGAATATCTTTTACAATTTTACTTTATAGATAATTAATGGATGGTATAATAAGATCAAGAACAAATGGACGGGGGAGAAATATGTGGAAGAAATCTTAAAACAAATTTTGAATGAACTAAAAGAAATACGCGTAGACATAAATGAATTGAAACAAGGACAGAACAGACTGGAAGTTGGTCAAGAAAAATTACAAAAGAATCTTGTTGATAGTTTAGGATTATACACAGATAAAATTGTTGATCATATCGATGATAAAACTGAAGTATTAAACAAAAGAGTCTACAAAGTAGAAACAGAGATTGAACGATTGAGCAGACAGTAAGGAATCATACAGCCCTTACTGTCTTTTAGTTTATACCTCAAAATCTAACCGGAAACTAAGTGTTATTCCACAAACGAGCGCTTATCTGGAACATTATCAAGACTAAAGGTGAAAATTTGTTGATTTTATAAGGCTCTTACATATTAGATATGTATAATACCGTTTGAAATTCATTTGGCAGATAGAATGATCCTTTTGGCAGATAAAGTTAAAGAAAGTACTCGATTTGGTAACAAAACCCTCATTGTAATTTTATTGTAATCAAATTATAATTTTCTAGAAATAAAGAAAGTTATAAAAAGGAGACAATCATCATGAAAAAACTGGGGGCAATTTTACTTTCCTTTTCATTGTTAATCGGCTTATTTCCACAATTAACACTAGCTGCTGAAAACACGACGTTTGAGCAGGATCTTATACAATATTTAAAAGAAGTTGGTGAAGTCAGAGGGTTTGAAGTGACGAAAGAGGATATAGAAGCTTCTCTTGCCGCTTATGAAGACAGTATTGAAAACTATGAATCTGTTGAAGATCTAGGTAGTTTCTTAGGTGAAGTAATCAAATCCGATTTAAGTAACTTAGATTCCATTTATGAGGAATTTGAACTAGATGAAGAAGGGCTTCATCAATTGTTTAACGAAAATGGTGAGGAACTAAACGATTATATCTTTCTTGATAACCTCTATTCAGCTGTTTACTTCTATACAGAAGACGGGGTTTTTGAACGCGATCCAAATTTTGACCAAGACCTTGTGGAGTATTTAGACATGGTTAGCGAAGAAAGAGGCTTTGAAGTGACGAAGGAAGATATAGAAGCGTCTCTTGCTATTTATGAAACCACTCTCGAAGAATTTGAAACCGTTGAAGACCTAAGCGCATTCCTAAGTGAAGTGATTAAAGCTGATCTCAGTAATTTAGATTACTTTTACGAAAATTATGAGTTGGATCAACAGGCTTTATTCCAATTATTAGAGGAAAACGGAAAGGACATCAACGATTACGTATATATTGATGACTTGGATAATGCTGTTTGGCAATATTCTGGTGATGAGCTAAATCCTGGAATGGATGAAGAAATAGCAGAAGATCTTCTTCCTATTTTTCAGGGAGAAATCGATCTTACGGATGAGGAACTCCAACGAATTGAAGGACATTTGATGAGTTTGGAGGAACAACTCTCCGATCCTGCAATTCTAGATAGACTTGAAGAATTGGGTAACCGTATGATGGCTTTGCAGGACTTTGATGCAGCTGCTGAGCTTACAGCGGAACAAATCGCTGAGATCGCATCCATCTATGATGAATTTCTTTCGATCTTTAAACTGAAGGCAGACTTTACCCTTGTCAAAAGCGGATTAGAGACACCACTTTCTTTTTGGGACTTACTGAAAATGGAAGAACTAAAAGGTGCTAACTTGAAAGTAGCATTATCCAGTACTGACGGACAATTGTTAGCGGAACTCATTGTAACGGGTGAAATGGTCGATTCCGAAACCGTTATTGAAACAGGTGAGCAAATCGAGGAGTCTGCCGAAGAAGTAACAAAAACAGTTGAACAACCAGCTGCAGCTAAACCACAAAAAATGATTACCCAGAAGAAACCGGAACGTAAGACCGTCAAAGGTGCTAAACTTCCAAAGACAGCTTCTGATTATATCCCGAATGCACTATTTGGACTTGCCATTGTTTTAGCTGGTATCTTGATGTACCGAAGGGTAAGGAATGTGTAAGATGGAACGATTTTATAATAAGGGAATCAATCGTAAAAAGCGGTTGATTCTTCTTTCTTTTACTATTGCTGTCATTGGGTTTGGACTTTGGGTTTCTGGTACCAATATCTATAAGTTTGCAAAAGGCTATTTTGCCTATAAGACTCAATCCTCCAATATCGAAGTAAAAGAGACTACACAGCCAAGTAAAGATGAAACAGAAGAAGAGCTATATCCTTCACGCCCTAAAATGGGCGAAGAAATAGGAGAACTGTATATCCCAAAATTAAACGCAACCCTTCCTATCTACCACGGAACAAACGAGGATGAGTTGGAAAAAGGAGTGGGTCATTTTGCAGAAAGTGTGCTTCCTGGTGAAAATGACAATTCCGTTCTTTCGGGTCATCGAGATACCGTATTTCGAAAACTGGGGGAGGTAGGCGAAGGAGATGTGTTAATCGTTCGAACTTCAGCAGGGGAGTTCACATACAAAGTCAACAAAGTACGGATTGTTGATGAAGACGACCGGACAGTTATTGTTCCAAAACCAAGAGCTACACTAACCGTCAGTACCTGTTATCCTTTTGAGTATATCGGGTCAGCACCTGAACGCTATATCCTTGTCGCTTATCTGGCTTCAAAAACAGTAAGTTAATAAATAGGTAAAAAAACGAGAAAACACCCTGCGCCGTCGTAAGGAGGGCACTGAAAAAGTCCCTTTAAACAAAAAGGCAGATATCCTCACAATTAGTGAGGATATCTGCCTTTTTTCATCGTTTTAGGAAATTGTCGAGGCACTGGACACTGGCGTCCCTTTGTTAGCATTAGGACATGCTCTTATAATGGAACCTAAATGGGTGGAAAAGTTATTAAACGAACAAGAAAATGAGATTCGCAAAACATTGCCAAAACAGCTCAAAAAGAATTGGTAATCCCGGATAATATGTTTAGAATGCTTTTGAATGTACCTGGATGGTTCCCGGTGGTTGACTAAGCACGAATCAAAGTGATATACAAAATAAGTCGAACATATATTTAATATATTTAACGAATATTAGTTCGACAAATGGGCTACGTTAGCATTCCTGTAGAGCGTTATTTTTCAACTTTGAAAAAATAAGGCTCCTCAGTAAGATATGAGTATAGACACCACTCTAACTCAGACTCTTAAGGAGGAAGCCCTCTATGAATATTAAAATGCAAGACAAACAAAATCAACTAAATCGGAAGTTGTAGGGGAATTTAACTGTGCTAGTATTTAATCTATAATTGGTGTCTCTTTACGGGACAATAGAATTTTATAAATCTCCTTGTGCTGAGGAACTAATTCTTCTGGTAGATTTTCAAGTGGGAAGAAGCGATTATTTAGGGACTCGCTACTCGACTCTAATAGTTCTCCCTCAAATTCATGACAGGTGAACAAAACTTTGAATACGGAAACTTGATCTCCATTCGAAAGTGTCCTTTCGTATTTAGGTCCAGAGTGGATATCGAAAAATTCGAGTTTCCCTAATTGAAGCCCCGTTTCCTCAAATACTTCTCTTCTTGCCGTGTCTTGGATTGTTTCTCCTAATTCCATAAAACCCACCTGGATGACCCCAATATCCGTTATCTGTTCGTCTTTGCAGCAACAAGCGATTCTCCCTATCAAATACTAGCACTCCTGCAGAATTAAGCATTGCAATTGTTATAGGTTTGGTAGGATTATTTTCACATTTGGTCAATTCGGGTATATAAAATTTTCCTTCTTAAAGTAACGGGTGCAAGAGTTGAAGACCGGCTGCCATTTTTGGCAGCTTTTTCTTATTGAACTATCGAAGCGGGTTAGTTGAAGAAAAAAACATAAATAATATGCTAAAATTTAGAAAAAGGATTTGAGGGGAAATAATGAGCGTTGAGGTACACTATAAAATTTGGACGGTATGTATGATTCAAAATGGGGACAAGGTATTGCTCCTCGATAGGCAACACGACAACTTCAAAGGATTTATTCCTCCTGGAGGCAAAGTTGAATTTCCTGAAAGTATAGTTGATGGTGCTATAAGAGAAGTTAAAGAGGAAACTGGACTTGAGGTTAGTAACTTAGTTTATAAAGGGTTATATGAATACGTTAATCCTGTTGCAAAAGATCGTTATATGATATTCAATTACCTTACGCAAGATTTTAAAGGTGAATTACTTATAGATTCTCCAGAAGGAAAACCTGTTTGGGTAAATATAGAAAAAGCCTATAATCTTCCTATGCAGGAATCTATTCGGAGGAGGTTTCCTTTATTTTTTGAAGAAGGGTCCTTTGAAATTCAGGTTGTATGGGATAATCAAAAAGACCAAGAAGGTATTTTCACAATAAAGAAAACTTAGTTAAGAGATAGTTACTTATTAAGCTAACGGGTGCTTAAATTCAATATGTAAGGCTGTTCCGACAGCATATATCTAGAGGAGGTGTTTTATGAGTATTGCAACTTATCTAGGATGTAATTTTAATGTACAAATAAGGAGGAAGTGACTGATGAACCTATCGAAATTGGTTACTTTTTTTCAGATGAAAATAACAGAAGTGATGTTCAAAAAAAGCATTTTACTACTCAAAATGTTTATGAAATTGAATTACCCAATCCCATTTGGAACGTAAATTATTATCAAAAAAAGAACTCTCCACATAATTATAAAAAGTCAAAGAGAGATTTTATTGCTTTATGTGACCTTTTAAAACAATATCTTAAGACGGGTGAATATTGTGAAATCTATCCTTGTTGGTTAGGTGAGGAGCTTGAATCAAAAGAAGGTAATTTTATAATTCGACTAGATTATTATAATATTGATGAAATTGAGATTTATGAAAAATGTCTAGTTAGAATAGAGAAATAGCGGTTCATTTACCAAGAAGCTGCAAAATTTAGTTATTAAAATAACGGTCCAAGAGTTTAAGAACGGTGGCTGCTTCGGCAGCTTTTTTTGTTTGATTAACTAACGAGCAGTTTAGTTCAATAAGAAGTGGTAAAATCTTATATATAAAGCATTGTTTAGATAGGGGTAGCGAAGGTGGAGAAATTAAACAAAGAACTACATATTTTAGAGGTAAGGGATTTAGGATATAGTATCTCTTCAATTGAAGAATTGAAGAATATAGATAATAAAAATAAAGATGTCATTCCCATTATACTAAGGCACTTATCGCAAATAACTGACATTAATCATAAGGAATTTCTGGTAAGATGCCTCGGAGTAAAGGAATTCAATACTGCCTCTAATCCGTTAATCAATGAATTTAAAAACTCGTCTAATAACATTTATAAATGGGCAATTGGCAATTCTTTATCGTTAATTCTGGATAAAAGTTCATTAAATGACCTTTTGGAGATTGCAACAGATAAGAAACACGGTACGGCGAGACAAATGATTGTTGATGGACTAGGAAAATTTAAAGACAAAAAGGTAATTCCTGTTTTGGTGGGGCTATTAGAGGATAAAGATGTTCAAGGACACGCACTATCATCCCTTTCAAAATTTAAGGACCCTGAGTTGATGACCTATATAAAGCCATTCGTTAATCACGAAATAACTTGGATTAGAAATACTGCTAAAAGGGCAATATTAAACCTTGAAAAATTAAGTAGAGAATAAATAATCCTTATTCAGCTAACGGGTAGCGATTCTTCAATAATGGAGATCGCTTTTTTCTTTTTCAAGTAAAATGGCAGTTTAGTTGAAAAAGAGTGCAAGCAATTCTCTTAATTTCACATTTGAACCAAAATTGCGACGAAAGTAGATATAGGTATTACTAGATGGTTTATCAAGACTGGGGATTCAAAACAAGAAATGGGGCAAACATGAAAGGTGATTCAGAACTAATCTGTGAAATAAAAAAGGTGCATCACTATTGTGGTAGCACCATTGGAGTGGATTAATCCCAGATACGGACTCTTGGAACACCTGCTGTTCTTAAATAATCCAATAACTGACCCGTATGAATAGATTCATGATAGCCAACACGTAATAACATGTCGCCTAAATCTCTTATGTAACCTGAATCAGAACGGTCAATCTTTATATTTTCTAAGTCTTCTTCAGAAAATGACTTGATTGTATCTATGAACGCTTTTCTATAAGGTTCAGCATATTCCAATTCGGCATTTACTGAGGTAAATGGACGATTTTCGAAAGGAGAATTGAAAACGGACAAACTCCCTCTATTTTTAATTGCTAAGTGATAGTAATGTTCACTTTCTAGTACGTGTCTAATCATTTCTAGGCAATTCATTGCTTCACCATCTGGCTTCCAATGGAGTTTCTCATCAGGAATAGATGTCCAGACTTTAATGCTTCTTCTCCTAATTTCATTAAAGTTTAAAATAATTAAATCAATAGAATTCATTAAAATTCCTCCTTTTATTAGAATATCTTAATTATACACGAATGAATGTTCGTGCCAATGAAAAAGGAGAAATATTTAGTTAATTTATTTCTCAGATACAATTATGTCGCATTTTGATGAAAGGAGCACCAAAATCAATTACTTGGTGCCCCAGGAGGATAGTAATAAGGTGGAACTTTAATCCAGCCTCTTTTACGCATCGCGGTTTTAAGTTCCATTCCATATATCATTTTCTCGGCATGAAACCTTGCCCACAAAAGACCGATATCATTTCGAACTGATTGAGTCATGTTAGTTGAACATAGCACTATATTGGAAGCAACCTTAATAGCAATAAAGTTTGCTATTTCATCATCTGTTACTTTTACACCTAAAGAGACGCTATTTGGCTCAGATTTAGGTTTTGATTGTGATATTGGTGATAGAGGGATTCCTTCATCGATCATAAATTTTTCGAGAATACCCTTTTGATGATTAGCTAATTTTTTTGCCTCTTTTACTAAACTTATTAGTTCGTTATCAGTTGTTGTATTTAAAGCAGTTTCAAGTGCGGGTATTTCATCTGCTATTGCGGTGTAATATAGCCAACATCCCATTGCTTCACCTATGTGTGGACGAGGCTTTGGGTCAGTATCAATTGATGTTGTTCTTATGTAATCAATTATCGCTTCAAAAATGTTAGGCATTAAGATCAACCTCGATTTGATTAGAATTCAGTTACTACAAATAATTCCCATAAATAAATAAATAAATAAATAATTCATGCATTGCTGCAAGTAACTTAATGTCACACTTCGATGATATTGTGAACTTAATATTGCTTGTTCAACTAAAGGGCAGGTTAGTTGAACAAAAAATATATAACTCTCGATATAAAAAGGGTAAAATTCGAATTACTAGAATATTAATCTTGAATAAAAATTGGTATGGAAAAGGGGAATATAATATAAAATTCTCATTGTTTAAAAATCAGTCCTTTACAAAAATAATTAACGCTTTGCCAAAAAAATATGGAAAACAAATGAAGCATAGTGATGAGATTGTTTCGGCCATATATTACCCTAAAGATGAATTTGTTGTTACTTCTTCACAAGCTATAAAAGGTATTGAAAAGTTAGGAAGTTCGGATAGTAAAAAAATTGCTATTGCCTACAATTTTTCAGAAGAAGCACAAAGAATTTTAAAAATAAATGGGTTTCATCTAATCCAATATTCAAGTTTTCCTTGGACTGATGAACAATGGAAAAACAGGAACTCTTAATACTACCCCTTGTTGAACTCCCATGAAAATAAAAACTGAAAAAGGGCATACAAAAATAGACCCAGGAAAACTAGTTTTAAAAAAAAGGCTGAGCCTCTTGAAAAATCATATTAGGGTTGCAGGTAAATGTAGCACGAACATCTTTCTACTTAGTATTAAATCAGGCAAAGCTGGCGCAACAACCAGAAAAAGGATTAATCTCCCATGAGTGCTACCCATAAAGGGCGCGACAGTCGGTGGTACACCGTGGTCGTTGGAGTCAGACTAACGGATGGGCTCAAAGGCACCATAGTTCAAAGACCTTCTTCGCCAGCATTAAAACAGTATAGACTGTCAGGTCCATTTTCATTCTCTGAGGTGCAGCGACGATTTTTCCGCTGCATGGATGGCTAACGGGCAGTTTAATTCAACAAGGAATTTCTTGACAAGAGTAACTTGCGAGAATACAATATTCAGAAAACTCCACTTTTGGTGACGTAGCACCAAACTGAGGTGGTGCCACGAAGTTACAACTCTCGTTCTAAAGATTTATTTCTCGGAGGTGAAAGTTTTTTTATTTCATTACTTTTCATTATTAATTTAAAAAGTTCAAAGAGAGGAAAAATCAAATGAACCCTTTGTTGTTAGATGTTCCTTTAAAATTAGATACAGATAGGCTAATTCTTCGAGCACCACTACAAGCTGGCGACGGAGAAATTGTGAGCCAAGCAATTAAAGACTCCTTTTATGAATTAAAATCGTGGTTGTCACTTTTCCAGGAACCTCCAACTGTTGAAGAAACGGAGATCATGTTAAGGAATGCTCATATAAATTTTTTAAAAAGAGAGAGTTTTCGTTTTCTTATCTTTGATAAAGGTGGCAGTGAATTTATTGGAACTACAAGCCTCCATGGGATTAACTGGGACATCCCAAAGTGTGAAATTGGATACTGGATTAATACAAAATATAGCGGTAATGGATATATGACCGAAGCTGTGAAGGAATTGGCTGACTTCGGCTTAAATTATTTCAAGTTTAGAAGAATTGAAATAAGGTGTGAATCAACAAACCTTAAAAGTCGTGCTATCCCAGAAAAACTAGGGTTTGTATTGGAAGGTACTTTAAGAAATGATGATTTATCCGCTGATGGTAGCAAACTGACTGACACTTGTGTTTATTCTATAGTAAAGTAACATTGTGAACAATTACACTTAAAGTAACGGGTGCAAGAGTTAAAGAGTGGATCGCTGCGGCGGTCTTTTTTTGTTATTGAGCTAACGGGGCAGGTTAGCTTATGAAAAAATCACTCAGATGGTTTGAAACTTTTTCCATTTCAAAGCGTATTTATATAAAATGGAAAAAGGTGGGATATATAAGTTGCTGAATACAAAGATGGATATTTACGATATATTTGCATATTACCAAAATGAGGGATTTTATTATAAATATATTCCTGAAAAAATGTTAAATTACATAAACAAAAAGTATGAGATACCCACTGAGGAATCTATAATTGCATTTTTACATTGTGGATTTAAAACTGGACTCTGCTTTACAGAGAAGGGTGTCTATTGGAAATTGTTTGGGCAAGGGAAAGGAAAAGGGAAAGGTAGTTTTTCTTGGGAGTTTTTAAAGAAAATAGACCATTTCAAAATTGAAAAAGATGAACTATATCTAAATAATGAGAAAGTTTTAATGATAGCAGGTACTTTATACCCTCCAAACGATTTAGTAAAACTGTTTGAAGAAATCAAGCGACATTACAGTGAACATCAAGATTTCTTATCTTTAAATACAAGTAATATAAGCGATTTTTCATTACATATTGATAATGTGCTTCGTATATGTAGTACGTTTAAAGGTAATGAGGACTGCTTGTTGTGTACAATGTTAAACGTAGATATAAGAACTTCAGACTCTCTTTCAGATAAAACAAGAATTTCTCTAATGAAGAAAAATAATTTAGGAGAAGATGAAACATTAATTGCGGTTTTGTTTCATTAAGAAGTAGATTGTGAAATATGGCACTTAAACTAGCGGATGCCTTAATTGGCCTGTCTTGTTGAACCTACGGGTGCAAGAGTTAAAGATCCAAGCTGTCATTTTGGCGGCTTTTCTTTTTGTGCTAACTGGCAGTTTGGTTTAACAAGGAAAATCAAATTAAATATAGAAATAATTTTTTTATAAGCTATTCTAAATTAGAGAACTTGTTAAGTATGGAGGGATTTATGCCAATTTTAAAAATAGGAAATGTTCGTGTAAAAAGGGATTCAAATGGAGATACGGTAATCATAAAGGATTCTAGTGCAATTAATGAAAGTATTAAATATATAAATGAGTTTAATGTAACGAAAGTAGATGTAGAGGACTTTGATTGTGATGATTTAAATTTTCTAAAGGAGTGTCCATCTATTGAAAAATTGTCGATACTTAATCATTTTGTAAAAGACCTTGGTGGTATTTATGACTTAAAAAAATTAAGTGTATTGGCAGTTAATGAAACAACAACAAAAGTTGAATTCAGAATAAACGAGATAAAGAATTTAGAGGAATTATATGGTACATTCCCGAAAAAAACCGTAGGGATTAATGAGTTAAATAAATTAAAAAAGGTTGCATTGTGGGGTTATAAACCTAAATCAAAGAATCTTAATGAATTTAAAAACTTGAAAAGTTTGAATGAACTTAGTATGACACAATCAAGCCTCCACACACTTGATGGTATTGAAGGAATAGTAAATTTAAAGAGTCTAGGATTGTACTACCTACAACATTAGCTGATATAACAGCGTTGGAAGAATTAAAAGCTCCAGTAGCCGAATTGTTTTTTGAGAATTGTAAAAGCATAGAGGCTTTTTCTCCTATCCAGAATTTAAAGGAACTTGAATATCTCAAAATTATAGCCTGTGGTGATATACCATCCCTTAGCATTGTCCCAAAATTAACCAAACTGAAGAGTCTGGTGTTTCCTGAAACGAATATCTTAGATGAAAACTTAACAGTTTGTGACGGAATTGAGTATGTTTATTATACGAAACAGAAACTTAAAACTAAGCAGATTTCTGGTGGAAAAAGGAATCTTCAGGACTTAACTAAACCTACAAATAAATGGACAAAGAGAATGACTTATGGAGATGATATATTTAATCCCGAAAATATTGAAGCTACTATCAAGGTTCTTGATTCTTACATTAACAACCTAATAAAACTTGGAGTTAAGGCGAAAAAGAAAGAAATAATGAAATTTGTTAAAGATGTTGTAATCAGTTTAAATGAATTAAATGACAAATATGATAATTTTATTGAGACAATGGAGAGAGAAGAACTGTGTGAATATATTATTGAAGCAGCAAATATAGCTGGTTTAGAATCCGATGAAGACTTTACCGAAGAATGGAGAGAGTGGTAAAAGTAACTGCTTCTTAAACTAAAAGGTGCGATTCTTCAATAAGAAGATTGCTTTTTTTTGTTGTACTATCGTCAACAGTTTAGTTGAATAAATATATACTTCAACGGTAATCTTGCGGAAATACACCCAACTATGCTAACCGTTTCTTAAACTGGATCACCCTTCCCAAAAGAGACCATAAGGAGATTGTTTATGCCAATCATAAGAGATATTCAGCTTTACGTTCCGAAAAACAAAGAACAGAACTGGACATTCTTTCACGAAACAAGATGTATTACATTTTTATATAGCCGTCTTCTGCCAAAGCTACAGTCAAAGGATGATAAAGGGATACAAATCTATTGTGTAGATAACCTAGAACAAAAAGAGCAAATCGATAAGTTTACTCATATTATCTTTGATTATTTTCCTGTATTTGTAGAGGCGGATGTTGAAAATATACTGACACTGACATCCGACAGAGAAAAGAAAGAACGGATTCTACAAATTGTGCACGAGGGAATGAAACTCGCTGCTGAGGAGTTTAATTGGGACATGTCTTCTCTTGATTTAGTTTATCAGAACATAAAACAGCTAGATTATGAGAATGTCTATCCTCTATTAAAGAAGAGCAGCCCAAACAGGAAGTACATCTGCAGCGTCTTGTGTCATCATGAAGTAGCAAGTATCGATCTTTACATGGAGATCAAGAAAAGAAGTGGTGAAGTCATTAATAAAGAGAAGCTATTCTCTGTCGGGAATACTGATGAACAGGATTTATTCAGCGATTTTGGAAATCTTGAATGGAAGCTGAATCATAAAGTGGAGTTTGCGGATAAGGATTATAAACATATCTATCGTTTAACATTTCTTGAAAAGGACAAACCTAAAAATCTAGTATGGAAAATTGAAAAGTCTTGTTGAACTAACGGTGGCAAGAGTTGAAGTTCCAGGCTGTCAAAATTGGCAGCCTTCTTTTTGAACTAAAGAGCAGGATAGATTAATAAAACAAAGTGAACCTGTTTGGGATTATGTGGTAGGCTGATCTTCTAACAAATAGGGTTTGTTTTTATTCAAATCCATTATGATATTATTAGAGCATAATCTATCATAGGAGGATTAATTTTGATTAACGAATTACTTAAGGAAGCAAAGGAATTTATTCATTCTTGTTATAGGGAATTAAATAAAACTGAGCAGGAACTAGAAAATAGGTTGAATGATATTAATAAACAGATACTAAGCCAAGGTTTTTATGAACACACAACCGTGGAACTAGAATATGGGGCAAAAGTGGCTTGGCGTAATAGTAATCGTTGTATAGGAAGATTATTTTGGGATCATTTAAACGTTTTCGATAAGAGGAACATAAATACAGAAGAAGAAATGATTGAAGCATTACTTGAGCACATCGATTATGCAACGAATAAGGGGCGTATACGCCCTACAATAACAATTTTTTCACAGAAGAAACCTAATAAAACTGTACGTATATGGAATCATCAATTGGTCCGCTATGCAGGTTATAAAACTGAACAAGGTGTTTTAGGGGATCCACACTCCGTATCCTTTACAGAAACCTGTATAAATCTTGGATGGAAACCGAAGTTTGGAAAATTTGATGTCTTACCCTTAGTCATTCAAATAAATGAGAATCATCCAAAAATAGTCGAGATACCAGAAAAACTTCTTCTTGAAGTTCCTATTCGTCATCCTCATTACAAATGGTTTGAAGATTTAAACCTGAAATGGTATGCAGTACCTATTATTTCGGATATGATTCTTGAAATTGGAGGCATTACTTATACAGCTGCTCCTTTTAATGGCTGGTATATGGGCACGCAGATAGGAGCACGAAACTTAGCAGATGAATTGCGGTATAATATGCTTCCTCAAATAGGGAATTTAATGGAATTGGATATTAAAAGTAATATATCTTTATGGAAGGATCGGGCACTCTTAGAATTGAATACAGCAGTCTTACATTCATTTAAGGAAGATGGGGTTTGTATAGTAGACCATCATACCGCTACACAACAATTTAAAAAATTTGAAGAAAAAGAAATGGAAATTGAAAGGTCCGTTTCAGGAGATTGGACTTGGCTCATTCCACCCTTAGCACCAGCTACAACACATATTTTTCATAAACCATATAATAATGAAATTAAAAAGCCTAACTATTTTTATCATACTAAACCATATTAACTTTTTAGTAAAGCCAACTAAAATGTTGGTTTTTATAATTTATAATTCAGAGGAACTTACTATATTAAAATGCTGCTTTTCAACAGATGGAATAGTAGAATGGGGTTGCATTTAAAATTAAGATTGTGAAGAATTGTACTTAAGTAACGGTTGCGCGAGTTTAAGATCGGTGGCTGCTGCTTTTTCGTTGTTCCACTAACGTTGCAGGATAGTTGAAAAAGCTCTTTTAACGGAAAGGACATTCCTGGTATTACAGGAATGTCCTTTTTTACTAACTATAGGGTACTTCATTAAAATTTAAAGTCAAGAATCATCTTACTGGTTTGATCTGTAAACTTATAATTATAGGACCCTTTCAAGCTTTCTAAGTCACCGGTAGCTTTGATGATTGTTGCTGGAGAATCTAGATTTCCTTTATCAAATATCCCTTGCTCTAAAGCTATAAATGTTCCCCTTTTTCCCTTATAAGTTCCTTCGAAATGCAGAAATCCGGATATATTAGAAGTGGCCAAGTGACCATCATCTATACTAGAGTCTATATAATATAACAAATACTCAACAAAAGCTTTTCCTTTTAATTCACCCTCAATATCATATTCGACATGGGCAATATTAATAGGGAATTCTTTTCTAGCATCATCTACTGGCTTTTCATCCCATTTGCTTACTGTAAATGTTACCTCCATCGTGTATACCTCCCTTTATTATTAGATAGTAATTTACTTCTACTATACCAAAAAGTACCATCAATAGTGGAGTGTTTTTATTTATTGTTCTTTACTAACTTTGTGAAGTATTACACTTAAAGTAACGTGGCGTTAATGGAATAAGGATATGTATATAAATAAGGCTTAATATACAAGATTATATGCATAAATTGTATATTAAGCCTTATTTTCCATTCAGAAAATATACTGCCATTTGCGACATTTCTTAATTGCAATAGGTACTCTTCAACAAAACTGCTCGTTAGTTAAACAACAACTTCAAAAATTTCTTTTGATAATGCACCTAAGAATAACGTTATCCCATTAATTTCACAAATTTCTACTTCAAAATGATTATCATCGTAAACTTCTAATATTATCCCAATTTGTCCTTAGGTCACACCTTCTATAACATTATCTACAGTAACTCTAACCACGTCATATTGCTTCAAATCCTCCACCTCAAATTTCAATTTCCTACATATAAATCTAATTTATTGGATATTTTAATTCAAGAATAGGGGAAGTTAGCTTTGATAAAAGGATGATGAAGCTATGACCCAAAAACCATCTGAACACATAAAACCTAGTGAGGTGTTTCTTTTGTTAGTCAGGTTTAAATTAAAGGAAAATTCTCCTATATTTTTTGAAAAAGAATACCCTGACATATTACCAATAATTGCAATGGTCAAGGAAAAAGTGGCTATGAGTTATTTACTTGATTTGGAAGGGGAAAAAACTGTTTTTGGTAGGTTTTACGATTATGAGTACATAATTGAAGTCCATAAAGGTGCAATAATGGAAAGTTTATTAGTTACCGTTGATTGTGTTGATAGTAGTTTGAACAATTAAATATTCAAGTTTAAACCATAATGACAAATTAATCGAAAACTCCTAGGTAAGAGTGACAGTTAAATGGAATGGTAATACTTACCTATTTTATTTAAGCAATAATAGAAATTAATTCTAACATTTGTGATCCCTTAAAAAGGCATCGTCTAGTCGTTAGTGTGTCGGTCATAAAAGATAACGAGGTCTTGCTGATCAAAGAAAATAAACCAACAGCGTTTAATAAGTGGAACTTTCCGTCTGGACGGGTTGAGCACGGTGAGGATAATCTAAATGCTGCAAGTAGAGAAGTTAAAGAAGAGACGGGTTTAGATGTAGAGCTTTTAAATACTACTGGTATATACTATTTTGTAAGTGATTTAAATGATCAAGTAATTTTATTCCACTTTATTGGTGAAATAGTAGGTGGAACATTAAGAATTGATAATGAAGAAATAATAGACAGTAAGTGGGTTAAATTAAATGAAATAAATAATTTTACAAATTTGGAATTTCGTAATTCAATGGTGCTAAAACAGATATTTGACGCATTACTAAGTCAAAAAAGTTATCCAACCACAATCTTTAAAGAACAGTTAAATAACAGATAGTTATGTAGAGGGTGAACTATAACCCGATTAATGGACACTAAATAAAAAGTGCCCCTTAATCGGGTTTTTCTATGTCCCCTGAATTAAAACCCGTTTATAATAAAAGA
>NZ_JBIVOI010000033.1:0-15465 GCF_044754045.1 Neobacillus sp. NPDC093182
TACCGAACACGGAAGTTAAGCTTCTCAGCGCCGATGGTAGTTGGGACTTTGTCCCTGTGAGAGTAGGACGTTGCCAGGCAAATCAAGCACAACCTAATTTGGGTTGTGCTTTTTTGTATATAATTTACGAGAAAATGAAATGAACTAACTCATCAAGTACTCATAAATCAAAAACGGTCCCTTTTTCAGTGTTATTTCTAAGAAAGTTTTTATAAATGGATAATCACGGTTTGGCATCATTTTTGTTATTTCGCTCCACCACTCTGTTTCATATCTAGCAATCATACTTAGATTATAAAGCAGGAGATAATGAACCATCAGTTCAGGAAACAAAAATAAATTTTCTTTCTTCAGCGGCAGTACAAAAGCACTGCTTTCGAGATTGAATTTAATCGGTGAAATTCCAGTAGAAGCCCTTTTATCGTATTGAAACATGAGTCCTTCACTTGAAAATTCAATCTGATTTCCGGACTTTGTTGTGAGAAATTCCTTAAATCGGTCCTCTGTCATGTGATAAAGATCTAATATTTTTTCTGGTACTGCAAATTGCCCATGCTGAGTATATATGGGTGTAAAAGTGCTTTTCGACTCATGTACCATAAACAAATCATCTAATTCGGGAATGAGCTCAAGCAGCTCTTCCATCGTAATTTTATCGCCTTCCAATTGTTTCATGTGGAACATTTTTTCTGACATAAAAGGGAAAAGTCCATTTTTTTGAAACTTAACCTCATCTTGAAAGAATTGATAGTTTTGCTTTTTTCTTTTTCTTGTTGAAACACCGTGGGCTAAAACGGAAGTGGTTTCCGGATAAGCTGGATCAACCGTTAAGATACATGCTTTGATTAAATGTACCAGACCATAAAAAAGCAGTATTGGTTTTAGGATTAATGGTGAGTTTTCTGCTTGTTGATAATAAATTTGGCCATGCTCGAGATAATATAAAAAGGCATAGCAGTTTTCATAGCTTTTTTGTTCAGGGTTATCAATATTCCACTTTTTATAATGGTTTTTTAAAAACAGCTGGCAATGCTCTGCAGAGAAAAAACTTGCATAGCTTTTCCAGCCCTTATAGTCTGCTGCCAATGGTAATCACCTTTTTCAGAAAAATTAGACTAAATCGTTCTCCTTGACAGTATTTTGTCCAATTGATAACCTACAATTAAAAAATTTTTTCCTGGAGGCCATAAAAATGTGGGAGAGTAAATTTTCAAAAGAAGGTTTAACGTTTGATGATGTCTTATTAATTCCTGGTAAATCGGAAGTACTGCCGCGTGATGTAAGTCTTCAAGTAGAATTATCGCCGAAGGTGAAGTTAAACATCCCAATCATAAGTGCCGGGATGGATACAGTAACAGAAGCCGAAATGGCAATTTCAATGGCCCGCCAGGGTGGTTTAGGAATTATCCATAAAAATATGACAATTGAACAGCAAGCTGAACAAGTCGAGAAAGTTAAGAGATCAGAGAGCGGGGTTATTACGGATCCGTTTTATCTCACTCCAGAGCATCAGGTGTATGACGCTGAACACTTAATGGGCAAATATCGAATTTCAGGTGTACCAATTGTCAATAACCTTGATGAGCAAAAACTGGTAGGGATTATCACCAATCGTGATTTACGTTTTATCCAAGATTACTCTTTTAAAATCTCTGATGTCATGACAAAAGAAAACCTGGTTACGGCTCCAGTAGGAACCACATTAAAAGAGGCTGAAAAAATTCTTCAAAAATACAAAATTGAAAAACTCCCGCTAGTAGACAATGAAGGAGTCTTAAAAGGATTAATTACCATAAAGGATATCGAGAAAGTGATTGAGTTTCCTAACTCAGCAAAAGATACGCAGGGTCGTTTGTTAGCCGGGGCAGCAGTAGGGGTAACAACGGATACAATGCTACGGGTTGAAAAACTCGTCAAAGCAAATGTCGATGTCATTGTTGTTGATACTGCTCATGGCCATTCAAAGGGTGTACTTGATACTGTTAAGGAAATAAGAGGTCAATATCCTGATTTAACCATCATTGCTGGTAATGTGGCTACTGCTGAAGCGACAAAAGACCTAATTGAAGCAGGTGCAGATGTGGTTAAGGTCGGAATTGGACCTGGTTCGATTTGTACGACCCGTGTAGTAGCAGGAGTAGGCGTGCCGCAGATTACGGCTGTATATGACTGCGCTACAGAGGCCAGAAAGCATGGCAGAACCATTATTGCTGATGGCGGTATTAAGTATTCAGGAGATATCGTTAAGGCTCTTGCTGCAGGCGGCCACGCCGTTATGCTTGGAAGTATGCTGGCAGGTGTAACAGAAAGTCCAGGAGAAACTGAAATTTTCCAAGGTCGCCGCTTTAAGGTTTATCGTGGTATGGGTTCCGTAGCAGCAATGGAAAAGGGCTCAAAGGATCGTTACTTCCAGGAAGATAACAAGAAGTTTGTTCCTGAAGGAATCGAAGGCCGCCTACCTTATAAAGGACCATTAGCTGAAACCATTTATCAATTAATCGGCGGCTTACGTTCTGGAATGGGCTATTGTGGAACAAAAGACCTAGAAGCGTTGAGAAATAATGCTCAATTTATCAAAATGACAGGGGCAGGACTTCGAGAAAGCCATCCTCATGATGTTCAAATTACAAAAGAGGCACCAAATTACTCATTATCTTAATAAAAAAGCAGAGAAGCGCTGACTTCTCTGTCTTTTTTTTGTAAAAAGATAGTCCTATCCTCTGTCTATGATTTGAACCCCAGTTATGGTAAAATAACCAAAGTGCAGAAAATCGTTGGAGGGTATTATCGTGAATAAACTTTTTTATCGAAAACTTATTGCCAGTTCATTGGCAATGATCATGTTTTTTAGCCTTTTTGCAGGCATAAATAAAGCAGAGGCAGAAACTGCGGGATTAGATGTTAATGCATCTGCGGCTATATTAGTAGATGCAGATACGGGCATGATTCTATACGAAAAGAATTCTGAAACCGCTCTGGGCATTGCAAGTATGACCAAAATGATGACAGAATACTTACTTTTAGAAGCAGTTAAAGAAGGGAAAGTGAAATGGGGTCAAGAGTTTGTAGTTTCTCCTGAGCTTTCTAAAATGTCACATGACAATAGTTTAAGTAATGTTTTTTTACGAGTTGAAGCAAAGTATAAGGTAGAAGATCTGTACGCTGCCATGGCGATTGAATCCGCTAATGCAGCTACTCTTGCGATTGCGGAAATTGTAGGAGGATCCGAGGCTAAATTTGTTGAAATGATGAACCAAAAGGCAGCAGAACTTGGTCTTGAGAAATATAAGTTTGTAAACTCTACAGGATTAAATAATCGTGATATGTTAAAGCACTTTCCAGAAGTTGTGGGTGACCCAGACGAGGAAAATATAATGTCTGCAAAAGATGTTGCAATCTTAGCATCGCGCTTATTACACGATTTCCCAGAGGTATTGGATACATCTAGTATACCGGAAAAGACTTTTGCAAAGGGCACGGAAGATGAATTTGTAATGGACAACTGGAACTGGATGCTAGAAGGCTACGAAGAAATTGCAGAGCGATATCCTAATTATCAACAATTTGTATATGATGGTTTAGATGGTTTAAAAACCGGCTCGACTCCTTTTGCAGGGTACAATTTTACTGGTACAGCAATTAGAGATGGCCAGCGATTTATTTCAGTTGTTATGAATACAGGTTCCCAAACCGAACGTTTCAGAGAAACAAGGAAAATTCTTGATTTCGCATTTAATAATTTTAAAAAAGAAGAAATTATTCCAAAGAATTATCAGGTTAAAGGGAAAAAGACTTTACCTGTCGTCAAAGGTAAAGAAGATCAAGTGAAGGTTTATACAAAAGAAGCGGTTAACATGGTTGTGAAAAATGGGGAAAAGGATAATTTCAAAACCATTTTAACTCTCGATAAAAAGAAGGTTAATAAACAAGGTGAACTTACAGCTCCTATTAAAAAGGGCGAAAAAGTTGGAACATTATCCATTCAGCCTAAAGAGGCTGGAAGCTTAGGGTTTTTAACAGATAAAGGCCAGAACAACATTACGGTTGACGTCATTGCTGCTGAGGATGTTGAAAAGGCAAATTGGTTCGTCTTAATGTTGAGAGGAATCGGCGGATTCTTTGGAGATCTTTGGGGAGGCATTTCTTCCACCGTTAAAGGTTGGTTTTAATAGTAAGGAAATATTTAACAAAAGGATTCTTGTCTTGACAGGAGTCCTTTTTTGTTGCTTTAATGATTTTATGGAAACAATCTAATTCCGAATGAATTAACAGTATTTCCTAAATTTATACGTCAATTTTTTGCAATATTTATAAAAATGGAACTTACAAGGGGGATTTATAATGAAAACAGGTACAGATCGAGTGAAACGTGGAATGGCCGAAATGCAAAAAGGCGGCGTCATTATGGACGTTGTAAATGCAGAGCAGGCAAGAATCGCTGAAGAGGCTGGTGCGGTTGCGGTAATGGCTCTAGAGCGTGTGCCATCTGACATTCGTGCAGCTGGCGGTGTTGCAAGAATGGCTGATCCTAGGATTATTGAAGAAGTACTAAATGCAGTATCAATCCCTGTTATGGCAAAGGCAAGAATTGGCCATATTGTAGAAGCACGTGTACTTGAAGCAATGGGTGTAGACTATATTGATGAGAGTGAAGTATTAACTCCAGCGGATGAAGAGTATCACTTATATAAAAGTGATTTTACCGTTCCATTTGTTTGCGGCTGCCGTGACCTTGGTGAGGCTGCCCGCAGGATTGGTGAGGGAGCTTCAATGCTACGTACAAAAGGTGAACCTGGAACAGGAAATATCGTTGAAGCAGTACGCCATATGCGCAAAGTAAATGGACAAGTTCGTAAAGTAGTCGGAATGAATGAAGATGAGCTTATGACAGAAGCAAAACTATTAGGAGCACCATTTGAGCTTCTTCTTGAAATTAAGCGTCTTGGCCGCCTTCCTGTTGTTAACTTTGCAGCCGGCGGTGTTGCAACTCCTGCTGACGCAGCATTAATGATGCAGCTGGGTGCGGATGGAGTATTTGTAGGTTCAGGTATCTTTAAATCAGAAAACCCAGCAAAGTTTGCCAGGGCGATTGTAGAAGCTACTACTCATTACCAAGACTATAAATTAATCGCTGAGCTATCTAAAGAACTAGGAGCACCAATGAAGGGCATTGAAATTTCATCATTGTCCCCCGAAAACCGTATGCAGGAACGTGGCTGGTAATGGTTAAAGTAGGAGTACTTGCCTTACAAGGCGCCGTTCGGGAACACATTCGTTCGGTAGAGGAATGTGGTGCAGAAGGTATCGCCATTAAGAAGGTTGAACAGTTAAAAGAAATAGATGGCCTTATCCTTCCTGGCGGTGAAAGCACGGCAATGAGACGTTTGATTGATAAATATGGATTTATGGATGCATTAAAGGAATTTGCTGCAGAAGGTAAACCGATGTTTGGTACATGTGCAGGTCTGATTCTTTTAGCCAAAAACCTTGTTGGTCATGAGCCCCATATCGGTGTGATGGACATTACGGTTGAACGCAATTCCTTTGGCCGTCAGGTTGACAGCTTCGAGGCCGACCTCGCGATCAAGGATGTAGCCGACAACTTTCCTGCAGTCTTTATCCGTGCGCCGCACATTGTTGAAGCTGGAGCAGAGGTAGAGATACTTGCAAAGCATAACGACCGCATTGTAGCTGCTCGAGAAGGACAATTCCTTGGTTGTTCGTTCCATCCTGAATTAACAAATAGCCATGACATTACGGCTTATTTTGTTGGAATGGTAAAGGAAGTAAAAGCAAAACAATTTGTATAATTTGATTGCAATTGGTGGATAATTATAGTAAATTAATTTCAATAAATAAATATGTTAAAGCAATGAGAGGAACTAGTAACAGGAAGTTCATTCTAAAGAGAGCCGATGGCTGGTGTGAATCGGTGTTTGAAGCTTGTGAATCCCTCCTCGAGCAAGGTATGGAACGCCCACTTAAGGGTCAGTAAGTACTTTCGGTAAAAACCGTTAATTTTTTTCGAGGTGGACAGACTATATCTGTCAACCAGGGTGGTAACGCGGGTAACTCTCGTCCCTGTTTTTGGGGACGGGAGTTTTTTGTATTTATTTAACAGTTAGGAGTGGGACAGATGTTAGACATTAAATTATTAAGAGCTAACTTTGCGGAAGTAAAAGAAAAACTTCAGCACCGTGGTGAAGATTTAACAGACCTCGGTAAATTTGAGGACTTAGATCAGCGCAGACGTGATTTAATCGTTGAGGCAGAACAATTAAAAAGCAAACGCAACGAGGTTTCCCAGCAGGTAGCTGCTTTAAAGCGTGAAAAGGCCAATGCTGACCATCTTATTGTAGAAATGCGTGAGGTGGGCGATAGGATTAAAGTATTGGATGAGGAGCTCCGCAGTGTCGAGGAAACGCTCGACTTGTTGTTAATGAGCATTCCAAACATTCCGCATGAAAGTGTTCCAATTGGTGAATCAGAGGATGAAAACGTAGAAATTAGAAAATGGGGTCAAGTTCGGGACTTTGAATTTGAGGCGAAGCCGCACTGGGATGTTGCGGACCATTTAGGTATCCTTGACTTTGAACGTGCGGGCAAGGTTACAGGAAGCCGTTTCGTTTTTTATAAAGGCCTTGGAGCCCGTTTAGAGCGTGCACTAATGAACTTTATGCTTGACCTTCATGTAGATGAGCATGGCTACAAAGAAATTTTGCCGCCATATATGGTAAACCGCGCGAGCATGACCGGTACAGGTCAACTCCCAAAATTTGAAGACGATGCGTTTTTAATTGAGAGTGAAGATTATTTCTTAATTCCAACAGCAGAGGTGCCTGTCACCAACCTCCACCGTGATGAAATACTAAGCGGGGATGAGCTTCCAATCCGCTTTGCGGCCTACAGTGCATGCTTCCGTTCTGAGGCTGGTTCTGCTGGGCGTGACACTCGTGGATTAATCCGCCAGCACCAGTTCAATAAAGTAGAGCTTGTGAAGTTTGTTAAGCCGGAGGATTCTTACGATGAACTTGAGAAGCTTACAAATGATGCAGAGCGCGTGCTTCAATTACTTGAATTGCCTTATCGAGTGTTAAGCATGTGTACGGGTGACCTCGGCTTTACTGCTGCTAAAAAGTACGATATTGAAGTATGGATCCCGAGCTACGGAACATATCGTGAGATTTCCTCTTGCAGTAACTTTGAGGCATTCCAAGCCCGCCGTGCTAATATCCGCTTCCGCCGTGACCCAAAAGCGAAGCCTGAACATGTCCATACATTAAATGGATCTGGCTTAGCAATTGGAAGAACGGTTGCAGCAATCCTGGAAAATTATCAGCAGGCAGATGGAAGTGTAGTAATTCCTAAGGTGTTACGTCCATATATGGGGAATAAAGAAGTTATCGCACCTGAATAAAAAAAGTTAATCATGTGTTGACAGAGATAGTAGGAATGTGATATTCTATCTCTTGTCAATACGGAGGAATACCCAAGTCCGGCTGAAGGGATCGGTCTTGAAAACCGACAGGCGGGTTAAACCGCGCGGGGGTTCGAATCCCTCTTCCTCCGCCATCTTTTATAATAATAATCGCGCATAAAACTGGAGATAAAGTCCGCCCAAGCAATTGGGCGGACTTTTTATGTAGTTTTTTAGTGAGATATAAAAAGAAGCACATATTGGATTAACCAATATGTGCTTTTGATATATTTAAGATTTCTTTTAGCCGCTCGTCCACTTCACGGCATACTCTTTGTGCATCTTCTGGGCGCTTAACGACATCCGTATGATCCATGTCAATAATTAAGACATCGCTGGCGTTATAGTTATTAATAACCCACTCATCATAACCCTTCCAAACTTCAAAATAATACTCTTTCAGTTCGGGGTTAATTTCGAAGCTTCGGCCGCGTGCCATAATTCGATCAATTACAGTATCAAAGGAACCTTTTAAATAGACCATTAAATCAGGTGCCTTTTTTGGAAGCTCATTTAATTCTTCCATCATATTCTCAACAAGCTCTTCATATATTCTAAATTCAAGGTCAGAGATTCTGCCAAGATTTTTGTTTACATAGGCAAAGTACCAATCCTCGTAAATGGAGCGATCCTGTATCGTGTAAATAGGGTCTTTCCAGCTCACACAATCCTTTACTGTTTTAAAGCGTTTATTTAGGAAAAATAATTGTAAGAGGAATGGAATTCTTCTTGCGTCTAATTCTTCTGGTGTTAGTTCATAATAGAGCGGAAGAATCGGATTATTATCGACTGTCTCATAAAAAACCTTACTCTCAATTCCGCTTCTTTGAAAATGTGCATTCAATGTATCAGCTACACTCGTCTTACCAAGACCAATCATACCACCAATAACGATACTCACTTTCATCCCCCAATTCTTATCGTGTGTTTGTCGTGCTGCTTTTCTTTAATGAGCCTATGAGCTTTTCAATTATAAAATTTAAGTCATCTTCATTTTTAACAAAATCTAATTCATCACCATTAAAGCGAAGAACAGGAATTTCTGGATGTGATTGCTCAAAGCTCGTTATCGTTTGTTCGTAGTCAATCGATAGCTGTTCTAAATATAAGGGACTGATATTTTTCTCTACTTCGCGTCCTCTAATTTTAATTCGCTTAAGAAGAGTATCTAGACTCGCATTTAAATAGATAATAACATTCGGCTTTGGCATGTCTTCCGTTAGGAGCTGATATATTTTATAGTATTTTTGATATTCAACGGGGTTTAAAGTCCTCTGTGCAAAAATTAAGTTCTTTAAAATATGATAATCTGCTACAACAGCCTGACTTTTCCTTAAGTAGTGAGTATTAATATCCCCTAATTGCTTATACCGGTTGCAAAGAAAAAACATTTCCGTTTGGAAACTCCACTCTTCAATATTGTCATAAAACTTCCCCAAAAATGGATTCTCATCGACAATCTCTTTTAATAAAGCAAATTTAAATTGATCTGAAATGGCTTTTGCGAGAGATGTCTTACCTACACCAATCGGCCCTTCAACGGTAATAAAGGGAGTATACCCCATTGCTGATCCTCCTTCTCCAACTGCCTGCAAATTCTATGTTTAACCAGTAATAAACCGGAAACTTTTTTCTAACGTTCTTAATGGCACAAATAATATATTATCATAATCTTTCACAGGAAGGGATATGGAAATTGTAGAAGAAGAAATTTTAATGTCGAATATATGAAAAAACTGCCGAATTACGGCAGTTTATGTTATCAAAATATATTAACCTCTTTTTACCACATTGAAATTCTCGACAATTAAGAGCCAATTTTGGGGAAATGCCAAGCCAAGCTTCCAATAACTCATCCCTCTAATACCTAATTCTTTTATCAAATTAAATTTGGCTTGGATAGAGCGGGCATCCTCAAACCAAACCTCATGCTGCTTTCCGTCTGCTGCTGTGTATCGGAAGAAAGGTGCCTGTGCTTTGGTATCATACTGAATAGGAACGTTGTTTGCAGCAGCAAGTTCAATTGCCTGCTGCGGGCTGACAGCTCTTGCAACAGAACCTTGAACAAAAGGAAGAGTCCAGTCATATCCATATAAATTCTGACCCATTAAGATTTTATTTGGAGGCATTTCTGTAAGTGCATATTCTAAAACCCTCCGAACCTGATCGATAGGTGAAACTGCCATGGCAGGACCGCCACTGTAGCCCCATTCATAGGTCATTATCACGACAAAATCTGCTATTTGACCATGAGCCCTGTAATCATGTGCTTCATACCATTTTCCTTTTTGTGTAGCGCTTGTTTTCGGAGCCAGGGCTGTACTCATTAACCAGCCTTCACTATTAAACCGGGTCTTCGCCTTTCTTAAGAAGCGATTATAGGCTTCACGATCAGCGGGACGTAAGAATTCGAAATCAAAATGAATATCCCTAAATCCATATTTTTTGGCAGTGGCTACAATATTGTTTAAAAAGCGATCTTGTATCGGTATATCATTTAATAAAATCCGTCCCAATTCGTCGCTAAATTCGTCATTTTCTTGATTATCTACTACCATCATTAATGTATTTCGGTTAGCTCTTGCGATGGCTGGGAAATTATTTAGTAATGGTTCCCTGAGTGAACCATCGCGAAGTGCATGAAAGCTAAATGGTGCTAAGTAAGTTAAATAAGGAGCTGCTTCCCGTGCACTCGTTTCTAGTATCGGGGCCACAGAGGTACCGCGGGGTTCAACATAGGCATTAAATTCTGCTCTTCTTTTCGGTGGCTGAGGGATATATAAGCGAAAGCCGACATAGAGCTGCTGGTTTAATGAGATACGATTAACTGATGCGATTTGTTGATAAGGTACACCCACTTTTTGCCCAATCGACCATAGACTGTCTCCAGGCTGCACATAATAAAAACTGCCAACAATCGGAATCACCATTGCTTGACCGACGACAAGATTATTTGGATTAGGGATGTCATTTGCATCAACAATATCATTCGCTGTTGTATTGTATGCCCTAGCAATGGTCGTCAGTGATTCATTTCTTTTCACAACATGAATTTGCATATTCTTCCCCTCCTAAGCAAGACCGCTACATCTATTCTATGAGTGAGATATTCGATTCATGATATAATGGGGAAAAATATCAATAGGACTCAATGAATATGAATAAATAAGGTGGTATCATCATTGGCTATAGATGTATTTTCAGATGAATATTATATGCAAGAAGCCATAAAGGAAGCGAGAAAGGCAGAAGCTCTATTAGAGGTTCCCATCGGAGCCATCATCGTGATAGATGGGAAAATTATTTCCCGAGCACATAATTTACGTGAAAGTAAACAAAGTGCGGTCGCCCATGCAGAAATTTTGGCTATTGAACAAGCATGTAAAGAAACAGGCTCATGGCGGCTGGAGAATGCGAGCCTTTATGTCACTCTTGAGCCTTGTGCGATGTGCTCGGGTGCGATTATCTTATCAAGGGTCAAGAGAGTTGTTTATGGTGCTGCAGATCCAAAGGGAGGCTGTGCGGGAACATTCATGAACCTCCTGCAAGATGAGCGTTTCAATCATCAAAGTGAAGTAACGAGCGGTGTACTGAAGGAAGAGTGTGGTCAGTTACTATCAGCCTTCTTTCGTCAGCTTCGAGAAAAACGAAAAATAGCAAAAAAACAATCCTTACAGTAATTTACAAGTGATAAAGATTGATTTTTTCCTCGAAAGTTAGTATACTAAAAAAGCGTCAGATAAAGACGCCTTAAAATTTGTTATCAACTTTGCCGTGCTAGGCGGGGAGGTAGCGGTGCCCTGTACTCGCAATCCGCTCTAGCGAGGCTGAATCCCTTCCCGAGGCTGGTATCCTGTAGGGTCCGCCTTAAGTAAGTAGTGTTGACGCCCGGGTCCTGCGCAATGGGAATCCATGAACCATGTCAGGTCCGGAAGGAAGCAGCATTAAGTGGAAGCTCCCATGTGCCGCAGGGTGGCCTGGGCCGAGCTAACTGCTTAAGCAGCGCCTATGGGTGCGGAGTCGACGGAAGGTGCACGGCAGTTTATAATGTAAAAACAACTCATTTCGAATACGAGATGAGTTTTTTTGTATTCTCTTTGATAAATAGAAAAAAGATAAGTTATAATGATGAGGATAGAATATTTTGAAGGGGGCGATGTTTTTGGCTTATCAGGCTTTATATCGTGTTTGGCGTCCTCAGCAATTTATTGATGTAGTAGGACAAGAACATGTTACGAAAACATTGCAAAATGCCCTGCTTCAACAAAAAATTTCCCATGCCTACTTATTTAACGGGCCGCGAGGAACAGGTAAAACAAGTGCAGCAAAAATTTTGGCTAAAGCGGTAAATTGTGAGCGATCTCCAATTTCTGAACCTTGCAATGAATGTGCTGCATGCAAGGGAATTACCAATGGAACTATATCAGATGTGCTAGAATTCGACGCAGCATCAAACTCTAGAGTGGAAGAAATGCGGGACGTTCTTGATAAAGTAAAGTTCGCTCCAACCGCTGTTAACTACAAGGTCTATATTATTGATGAAGTGCATATGCTATCCATTAGTGCGTTTAATGCCTTGTTAAAAACGCTGGAGGAACCGCCAAAGCATGTTATCTTCATTTTAGCCACGACCGAGCCGCATAAAATTCCCTTAACGATTATCTCTAGATGTCAACGATTTGATTTTAGACGGATTACAGCACAATCAATCGTAAATAGAATGAAATTAATCGTTGAGGAAACAGGCGTTAAGTGTGAAGAAGATGCCTTAAAAATGATTGCTAGAGCGGCCGAAGGCGGTATGCGTGACGCCTTAAGTCTTTTAGACCAAGCTATCTCTTTTAGTCAGGATGAAGTAACAGTTGAAGATGCATTAACGGTCACAGGCTCTGTTTCGCAGGGATTCTTAAATAAGCTTGCAAAAGCTGTATTGGAAAAGGATGTAGCCAGTGGATTAGAAGCACTTGAGGAATTGTTGTTTCATGGGAAAGACCCATCAAGATTTATTGAGGACTTTATATTATATTATCGAGATATGCTGTTATACAAAACAGCACCAAACCTTGAAGAATCATTAGATAGAGTCTTGCTGGATGAGGAATTCCGTCAAATTGCTGAGGCTGTTCCTTATGACGAGATTTATCAGCTTATCGAATTATTAAATAAGACGCAACAAGATATGCGATGGACCAACCATCCGAGGATCTTTCTCGAAGTTGCAATCGTTAAACTGTGTCAAACGGAAGCTAAGCAGATAGAGCCAATGCCTGCGGGACAAATCTCTCAGCTGCTTAAAAAAATTGAACAGCTTGAGCATGAACTGCAACAGTTAAAAACAAATGGTTCCGTTGTTGTTCAAGAAGCAGCGCCACAGGCAGCGCAAAAGCCTTCGCAGAGAAGTTCAAGAAAAGGATTCCAGCCTGCAGTTGGAAGAATAAACGAAGTATTAAAGAATGCAACAAAGAATGATATAAATCAAATTAAAAGCAAATGGGGCGAAATGAGAGGAAGATTAATGAAATCTCATGCTGCACTATTAAATGAAGCGGAGCCAGCTGCTGCTTCAGCTGATGCTTTTATTTTAAAATTTAAACATGAAATTCACTGCCAAATGGCAATGGATAATAACCGTTTTGTTGAGACGATTACTCTTGCTCTACAAGAATTAACAGGAAATCGATATCTCGTGCTAGGTGTGCCTGAGGAACAATGGCTATCTATTCGAGAAAACTTTTTAAGCACACAGCATCATGTTGAGGGAGAAGTTCCTGGATCTAAACAGGAAGAAGAGCCGCATATAGCAGAGGCAAAAAACTTGTTTGGTGCTGAATTTGTAGAAATTATTGACTAATTAATTGGAGGTTGACAGGTTATGCGTGGTGGAATGGGCAATATGCAGAATATGATGAAACAAATGCAAAAAATGCAAAAGAAAATGGCTGAAGCACAAGAAGAGTTAGGCCAGCAAAAGATTGAAGGAACAGCAGGCGGCGGAATGGTAACTGTCATTGTAACAGGACACAAAGAAGTGGTGGATGTTCAAATCAAACCTGAAGCAGTGGATCCGGACGACATCGAAATGCTGCAAGATCTTGTATTGTCGGCAACCAATGACGCGCTGAAAAAAGTAGAAGAGCTCACAAACAATACAATGGGCCAATTCACAAAAGGAATGAATCTGCCTTTTTAATTCATGAAGATCCAGTTTATGCGCCTTTTCGAAGGCGCATATGCTTTTCTAGGAGAGGAATAATAGATAATGCATTATCCAGAACCGATTTCAAAGTTGATTGACAGTTTTATGAAGCTGCCTGGTATCGGGCCAAAAACGGCTGCGCGTTTGGCTTTTTATGTATTAAGTATGAAAGAAGATACTGTGCTGGATTTTGCCAAGGCGCTTGTAAATGCTAAGCGGAATTTAACTTATTGCTCTGTCTGCGGTCATATTACAGATCAAGATCCGTGTTATATATGTGAAGACCAACGTCGAGATAAAAGTACTATTTGTGTTGTTCAAGATCCAAAGGATGTCATCGCAATGGAGAAAATGAAGGAATTTAATGGTATGTATCATGTATTACACGGTGCGATTTCACCTATGGACGGAATAGGCCCTGAAGATATCAATATTCCTGATTTATTAAAGCGTCTCCATGATGAAACCGTACAAGAAGTTATTCTAGCGACAAATCCGAATATTGAAGGAGAGGCAACGGCAATGTATATTTCCCGCCTGCTAAAACCATCAGGGATTAAGATTACCCGGATTGCTCATGGCCTCCCAGTCGGAGGAGACCTAGAATATGCAGATGAAGTTACACTATCCAAAGCTCTAGAGGGTAGAAGAGAACTTTAATCATAAAACAGAGTACCGGGGGAATAACGATGTTTTTCCAGCGTAAAGGGTGGCTGCGAAAAGAGTTTGATCAAAAACTTTTAACACAGCTGCAAGAGTATAAAGAACATTGGCAGAAACAAAAACAATTACTCGACAAAAGTTTTGACCCTTCAGAAGAAGCGATATGCCAGACAAAAATTGCCCAAGTAAAGTACTTCTTTCTATTAAGAGAAGCAAAAGAAAGAAATGTAAGTATTAAAAGGTAAAGATAAAGCTATTCCATTTCAAGGTCTATTTTTTATAACTTGTACATATGTTGTTATAAAAGATTTTGAAGGGGGATAGCTTTTTTGGAACCAATTATGATTATTGCCATATCAGCGGGGCTCATACTTATTCTTTTGTTTGCCGGGGCTCCTTTTAAGCCAGCTAGGTTTATTGGTCAAGCTGTTGTAAAGTTATTGATCGGTGCACTATTATTATTCTTCTTAAATACAGCAGGTAATAGTTTTGGTATCCACGTACCAATTAATTTTGCAACATCAGCTGTATCTGGTTTTCTTGGGATTCCAGGATTAGTAGCGTTGGCTGCGATTCAAAAATATATTATCTAATTTGAACGAACCGCTGAGACAACAGCGGTTTTTTTATTATTTTGGCTGTGTTAATGAAGACAGATGGTTTTAGAACCTGTTGATTGGAGCGGAAGGCGCTCGACTCCTGCGGGATGAACGAGCTGAGTGAGACCCCGCAGGTCGGTACGACCGAGGAGGCTCACGGGCGAGCCCGCGGAAAGCGTAGCGCTTGGAGTGTAAATCAACAGCCAAATTTAACACAGCCATTATTTTTTTAAAAAACTATTGACCAATCTAGTAATGTACTGTAATATATTAAAAGTCGTCACAAACGACAACGCAATACATTTAAAAAAACTTATTGACTTTAATAAATAAGTTATGATATATTAATAAAGTCGCTTACGAGCGAATGAGAAAAATTGCTCCTTGAAAACTAAACAAACAAGAACGTCAACAAACAATTTTTTAGCTTTTTATAAAAGCTAAGCCAACGTAACAAATGAGCTATATCAACTTTCTTGGAGAGTTTGATCCTGGCTCAGGACGAACGCTGGCGGCGTGCCTAATACATG
>NZ_JBIVOI010000034.1:0-9267 GCF_044754045.1 Neobacillus sp. NPDC093182
GGGACTAAAAAAGATGACCCCGGTACAATACCGAGGTCATCTGTTAGTAGCATAGGCTCTTTTATTTAACTGTCCATATTATGGGTCATAGTTCACCTCAGGAGCGGTGCTGCTTTTTAAATCCAAACGTACTCAAAAGTTACACTATTTCGATATACCCATCTGTTCCATGAACGCGAATCCGCTGCCCATCTTTTATTCGTTTAGTAGCATTTTCCACCCCAACCACTGCTGGTAAGCCATATTCACGTGCGATCACAGCTCCATGGGTCATGAGTCCGCCAACCTCGGTAACAAGGCCTTTTATCGATACAAATAACGGTGTCCAGCCAGGGTCCGTAAAGGAGGTGACTAATATATCTCCATCCTCTATATCAGCATCTTCCATTCTTAAGATGACACGTGCCCGCCCCTCTATCACTCCGGATGAAACAGGCAGGCCGGCTATTGCTTGTGCTGGGAGATTTTCTTGTTTGTACTGACCTGTAATGAGTTCTCCATCAGACGTAATGACACGTGGCGGAGTTAGTTTTTCATAAAATTTGTAATCATCTTTTCGTTTACTGATTATTTGGTAATCAAGTTTATTTGTACGTACGGCCTCGTGAAGTTCTTCGAAAGAAAGATAGTAGATATCTGCTTTTTCATAAATAAGTTTGGCTTTAACGAGTTGTTGTGCTTCTTTTAGTAAAGCTTGCTTATAAACGAAATAGCGATTAATCATGCCGTATTTTGGATATTCACGGTAACCAATGAACCTACGTAGTGTGCTAATCATTCGTTTTGTCTCTTCGGCTTTTTGTTCACCATTCAGTAATTGCTTCAATCGATCAAGTAATTCTTGTTCTTTTTTCAAAGCAGCTTGAAGCCCTTGCTCAAATTTCCGTTTGCCGGCATTAGGTTCAAATTCTTTGATGTTAGTGAGAATCATCGGGACAAGTGTAGCAGGTTTCTCAATCCAACGAGGATTCGACAGATCGATTTCTCCCGCACATCGTATTCCGTATTTATTGAGATAAGATATTAATGCTACTTGAGCTTCCTTGCCGCCATCAAACTTAACTAGTTCATCCAAAAAGTTATCATCTTTTACCTGCTGTAAATAATGTATTACTTCTGGATAAGGACGAATCACATCTGCAACATCCAATAGTGCGAGACCCATTTCTGAAGTAATATTGTTTGGTACCGATAGAGAAAGCGTGTCTGCTGCGTTTTTTTCACTCAGCCACTCATTCATTTTTTCATTAATCCATGATGAAGCATTAAAGGCGGCCCTGATCACAGCCGAACTTTGTGGATCAAATAAGATCTTCTTTAATTGCTGGATATCTTCTAGAATAAAATCAAATAATTCCAAACCTGATTTTGTTTGGATGGTGTGTTTTAACTCTTCTATCGATGTTTGATTACACTTAATCAAATCAGAAACGATATTCGGATTGTTTTCGATTTCTGCCAGTATATTGGAATTGTTTCTGATGGGAGTCGGTGCTCTTTCATCATTTGGTAATGATTTAATAAAATCTCCTCGCTCTAAAACGGTCAGGAGTGCGTCTTTTATGAGCGGTTCGGATTGACCTATGGTATTTACTACCATTTCTCTACTGACTGGTGAAGCCAGCATAGGTGTGACGTCCACAAACAGCCTTCCACCAGCTGTACGCATCGGTGCAGGAGTGATTAACTGGTAAAAAGACAAACTCAATGGTTTCATGGGGTCGGTCATCATTTGTTGATGGCCGACAGATACATAGACGTGATTTTCTTGATCATTTGCTTGGGGAATGGGGTATAAGGTGGTGATTGGACGACTCTGGACGATATAAAAGGTATCATCAGCCAAACACCATTCAATATCCTGTGGAGAGCCAAAATAAGCTTCAATCTGTCTTCCAATCTGTGCAAGTTGTAAAATTTTTTGATCAGTAAGTGTTTGAGTCTTTTCTAGATTAGGATCAATCTCTCGTTTTTCTATTCCGCCTTCATTTCGTCCATAAATAGCCAATTTTTTCGCTGCTATTATCTTATCGACGATTTTATTTTCCCGTACTTTATAACAATCGGGAGAAACCAAGCCAGAGACCAATGCTTCTCCAAGTCCAAAACTGGCATCAATGGACAGCAGCTTTCGGTTCGACGTAATCGGGTCAGCGGTAAATAAAACTCCTGATGCCTGTGGGAAAACCATTCTTTGAACGATAACGGATATAGAAACTTGACGGTGGTCAAATCCGTTTTGCATACGGTAGATGACTGCGCGATCCGTAAAGAGGGAAGCCCAGCATTTGCTGATATGCTGCAGGATGGGTTCTTTTCCGATGATATTTAAATAGGTGTCTTGCTGCCCGGCAAAAGAGGCGTGTGGTAAATCTTCAGCAGTGGCACTAGATCGAACAGCATAAGCATGGTCATCGCCAAACTGGGAGAGATAGTATGCAGCCTCTTTTTCAACATCGGAAGGAATTTGTACTTCCATAAAGGTTTGTCGAATCTTCCTGCACACTACATTGATTTGATCTCGATCCTCAATTTTTAGAACGGATAGTTGATCTAACAATGTTTGAAACGTTTCGATTTGTTCGATGGTTTTCTGATATCCTGCAGTTGTCACACAAAATCCTTCTGGTACTTGTATTCCTTGAATTTTTGATAATTTTCCTAAATTTAATCCTTTTCCGCCAACCAGCGAAAGCTGTGTTTCTTCCATTTCCTGAAAACCGAGAACCAAACAACTCATTCTACACCTCTCCTAACCAATTATTAAGTGTAATTCTTAACCGATACCTCCCACAGCTTACATTTAAAGTTCTATTGCATTTTAGCAGTACTAAGTGCGAATAAACAGTCTATTTTGCCCATTTTTTATATGCTATAATTAAAGTAGGAAGAGGTGCATTCTTCAAAATAAGATAGTCCTTACCGTACAGTAAATTCCCTGGTTCATACTCTCGAAAGCAGCTCATAAACCTTCAGTTCTTCTGTGAATATGGAATTACATAAACTTATTAGAAATATCATTTCGAAGTGTTAAAATAGATATATTAAAATTTGTATCAAGTTATGTGGTAGAAGATGGAGGTTCATATGGAATTCATCCCAGTACAACAACGAGATCAAGTCAGTACTTACAGAAGTCTTCGTTCATTATTTGAAAAAAATATAACAGTCAACAGCATCTCAGAGGTTTTAGCTTCGTGCAATGTGAGCGATCAAGCCAAACAGATAAGAGACCAAATGGTTTCAAAAGACTATGACGTCATCGGAGTCGAAGAGAATGGCTGGGTAATTGGATATGTACTAAGAGATGATTTGAAGGAGGGAACGTGTAAGGAATATTTTCGCTCCTTTAGCCCGTCCGATCTCGTTTCAGATTCCACACCGCTGCTTCAAACGCTCTTTATTTTTAAGAACACGGAAAGACTTTTCATTATAGAAGGTAACCGGATTACCAAGGTGGTGACACTTGCCGATCTCCAAAAACCACCGATCCGAATGCTCTTATTCGGCGTGATTTCAGTGCTAGAAATGCACCTTTATCGAATTATTAGTGAGTATTTTGCAGAGGATAGCTGGAAAAGTCACTTAAGTACCAAACGAATCCAACTGGCAGAGGAATTATTTTTACAAAGAAAAGCTCGAAATGAAGCAATTAAACTGAGTGATTGTCTGCAGCTTTGTGATAAAAGAGACATCGTATTAAATGAGCAGCCTTTAAGAGAACTTTTAGGTTTTGAATCGAAAAGTAAAGGCAAGGATTTCTTCAAGAAATTAGAAATCCTTCGCAACAATTTAGCCCATTCACAGGATCTTAATACGCAAAATTCTTGGACTGAAATGATTTCATTAATCGAACAGACTGAGAATGTTTTAGAACAATGTGAAAAATTTTAATAAAGAACTATATAGGATAAACAACCCTCCAATCGTCATGTTGGAGGGTTAATTTTTTTGTGTTTATTAAGTAACTAGCAATTTATTCAAATTAAGATGAGGCAGGCTCACTTAAACATGATTTCAGATATTCAATGAACTTTTTCGTAGCTGGAGCAATGGTTTTAAAATTTGTAGCAGCAATACCAATTGTGCGGTAATTTTCTCCCTCTAACGGAACAGTTCGAACGTTAGCTGAAACACGATGTAACACCATTTCAGGGAGTATACTAATTCCTAGCCCATTTTCAACCATTGAAATAATGGCTTGGTCATCTGATAGTTCAAATTTAATATTAGGGGTAACATTGTTTTCTTTTAAGATTCGTTTTAGATCGTTATCGCTCCCTTTTTTCGACTTAATTAGTGGCTCTTCTTTGATCATTTCAAAACAAATCTCATTTTGTCCGGCAAGAGGGTGTTCATTTGAAAGAATACAGAGCATCCTATCTTTTTTTAGGGGAATCACTTCAAAATGCTGCGAAGTGGGTAGAGACACAAAACCAAAATCAACCAAACCAGTTGAAATCCAATGCTCGACTGCATCATAATCCCCCTCCAGGAGTTTGACCTCGATAGTAGGGTGATTCTCATTAAATATTTTCATAATTTCAGGGAGCCAGTGAATGGACACACTTGAAATCGTTCCAATCCGTACGGTACCAATTTCCAGACCATTGATGTTAGCTATTTCTTGAACCATTTCTTCGTTCAACTTTAGAATTTCACGTATGTATTTTAAGAGGCACTCTCCGTTACTGGTCAAATGGATACCTGAGCGTCCTCGATTGAGTATAGAAAATCCCCATTCTGATTCAAGGCTGGTGATGGCGTGGCTCACAGCAGATTGACTTAAACCTAGTATTTCTCCAGCTTTCGTAAGGCTCCCTAATTCCACGACGGTACTAAATATCTCAAACTTAGCAAGTGACAGTATGAACACTCCTTTTTCATGAAATATATTCATGTTGAACTTCGAAAACATTCATTTTCCTAATCTTAATTTTACAATTATACTTATAAATAATCAATTCGTGAAAGGAAAGGTGATCAAAAGATGGATCAAAATAAATTGTCTGGGATAGGATCAAACACTCGATTAAAAGCAGATTTCATGATGCTGGTCGTTACTATGATTTGGGGTTCATCTTATTTGTTTATGAAGATGGGTCTCGATTCCTTTCAAGGGTTTAACCTGATAGCATTACGTTTCGGCATAGCGTTTATATTAGCCGGAGCTTTATTTTATAAGCGTTTAATACATATTAATACTAAAACTTGTTTTTATGGTTTTTTATTAGGGTCAATCTTGTTCTTCATAATGTCTGTTATTACGATCGGATTAAAATTTACGTCCATTTCAAATGCAGGATTTTTATTTAGTCTTTCAGTGGTATTTGTCCCGTTGTTATTAGCGATCTTTTTTAGAAAAAGACCAGAAAAAAGAGTTGTTTTTGGCGTGGTCGTTTCTATTACAGGAATTGCTCTTTTAACATTAAATAATGAATTGACGATTAATTCCGGAGACTTCTTAATCATTTTAGGTGCATTATTTTATGCCATTTTCATCATTGTTACAGATCGGTTAACGAAAAATGTTGACTCCATCACACTTGGGATTTTACAACTTGGCTTCGCCGGTGCCTGGGGGTTACTATTTTCATTATTTTTTGAAAAGCCGCATCTGCCTAACACAACGGAATCATGGTTTGCTATCTTGGCTTTAAGCATACTTTGTAGTGCAATTGGTTTTATCGGTCAAGCCTATGCTCAAAAATATACCACACCTACGCACACAGGTCTTATATTTTCATTAGAACCCGTTTTCGCTGCATTAATTGCATTTATTTTTGTAGCTGAAACGCTCCCATTTAAAGGATATGTTGGGGCCATGCTTATCTTAATTGGTGTCTTAACTGCTGAAATCAATTTTAAGAAGCCCATTATAAGAAAAAGATTTAATCAAGCAGTTAAAGGATCTGAAGCCTAGCTTAATATCCACTGTATAAAAAGATCCCACCAACTCTAAGATTGGTGGGATTTTATTAGGCTAAATTTTGCTCAATACGTATTTTCTCAAGCAAAGCACGACACCCATCTGAAACCAACTCATAGGTTTCTTCAAAATCTCCCGTGTAATATGGGTCTGGAACATCTTTGTTATGGCTCGTTAAATCGAGTAGACGGATGATTTTCGGATGCTGCGGTTTTCTGGTAATCTCGAAAATGTTCTTTACATTGCTCTCATCCATCCCAATGATATAGTCGAACGTTTCAAAGTCGTCTTTTGTTAATTGGCGTCCGACAAGACCGTCAGCGGCAATGTTGTATTTTTTTAAGATTGCAAGAGTTCCTTTGTGCGGAGGAGAACCAATATGCCAAGAACTTGTTGCAGCTGAATCAACGCTGATCCTGTTAGACAAATTTTCTTTTTTCAGTAAGTCACGAAACACGCCCTCAGCCATGGGTGAACGGCAAATGTTTCCCAAACAGACAAATAATACATTAATCATGTCATAAACTCCTTTTATTCTTATGGCTATGTTAAACTTGGCTGTTGATTTGCGCTCCACTAAGGAAAGCTTCTTTGAATAATCACCGCAGGGACAGGCGGTCTTCGCCTGTCACGAGGCGCTATGCTTTCCGCGGGCTCGCCTCTAAAATCAACAGTCTCCTTTAACACAGCCAATCTTTTAAACTACATTTCGTATTCCATAACGACCATTCTAAGCATTTTATCAAAGATTGTAAATTAAAAAAGAACAAAGCTTAGAAAGCTATGGGAAGGGGAATATAATTTTACCTTATTCCAAGAAAGGCCATTATAGTAAGTTGAAGAAGAAATGTTGAGTATTTCCTTAATAATTCATTTAGCATCCTAAATTTCGTTTGTATGTATTCAGTAAAGAAGGTATCTAAGCTAGCTATGTAGATTGGGCATTGGAGTAGTAGCTAAAAGAGCTTCTCCTTTTTATTCTTTTTTAAAACATGTTGTTGATTTTGTTCTTCAACTATCGGTGCAGGTTAGCAAAAGAGGGTAATCCTGACTAATAGATGAATATCCTTGTTATGTTATTCAAATATTATTGATATCCTAATTTGATTGGAAGTGATATTCATGAACCAAATGATTATGTGGGGTTTATTTATAGTCTCATGGTTATCCTTGCTTTTTATTGGGAAATTCTATTTAAAAAGATTTTTGCCAGTTGCATTATTTGTAACAGTGATTAACACTATCATTTATCAAGCAGCTTACCACTATAACTGGTGGTGAGAAATGGCATTATTTAGATGGGATAAGATGGCTAATATCCCTTGGGTCTACAGTGGGTATTTAGTAGCAACTATTTGGATTTTTAAACTAACATATGGAAGATATATTATTTATTTGATTACTAATTTATTGTTAGATGGTGCGTACATTTACTTATGGTATCCTATTCAGCGAAGACTTGGGATGGCTTCAGGAGAAATGTCTCCACATATTACCTTTGCTATTATGATAGGTGTTGCAGTCATAATTTATTTATTTCAAGTATGGTATGAGAAAGACAATCATATCTATAAAAAAGTTTGAGGTGAATAGATTTTTCTTTTACTTTCTCTTTAGCTATATTTTGCTTAATGGAATGATAGCCCCGTATTCTAAAACATGTATGTGAAACAATGTACTTAAACTAAAGGGTGTAATTGTGGAAGAACGAGGATTGCTGTGGCGATCCTTTTTTGTTATTGAGCTAACGATGCAGTTTAGTTTAAGAAGGAATTTTTATTTTCTTTATAGAATTAGTTTTAAAAATGAAGCAGGTTACTTAATAAGCCGTGATAAAATGAAGGTGAATTACTCACTTGGAGGAAATATGAGATATTATAAATTACTATTAGATGAAAGCGTTCAGGATGACATAGTGTGCTATTGTGAGGACAACCTTGGATTTGAACAATACCACCTAAACGAGGGTAAGTTTATTTACAATTGGGATGGAAACCTAACATTCATTTTTAACCCTGATGAAGGTGCCAGGGAAACAGATTACTTGGCAAACGATTTAAGTTGGTTTATTGTGTCCTCTAATTTAAAAAGGCTATTACAAGGACTAGGTAATAATGAAATTCAATATCTTCCAGTAAGAGTAGTTAACTTAAGAAAAAAAGCTCTAATAACGGAGTATTTTGTTGCCAATGTCCTTGGAGTAATTGAGGCATTGAACCTTGAGAATTCGGATTATGGTGTCATTGAACTTGATGATGAAAAAGTTTATTCGATTAGAAAATACGCATTAAATCAAAATGTAATCAGAAACCATCATATATTTAAAATTAAAGGTTTTGAAATCCCAACGTTTGTTTCAGAAGTATTTAAAGATGCGGTATTAAAGAATGAAATTACTGGATGCGACTTTCTAGAAGTGAAAACAATTTAATGTCAGATTACGGGAGCATTGGTCCAGGCAGGAATAATGCCCTTTTTTGTAAAAGTTACAGAGCAGGATAGCAGATTGTGAAATATTGTACTTAAACTAATGGGTTGCGATGCATAAAAAGCTTTTCTTATTGTATAAAAGAAGAGAAAATCTTAAAGGTGGACTAATTATGTATGGGTTAATAGCTATATTTGATGAAAAAACAGAACAGTTAATAAAAGATATTTGGAAGCAACTAAGTGAAAAACCGATTTCTTTTTATGCATAAAACAAGGGGGAGAATAATATGGAGATTGAATTTAGTGAATTGAATCCAACCAAGGATGACTTTATAAGGTTACATCAAACAACTGGATGGAATGCTAAAGGATTATATACATATGACCAACTATATGCTGCTATTTGTAATAGTTGGTATTCCGTTTCTATTTATCATGATAAATATTTAATAGGATATGGACGAATTATATCAGATGGGATCTATCAAACTCTAATTTGTGATGTAATTGTTCACCCTGAATATCAAAAACAAGGTATCGGAAAGAAAGTTATGAATTTATTACTTAAAAAATGTGATGAAGAAGGAATTAAGTGGGTTCAATTATTTTGTGCAAAAGGAAAACAGGAATTTTATAAGAAACTAGGGTTCAACAGCCGAGATTCTGAGGCGCCAGGCATGTCCTTATTTTTATAAATATGCATTTTTTAAAATCATTTATTACCATCTGTTCCTTAACAGACGGGGTGCATTACTTGAATATCCTACTGCTAATTTTGGCAGATTGAAAGCAATTCTCAATAAGGAGAATTGCTTTATGTGCGCTTGGCAGCGCATCGCTCTTATGGGTGAAAGTCCCTAACATGCCGTTGTGGCGGAAATGTATAGCTGACAGGTAGTGCGAGTATC
>NZ_JBIVOI010000035.1:0-6801 GCF_044754045.1 Neobacillus sp. NPDC093182
TAAGACTCTGAGTTAGATTGGACTCTATACTCGTATCTTACTGAGGGGCTCTATTTTTTTCAAACCTGATATTTAACGATCTACAGGAATGCTAACCTGCTTCGTTAGTTGAAGAAGAAATATCCTTTTTGACAGCTTTCCTTTATAGCTAGCGACTTTCGTAAGCGTAATAAGATGGCTTATTTTTACACCTCTTTTTCACAACTCATTATCGTCACTCTTTCTTCCAATCCCATTGATTGTACATAAGTATTGATATATCAACTGCAAAAAATCTTTTACTAGGTATTAAACTGTAGGATATCAAGAATAATTTTAATTAATAATCAAATACTACGACTATCAAGTTATGGGAGGTTTATCATGCGCTCCGATAATTACTTTGCGATACATGTTTTCTTTTCGCTCCTTGGATTAATTGCTACTACTGTTTTTAGCTGCATAATTATATCTCAAAACAATAAATTGAGCTATATGCAGGAGAACAAAAAATAGCATATTTCTTTAACAAAAAAGCACTCTTAGTCTGAGCGCTTTTTTTGTTGCCGATATTCTTCAATCATCTTTTCTTCCTCGATAAATTCTTCCATTTTGACTTGTACCCAGGTCGAAAACTTAATTCCCTTCTTCCCGGCAAGCCGACAAATTCATCAAGCACCTTCGGATCAACGGTGATATTTACCCTCTCTTTCACCAACTTTATCCCCTCCAAGGTTTGTCCTCTTTGGAAAAAATTGTCTGATAATTCTGGGAAATATCAATACACATGAGTGTTAATTAATACACACTTATGTTCATCTTTTCTTCCGTAAGCCTTGTATTGACACAAGTACTGATAAATCAATATTTATAAGCACTTATAGAGAGTCGTAAATACAAATGCGACATTAATTGAAAATAAAAAAGCCAACAAAATATTGACTCATTTCCTCTTCAACTAAAGCACCCGTTAGTTGAAGAAGATATAGAGATTGAAATATAAAATAAGCGAACCTGCTTGTTTAGTCCCTAAGTCCATATCCAATCAATTGATGTGATTTTATATCTGCATAAACTATTATTCCACCTAATGTCGGATTATCATTTGAAGGATAGTCAATAATGTAAACTTCTTTGTCAATAAATGTTTTGTCCAAATTAGTTCCCATATTCTCTCGAAGGACTCTTTGATAAACACTTGCATCTTTCCAAGTTCCTTGGATATGATTTTTTTGCTCTTCTGTAAGTCGGTTCCAAACAGACTCCCTGACATCTAATGTTTCAATACTTTGTACCTCATTCAAATTGTTGTTATGATGTTTTTCTTTTGGTTTATCTTCAGCCAATAACTGTTGGCAACCATTTAGTAAAAGAGATAAAAAAAAAGACAGAACAAATAAAGTAAACTTTTTCACAACATTTTACACCTCCAGATATTTATATCCAAAATGTTTAATCTTAGGTATATATTCTTTGTTGATTAAACCAATTCCTTCTGTAACTTACCTGCTTCGTTAGTTCAACAAGAAAGAGCTGCCACGATGACAGCTCAGATCTTCAACTCTTGCACCCGTTACTTTAAGTACATTTGTTCACAAACTTAGCCTTTATTACAGGAATGCCGTCCCTTTAGTGCAAAAAGAGAAGTTGCCAAATTGACAGCTTCTCTCTTGCATTTTTTCACGACTGTCAAAAGTAATTATTATCACTTTTTACCTTTTTTCTTAAACTCATCTTTTTTATAAGTTAAGTTCCCCTGTAAAAATTGGCACAGTTCTATTTGATTATTTTCCCATAATTTAAAAGCTTCTTCACCTATAAAAATGCCCCCTATTTTTCCAACTGAAAGTTTTCGAATAAAACCTTGTAATATTCTATATGCATCTTTTTCAAAAGTTGCTGGGTGAATATTCCCTTTATCATCCTGCCATTCAGTTGTGATAGCAATTCTACCAGTACCAATCCTGTTGGGTGACTGTTGTGATAAACTCAATTGAATTGCCCTTGAATTTAGATTGTCGAATGGGAAGTTTTCTTGACCATTTCTTAATTTTATAGTTCTCCACTTAACGAAGTGAGTTTCAGATTTAGGTACAATAAAATAATGAAGGTCATCTTTATCAAAAATTTCTAGATTATTAATTGGAATTTGTTGAGAAATGGCATCAACAGTGTGTTTATATAAAACTAAATCCTTTTCAAAGATTAGTTTGAACAACTTTTCATTGTCATTCTTATCAAATATAAAACTTGTTGTATTCCCTTTCAAAAAAGAAGCCATATTTCCTCCTAAAAAAAGCTTTTATAAACTATTTTATCATCAATTCTTGTTCAACTAAACTGTCCGTTAGTTGAAGAAGAAAAAGCTGCCTAAATGACAGCTCCAATCTTAAACTCTTGTACCCGTTAGTTCAACAAGAAATTATCTTTGTATATCCTTGTCATATGTTTCAGCTACAAACTCAAAGTCTAAATCGTCTTTATGAATAAATACACTTGTCTTAGAAGGATAACCAGTTAATGTAGAAACAATATCGACCTCAACAAGGTTAAACCTTACATTGTAAGCCTCCTCAATATCCAATCCACCAGTTAAAAAATGTTCCCCATCACCAAATGATTTAAAAACAAACACTTTTTCATCCAAGTCGTTTTTATCCATCTCAATCCACTCACAGTTTACCAGAGCTTTGATCGTATGATGTTTCGGAATGCATTCAATATGATTTATCCCTTTATAGCATCTTAAAGTAAACATATACGTATGGGTTTCATTCAAATTAATATCAATCCCGTATTTAAAAGCAAAAGTATTGTAAACCATCTCATAAAATAACGGCATTACAATATCATCCCAGGAGTCGTAGGCGAAAGCATATATTGGTATTAAGTGGGGATACAAACTGATGATAGCTTGTTGGAAATTCAGTAAGATTGATGTATCAGAGATTCCTTGCAAAGCCTCATCTATTTCGTGTTCAAACTCTTTTAAACGTCGATTATCAATCATAACATTCCCCCAAAAAATCAGCACTTTTATTAAGTATTCAAGATTAGTAAAAAAATATCCTTCTTGTGCTAACCTGCTCCGTTAGCACAATAAGAAAACGGGATCGCCGCAGCCATCCCATATTTAACATAAGCACCCGATAGTTTAAGTACGATATTTCACAATCTTGTTTTTGAAATAAGAAAAGAAGGCAACCTGTATCTTAAAGATCACAACCGTTGATGTAGAAAAATAGAAGATTACCTCTTATTTTTTTGCCCTCCACTCAATTGCTCTTCGTTCCAAGTTTTTAACAAAATCATCTTTACCACTGCTATATCCTTCAATATCTTTAGGGAACTCATTAGCAAGTTGTTCCTTCAACTTTCCATATTCAATTACGTCTTTTTTATGTGATTTTAGATAATCACGAACAGCTAAATGACGTTCAATTTCAAAGGCATTATCAAATTGAAAAATATGTATTTGGTGTGTCCTATTTTCTCCACCTTTACGGAAATATCTTCTTCCTTTTATCCCTAACTCCCCAAGAGGCTCATAACCTATTTCAATCATCTTTGCATTAAACGTATTAATTATTTCAATATTTTTAACTATTGGCATAATGTCAATGATTGGTTTTGCTTTTAATCCTGGTACAGCTGTACTGCCTATATGATGAATTTCAACGATTTCGTCTTTGAAAATTTCACGAATTATTTTTTCTTCTGTTTTGAATAATTGAACCCAATTTTCATCATAGTCTTTAACAATAATGTTCATTGCACGATTAACCATTCCAATCCCTTCTTCCAAAAATCTTTGTATAGTGGATTAATAAGTGACAGTCTTGTTAAACAAAACTGTACTGTTAGTAAAAAAGAAAAGCTGCCAAAATAACAGCACCGATCTTAAACTCTTGCACCCGTTAGCTTAATAACAGACTTCCCCTCCAGGTAATGTAAATACGTCAAATCCGTCGTCCCCTTGTAATGTCCATCCTTCGAAGTAGCTACTAGCGTGAAATAATTCAAAGGTCAGATTACCTTCAAATTCGATAATAAATATTAGCTGTTCATAAAATGAAATGTTTAATATCCTCTTAGAAACGAGTAGTTTTTTTACATTTTTATGTGAGAATTTTTTTGGTTCGGAAATACAATCTGTTTCACCTAATATAATTTCTTTACCTTTCCGAATTCTCCACGGGCATTCGACCATTAACCATCCTTTTTCGAAAATAATACCCAAAGGCTGATTTTCCTCGGTATTTACATCTGTTACAACTTGTCCGATAAAATAACCAAAGTCTATTTTACTTGAATTCTCCATTCAACCAACTCCTGAAAAACCGATTCTAAGGACAATAATTAAACAAAAAAGTTTGTATTCCTTTTTCAACTAACCTGCTCCGTTAGTGGAACAAGAAAAAAAGCTGCAAAAGCAGCTTTTTCTTCTTTAACTCAAGCACCCGTTAGCTCAATAAGGGCTTTACCAACTTTTATCCTATTTCAAGCTGACCTTTTAATTCAACTAACTTTTTCTCAATAAAAGGGTCAGTTTCTTCAGGTAATTGGTCTAATTTGAAAAATTTAGCTTCAATGGCTTGATTCTCATCAGGTGTAACTACTCCATCAAAGTCAGTACATAAATATCCTATTGCAACGGTGTGATATTCATTTTCACCGTACTCTGGCTTTGTATTTAATTCCTCACCAGAATAAACACCAAATAATTTTAAATTATTAATATGTATCCCTATGTCTTCTTGTACATTTCTTTTAATACAGTCTTCCACTGACTCATTTAATTGCAATATTCCACCAGGAATCCCCCAAGTTGCACCTGGACATCTACTTAATAAAATCTCTCCTTTTTTATTAATAATAGCTACACTTGGTCGTACTATTATCAATGGAGAATTCCCTATTGTTTCTCTCATTTTTGTACAATAATCCACAAATAACCCTCCTATGATAATGTTCATTATTAAGGAGTAACCTACCCCTTTTTAGTCGGCATTTGTCAGCCACCTTCTACACAAGTAGCAGTTGAACTTCCAACAGTAGCATTTAATTCAATTAGAAGATTAGGAAGAATCTCAGAATCAATAATGCTTTCTAATGTATTATCTATTAATGGTACATTAAATTTCACAAAAATAGGGGCTGCTTTTTCCCACACTTCGACTATTGCTTTTGGAGACATATTAGATTGTATGACCATATTAAAACCTCATTTCTATTATTTATTTCACTTCAATCATTAGCGTTTCAATAATGGGGCATTCGTATAAAGCTTTATTGTCTGGGCAACATTCCTTTAAATTTAACAGCATTTGTTCAATTCTTTTTAAATCCATAATTCTCGTTTGTACTTCTACAATTTTATCGACAACAAAGTTATACATATCATTGCATCGTTCATCGTCCTTATCTACAACTCCGAGTAATTTAGAAATTTCTGCTAAGGTAAATCCCAGTTCCTGAATCCTTTTGATAAATTTTATACGATTGACACTTTCTTCTGTATACATCCTATAACCAGCATTCGTTCGAGGAGGATTTTTAAGCAAACCTACTCTTTCGTAATATCTTATTGTTTCTTTGTTGATACCACACTTTTCAGCAAGCTCACTAATCCGATACATAACGAAATTCACCTCATACAAATTATAAACCCTGTACCATAGTACAGGGTAAAGTATATTTTAACATTTTTTATTGAATTAACCTGCCATTTTAGTTAAAAAGCTGGCTGGAGTAGCTGCTGGATCAATATGTAAAACTCCAGTAGTATAAGAAGGAGTTTTTTGAACTCTGACTTGGTTCCTAGAATTTATCTCACACTTTAATTTGTTTACCAAACAAACTAATAGTGCTATTATCTATTTATTAAGTGCTATATAGCACCTTTCGTTCTATTTTTAATTGTTTGGGCTATATTTAATTATCAATTTATTATTTAAGGAGGAAAATTAATGGAGTTAGGTTTATTATCAGTTCTAGCTTTAGGATTTGTGCTTGGTATTAAGCACGCAATTGAGCCTGACCATGTGATCGCTGTGTCCACCATTGCGAGTCAAAGTAAAAAATTATTTCGATCTTCTTTAGCAGGAGTATTCTGGGGAATAGGTCATACTGCTACATTATTTATTATGGGAATTATTCTTATCCTTATGAAAGGTGAAATACCAGAAAAATGGGCTATGTCATTAGAGTTTTTAGTAGGTATTATGCTCGTTTATCTCGGTGTTACCATTCTTTCTTTTAAAAATATTCATGTGCATAATGATAACCATGATGGAGAAGAACATAAAAATGTTCATTCCCATAAACATAGTGGTCTACATGAGCATAAACATCAACACAAAGAGGTTTCATATATTAAATCAATGCTAATTGGCTTGGTTCACGGACTTGCTGGAAGTGGAGCTATGGTTCTATTAACTATGAGTACCGTAAATAGCGTTTGGGAATCGGCTATTTATATTCTTGTATTTGGTGTAGGAACGGTTATTGGAATGCTCTTCTTTACTACTATTATTGGACTTCCATTTGTATTCAGCGCAAAGAAAATAAGTCTGAACAAAACACTTACTCAAATAACTGGGTGCATTAGTCTAGTGTTTGGGGTATTTTACATGTACAACCTAGGTGTAACAGAAGGATTGTTTAAACTTTGGTTACAGTAATTAATTTGTTAGAGAGGTGGATTGATCTTCCATCTCTCTTATTTAACTCCCTCAGTTTAATACGATTAACTCTCGAATGCTCTCTTATTCGCAGGATTTCATAACCCTTGTAATTGGATTTACGGGTAATTGAAATGAA
>NZ_JBIVOI010000036.1:0-6246 GCF_044754045.1 Neobacillus sp. NPDC093182
GACTAAAAAAGATGACCCCGGTACAATACCGAGGTCATCTGTTAGTAGCATAGGCTCTTTTATTTAACTGTCCATATTATGGGTCATAGTTCAAATTTCATATAAGTATTTTTTTCTAATCACAATTTCTGCTATCGCTAAATTGAAAATCCAACAAAGCCATACAGCAATCGTATATGAAAGTCCATAGGAAAGATCTAATCCGTTATGTGTAATTGCGACAATGATATAAATAATCATATTGGCAAAGGATAGAAAGAAGCTTCGGGTGATCCATTGACTATGCCGTAAGACATTTTTTCTTATAATATATATATAACTGAATATTGTTGTTTTAAGCCATAGTGTATTTAAGATAAGAAACCCTATTGTACTTGGCCAGCCACCTGTCGCAAAGAACGAAACGTATAAACCGGGAATAAAGTTTAACACAATAGATAAAACGTAGACTCGACCATTCCATCGATGAAATGTTAAGGATTTCAAACGTAATCGTTTAATTATTCCGAGAGGTCCTGTAAGGAGTGCAATTATCGCAAGAATAATATGAACTCGTATCATTAATACCCATAGCATTTGATTAGAAAGAAGTTCATCTTTTTTTGATAGAAATCCCTGAAAACTTGGATCAACTACAAAATTCTTTGATAGTGTATGCATTATCCACATTACTGAAATAATTGATAAAATCGTAATTAGGAATTTGCGTTGCTTCATATACCTATTCTCCTCAGTTTTATAACAGTATTGAAGGATTAGTCATTATAATGAGTGCAAAGAGTATGCATCCGAATAATGCCCAACTAAATATACTTAAAACATTATAATTCTTCTTCAAAAGATCCTCTGGTTTTTCTGAATCCTTTATTTGTCTTAGTTTTTTTTTAATCATGCCCATAAAAGCGCTAATAAACAGTAAAGTGGTGCAGGATACTACTACCCAAATTATTGAGGGGAAAGCATCATATATGACGATCATTAAGCCCCCAGATACTAGTAGGAGGATGAGTGAATAATGACCTGCTCGTGTATACGATTGAATAAAATTAATGCGAAGTACCAGGTTGTCTCTTGGAATATGTGCCGTTTTTTTTATTTGCCAAGGTAATGTAAGGTAACTCCCAAGTAGTACCGCACTAATTACATGAACAAGTAATAATAGTGAATACATACATAAGCTTATTCCTTTCTTTTGTTTTAAGAGAGATAAATAATTAAGCCTTTTATTTTAAACAAGGTTCTTGACCTTTATTTGACCAAACTGTTCCTCTACGTTCAACCTCAAATACCTTCTCGATATAGTGAGCAATTTTGGGGCCAAGTTTTTGTTCAATTGTGTAAATGGCAATATCTATACCTGAAGTTACACCACCACTGGATACTAAGTTTCCATCATCTACTATACGAGCATATACTGGCCTAGCCCCCATGGACGGTAATGCATCCATCCCCATATGATGTGTAACAGCATGTCGGCCATTTAATAGTCCCATCATTCCTAAAAGGGTAGAACCTCCGCATACAGTGGTTAAGGTAATATTAGGGTTTTACGCTACTTTTTGTAACAAAGTTTTTAGCTTCGTTTCGGATGCTTTCTTTAATTTGGTTACTATCGAATGGGGACCATCACCATACATATCTCCAGCTACACCCGGAACTAAAATAACACCTTCCGCGTTCGGATCAATTACCCCTGTGGCTTCAATTTCTACGTCATTAACGCCACTTTTGACTAGTCTTTTCCCTTCAGCTGTTACCAACTCTACTATTACATTTTCAGGTGATAAATTTGCAGCAGCAGCAAAAAACTCAAAAGGAGCAATTGCATCCATTAAATCGAATCCATCAAATAAAACAATTTGAAATTTCATTATATATACACATCCTATTTTTTATTATCAGACCGAACCGTCCGGTCCGATAATTATATTATAAAGTATATTGTTTAGTTGTAAATAATAAAATTGTGAATTATTAATGAAAAAAACCCCAATAACTTAGAAAGTGGGGGCATTTCAAGATGAATAGTAATTCAATAAAGCTTTAATTTGTTCAATGGAATAAAAAATATGGTCATTATTAATTGATAAGCGGCTTGCCATTATAGCGCCTTCCATAGAAGACATAAGAAATGAAGCTAGAGAAAGAGAGTTTATATCATTGCGAAATTCGTTATTACGGATTCCTTCCTCAATGATTGATTGCAAAAACAGAAGTGTTTGATTGTAATTTTCAGAAGCAACCTTTTGAAGCTCTGGGTAGGTATTATCGGCTTCAATAGCAGTATTTAGTAATGGGCAACCGCCTTCAATAGGAGGATTATTGACAGCGTCTTGGTAAATGTATGAAATTGCTATTATTTTATCTGTAGCGGTATTCGCTTGTTGACTTGCTTGAACAATATGGTCCCAAATTATTTCTCCTGCTTTTTCGAATGTAGCAAGAGCAATTGCCTCTTTGTTAGTAAATCTACGGTAAATTGCTCCTTTTGGTAAAGAAGATGCTTCCATAATATCCTGAATGGAAGTTTGGCTATATCCTTTTGTATTAAAAAGGCGTAAAGCAGTCATTATAATTTGATCGCGTACTTCATCATTCTTGTTCATTTTTTTGTTTCCCCCAAGTTCATCTTTATACAGCTTAATATTATAACTCAAATTATTTAAAAACTAAACTTACGAGTAGTTCTCCTTTAATAAATGATCTTCAACAATCGGTCGCTATAATGGAACAAAGAAAAAAGCTTAATTTCTAATTTTCATACTTAGAAATATGGGCTATTTAATATTAGAATTCCCTAGTATGGTAGCTCCTCAACTCAATTCCCTAATAACATAATGGAGAGCACGAATTGCATCAACAGCGTGGTTGCCCCAATGTATTCTAAATCAGTCAGAGGTTCAAAAAACTATCTTGGTGCATTGTATCGACGAACAGCAGGACGAAAAGGCAACAAAAGAGCAGCTATAATAGTTACCCATGTGATATTGCGAATCGCATATTACCTATTAACCAGAAAAGAATTGTATGTAGACTTAGGCGAAGACTACTTTGATAAACAAAGACAGGTATCTATCGTACGCCATTCGGTTCGAAGACTAGAAAACTTAAGTTATACGGTTTCAATAACAGAAGCTTCCTAATCCATTAAACATGTATTAACCACCAAAGATCAGACGCTCTCCCCTTTAAAAAAGATGAATGAGCTGCGTCTATTTAAGTATTGCCATTTTTCGGATCTAACAGAAGTTAATTTTCATGGTAGTACAATAAGAAAAAGCTGCCTCAACGACAGCCCAGATCTTCTACTCATGCCCCCGTTTGTTTAAGTACATTACTTCACATTTTCTTCTTTGTGTTTTTTCGGTATTCTCTCGGTTTTCTCATTAGTGCCAATAATGCTATAACAAAACAAATGATTAGAATTATATTTAAGCTCCAACCGAAACTATCAATATACTGCATTACCCTTCCTCCTAAGATATGTTTTGTTCACTTTAGCATGATTAGTGTGCTAGTTGGTTGTTTTCTACAAAAGAAGATAAAACGTTACAATTTTTTCTATCAAGATCCGTTTGCTGTAATTCCCATAATAAAACACCACCCTTCCCCTATTACAAAATGTAGAGAAAGGACATTGCTTGGCTTTCATTATTTATTTTCAATCAATGTAAGTTAATGTAGCAACACCAATGTTTTAGCTGCAATTAGCATCCCTTATTGAAGGAATGCACCCGTTTCTTTAAGTGTATTAGTTCACAAAGTTATGAGATGAAGAACATAATAACGTTAATAAGTACGATAGTTACAATTAAACCTATTACAAACTTTTTAAAAGTAAGTTGCATACTTCCATTTTGAACTCCTCTAAAAACTAAAACCGATATTAATAATATAAGTAATATTATTGGCGTTTGCATTCTTTCACCTCTATTTATTGCGTAATTAAACGACCCGTTTCTTTAAGAAGACCAATACATTATTGGCAAGAAACAGTCCAATTTAATGCCAAAAAAGTCTTGTCAACTATTGGTGATTTATTATTGTCGATACAAGCTTTTTGTGTATAGTTAAAAGAAGTATAATTTAAATCTGCTATCTTTATTAAAAATGCTAAAACCATTAGAGATAATACATATAAACTCTTCCCCTTAGTCATTTCTGTTCCCTTTTTTCTCAACCTTCTTAATATAAACCTTACCATAAAAATCCAAATCTTTCTTCAACAAACCTGCCCGTTAATGGAACAAAAAAAGGGTGCCGCAGCGACCCCCATTTTTAACTCTTGCACCCGTTAGTTCAATAATTATAATATATCTCACTTATTCTTTTTGCTATTATTCCAGCTCTTTTGTATTTTCCGAATATAAATAATTTGACCGATATGATATGCATTATGTGTCGTTACACTCCCCAATACTTCCCACCAATTAGTATCGGAGAACCCTTGAACATCACTTTCTAGTTGTTCTTTCGTTAATATTTCTTGCCAATGTAAAAGAACTTCTAAAAGTTGTTTTTGAAGTTCATAGAATGTTTTATTTTTTGAAATAGTAAACGTACTGTCATTACTTCCTACTGTCGGAACTGCATAAACACTAGATTCTTTATACCTTGTTTGCCACGCTTCATTCCAATAAAGCAAATGCTGTACAATTTCGGCAATACTATTACTTTCTTCACCCACCTTCCAAAAAGCTTCTTCCTCTGTCAAATTTTTAACAGATTCTGAAAATGGTACGTACCAACTTTGCTCGTTTGCATTAGCTAACAACTGGTCAGACAAAACATCTTTTGGGTGAAACATACCTCATACACTCCTTCTTAAGGCTTCACAGAATTTATATGCTACTCTATCTACTTTTAATTATTCTCTTTCATATGGTTATTCCCCTCTTTTATTAACTCTCTCTTCAACTAACCTGCTACCGTTACTTGAATAAGAAAAAGCGATCCTTCGTTTTTGAAGAATCGCACCCGTTAGCACCATAAGGAATGTTAATGATTTAATCTTAGTAAGATTTCAGCTTCATTCTTTATCCTTGATATTACATCCTCTTCATTCAACACAAAAGATTTATCATCATAATCAAGCCTATCAATCCATTCACTAATTTCAAACCAAGCAAACAGGTCATCTGAATTATCTAACTCAATAGCAACAACTTGAAAAATCATATCAGCTAAATTGAAAATTTCTTTATGGTCATTAGCTTTTATTATTCTATTTGCTAAAAGACCTATATAGGCTCTTGCACATATCTCAAAGGTTGGCTCCTTTATTACCAATTCATCTAATGCTCTTTTAAAATACAATTCGACTTCAAATATATTATCATCGAATAAAAATGAAGAGAGAATATTTAAGGATGGTGACGTCACATCTTTTTCTAATAGACTGTGAGACCAATTTACATAATCCTCAGTCGAAACTGTACCCTTTTGAATTTTATAAAATAAAATATTTGTTTCCACTTTATCACCACCATTAATATTTATCTCCCTTGAACCAGATTAATAACCTTATTGTACTAACCTGCCCGTTAGCTGAACAACAAAAAAAGGACCTCCGCAGCGATCCTCGTGTTTAACTCTAGTCTCCGTAAGCTTAAGAATTAGCCCTGATAGGAGGAATCTAAATCCCAAAATTTATCTCCCAAACTTTCTATAAGTGCTTTTGCTCTTTTTTCAATATTATCTGGAAGGTTCTCATTACTAAAGTATTTAAGATCCATACTTTCCCCATCATTCATTTGTAACTTCCCACCAACGTCTATCGCACGGAATAGGTTAATTACACTATATGTTTCATCCCCATTTGGATACTGGAAATAATAGCGTGGACCAGAGAAAACACCTACCAACTCAAACTTACTTGCTATAAGTCCTGTCTCTTCTTTTAGTTCACGAGAAGCCACTTCTTCTAAAGTTTCGTTAAACTCCATTGAGCCACCAGGTAGACCCCAATCTAATGTATCTGATCGATGTTGAAAAAGTATTTCCCTTTTATCATTTACCACAAGTATGGTCGCACCCACACTTATAATTGGTCTACTACCAATTAACTTTCGTATTTCAGAAATATAGCCCACTTTGCTCCCTCCCAATTATCCCGTATGTATATATTTCTCCTTTAACTATTAAGATACCTTCTTCAACTCCCTCAGTTTGATACGAATATCTCTTGAATGCTCACTTATTCGCAGGATTTCATAACCCTTGTAATTGGATTTACGGGTAATTGAA
>NZ_JBIVOI010000037.1:0-5340 GCF_044754045.1 Neobacillus sp. NPDC093182
GAATTGCCGACAGCTGGCCAAATTCGATCGATGCGATTGCAGCAGAAGAAGAGTGGGGCTTTAAATTCCAATACGACTTAGCGAAAATGACAGACGATATGATCAATAAGTTAACGAATAAATTGACCATGAACAAAACGAAAGCGAGCGGAGTTTAATCCTTATTTAGATAGATGACCTTATTTATTGGGTCATCTATTTTTTGTTTGATGGTTAATTTGTAGAAGCTGTATAGTTTTTTGTAGAAACTGTACGGTTTTTTGTAGAAGCTGTACGGTTTTTTGTAGAAGCTGTACACTTTTTTGTAGAAGCTGTACGGTTTTTTGTATGAACTGTACACTTTTTTGTATGAACTGTACACTTAAGTTAAAAACTGTACGGATATACAGGGGCGCCTTATCTAAACACAAAAAAGCAGCGCAGCAATTGCCACGCTGTTATCTTTTTGCATAAATTAATTTCTCTTTCTTCTCCGTAACCCTGCCGACAATCGCAGCATGGTGTTTACCGGCAGAATGCAGGTTGTCCACATACTGGACAGCTTCTTCTTCACTCATCGAAACGAGTAGTCCTCCAGAAGTAATCGCATCACAAAGAACTAATTGTTCTTCTGGCAAAAGATCTTCATAGACAACATCATTTATTAACCATTTATGATTGGATTTGGAACCTCCAGGAACAACTCCATCCCTGGCTAACTCTATTGCACCTTCAAGGATTGGAACTTTAGAGTAGTTGATTTCAAAACTCACATTACTTCCACGTGCCATCTCACTGCTATGACCTAATAACCCAAATCCTGTTACATCCGTTACAGCGTGCGGATGGTAGTTCATCAATAATAAAGCAGCGGTTTTATTCAACTCAGCCATTGTATCGGTAACGATTTGTTCTTGTTCTGCGGTAACGACACTACGTTTAATACCAGTGGTAATAATACCAACGCCTATCGGCTTAGTAATCACTAACACATCACCAGGCTTAGCTCCAACGTTCTTCCAAACCTTATCAGGATGAACAATTCCCGTTACAGAGAGACCAAATTTTGGCTCTTGGTCATCAATCGAATGACCTCCAACCGTTAAGGCGCCAGCTTCTTTTACTTTATCTGCCGCACCGCGCAGTATATCAGAAAGCATCTCAGCACCAAGTTTTTTAATTGGGTAACCTACAATATTTAAGACTGTTTTCGGTTCTCCGCCCATAGCATAAACATCGCTTAATGCGTTCGCAGCGGTAATCTGTCCAAACATATATGGGTCGTCCACAATGGGGGTAAAGTAATCGACCGTCTGAATAAGGGCAATCGAGTCCGTTAACTGATAAACACCTGCATCATCAGAAGTTTCATGTCCGACTAGTAATTCTGGAACAGGTTCTTGCTTAGGTAAATGACGCAAAACTTGCGCCAGGTCCTCAGGACCAATTTTGCAGCCTCAGCCCGCTTTAGTTGATAAAGAGGTTAGGCGTATTTTCTCTTGCTCACTCATTGTTCCACCTCCATTAATTAGTATAACTGTTTCAAAAAAAAACTGCACACACTATGTACAAGCAAAAGATTTGCAAGTGCGATAAAATATTTTTACTATAGTTATGTAGGAAATTAGATTTATGTAATGGAGGAGTAAAAAGATGAACAACTATCACGTTATTGTTGAATTCTGCATGCAATGAAACTACGCACCAAAAGCCGCGGGTCTCGCGGAAGAACTTTTTACACACTTTAATCGTAACATTGGAAAAATGGAATTAATCCCTGTATCAGGCGGAGCATTTGAAGTAAGTGTAAACGGGGAAAAAATCTATTCTAAATTAGATACTGGGGTGTTTCCAGACACCGAGGATATCATTAATAAAATATCACAAAAATAAATAAACATTACCCTCATATCAACCATTTGATATGAGGGTTTATTGTTCTTAATAACGATATTATGTTAACTAAAATCGTAAAAAAAAATAATGCCGTAAGATAACTTAGGGCAGTGTAATATAGCAGTTTTTCCCAGATCCTTTTTCATTTTTCGATATCAGAACCTCTAATATACCATTAATATAATTAGCACTAACTTTTTGATTAATAACCTCAAAGGGGAACTCGATAGTACGTTCTTTCTTTTGTTGATTAGAGGGAGTGGAAGATTTAACAGCAGTAATAACGAGCTTATGATCTTCTATAAAAACTTTGATTTCCGAGCTGTTATACTCGTTAAGCAATGCCTCAACGATCCATTCTTGGTCTGTCTCATATAAATCGATTCGAAATTGAGTTAAGTCATCTTGAGTAGTTAAAGGATCGAGGCAGTAGTTTTCCAACCACTTTTCCACAAGGTCAAAATTGATGGGCTGTATATTTTTTTTGGATTTCATAGCAATCCCCCTTGCATGGTTTATTTTATTCATTCAAAATGAAAGGGTGAAATGAAAAAACAGGACTAAAGTAGGCAGAGTAAAGGAGTTTTTTTGGTGAAAGAATGGTTACGCTCAATTCCGGCTGTACATGAATTGCAAAACCACGAGCAGTTCGAATCCCTCCTTAAGGAGAATAATCTCGATGCTGCACAATTAACAAAGCAGCTAAAGGAAACCCTCGATCAAATAAGATCATTGCTATTAATTAAAGACTGGTATGGCGCCACCCCGGGCACAAATCAGTTTATAGATGAAGTTTTTCAACTTTTACGTGGAAATATTAAGAAACAATTTTCTTATACCCTAGAAAAAGTAATTAATGCAACAGGCACCATCCTTCATACGAATCTAGGAAGAGCAAGGCTAAGTGACAATGCCATCCATCATGTTGTGGAAACAGCCCAAAATTACTCAAACCTAGAGTATAAATTAAATGAAGGCGAGAGAGGTTCCAGGCATAGCCATGTAGAAGCTCTTCTAAAAGAAATTACCGGTGCAGAAGCGGCAATGGTCGTGAATAATAATGCTGCCGCCGTTTATCTCGTTTTAAGAGCGCTTGCAGAAAATAAGGAAGTCATTGTGTCACGAGGACAATTAGTAGAAATTGGCGGCTCATTTCGTATCTCCTCCATTATGGAAGAGAGCGGAGCGAAATTAGTCGAAGTTGGAACTACAAATAAAACTCATTTATATGATTATGAAAAAGCCCTTAATTCTGAAACGGCTATTGTCATGAAAGTACATACAAGTAATTTCAAGGTGATTGGTTTTACAAAATCAGTCGAAACGGAAGACCTCATCCGACTGACTCAAGGTGCAGAAGATGTTATTTTTTATGAAGACCTTGGCAGCGGTGCTCTTTTTGACTTTAGAAAGTATGGAATTGGAGATGAACCCGTTGTAAGAGAAGTTCTTGAAATGGGTGCAGACCTTGTTACTTTTAGTGGGGATAAGCTGCTCGGCGGACCTCAAGCAGGGATTATTGCTGGGAAGAAGAAAATCATTGATACGCTAAAAAAACACCAATTAGCACGCGTGGTTCGCGTAGATAAAATGACTCTAGCCGCGTTAGAAGGGACGCTAATTGATTATGCACGCGGGGAACATGGAGTACATAACATTCCCACCATCCGTGATTTATTAGTTTCTATTGATATATTAGACGAAAGAACGAAGAGGTTTGTTACAAACTTGTTACAAGGCACAGAACATTTTCAGGCGAAAGTTTTTCCTGGCACAAGTCAAGTAGGCGGGGGAACGATGCCGGATGTGCAGCTGCCAACCTTGGTCATTTCTCTTAAGCATCATACACTTACAGCAGAACAAGTCGGAAGAAAATTAAGAACACAATATAAACCAGCCATTGTTGGACGAATTCAAAAAGATGAATTTATCATTGATTTAAGAACCGTTACGGAGGAAGAAGAACAGTTTTTACTTAAAGCCTTACTCCAATTATAAAAGCAACCCCCTCATTGGTCTAGAGGGGGTTAGCACTATTTCTAAGGTCCCAGCAAGAATAATTTCATCTATGAGAATTGTCCAGCTGCAGACGCCTTTCGCTTTTCTACATATCGTGATGTGATTTACTTTTTTGGCGTGTATGGTTGCGGTTCTTTACTTTTTTTGATCCGCTTAAAGGTTCAGGCTGGCCAGACGTCTTCGGTTGATTTCTTCTCATGTCCTTGCCGTCGTTTTTGTTCACCATTTTCATCCCTCCTCTATATAGTTAGGATGCAATGCTGAAGACTTTTTATGCTGAATAATTTGTTAGGGTGCTGTGCAATTTAACGTTATAGAAACGTGAGGGGAGTGAAACAGTCAATGCCGGAGATTGATCGATTTCCATATAATAAGGATAAGCAGCAAGCTTTTCAGGCTGCGCAGCAGGGCTATGAAGAAGCACAAGGACTTTTTAAAACAATCGTTAGTGACAGTGCCAGTTACGGTCACCAATTAAAGCATTTAAAAGAAGAAGTAAATGAAGCTTATCAGCAAATTGAAAATGCGTTAGAAGTGGCTTCCGAGCACCAAAGAGCCCAACTAGAGCGCTTCCAGCAAGATTTGCAGAGTATTGTGGAAGAAGTAAATCTTACAGAATAATTCACATATAAAAAGCAGGGGATAGACTCCTGCTTTTTATCTGCAAATCAAGCTCAGCGCCCGGAGGCTAGTGTACTTGTCTAACGCGGGCGCTCCTGCCTTTTATGTTATTGATTCTTTTTACGTTTTTTATTGTTCATTTTTTCTTTAATTGTTAATGGTTCGTTAGACATTTCCTCATTATATCCAGCACCCATACCTTGACCTTTAGCTGCGTTGGCGCCTGGAATTACATGATTTGACTTTCTTCGCTGCATGCCATTCACCTCCTATGAGAATTCTGTTGAATTCTCACTGATAGAGATAATATTTCCTTTTAGGTAAAAATAAATGACAATAAAAAAGTTTTTTGAGATAATAAATATGACGCAATTCTAATCTTTAGGACTATTCAGTTATACGGTATTATAAGATTTTTCTAAATATTTTGAACAATATACATAAAAAACATAAGAAAAACTTATCAATCGCAATAACTTTCTTGTTATTTACTTATGTACAAGGTTGTATTAAGATTAGAATTGTGAGAAAAGTAGGGATGGATAGGAATTTTCAAACTTTTCGACTTTTCGTTAATTTTTAGTTAATGATGACGAATGAGGGGGTTTCACTATGGTGAAAAATGATGTATTTAACGCACGCACTTCCTTCGAAGTGAACGGTAAACGTTATCACTATTACCGCTTAAGTGCACTTGAAGAGGCTGGTCTTGGCAACGTTACTAAATTGCCATATTCCGTAAAAGTATTACTTGAATCTGTGCTTCGTCAATACGATGGCCGTGTCATCGCAAAGGAGCACGTTGAAAACTTAGCAAAATGGGGA
>NZ_JBIVOI010000038.1:0-3527 GCF_044754045.1 Neobacillus sp. NPDC093182
CTCACTTCATTTACCCGTAAATCCAATTACAAGGGTTATGAAATCCTGCGAATAAGTGAGCATTCGAGAGATATTCGTATCAAACTGAGGGAGTTGAAGAAAAAACAGTTTGTGTTATGGTGTGGTGAAAAAGAATATCCTTTATTGAAAAGGACCATAAGATCGATTAGATTCTTCAACTTACGGGCTGCTTTTATTGAAGAGCCAGCTGCCATAATTGGTGGCATTTTATTATACCAATTACATAATTCTCCTATCTTTAACTAACAAGATTTAGGATCTTCTGGTAAACGCTACTTTTCATAATGTATCTCGATACAAAATTTTCCCCTACACATTTCATTTGCAACGCCTTCACAACTAACCTCAAGATTTGAGATGGTTCCTAGGGTAATAGATTTTGACTGGTCTCTTTCTGTTAACGTAAATAATATAGTCTCTGAGATACCGTCACCATCTAAATCAGTCCTAACTGACATTATACAATTACTCATATTAAGGACTGTAACAGACCCAGATGGAAGAGGAGTTATTCCAAAAGATCGCCAGTATGTTACAAATTCACCGTTACAATTTTGTTTAATGTTCCCACAAATTTCATTTTGTACTAACCGCTTCTTTTTTTGCCGGGGTTTAAAGGGTCTTGGTATTGGTGTTATGAGTTTTGGTTTTTTGTGAAAAACATTAGAACAAGCAATTGGACAAACATTTTGTTTTATTTTATATCTGTGCACGACTGCTATCCTCCCCTTTTCATGGTATCAATAATTCATAATATGAAAGAGTAGCCCGTCCAGATTGGTCATATACCTAAAAACCCCTGTATTAAATACTCATATCTCTGCACCTATGGATAAACGCTCAAGCAAAACTAAAAGGATTTCATATGGTATACAATATACGAGTTATAGGCTTTTATTTCATCTAAAGATTGAAAGGTATAGGCTTAGGGAAGCTATCCTTTTAGAAAGGAGAGATATTTATGTGTGGTGGTAATTGTTGTCCAGATCGCCCTTTGGTGACCGACGAAATATGTGGTAATTTTAACACAACTACTGCTGCCGTACCCTTGACCGTTTACACTAAGGAACCGACCGTTTTTATATCAGGAACGGTGAGTATTTTTTATGATCGGGGTACTCCGCCCACTATAACAGCTACTGTAACCGATAGTGCAGGAGGAACAACTGTGCTTACGGTTCCTGTGGGAAACACCATTTCACAAACTTTTGATGATATCGCTTCTGTATCAATTGATACCGCTTCTGCCATTGGGAAATATTGCTTAACCGTTCATTACCAACCATAAATTAAATAGAGCGACATCATTTGTTTTAACCCCGTCTAATCCTATCGTATTATGGTGGGATTATTCGCTATGAAAAATGGACAAGTATCTTGAAAGAAAGGAGAAATAATATGGGAAATTGTTGTTGTTGCACCTCTCCATCTCCTCAAAACGAATTCTTTTTCACACAAACAGAAGGTTCTTTAGCTATACCATTTGGTGCTGGAATTGAAACCATCGTTCTGACACTTCCAGTAACTACTACTTTTGATCTCCAAAATGTTAAATTAGACTATGTTGTTCAACTAGCCTTTACACTTGCAGCTGGAAATACTACCTTTGACTATGGAGTACGTGCTCGATTAAGAAGAAATGGAGTATTATTAGTAACTCAAACTTTTCAACAAAGTGGAAATAGAACTGGCATGCCTGGTGCTTCGACTCGTAGGGAACATATTCCTAATACTTGGGCAGATAATGGAGCTCTTGCAGGGGCAAACACATACACAGTAACGCTAGAATTTTTCCAACGTGCTAATGCTACTACCACATTAACGGCAGAAACACGTTCATTAAATGCTATCGTATTTGGTTTGTAGAAATACTCCATATGATGGGATTAAATGTTTTTATTATACGAAACAACCAGTATTCAAAGGAATTAAATTAAGTCTATCTCAAGTTGAAGTAGGTTTTTTTTTATTGAGCTAGCGGGTGCTTTTGTTGAAGATCGGGCTGCTTTTTTACGGCAGCCTTTTCTTATTGAACTAAAGTGGCAGTTTAGTTGAAGAATATCCGATGAAAAAACACCCTTTTTACAAAGGATGCCTACATATGGTTATTTCGTTTGGCTTTAACCTTCTTCTTTTGAAATCAATAGCCTGCCACTCTATGGTTTTTTCATTACTAAAAGTAATCGTGACTAAATCATTGGGAGGACTGTGAGCACCTTCAAATGTTGTTACCTGAACAGTGACATTGAATAAGTAACTGCCTATTGGCAACTTCATTATTTGGATTATTTCACCACAGTGATTTTGTTTGATTTCGCCATATTGCTTCTTCAATTCCTGTTGAATTGAGGGATAAAGCATAATGAAAATCAAGTCATCACGTAACTGTATATCATTGTTAGTTACGGTTTCTGCTTTAATTGGAGTAAATGGAACAAGGAAAAAACAGGATATAAATATTAGAATGGATTTTTTCATAACGGACCTCATCATATTTTTCTCTTATTTTTTATCAATTATAAAATGATAATACATTTCGTTGATCCAATGCAGGAGAATTGAACTAACGGGCAGGTTAGTTCAATAAGAAGTCGAATATTTTTTAGTAATTTCATCAAGAGAAAAAAAGATTATTGAACAAATTATTGCAGGTATTGAGAAATCTGGGGCAATAAAGTATGTACCGAACCCAAATCCAATATGGATTAATCCAGATAGCCAGAAACGAATATTGATAAACTTCATTGAGATAAATTCTGCAATTTGTGAGACAGGTAAGCCATAAACGAAATTTCCAATTAAACTATAAATCATCACAATAATAATAAAAATAAATGACTCTCCATTTAAATTAATAGTTTGTTCCTCAATAATAGAACTTAGAAAAGAAATTAGAAATAATCCAATTGTAAAGGTCAATGATGAATAGAAAGCTACTTTAATTTTTCTAAATTCATCTTTAAACAGAATTTTTCTAATAATAGGAAATAGGAACCCAATCGTTACCATAATAAGTAAAGTTTTAATTATTATGGGTGTAGTTGAAACAAGTAGTATTATTAAAAAGATAAGCACGGAGAAAACTAGAATATAAGAATTTCCTTTAATCATTAAATACCTCGAATCTTTTTAGATTAATTTTACAATAAGTCAAAGTTAGAAGGAATTAAATGTTACTAGAAAATAACTATTTCCACAGAATAAATCCTTATTGAACTAACGAGGTGCAAGAGTGAAAAAAGCAACGCATCTCGACTGCATTGCTTTTTTATTGCTAAAAATACTTCCTATAACATTCCTGTCTGATGCTTCCGCTTAATTGGGCATAAATCCGGGTAGTTTCACTTTTTTCATGACCTAATAAGCTTTGAATAACATCGAGAGGTGCTCCATTATTCAATAAATGGGTTACATAGCTGTGCCTGAGTTGGTGTGGATGAATGTCTTTGTTAATGCCAGCACGGTTGGAAATCCGCTTAATTATGTATCTCATCGTGGCAATGCTC
>NZ_JBIVOI010000039.1:0-3116 GCF_044754045.1 Neobacillus sp. NPDC093182
ATTTCAATTACCCGTAAATCCAATTACAAGGGTTATGAAATCCTGCGAATAAGTGAGCATTCAAGAGATATTCGTATCAAACTGAGGGAGTTGAACAAGGTAACACGTTAGTGGTTTCCTTAGTGGAAAACATTCATAATAGGCACTGTAGTATTTGCATTATTCTCTACATTTGTTGGAGAAGGAATTTTTTTCAAGGGTTAGGGATTTATATATTGTTAAAATAGAAGCATATTTACTCTGTCAATCTTATGCGTTTTTAGGAATATTAGTAAAATTCCTACTAGAAAAATTTAAAATGATTGAGGTTATTTCTAAAAATAAAGAATAATATTCTTGTTAAGCAAACGGGAGCGTTTCTTAAAGAGGGAGAAATGCTCTTTTTTGTTGAATAAAGGCTCAGTAAAAGAGAGACTTGGGCAAAATAGACTGACAATTACATTACATTATTCTTATGTTTACAACAGTATGGTGGAGTAAACGTTTACTAGGTTGGGTATATACCCAACCATTACCTGTAGAAATGTTAAAAGAAGTACAATATAATAGAAGAAACTTAATAAAAAATTCACCGGGCCTACTGGTAGAAGTGGCTCCTTTTTCATATATTCATAGTCAAAGATAGTCAAAGTCAAAAGGAGGGTGGAATTATGATTTGTCAAAACTGTCAAACATCGCCAGCGAGTTATCAGTTAAACTTCTCATTTAATCACGGTCAAAGCCAAATTAGTTTGTGTGCGGAATGCTATGATATCGCAAAACAAAAATTGGAAAACGGCTCCATTCAACTTGACAACCAAATGTTCAATCTGTTGGACACAGATGGCAGCCAGCCTGAGAAAAACAAAAATGTCCATTTAACCAAGCCAAAGAAACGAAAAAAAAATAGCTTTCTTGATCAACATGGACTGAACTTGACGAATGAAGCAAAAGAAGGGCGCATTGATGGCGTGATCGGTAGGGATCAAGAAATTGAACGTATCCTTCAAATATTAAACCGTCGTACAAAAAATAATCCGGTCTTAATCGGTGAGGCTGGTGTTGGGAAAACAGCGATCGTTGAAGGCCTTGCCCTTCAAATCGTCAAAGGCAAAGTACCGGCGAAACTAAAAAAGAAAGAAGTATATTTGCTAGACATCAGTTCACTTGTAGCAGGTACATCCTACAGAGGACAATTTGAAGAAAAAATGAAAAAACTTATTGCTGAATTACAACAACGTAAAAACGTCATTTTGTTCATTGATGAACTGCACATGATGGTTGGTGCTGGAGGTACGTCTGACGGTTCAATGGATGCAGGGAATATATTAAAACCAGCGTTAGCGCGCGGTGATATTCAAATTGTTGGCGCAACAACGATGAAAGAATATCGCATGATTGAAAAAGATCCTGCACTTGAGCGTCGCTTCCAATCGGTGATCGTGAAAGAACCGTCTGTGAATGAGGCGTTTGAAATTTTAAAAGGAATTCGGCCAGCATATGAAAAGTATCACGATGTAACGTATTCGGATGATGTCCTAAAAGCATGTGTGACACTATCAAAACGCTATATTCAAGATCGCTTCTTACCAGATAAGGCCATCGATTTAATGGATGAGGCCGGTGCAATACTAAACCTTGCTCAAGGAGAGCTAGATGTTAACTATTTAAAACAGCGCTTAAAAGACATTACTAAAGAAAAACAACAAGCAACGAAATTAGAGCACTATGAAAAAGCGGCGATTCTTCGTGATGAAGAGAGAGAAATGAAACAAATATTATCTGAATACTCAGACAATACAACGAAAGGTATTACCGTAGAAATGGTCCAAGAGATTATTGAAAAAAGTACTGGAATCCCTGTACAAAAGCTACAAAAAGCAGAGCAACAAAAAATGAAAGACTTGAAAGAGCGACTAGCAAGTAAAATTATTGGTCAGGATAAAGCTATTGAAAAAGTAGCCAATGCAATCTTAAGGGCAAGTGTTGGGTTAAAACCGAAAACACGTCCAACCGCTTCATTTTTATTCTTAGGTCCAACAGGTACAGGTAAAACCGAATTGACGAAAACTCTTGCCGCCGAATTATTCGGCAGTAAAGATGCGATGATTCGCCTAGATATGAGTGAATATATGGAAAAACATTCTGTCTCTAAGCTCATTGGTTCACCTCCTGGCTATGTCGGACATGAAGACGCAGGTCAGTTAACGGAACAAGTTCGCCGAAACCCTTATTCCATAATTCTGCTGGATGAAATCGAAAAAGCACACCCAGATGTGATGAATGTGTTTCTTCAAATCATGGAAGATGGCAGGTTAACAGATAGCCAAGGAAGAGTTGTAAGCTTTACGGAAACGATTATCATCATGACTTCAAACGCAGGTGTTGGAAACAAAACTTTAGGGCCAATTGGTTTTGGCAGCGATGAACAGCAAGGAGCAGAGTCAAATATTGTCGATAAAATCGGAAATCACTTTAAGCTTGAATTCTTAAACCGTATTGATTCGATTATTGAGTTTAACCACCTACAAAAAGAGAACCTTGTGGAAATTATCGAGATTATGATGGCGGAGCTTAAAGAAACATTAGAGGAACAAGGGATTTCCATTGAAATCGATAAGGAAGCAAAAGAAAAGATTGCCGAATTAGGATATAGCAATGTGTTTGGTGCTCGTCCACTTCGACGCGTCATTCAAGAGAAAATTGAAGATAAAATCACTTCTTTAATTATTAATAGTGAAAACGTAACTACGATCACTGTCTCAGTAGAAAATAATAATATTAACGTAGCATAAGGATAGATGATCTTCATCTATCCTTTCAGCTTGTCGAGAAACCCCACTTTTCAAATCAGTGGGGTTCCTCTTATAAATAGATCATTCAATGTTGGAACAAAAAACGATTTCTATAGGCTTCAATATGGTAATTTTAATTAAATTAACGAAGTTTTTTGATAAGTTTGTGAAGGATTACACTTAAAGTAACGGGTGCAATAGTTAAAGATGAAGGTCGCTGCGGCCGTCTCTTTCTTGCTTGTTGTGCTAACGAAGCAGGTTAGCATTCCTGTAGATCGTTAAATTTCAGGTTTGAAAAAAATAGAGCCCCTCAGTAAGATACGAGTATAGAGTCCAATCTAA
>NZ_JBIVOI010000040.1:0-2616 GCF_044754045.1 Neobacillus sp. NPDC093182
TTTCCTTTCCGCCTGTATCAGCTGTATTGTTTCCTGCATTGCCGCATCCACCCAAAATTCCAGCTACTAAAATCCCGGATGTAACAAAAGATAACAATTTTCTCATTACAATTGACCCCCATTTTTTAAATTATTTATTTTTCCTAAATCCTCATTTTAAATGAATTAAGATATCCTTTTTCCCCTTTACGATTATGGCGAAAAAAAGAGACCACAACAGAAGGACCTGAATAAAAAACAGGCAATCAGTGTGAGTCTCCATTTCTCCGTCACATATTATTAACTTGATTACTATAATAATAGAATTTGAAACCCGATAAAGAAAGGCAGCTCTGGTGTATTGCATTAATGAAGACAGTTTGGGCCATGCCAACTACATGGCTCCAAATAATTTTGGAACAAACAAGGTAATAGCTGGAACATACGTTACGAGCAGTAGCGTAACAATTAAACCTGCCATGAAAATCAATAACGGTCTTGTTACTGCCTCTATGCTAACTCCCCCAACACTGCATCCGACAAACAAACTACTTCCGGACGGCGGACTCACGATACCGATACAAAGGTTAAAAACCAAAACAATTCCAAAATGCACAGGATCCATGCCTATTTGAGTTACAATTGGCAAAAAGATAGGGGTAAAAATAAGGATTGCCGGTGTAATATCCATTACGGTGCCGACTAATAGCAATACGACATTCATAATCAATAGAATAACGATAGGGTTATCTGAAATGGATAATACAGCCTCGCTGATCGCAGCTGGTATACCGCTAAACGCCATTACCCAGGACATGATCGATGAAGCCGCGACCAAAAATAGCACAATCCCTGTCATAACAACTGTTTCACCCAAAATCTTAGGAACATCGGACCACTTTAAAGTTTTATAAATGATAGAAAGAATGACGGAATATAAAACAGCGACGGCAGAACCTTCCGTTGCAGTAAAGACACCTGCTACAATTCCCCCGATAACGATTACGATGAGTAGTAAGCTTGGAATGGCGTCAATAATAACTTTTGTACCCTCAGAAAAGCTCGGTCTTTTTGCTACTGGATAATTCTCTTTTTTAGCAATATAGTAGGCAATCGCCATAACTGTTAGCCCCATTAGGATTCCCGGTACATAGCCCGCTAAAAATAATGCGGCAATCGAAGTTCCTCCGCTGACCATCGAGTAAATAATAAATGCTCCGCTCGGAGGAATCAATAGACCTGTAGGGGAAGAGGCAATATTTACAGCCGCAGAATACGCTTTGTTATATCCTTCTTTTTCCTGAAGCGGAGCCATAGTACCACCAATGGCAGCCGCTGCCGCTACTGCGGAACCTGAAATCGACCCAAACAGCATGTTCCCTACGACATTCGTATGAGCTAGTGATCCAGGAAGACTGCCGCCCATCAACTTTGCAAGGTTGACGAGACGCAGGGCGATTCCCCCGTTATTCATAATAATTCCAGACAAAATGAAAAAGATGACGGCCAAAAGGGAAAAACTATCTATTCCTGTTACCATTTTTTGAGCTGCCGTAAAAATGGCAACGTCAAACGGTACAATCATTATCGCGGCAATAAAAGATGCTATTCCGGTGGCTACAGAAATCGGAACTCCCATTGCCATTAAAATAATAAAACTTATAACCAACACTAAACCTGTTTCAATCGCACCCATGAAAAACTCCTTCTTTCATCTCTATAAAATTTCTTCCTTCTTCTTCAACCAATCGGGCATATTTAATAGTTGATAAATGATAATAATCGTTCCGGAAATAGGCACGATGGAATAAATCACTCCAACCGGAATTTGCAGAATCGGTGTCAACTGTGCCATGGTCGTATTTACAATGTTTAACCCGCCTTTGATCATGACTGCACCGGCAAAGCCAATAATGAACAAATCATTAACCATTCTAACGGCCTTTTGATTTTGCCCTTTTAATTTTTCCAATAATCCGGTAATCGCCAAATGCTCGTTTTTCCCGAAAGCATAACTTGCTCCCAACATAGTGGTCCATATAAGTCCGAAACGAAGCAACTCTTCTGTAATCGTACTCGGATCACCCAATACATATCGGCTAAAGACCTGCCAGATTGCACCGATAACCATGATGATAGTGAATACGCACCCCACAAACATAATTAACTTATCCAGGAAACTTCGTATTGTTTTCATAACCTAAACTCCTTCTTTTAAATCGGTGTCTTTCGCAATCGTTGCTTTTACAGTCATGGTAACCATTTCACTCCCAATAAATATAAAAGGCCAAGCGCCGCCTATTATTACGACTTATAAGGCGGAGCTTGACCTTCTCCCTTTTATTTTAGAGCCTCAATAGCATCCATGATTTCTTTAATATTAGAATCTTTCTTGCTATATTCATCATGCATTGGCTTAACCTTCTCGATAAATGGCTCTTTATCGACTTCAGTGAATTTCACGTTCATCTTGGACTTCGCTTCTGTTATTGCCTCTTCAATCGCTTGATTCCAGAGTTCCTTTTGGTATTCTGTAGAGGATTGAGCTGCATCCGTTAGGATTTTCTGCTGTTCTTCAGATAGGCTGTTCCATGTAGTAGAACTCATAACAAGAATATCCGGAATCATGGTATGTTC
>NZ_JBIVOI010000041.1:0-2575 GCF_044754045.1 Neobacillus sp. NPDC093182
ACCCCCACCACCCACCCAGCACCCACATCCACCCCCCCCCCAGACCTACCACCACACCGACTCCCCCTGAACTGGCGTCCAGAGATCACAGTCTCCCACCTATCCTACACAAGCCGAACCGAACACCAATATCAAGCTGTAGTAAAGGTCCCGGGGTCTTTCCGTCCTGCTGCGCGAAACGAGCATCTTTACTCGTAATGCAATTTCACCGGGCCTATGGTTGAGACAGTCGAGAAGTCGTTACGCCATTCGTGCAGGTCGGAACTTACCCGACAAGGAATTTCGCTACCTTAGGATGGTTATAGTTACCACCGCCGTTTACTGGCGCTTAAGTTCTCAGCTTCGCGGAATCGAAATCCCACTAACCGGTCCCCTTAACGTTCCAGCACCGGGCAGGCGTCAGTCCGTATACATCGCCTTACGGCTTCGCACGGACCTGTGTTTTTAGTAAACAGTCGCTTCTCGCTGGTCTCTGCGGCCACCACCAGCTCACACCGCAAGGGTGATCACCAGCAATGGCCCCCCTTCTCCCGAAGTTACGGGGGCATTTTGCCGAGTTCCTTAACCATAGTTCACCCGAACGCCTCGGTATTCTCTACCTGACCACCTGAGTCGGTTTAGGGTACGGGCCGCCATGAAACTCGCTAGAGGCTTTTCTCGACAGCATAGGATCATCCACTTCACCACAATCGGCTCGGCATCAGGTCTCACCCCTTATGAGGGACGGATTTACCTACCCCTCGGGCTACACCCTTACCCCGGGACAACCACCGCCCGGGCTGGACTACCTTCCTGCGTCACCCCATCACTCACCTACTACAAGTCTGGTCCGTCGGCTCCACCACTCCCCTCAACTCCGAAGAGATCAGGGCGGCTTCACGGACTTAGCATCGCCTGGTTCAGCGTTGACGCTTCAAAGCGGGTACCGGAATATCAACCGGTTGTCCATCGACTACGCCTGTCGGCCTCGCCTTAGGTCCCGACTTACCCTGGGCAGATCAGCTTGACCCAGGAACCCTTAGTCAATCGGCGCACACGTTTCTCACGTGTGTATCGCTACTCATGCCTGCATTCTCACTCGTGAACCATCCACAACTCGCTTACACGGCTGCTTCACCCGGCACACGACGCTCCCCTACCCATCACAGCCCCCGTTAGAGGTAAATGCTGCAATGACACGACTTCGGCGGTACGCTTGAGCCCCGCTACATTGTCGGCGCGGAATCACTTGACCAGTGAGCTATTACGCACTCTTTCAAGGATGGCTGCTTCTAAGCCAACCTCCTGGTTGTCTCTGCGACTCCACATCCTTTCCCACTTAGCGTACGCTTAGGGGCCTTAGTCGATGCTCTGGGCTGTTTCCCTCTCGACCATGGAGCTTATCCCCCACAGTCTCACTGCCGCGCTCTCACTTACCGGCATTCGGAGTTTGGCTAAGGTCAGTAACCCGGTAGGGCCCATCGCCTATCCAGTGCTCTACCTCCGGCAAGAAACACACGACGCTGCACCTAAATGCATTTCGGGGAGAACCAGCTATCACGGAGTTTGATTGGCCTTTCACCCCTAACCACAGGTCATCCCCCAGGTTTTCAACCCTGGTGGGTTCGGTCCTCCACGAAGTCTTACCTCCGCTTCAACCTGCCCATGGCTAGATCACTCCGCTTCGGGTCTTGAGCGCGCTACTACATCGCCCTATTCGGACTCGCTTTCGCTACGGCTTCCCCACACGGGTTAACCTCGCAACACACCGCAAACTCGCAGGCTCATTCTTCAAAAGGCACGCAGTCACGACTGATGGGCAAGCCCATCAGCGACGCTCCCACGGCTTGTAGGCACACGGTTTCAGGTACTATTTCACTCCGCTCCCGCGGTACTTTTCACCATTCCCTCACGGTACTATCCGCTATCGGTCACCAGGGAATATTTAGGCTTAGCGGGTGGTCCCGCCAGATTCACACGGGATTTCTCGGGCCCCGTGCTACTTGGGTATCGCACAAGCAAGTTGCTGACGTTTCAGCTACGGGGGTCTTACCCTCTACGCCGGGCCTTTCGCATGCCCTTCGCCTACATCAACAATTTCTGACTCACCCAGCCGCCGGCAGACGACTGAAGTACGAACCCACAACCCCGTATGCGCAACCCCTGCCGGGTATCACACACATACGGTTTAGCCTCATCCAGTTTCGCTCGCCACTACTCCCGGAATCACGGTTGTTTTCTCTTCCTGCGGGTACTGAGATGTTTCACTTCCCCGCGTTCCCTCCACACTGCCTATGTGTTCAGCAGTGGGTGACAGCCCATGACGACTGCCGGGTTTCCCCATTCGGACACCCCCGGATCACAGCTCGGTTGACAGCTCCCCGGGGCCTATCGCGGCCTCCCACGTCCTTCATCGGTTCCTGGTGCCAAGGCATCCACCGTGCGCCCTTAAAAACTTGGCCACAGATGCTCGCGTCCACTGTGCAGTTCTCAAACAACGACCCGTACCCCGTCACCCACACCTATTGATGTGGTTCACCGGGACCGGCCGAAGGACGAGCGTCATAGCCCGTGCCCTCAGACACCCAACAGCGTG
>NZ_JBIVOI010000042.1:0-2046 GCF_044754045.1 Neobacillus sp. NPDC093182
CATGAAAATATTTCATGCGCCTCTCACAGATCCGTACGTGCGGGTCATCGCATACGGCTCCTCCACTTTATCCCCTTTGGGGATGTAGTTCATTGTAAATGTCTAAAAGAAAAACAAGTTTAATTTCTCGAAACCTTTTATTAGGAATCGCAAAATGTACCTGCTCGGTTTTAGAATTCCTCCATCTAGTCATTGAAAGGTGAGAAAGTTCGCCTTTCCAATTCCTTTTCCGAAGCTCCCTGTGGAGCTTTCTTATTTTTCTCCAGCTTCTTAGCTGAATCATTCTAAGCCTTCTTCGAATCCATGAGTCCAATTTTTGAAATAAGGTCTTTGAAAATCCAATGCCAAAGTATCTCCCCCATCCTCTAACAATGGGATTTAATCGTTGCTTGACGAATTCTTCCAGATTGATGGTTAGGTTTCTTTTCGTTACATCTTTGATACTTTTCTTGAATTTCTTTACTGCTTTGTCTGATGGAGAATGGAAATACCCTTTTTTGAAAACATAACCTAAGAAGATAAAAGGTTCTTCATAATTGTCTACAATCTTAGTTTTGTCTGGGTGGACTTTCAGTCCTAATTTTTCCTCTAAGAGCTTCACTACAGTCCTTAGCACTCTTTCTGCACCCTTTCGGGATTTGCAACAGATGACGAAGTCATCCGCATACCTTGTAATACGGTGACCTCTCTCCATCATCATTTCATCGAGTGGATGCAGATAGATGTTTGCTAATAGTGGACTGATTACGCCACCCTGAGGACTCCCGGTGTCACTCTCATAGAAACTTCCGTTTTCAAGGATTCCCGATTTTAAGAACTGCAAAATTAGCGCTAACACGCTACTGTCCACTACTTCTTCTTTGATTAATTCGATAAGCTTATCGTGAGGAATTGAATCAAAGTATGTCTTTATATCGGCATCAATTACAAAAGTGTATCCTTCCATTAAATCCTGTCGGATTTTATCTATCGCCATATGTGCACTACGGTTTGGACGGAATCCAAAACTACAGTCTAAGAATTTCTGTTCAAAGATTGGTTCAAGTATTCTTTTAGTTGCGGCTTGGAGAGTTCGGTCTTCTACTGTCGGAATTCCTAGTGGACGTTTTGTACCATCAGCTTTTGGAATGAAGACTCTTCTGACGGGTTTTGCACGATATGTTTTCAAACGCAAAGATTCTTGGAGCACTCTTAAGTTGTGTTCCAATTCCATTTCATACTCTTTAATCGTTACTTTATCCACACCGTGTGAACCTCGATTTTTCTTCACATCATAAAAAGCTTGTTCCAAGTTTTGATAGTTCCATAATTTATCCATTAGGCTGTACCACTTGCGTTTCTTTTTAGAATTCTCCACTACACGTAAGCTTCGTTTTCCTATTGATTCATTCATGCATTCGTTTCCTTTCCCAATACAATATCAACTGAATAGGTGACCCAATGGTTGATATTTGATATTAGTACTTCGCCCTAAACAACCTACTTTCTTTCGGTCTCGATTCTTCGGCTATCTACCTCATCGACTTCTGTTTAGTACATGACGAGTAAATAAGTTCGTATTGCTTTTCTTCCATGGACAGACGGGCTTCACATCAGTTCACTGCCTTTTGGGTCAATGTCTGCCTTATCAACTTCGTGATAAGTCACTTGTCTTTGTGGCATTTCCGACAAGCTTATTCACTACTATCCCCTGCTCTGACTTCTCACCTTCCATAGTCCATTTCTTGTCCATCACGGCTTTGAAAAAGAGTTACCACCTACGGTGGAGATGATGAGATCTCCTTGGGTCACGTTCATCGCCTTTCACTCGAAGCCAGTCCTCATAACTAATAAGATACGGAGTGGTATTGGACGTCCCCACTTTATGCAAGGTTATCCCATCTTACCAGCCAACATGGTTACAGCCACCTGTTCCGAGCTTTGCCTTCAGGTCCTCCGCACGAAATCTCACGATACTCGCACTACCTGTCAGCTATACATTTCCGCCACAACGGCATGTTAGGGACTTTCACCCATAAGAGCGATGCGCTGCCAAGCGCACATAAA
>NZ_JBIVOI010000043.1:0-1681 GCF_044754045.1 Neobacillus sp. NPDC093182
GGTTACGAGAAATTTTGTTATTCATTCAAAAAAGTTTTATAGTTTTTATTTCATAATAAAGATTGTGAAAGAATGTACTTAAGCTAACGGGTGCGATAGTTTAAGATCGAAGCTGTCATTTTGGCAGATTTTCTTCTTGAGCTAACGGGGCAGGTTAATAGAAGAAAGAAAACGACGCTCCACATGCTAAAGAATAATTACTAGTGTTTAAAAATTATATTAGAATTACTTTGTAATGAAATTATCATATTGCTGTGATGAGTCTGTTATACCTTTCTAGTATAGTGAAAGTATCAAATCACGCTAGGAGGAAACAAACATGCTTAAGAAATTCATCGTAGCCTTTACCATTTTAGCTTCTTTTGGGTCTTTGTTTGCCGCCAAGGGTGATAAAGCGGAAGCGGCATATTATCATACAAAAGCAATCTCAGTAGCAAAAGCAAATCTCGGGGTTCCATATAGATGGGGCGGTATTTCGCCGAGCGGATTTGACTGTTCAGGTCTGGTGAAGTATTCCTACGGAAAAGCGGGAATAACACTAAATCGCACCGCTGCCCAAATGTACTATGGAAACGGATATCGACCATCTAATTTGCAGATAGGTGACTTACTGTTCTATGCACCTAATAAAGCAAGTGCCCCAACACATGTTGCCATCTATATCGGATACGGGAAAATGATTATGGCATCCTCCTCAAAAGGGGTCATTACCACCAACACAAGCAACCCGTATTGGCATTCTAAATATATTGGAGTAAAGCGAATATAAAGATCATCGGTGACGATGGTCTTTTTTCATTTTATAGTATTTTTTAAAAAACTTATCCTAAAATAGAGTTTTTGAAAGTAATTAAAAAACTTGATGGTTAAGCTCTTATTAAACAAACGGGTGCAAGAGTGAAAGATCAGAGCTATCAATATTGGCAGCTTTTCTTATTATGCTAACGGGGCAGTTTACTTGAAGAAGGAAACCGATAGTAAGGAGGAGAAATATTATTTACAATGTTAAAAATGGAGGGGAAATATGCCTACTGAAAAAGCAGATTTATTTACTTTGGCAAGATTTGGCGATTTTGAGTCATTTAAGAAGAAATTCTTATTAGTTGATATCAACAAAAAAGATAAGAACGGGTCAGGGTTATTACACTATTCTATTGCTGGAGATAATTATGATATATCCTTGTTCCTAATAAATAGCGGTATTGATGTAAATATAACATCAAAAGATGGTCACACAGCGTTACATTTAATTTGTGAACGACCAAATTTGAGTGTAGCACGAGAAATTCTTAAATGTGGTGGAGACATAAACATTAGAGACAAAAAATACGGTAATAGTGCATTATGGTCAGCAGTTTTTAATTGTAAGGGCAGGTATTACGATATGGTTGAACTTTTTATGCAGTACAATCCAGATATAACCACTAAAAACAAAGCAGGGATGTCGCCACTAGATTTTGCAAAGCAGGTAGGAAATTCTAAATTGATTGAAATTTTAGAAAGGTAGTCTTATTGCACTAACGGGTGCAAGAGTTGAAGAACGGGGATCGCTGCGGCGATCTATTTTTGTTATTGAACTAACGAAGCAGGTTAGCATTCCTGTAGATCGTTAAATATCAGGTTTGAAAAAAATAAAGCCCCTCAGTAAGATATGAGTAAGATACCACTCTAACTCAGAATC
>NZ_JBIVOI010000044.1:0-1482 GCF_044754045.1 Neobacillus sp. NPDC093182
TATGTCAAGCCTTGGTAAGGTTCTTCGCGTTGCGTCGAATTAAGCCACATGCTCCGCCGCTTGTGCGGGCCCCCGTCAATTCCTTTGAGTTTTAGCCTTGCGGCCGTACTCCCCAGGCGGGGAACTTAATGCGTTAGCTGCGGCACGGACAACGTGGAATGTCGCCCACACCTAGTTCCCAACGTTTACGGCGTGGACTACCAGGGTATCTAATCCTGTTCGCTCCCCACGCTTTCGCTCCTCAGCGTCAGTATCGGCCCAGAGATCCGCCTTCGCCACCGGTGTTCCTCCTGATATCTGCGCATTTCACCGCTACACCAGGAATTCCGATCTCCCCTACCGAACTCTAGCCTGCCCGTATCGAATGCAGACCCGGAGTTAAGCCCCGGGCTTTCACATCCGACGCGACAAGCCGCCTACGAGCTCTTTACGCCCAATAATTCCGGACAACGCTTGCGCCCTACGTATTACCGCGGCTGCTGGCACGTAGTTAGCCGGCGCTTCTTCTGCAGGTACCGTCACTTGCGCTTCTTCCCTGCTGAAAGAGGTTTACAACCCGAAGGCCGTCATCCCTCACGCGGCGTCGCTGCATCAGGCTTGCGCCCATTGTGCAATATTCCCCACTGCTGCCTCCCGTAGGAGTCTGGGCCGTGTCTCAGTCCCAGTGTGGCCGGTCGCCCTCTCAGGCCGGCTACCCGTCGTCGCCTTGGTAGGCCATCACCCCACCAACAAGCTGATAGGCCGCGGGCTCATCCTGCACCGCCGGAGCTTTCCACCACCAGACCATGCGGTCGGCAGTCGTATCCGGTATTAGACCCCGTTTCCAGGGCTTGTCCCAGAGTGCAGGGCAGATTGCCCACGTGTTACTCACCCGTTCGCCACTAATCCCCGGCCGAAACCGGTTCATCGTTCGACTTGCATGTGTTAAGCACGCCGCCAGCGTTCGTCCTGAGCCAGGATCAAACTCTCCGTGAATGCCTCCGGGATATCCCGGTAAACACTGCACGAGAGCGGAACCACCAGAGGAATAATCCAGTGGTTCACAGCGTCCTCGCTGTGTTTTTCTTCAAAGGAACCTCGTCCACGAGTGGACGGGGTATCAACATATCTGGCGTTGACTTTTGGCACGCTGTTGAGTTCTCAAGGAACGGACGCTTCCTTCGAAACCGTTTCACCGGTTTCTCCGGGCGCTTCCCTTCGGTGTTTCCAACCTTACCAGACCCGATTTCCGGTTCGTTTCCGATCCGAATTCCGTTTCCGGCCCCCTGCTGGAGCGGGGTCTTTCGCGCCTTCCGGCGTGTCCACTACTTTAGCGAATTTCCCTCTCGACTCCTAATCGGAGCCCCGGGTCTTGAATTCGCGCAGCGAAACAGGACCCTGTTGGGGATTCGTCGTAGTGGTTGGCCGCTCCGGGGCCGCGGTGTCTCGATCCTGGGATCTGGCGACAGCGCTGCCCGTCTCAAGCGGCTCGGGCTACGTTAG
>NZ_JBIVOI010000045.1:0-1465 GCF_044754045.1 Neobacillus sp. NPDC093182
TCGTCATGCCTATCCAAGGGGTGGAGGCCAGTTATGCTAACCTGATGGGTCACAGTGCCCTTTTGTTCAAGAAACCTGGTACTCCGTACATATTTAAAATCCTGCGAATAAGACAACATTCAAAATTAAAGTTAACTATTTAAATGATACATTTTATATAACTTATGTTTTATTTCTATGCTGCTATAGGGATTAATACTGGGACTTTATTTGGACAATAAGACTCGTTTCGTCGTGCTATTCCTACAAAAATCCTTGCTAGTTTACCGATTAGTTTCATAATTGATTTCATTTTCTTCATCTTCTTTACCTTCACATTATGGGAATGGATGGCTTTAAACTCAGGGTTATTCATCACAAGGCTCATGGTTGCTAAGTAAAGGAATCGCCGGAGTCTTGATCTTCCACGCTTTGAGATGACAATCTGGCCTTTCCATTTGCCTGAACTTGCTTCAGCTAGATGTAATCCTGCATGACGTAATAGGGAGTTCCCGTGAGAGAATCCACTTAAATCTCCTGCCTCTCCTAATATACCGGCTAATGAAATTTCACTTATTCCTTTAATCATAAGTAGTTTTTTTGCAAAAGGTATTTTGTTGAGAACTTCTTTAACTTGGTGTTCAACTCTTTCGAGTTGTTTTACAGCGAGGTCATATTCCTCTAATAATTGTTCTAAATGGAATTTATAAGCATCAAGAGCTTGTCCGGTCCCAATAGAGGATTTTGCTAGATTGATTAGTAACTGAGCTTTCTTTGGTCCTGGTTGTCGTTTCATTAAAGACTTCCAACCCCTCATGACATCTAGTGTTTCTAGTGAAGATATTTCATCTGGTGTAGGAAATAAACGAAGGGTTGCAATCGCCCCTTTGCACGTTACATCTTTAAACACTTGTCTGAGTTCTGGAAAGACCACATCTACCCATCGATTTACTTGATTAATAGACATCACGAGACGTTTAACAATTACATCTCGGTTAGAAATTAGAACTCTAAGTTTCTCAAATGATTCCGATGTTGGACGAACAAAGGAATAATAGCCGTTTTTCACCATATCCGCTATAACAAGGGCATCTTTTTTATCACTCTTCGATTGAGTATTGTCACGATTCTCTTTATTCCTTTTTACTAAGTGGGGATTCACAGTAACTACCTCAATGTTTTGTTTATCCAGCCATTTTGATAGGTTAATCCAGTAATGTCCTGTAGGTTCCATACCCACTATCGTTGAATCTAAGTCTTTTAGTCTTTGTAAGTTTTGAATCCAACTTAATAGTTTTACGAACCCCTCTTCATTATTTTCAAATGTAAGAGGATCTCCAACTACAATTCCACGGAAGTTAACAGCTCGAGCAACGTGTAATTGTTGGGCTATATCCACACCTACAATTAGATGTGTATCGGAAATTCTTTCTATTAGTTGATTTTGTTTGTCTTGCATTTTAAAATTCATATTAGGGCTTCCTCC
>NZ_JBIVOI010000046.1:0-1257 GCF_044754045.1 Neobacillus sp. NPDC093182
AAGGAATATCATAAAGGGAAAAGTCCTTCCCAAATTTTTATTGAGAACGACTTTAACATTGAAGTGATAGGTAAAGACCAGCCAAAGAGATGTTTACAAAGATGGCGTGCAACCTTTGAGAAATTAGGTGAATTAGGTCTTCAAACAGAGCGAAGAGGAAAGGCAAGTACTGGACGCCCCTCCCCGAAGGAACTATCTGTGGAGGAAAGACTGAAGAAAGCTGAAGCTAAAATTAAATTCTTAGAAGCTGAGAACGACTTCTTAAAAAAGCTAGAGGAACTAGAGAGGCAGGCGTTGAAGAAAAAACGATATTAACACCATCAGAAAAATTCGAACTTATTGAATACATCATTCGTCAACACCAACTAAAGAACATTGTGAGTTACTTATGTGAACTAGCAGGAGTAAGTAGAAGTGGGTACTATGCTTGGTTAAAGGCATCTTCCATTCGCGAACAAAGAGACTTCGATGATGCAGCGGATTATGAACTTATTTATTCTATATTTAAGCAAAAGAAGGAAAAAGTTGGGGCATTACCAATCAAAATGATTTTAGAAAACGATTATTTTGTAGTAATGAATCATAAGAAAATTAGAAGGTTAATGCGTAAGTACGGACTATTTGCGAAGGTTAGAAATGCGAACCCATATAAAAAAATGTCCAAAGCAACTCAAGAACATAAAACATGCCCTAACATTTTAAAGCGTGAGTTTAATCAAGAGGAACCTGGAAAGGTTTTATTAACGGATATTACCTATCTATATTATGCAAATGGTCAAAAAGCTTATTTATCATGTGTTAAAGATGGTAGTACCAATGAAATACTAGCCCATTATTTATCTACTTCATTAAAGATGAATATCGTTTATAAAACATTAACGAGGCTAAAAGAAGCCATGCAGAATCAGTTCCATCCAGAAGCGATTCTACATTCAGATCAAGGCTTCCATTACACTCATCCCCTCTTTCAAAAGAGAGTAAAGAAGTTGAATATAACTCAATCAATGTCCCGTAAGGGTAACTGTTGGGATAACGCTCCAATGGAATCCTTCTTCGGTCATTTTAAAGATGAGGTTGATTATAAAGAATGTAATAGTTTTATTGAGTTAAAGCAGATGGTGGATTCATATATCGAGGAGTACAATAATCATCGTTACCAGTGGGGACTAAAAAAGATGACCCCGGTACAATACCGAGGTCATCTGTTAGTAGCATAGGCTCTTTTATTTAACTGTCCATATTATGGGTCATAGTTCA
>NZ_JBIVOI010000047.1:0-1238 GCF_044754045.1 Neobacillus sp. NPDC093182
TAAGAGTATAACCATTTAGGTTAAGTTAGAAAGGGCGCACGGTGGATGCCTTGGCACTAGGAGCCGATGAAGGACGGGACTAACACCGATATGCTTCGGGGAGCTGTAAGTAAGCTTTGATCCGGAGATTTCCGAATGGGGGAACCCACTGCTCGTAATGGAGCAGTATCTTTACCTGAATACATAGGGTATTGAAGGCAGACCCGGGGAACTGAAACATCTAAGTACCCGGAGGAAGAGAAAGCAAACGCGATTCCCTGAGTAGCGGCGAGCGAAACGGGACATAGCCCAAACCAAGAGGCTTGCCTCTTGGGGTTGTAGGACACTCAACATGGAGTTACAAAGGAACGGGGTAGATGAAGCGATCTGGAAAGGTCCGTCATAGAAGGTAAAAACCCTGTAGTTGAAACTTCGTTCCCTCCTGAGTGGATCCTGAGTACGGCCGGACACGTGAAATCCGGTCGGAAGCTGGGAGGACCATCTCCCAAGGCTAAATACTCCCTAGTGACCGATAGTGAACCAGTACCGTGAGGGAAAGGTGAAAAGCACCCCGGAAGGGGAGTGAAAGAGATCCTGAAACCGTGTGCCTACAAGTAGTCAGAGCCCGTTTATGGGTGATGGCGTGCCTTTTGTAGAATGAACCGGCGAGTTACGATCCCATGCAAGGTTAAGTTGAAGAGACGGAGCCGCAGCGAAAGCGAGTCTGAATAGGGCGAATGAGTATGTGGTCGTAGACCCGAAACCAGGTGATCTACCCATGTCCAGGGTGAAGTCCAGGTAACACTGGATGGAGGCCCGAACCCACGCACGTTGAAAAGTGCGGGGATGAGGTGTGGGTAGCGGAGAAATTCCAATCGAACTTGGAGATAGCTGGTTCTCTCCGAAATAGCTTTAGGGCTAGCCTCACGTTGTAAGAGTCTTGGAGGTAGAGCACTGTTTGGACTAGGGGCCCTCATCGGGTTACCGAATTCAGACAAACTCCGAATGCCAAAGACTTATCCGTGGGAGTCAGACTGCGAGTGATAAGATCCGTAGTCAAAAGGGAAACAGCCCAGACCACCAGCTAAGGTCCCAAAGTTTACGTTAAGTGGAAAAGGATGTGGAGTTGCTTAGACAACCAGGATGTTGGCTTAGAAGCAGCCACCATTTAAAGAGTGCGTAATAGCTCACTGGTCGAGTGACTCTGCGCCGAAAATGTACCGGGGCTAAACGTAACACCGAAGCTGTGGATTGACACC
>NZ_JBIVOI010000048.1:0-1230 GCF_044754045.1 Neobacillus sp. NPDC093182
GCTGTTATTTCAGACCCTTCCCATCGGGAACGTGAACAAACTAAACGTGACCTATTAATACAGCAAATCAAAGGAATGTTAACCGATAAAGAAGCTGCAAATTGGCTTATTGAAATTCTCTCTAATCAATATCCACGCCATATGATAGATCAACTTAAAGTTGTACAATCTGTCATTCTGAAATATCCATCTTTCATTGACGAGGCACTTTATGAGATGAGACGTTTACGGTTGACTAGTGCAAATGATCTTCGGGATATTGCCATCTCATTAGAAATACAGGGCCGAAAGAAACATAAAGAAACTGGAACCCTGAATGAGAAATATAAGACTTTAGTTGCCCCCGAACGAAGAGAAGATATTTATTTAAGTGTCCTTCAGGGAGGAGCAAACCGATGAGTCAACCTTACGAATCACTACAGGAAAAATGTCGAACCTTACGTCTAGCAGAGACAGCCAAGGAGTTACCCTCTCTTCTAAGGGAAGCAGAAGCAAAGGGATGGACATATCATGAGTTCATCCATGAGTTCCTGAGTCATGAAATGCGTTGTAGGGAAAGGAAAAACAGTGAAAGACTAATGAAGTGGGCAGAATTTCCAGAAGCTTTGACATTTGAGAACTTTCGCCTTGAAGAACAGACAGCGATTGGAGAAAAACAACTGAATATATTAAAACAATTATCATGGGTCGATGAGTATTTTACTTTAATTATGATGGGACCAACGGGTGTCGGTAAGACTCATCTATCAACAGCCCTTGGTATTCACGCTATTGAGCGTGGATACCAAGTTTCTTTTATATCAATGGATCGTTTGATTTATGTATTGAAATCAAGAGAGTATATTAGTAAATCTAGGACGAGATACAACCGTATCACCAAATCTGATCTGATTATCATCGATGATGTCATGTATATGGCATATGAACCGCAGGATGCCCACTTATTCTTCCAGTTCATTTATGAGATGTATGACAAAGCTGCATTTATCCTTACATCTAATAAAGGCCCTGGAGAATGGGGAAAGTTCCTTGGGGATACGACACTTACGACAGCTATATTGGATCGTCTTCTACATCGGAGTGAAATTTTGACTTTCAGCGAAGAACAAGACAGTATCAGAATGAAATACAGGAAAGCATTATTTGATTATCAAAGTGTTGAATCTTAATTGATAAAAACTGTTTAATCTTATTTATTAAAAACTGTTGATTTCTACTTGACGGTTACAC